>CAZGGQ010000027.1:0-62408 GCA_964525285.1 uncultured Chitinophaga sp.
TTTATAATCTGTTTCATCATAAAGGGATTGCCGTTTCATTATTTTCAATAGGTTTACTGATGCCCAATGAATGGTTGCAGGTGATTGGCATTGTTTTATTCGGACATTCTTCCATGGATAGGACATTTGGTTACGGGTTGAAAACGGAAGAAGGGTTTAAATACACACATTTGGGAATAATTGGTAAGAAGTAAGCAATGAGTGCAGCAAAAAATAAAGCGATAGCAGTCCAAAACAATGATAGCGGACTGCATGGCCAGTACAAAACATGGTTCCTGGACTATGCATCTTATGTAATTCTTGAAAGAGCCGTGCCGGCGATAGAAGATGGCCTGAAGCCAGTTCAACGCCGCATTCTTCATGCGATGAAGGAAATGGATGACGGCCGATATAACAAGGTGGCAAATATCATCGGCCAGGCCATGCAGTACCATCCGCATGGTGATGCCAGCATTGGAGATGCATTGGTGAATATGGGTCAAAAGGAACTGCTGATCGACACACAGGGTAACTGGGGTGATGTAAGAACCGGTGATGATGCAGCGGCAGCCAGGTATATTGAAGCAAGACTCAGCAAGTTTGCCCTTGAGGTTGCTTTTAATAATAAAACTACAGAGTGGCAGTTGAGCTACGATGGCAGGAAGAATGAACCGGTGACCCTTCCCATGAAGTTCCCGTTATTATTGGCACAGGGAGCCGATGGTATAGCAGTAGGGCTTTCTACAAAAATCCTTCCGCATAATTTTATTGAACTGATTGAGGCGGCTGTAAAATATTTACGGGGAAAACGATTTGAACTCTACCCCGATTTCCTGACCGGCGGTATGATTGATATTGCCGAGTATGACCAGGGAAAACGGGGAGGTAAAGTAAAAGTAAGGGCGCATATCGAGGAAGTAGATAAGAAGACACTTGCTATCCGGAGTGTGCCATACGGAGTTACTACCTCCCAGTTAATGGAGTCTATCGTAAAAGCCAATGACCAGGGAAAAATAAAAATTAAAAAGGTAACGGATAATACAGCCGCCGCGGTAGAGATACAGGTTGACCTTGCTCCGGGAATTTCGCCGGACATTACGATCGATGCTTTATACAAATTCACAGATTGCGAAGTATCCATTTCCCCCAATGCCTGTGTGATCGTGGGACAAAAACCACAATTCCTCGGCGTACAGGAATTATTGAAACTTTCTGTTGATAAAACCAGGGAACTGCTGGAACAGGAACTGAAGATCAAACTGAATGAACTGCAGGAGAAATGGCATTATACCTCGCTGGAGAAAATTTTCTTTGAAGAAAAAATATACAAGGAGCTGGAGAAAAAATACGAAACATGGGATAAAGTACTGGATGGAATTGATAAAGCTTTTATTCCCTTTAAAAAGCAGTTAAAAAGAGCTATCACTAAAGAAGACATTATCAAGCTGACAGAAAAACCTGTTCGTCGTATTTATAAACTGGATATTGATGAACTCAATGACCAGATAAAGGGTTTGGAGGCAGAGATCAAACAGGTGAAGTATGACCTGAATAACCTCATTGACTATGCCGTTGCTTATTTTGAGAACCTGCTGAAAAAATATGGGAAGGATAGGGAGAGAAGAACAGAAATAAAACAATTTGAGATCATTGAAGCAAAGGCTGTGGCTATAGCCAATACCAAACTGTTTGTGAACCGGGAAGAGGGCTTTATCGGCACCGGTTTGAAAAAAGATGAGTTGCTGTTTGAATGTTCGGATATCGACGATATCATTGCATTTGCAAAACGGGGCATCATGAAAGTGGTGAAAGTGTCAGACAAGACATTTATCGGCAAAGACATTATGCATGTAGCTGTTTTTCAGAAAAATGATGAACGCACCACCTACAACATGATCTACATGGATGGTAAAAGCAAGAAAAGTTTTGCCAAACGTTTCAACGTAACGGGTGTGACCCGTGATAAAGAATACGACCTCACCAAAGGAGATGAAAACAGTAAAGTACATTACCTGAGTATAAACCCGAATGGGGAAGCGGAGTCAGTCAGGATCATCCTGACGCCGGGTAGCAAAGCGAGAATTAAAGAACTTGAATTCAATTTTGCAGACCTGGAGATCAAAGGAAGAAGCAGCATGGGCAATACGGTAACCAAATACCCGATAAAATCAGATGGTGTACGATTGAAAGAAGCAGGTGTATCTACCATCGCAGGCAAAAAATTATGGTATGACGATCAGTTTGGCCGGTTGAATACCGATGAAAAAGGAGAATGGCTTGGAATGTTCGGTACAGATGATAAGATCCTCGTCGTGTACAGCGATGGTAATTATGAAATAACCGACCAGGAACTGACGCAGAAACTGGATTCAGAGAAAGTGATATTTATTGAGAAGTTTATTCCCGGAAAAATTGTTACGGCAGTTTATGTTGACATGGATAAAAAGCAATTCATGGTAAAACGGTTCAAAATTGAAACAACAACATTGAAAAACAAATTCCTTTTCATTAAGGAAGGAGAGGGAAATTATGTTGAAGCCGTTACAACAGGCGAAGAACCCATACTGGCCATGCAGCAGGGCAGGGGGGCGCAAATACGAAAAGGGAAACTCAAGATCGCAAAAATTGCTGAAGTAACAGGATACAAAACAGTGGGAACCAAGCTGGCTGATTTCAGCAAGTCAACAGAAATGGAATGGGTAAAATCAAAAGGAGAAAGCAAACAACCGGAACTATTCACTTAATATAACTCACTAACCAGATGAAGCAACCGCTAATTTTTTTGAACCACATAGGCACATAGAAACCTGCCGGCAGGCAGGCAGGTCTATGTGTTTCCTCCTATTGTGTACTATGTGACTATGTGGTTCCATTTCAAGGTTGTTATATGCGGATAGTCATTAATTTACTTTCGGAGTTTTTATTCCATCCTTTTTTCTTTTGATACTGATAGTGGCATTTCTTTCCAGGTTGCTGGAAATGGGGATCTCAAATTTATTTTTACCATCCATAATTACCATTAAGGCCGTATTGGGAGGGATCAGCCCCAGGTTCTCAGCAAACATGGATATTTCATTGCTATTCTTTGTGGTATCAAGTACGAGGTCTATATGTATGGATTTGTGAGTAAGCTTCTGGCTATTGAGAATGAGCTGTTGATTGTAAAATACGGAGATGATATCGCCGTCTATTTCCCCGTTATCATACACATCAACCCGGATGGAATCTGATTCCACTTCTACCTCATGCGTGATCACAGTTTTCCGTTTGGTAAATTCTTTCTCCGTTACATAGTTGACCAGCTTCCGGGGAATGACGTTTACAGCTATTAATGTATCATCAACAGATGGTTTCCACACCTGGTAATGTTCCTTGAATTCGCTGATGGCTTTTCGTACAGAATCTTTGCTGCTGACAGCCGTATCCAGTTTCAGGTTAATGTTCACATCCGGGCAGGTATACCTGTACTCAGGAAGACTGGTAAAACTGCCCTGCAATGTGGAGCCGGCCTGCGCTACTCTCAGTGTAGCCCGCATATTCATCATACAGTCCACTTCAAAATTGCTGATAGAACCATAATAAGCAACCGGCACATCATAAAGACTGAGTTGCCTGCTGGCGGCATCATAATTGCCTTTTACGGGTATGCCCCGGTACGTATTTTTAAAATAATAATTGAGAATTCCTGTTACATGATTTTTTTCGGGTTGCAGGATAAGCTCAACGAGGTAATTGCTGGCAGAACTGTTTGTCTTTACATTCGCATACCCATACCAGTAACCAAATACAGACTGGGAAGCGGAGTGAAGTGAAACAAACAATAAAAAAAGGCAAAATATTTTTTTCATCGGGTTGTAATATCGCCAAAAGTTATCCCCTGCAGAAACGAAGTTTTACACACTATTATTTCTCCGAAGGTACATAGTACTCCTTCGGAGAGTACTTAGGACAGGTATCGCTTCATTTCCCTTTCCACATCTTTTTGTTTAATGCTTTCCCGTTTATCGTGTAGCTTTTTACCTTTGGCAAGGCCAATTTCGATTTTGGCAAGATTTTTATCGCTGAAGAAGATACGAAGGGGCACCAGCGTATATCCTTTTTCTTTTAGCTTGGCTTCTATCTTATTTATTTCTCTTTTTCGCAGCAACAATTTTCTGTCACGCAGAGGGTCATGATTATTCACCGTGCCATGTGAGTATTCGGCAATGTGAAGAGACTTCAGCCATACTTCACCTTTATGAATAAGGCAATAGCTGTCATTGAAACTGACCTTGCCCTCCCGGAGCGATTTTATTTCTGTACCCAGCAATACCATGCCGGCTTCATATTTTGCATCTATGAAGAATTCGTGGAAGACGGAGCGGTTTTTGATCTCAGGGTTTTTGGTCATCATTCAGGCTATAGAGTTCAAACTTATTTATCCCGGCATTAAAAATGGCGGCCAGGAATTTTCCATCTTTTTTCATAATAAACGAGCTACCCGATCTTAAATCCCTTTTTTCAAAGTTATCCAACAGTGTATCAAAGGTAGTAGTGACACCAGTACCCGCCGATGACTCAAGTGTTTCTTTTGAAAATCTTGAATGGCAGTAAATTATTTTATTGCGGTATAATTCAAGATAAGGCACAATCTGGTAATTTCCAATGGTAAGATTTGCCATATACCCGAGTGCTCCGGTTCCTATGCTGAGTAATAAACCAGTCAGTCCGCTTGTGGGCACGAGACCGCCTGTTGTTACTGTAAAACTATCTGTGCTTTCATCCGTAAATGCAAGAAACCCCGACCCATTATTTAATTTTCTCATGAAAGCTCTTTCATTATCTAATTTTTTTTCATCATTTCCTGACAGCCAGGTTCCTTTTTGCCTAAGATCCGAATGCATAATTTTTCTTAAAGCGTCATCAGAACGGGCCTCGTACTTTTTTAATTCTGTCCTGTTGTTAATATCGTATATATGGTATTCGAAAAAAGAGTGAGATGAATTTCTTATAATAAGTAAATTATGGGACACAACGGCATAAGGGGTCATAACAGCGCCATAGCCTGACTCATTATTCTTCCGCATGTCATTTATCATGATATTGGAGTTTTGCAATTGCTTGCTTTCCATGTTTAGTTCCAGAATATTATAGCCGGTGGCATAAGGAGTCCGGGAAAGAAGCCATATCCTGTTTTCAGAATAAAATACAGCATTGCTTCCGGCATTGCCTGTTATGGATGTAGCATCAGCTGGGCTGACATTCATATTGTCAAAGGCATTTTTGTATTTGATCCTTGCATCTTTGGTATATTTTTTTATCTCTTCGGGTGAAAGCGATGAGGCAGGCAGCAAATATTCACTGGTATTGAGTTTGCCATTCTCCTGCCATTCATAAAGCAAGAGTTTATTGGTTTTCTGTGAATAGCTTAATACCCTCAGGCCTTTTGAAAAAAGTATAATGGCCAGTCTTTTTTCCTCTTTTTGAAAAGTACTAAGATCCAATTGATAAACAATACTGTCCCTGCTATTATTAAAATCAGTTTGCACTATAAGGACACTGTTATAATCAGAAAATATTTCATAATTATTTTCCAGCAGCAGTTCGGAAGCAAAAACAGGAGTATTGGTATGTTTCCGGTTAAAAGTGAATTTTTCAGACCTGAACGAATACGAGTTTTGCAAAACAAAGTTGCTGTTGTAAAGATACCGGTGGATAGTACGACCAATTTGCTGGTTGATCAGGTAATTTGATTGCCTAAGGCAATAATAGCCGGCGGCTTCATTGCTTTTGGTAAATCCATCAGTACTGCTTATTTCAGCAATTTTTGTCTGGCCGGAAAGATACGCTGCAAACAGGGATGCTATTACTAAAAGATAAATCGATCTGCACATAAAACATATTGCCTTAATGTTTGAACTAGCTCAGAACGATTGTAAGTTTCACCTTCAATTCCTTCCCCGGCACAATAAAATCCAAAAAGCCATTTTCCAAATAAAGCGGACAGAACCAAACAATCTATTTTCGGATAAAAATCTCTTCTACCACGTATATTTTATCTTCAGTAAGATAATACCCGTAATATTCTTTTCCATTTAGCTGAAACTGATTTTTTGCCTGGGCCTTTGTATCGACCTCAGCAATATAATCTTTTATCTGATCGGCGACAGAAGCAGGTGCGAGTCCTTTCATTAAGTTTAATGTAACAGGATCTATCATTAACTTAAATTGTAATGATTTATAATTATTCGCCCCATACTTGCTATAGGATGAACTTCCGGGCCTGTAGTAAGTAGTTTCATAGCTGTTTGGGCCAACGTTTGTGGAAGTACTGTTTAAGGCGACATTTGTATGCCTTGTACCATAACTTCCGCCGCCGCCGGATACCTGGACCGGATCATGAGTGCCTACTGTGATAATCAATCGTCCTTTCTTATCAGTACTGATCGTTATAGCTTCAGATCCCTTATCTAAAGATTTGATTACCTTTTTTGCTTCCGTTATATCATTTTCCGAGGTTTTCTTTCCCCTTCTTTCTGTACTTACCGGTGATTGGGCAAAAGCAGACATATCCGTATTGTCATTGATCACATGAACTTTTTTCAGGTTTCCGGTTTTATCATACAAGGCGATACGTATATTCTTCTTATTTAAAATGAGCGATGCTACCATATCATTAAACAAGAAGCTGTTTATGTATGAGCTGCCTTTTTCATCTTTGGTAAAGAAGGAATGATCAATAGATTGATGGGTAATGCTAAAATCGCTTTTATTGATTGTATAGATCTGCGTAGGGTCGTCACCCTCGTTTACCATAATGCTGATATGGGATGGAGTATGGAAGAGTTTTACTTTCTCCTTTGCAAGTTCCAGCCCGGGTTCCTCAGTGGTAGAGATGAGTTTTATTTTTTCCAGGTAGTCTGTTATTTTTTTCTTTTTACTTGTTGCCGGGATAGCTATATGGAGTGATGTAATAAAATTTTTGCCATCTGCCTCCATGCCATATAATTTAAGTTCATTGTTGGAATCGGAGGCAGTAATAGAAAAATATTGCCCAAATTCACCAAATGAAATCAATAAAGATTCATTTTTTGTAATTTCAAAAAGTGGTTCTGTTTTTATCAGCTTCATTACAAAATTAATAACCTCGGTTTTGTAATATGTGCTGCTTCCAAGAAACTTTTTGTCTGTTACTTTATATACACATCGAAAAACGCCATCTTTTGCAACCCCACCCAGGTAGTCTGCATCATCTTCATTAAAAATCGTATTTTTAAAGCCGTCCTCAGGTGCGATTTTCGATTTTATTTTAAATTTATCGTCAAACAAAACATACTCAACTTTTTTATTATCCTTTAAAATGAGCATGAAGTTCATGGTGGAGTTATCCTGAAGAAAGAGAGAGGTATACTCTTTTTTTTCCAAAAAATTTTTTGAGTAATCCAAAGGGTATGAGATGACTCTTTTTTGTGAAAAACTCACATTGTTAAATAAAATTATTGCCAGAAACAGGAAATTTAATCTCTTCATTTGTAGTTAATTTTTAAACAGGCTCAGCACAGTCGTCAGTTTCACTTTCAATTCTTTCCGCGGTACAATAAAATCCAAAAAGCCATGTTCTAAAATAAATTCGCTGCGCTGAAAACCTTCCGGGAGATCTTTTTTAATTGTTTCTTTAATAACCCGTGGCCCTGCAAAACCGATCAATGCTCCCGGCTCTGCAATATTCAGATCACCTAACATACCGAAAGAGGCGGAGATGCCGCCAAAAGAAGGATCGGTTAATAAAGAAATATAAGGAAGTTTTGCATCGCTGAGTTGTGAGAGCTTTCCGCTGGTCTTGGCCAGTTGCATTAAGGAGAATGCACTTTCCATCATCCGGGCGCCACCGCTTTTTGCAATGACCATATACGGTAATTTATGCTGCAGGCAATAGTCAACAGCCCTTGAGAATTTTTCACCCATCACACTGCCCAGTGAGCCGCCGATAAATTCAAAATCCATACAGGCAATTACAATTTCATGTCCATTCACTTTACCAACTGCCACCCGCATGGAATCCTGCAGGTCCGTCTTGCTCCACAGATCTTCCAATCTTTTTTTATAGGGTTTCAGGTCAGTAAATCCAAGGTAATCTTTGCTGCGGATGTTATTAAACAGCTCCGTGAATTCATCGCCATCAAAAAGCATTTCATAATATTCACTGCTGTTAATGCGATGGTGAAAACTGCATTTGGGGCAAACAAATAAATGTTCCCTGAGTTCAGTAACCGTGCAAATGAAATTGCATTCCGGGCATTTTACCCAAAGGCCTTCAGGGGTCTCCTTCTTCTCTGAGGTTTTGGTATTGATCCCTTTCTTGATACGTTTGAACCAACTGGTCTTCGTTTCTTCCGTCTTGCCTTCTTCTCCTGCCAGGTTGGCATCAAAATCTTCAACTTGTTTTGCCATAACCGATTGTTGAAGTACAAATATAAGGATTGCTGACGGAGTGGGTCATAGAGGTCATACAGGTCAAATGAGTCATTTATATGACCTATGTGACTGATATGACTTATTTGACTTTTGGGGCTTAATTATTCGGAGCGCCGCTTTGAATCCAGCAAAGAATAGAATTTTTTTGCGAGGTGCTTATTGATCCTGTCTTAGGCATGGTGCCTGCAGACACTGCTGATTGTATAGTTGTGCGGGCATTGAACACCTGAGAATAAGTAAGCAGAGGACCGGGGCCATTGGTGCTGACTGCATCATGACAACCGCCAATTGCGCAGGAAGATTGTATAGTTGGATTCACATCGGCTGCAAAGGCTTTATTGGCAACGGTATTGCAATCTACACCGGCACCGCCTCCGCCATTATCGCTTTTGCTGCAGGCAATACCTGTAACTACAAAAGAAATTATGATTGATGTTAAAAGGATTTTGCTCATTATCGCTGGTTTTTATCTGAAGGCTGAATTCATCAGATATAAATAAACGGAAAAAGTTTAATAAGGTTGCTTCACCACTTATGCAAATTGTAATTCAAACTGGCTATTCAGCATATTGTATAATGCCGCCCTTTTTCAGGACCAGGCCACCAGATATTTTTTCCAACGACCAGTATTCGCCCACCCATTTTTTAATATCATTCTTACTTTGCTCCAGAATAATAGAAAAAGTCCCCTGATGGGGTATATATATTTCAACCTTTTTGTTATCGCTGCTGAAAACTGCAAACACACTCGTTGTCTTATCTGTCACTGCTTCAGCTGCATCAAGTCTGGTTCCTGCTTCCCAAATCCTTATACATTCATTTTTTACTACAGACCATCTGTAACCGGCAGATCCTATACACCCATGCTCATCCCTGTCGGAGCCGGGCATGGGTGTCTTTGTTGTGTCGGAAGGAACAATGGTCTTTGCTTTATCTTCTTTTACATTTTCCTTTTTGTCAGCCGGCTTGTCGTTACAAGCTGAAAATAACAGGGAAGTGGCCAGTAATAGCTTTATTATTTTCATTCTTTTTTTTATTTATCGGAAGCAATTATTCATCTTTCTTTAATCCGGCAATCCGCCATTCTTTACCTTTTATGGGTTGTCCGCTGCCATCATAAGTGTCCGTCATGATGTAGATAATATCAGCAACAAATTTTGCGCCTTTCATTTTATTGTTTTCTTTATAGCCAAAAGCAGTTTTGTCATCCTTGATAACAACAGGTATATTGTTCAGTGAATTATCATCGGGATGGCCAAAGTCATATTCTTTGCCGGTAGCAGTTTCGGTAAATAGAAGATGGGCATAATCTCCTTCATCATATCCCGAGAAAGTTAGCTTGATGGTTTTGGTTGTGTCAGATACTTCAGGAGGATGAGTAATTGGTTTTTCGCCAGTTGTATCCACCGGGCCAATCGTAGCAGAATCGTTAGAAACGGGTTTTTTATCTTTTTTAACCGAGTTATTGCATGAGAAGACAAGGGTTGCAAGAAATACAGTGATAATAATCTGGCGCATTATGTTTTATTTGAGTGGAAGATAGGAATAAATTGCCATGATGCATCTCTTCACGCATCACTTTGATGCATCAACACAATTTGCTTTATTTTGAAATTCCGATGCGTGTGACAAGCATCGGGGCATTCATATTTTTTAAGGACACGAAGTAAGGAGAAGGCTTCACCCATCTGTATGTAGCGATGGGCTGCACCCTTCGCTACCGGTATGCCGCCCTTTCAGGGCTTAGTATTCGAAAACGATAAGCCCTGAAAGGGCGGTAAAACTCTAAACACCGGGTGCAGCCCGGTGTTTTAATGACTTACTAATGTAGAGTAAGCCCTGAAAGGGCGATATACAAAAAACTATGTTTTTCCTAAAGTACTCTTTGTTGGTCTATTGCCCGGCTGCAATGCAATCTCACAACACCGAACAAAGGCGTGTTATTTTTTTCGGAAGACCAACGGAGGCAAAACTCGGCATTCATTTTATTTGCGGACAGAAACCGATGCTGAGAAGATTCTTTTTTTCACGGACTCAAAGCAAGGCGAAGACACCTGTTATTAATAATTCTTTCCGTACTTAAATCCGGTAGGTTTAATAATTACATAATTAATAGACGAATCAACGTATGGCTCATATCTCGCCTCCAGTGAAATCATTTTAATTAAGTCATCGAGATGATTATTTGAGAACTTGTAACCCGGAAATAATTTGATTATATGGTTATAATATCCAATGACCTGAACATGAGTATCGCTATCAGCAAATGCTGGTTCAGTCGGAACAACGGTAAAGACGAGGCGGTATCTTTCAACATTTATTGAAAGATGACAAAGAACGGGTTTATTATTTTCGTATCCAGCTATAAACATATGAGAACTCTTATGTGTTTCATATACTTTTGCAAAACTTTGTTTCTTTGGTATTGCTTAAAGAATCTAAATATGATTGAAAGGCGTTTCTCCAAACTTCAAGTATATTTTTACAATTATTCGCTATAGATTGCCTTGTGTTATAATTCTCTTTTACTAAATCATCAACGGTCACATCCCCAAACTCCCTAACCCCTGCACATATAATAAATGTACTCCCGATATTAATAATTTTATTTGTGGTATCTGTAAATGCTATGCCATTGCTTGAAACTTCCCCAATTCTTGAATCAACTGCTAAAATCATACTGTCTTTTTCAATTAAGGCCATAGCTGTTGTGCCTGTTTTAAATTCAGCATTTACTTTTTTATTAATATTGGGGTTTGAATATATTATATAGTCAATTAAAAGGATTAACACTAAAACAATTAGACGATTCATTCTTTTAATTAACTAATATAAAGTATGGCATATTATGTCTAACCATTGTAATGTGTCAATAAAAAAAGCGTCCCCGTCCTACGCTCCAAGGATAAAAAAATAGCTGCTAAATAGGCTTGCTGCTAACGTTTGTATTTCTGCTGTTTCTTGTACTAAAGATAATTGTTTTTTATTGAGGAGCTATGCAATTGCCGAGGAGCGAACAGAACCCTGAAGTGTGATTAATTTATTCTCTTCCACTGGAAGAAAATAAATTAACAGACCTGCGGTCGCAACAGACGATGCACAAAGAACAGAGCGCTGGTAACAAAAAAAGAATATGGAGATTCCTTCGTCGCCATACGGCGACTCGGAAGTTACGCCACAGTCACATCCTTATCCAAATACACATCCTGTATCGCATTCAGAATACCGATACCTTCTTTCATCGGACGCTGAAAAGATTTGCGGCCGGAGATGAGGCCCATGCCGCCGGCTCTTTTATTGATGACTGCTGTGGTCACTGCTTCGGCCATATCGCTGGCGCCGGATGATGCGCCGCCACTATTGATCAATCCTGCACGGCCCATATAACAATTGGCTACCTGGTAACGGCAAAGATCAATGGGATGATCCGAGGTTAGCTCAGAATAAATGCGGGAATCATTTTTTCCATAAGCAGATTCCTTTGTGTTCAATGCAAGATATCCGCCATTATTCTCCGGTAATTTTTGTTTGATGATGTCGGCTTCAATGGTTACACCAAGATGATTGGCTTGTCCCGTAAGGTCAGCCGATACATGAAAATCTTTTTCTTTTGTTTTGAATGCAGGGTTTCTTAAATAACACCAGAGGATAGTTGCCATTCCCATTTCATGCGCCATTTCAAATGCCTTGCTTACTTCCTGTATCTGTCTTGATGATTCATCGCTGCCGAAATAAATAGTGGCGCCAATGGCAGCAGCGCCGAGGTTCCAGCTTGCTTTGATGGAAGCAAACATGATCTGGTCGAACTTATTGGGATAAGTGAGAAATTCGTTGTGATTCACTTTTACAATGAAAGGTATTTTGTGAGCATAGTTTCTTGACATAAATCCAAGGCCACCAAATGTAGTGGCTACTGCATTGCAACCGCCTTCAATAGCCAGCTTGATAATATTTTCCGGATCAAAGTAAATGGGATTCTTTGCAAAAGAAGCCCCGCCACTGTGCTCAATGCCCTGGTCAACGGGAAGAATAGAAAGATAACCGGTGCCGGCCAATCTTCCTTTGTTGTAAAGACCCTGCAGGTTTCGCAGTACCTGCGGGTTACGGTCGCTGCCTGTCCAGATGCGATCAACAAAATCAGGACCGGGCAGGTGCAGGGAATCTTTATTAATGGTTTTTGACTGGTGGTTGAGTAAGTATTCGGCTTTGTCGCCAAGGAGGTCGATTGTTTTATTATTTGGCATGTTGGTTTGATTTTTTGGAGAGGCAAAGATAGGGAAGAGTCGGGAGTCGTTAGTCAGGAGTCAAAACAGATCACTCAAAATAATGTCACCCAAACTTTAAAACACCGTCTCACGATTGACGACTGACGTCTCACGACTAATCTTCAAGCCGGCTTTGCGTTTTAGAAATGAGTCCCAGGTTTTTACGAAGCATCTGTTTCAGGTTAAGTTTTACAAGGTCGCCCTGAGATTTACATTTAAGAAATGCAGGCTTGTTGTGATAAGCTGCCAGTTCACCGGCCAGTTGTTTTGTTTTTTCGGGAGTGGAAATAATGTCTTTTGCCATAATGTCAAGCAATTCTTTTATACGATAACGGGAAGCCGAGAGGCGCAGGGCCATCATGGTTCTTTCTTCAGTCTGGTATTGTTCCATGGAATCTTTATCAAGATGGTTGAGACTTAAATCAACGAAGGGGTAATTCTCTTTGAAAAACTGTGGCAGGTATAAATTCTTCCGGCCCTCGTAGGATTGCTGGTCAAAGTCGATACAGCGGATGCGGTACTGGTAATCTTCAATATCAGGTGTGATACTGACCACGAAATTGTAACTCCGCATATCACCAAGCAGGCGTACAAAACAGCGCTCATTGAATTTGACAAACTCCTTTGCCAGCCTTATTTTATTTGTTTCGGGATTATTCAGCATCTGTTGAATGAAAATATCCCCCGGGATACCCGGAATATGTTCTTCAACCAGTGTGTTTTGATGGGTAAAGAAAGTAATGCGATTAGGTGAAAGAATATGCTCCAGTTCAAGTCCATAGATCCTGGACGCATCAGCTATCTTGATGTAATAATGATCGTAGTTATCATTGTATTTATTTACGATCCGGATGCGGAAAGGATTGGAGTTGCCAAAAGTGCAATAATCAATACGGGCTACATCGAGGTGTTTGGAAAAACTGATATCGCCTTCAGTTTTCAGGATCGCATAAATTCTGACAAGTCCTTCCCGGATGAATTCCCATTCCCGCATATCATACAAGGGTTTTTCCCACAGCGTGTCTATGCCGTTTTTATCCTTCAGCGGAAGCGAATAGGTGTATTGAAGAAGATCATTGTAAGTAACAGGCAGTTTCACTTCCCGGGTATGCAGGTTCAGGTAATTCCGCAAGGCCTCCCGTACGGGGTACATTGGTTTTTTGCGGGAAGGTTTGTTATTGTCTTTTTTATCTGTATTACTCATTGAA
Organism: uncultured Chitinophaga sp.; assembly: GCA_964525285.1. Classification (GTDB taxonomy): domain Bacteria; phylum Bacteroidota; class Bacteroidia; order Chitinophagales; family Chitinophagaceae; genus JJ008. The sequence goes on from CAZGGQ010000027.1 coordinate 13,907, forward strand.
TGAATTGCCAAAAGCTTTTAGCCAACAGCTAACAGCTTTTGGTCCTAAGGTCGGATTATTTTAACTGATTATAAAGCTCTTTGAAATAAGCAGGTGCTTGTAACAGCCGGCTGCCATACCAACTGAACATTTCACCGTCAACTAATAACACTTTTGCCATGATGCCTCCTTCGGCTTTGCTCAGGACTGCCTTGATTTCTTCTACATGTTCTTGTTTGAAAGGGTAGGGCTCGGAGGAAAGAAGGAGCAGTTGGCAGTTGGTGGTCAGCAGTTCAGCAATACTTATTTCAGGGTATCTTTTTTTATTTGCATACATATTTTCAAAACCTGCGGCTGTCATCATGGAATGTATGAAAGTGTTGCCGCCGGCGGCCATGTAAGGGTTTTGCCAGATGAAGTATGCGGTCGTAAGTCGTGGACTGTGAGTCGTGAGCCGGGCGAAATTTTCTTTGATCCCCAAAACCATTTCCATTGCCTCCTGTTCTTTATTGATGATCAACCCGACCTGTTCAATCATTTCAAATGCATCATCCAGGTTATTGATATCACTGACCCAGACAGGATAATGTTTCTCCAATTCTTCAATTTGTTCTTTTACATTTTCTTCTTTATTGGCGATGACGAGGTCGGGTTGTAGTCGGTGAATGATATCTATCTTCAGTTGCCTGGTGCCGCCGACTTTTGTTTTACTGCTAAACCATTCATACGGGTGGACACAGAATTTTGTGATCCCGACAACTTCTTTATCCAATCCGAGGTCAAAAAGTAATTCAGTTTGTGATGGAACAAGTGAAATAATGCGCCGGGGAGTTTTATGTAAGGAAACAGCCCTTTCGGTCTGGTCTTTAAAAACAGGCATATACCAATTTGCTGCAAATTACTTAATCAATAAACTGAATCGGGAAATTGTGTGGGAAAGAAGCCGGAGGTATCACCGCGCCTCCTGCTAAATTTTAGTTTAGCAGGAGGGTTCCGGACGTGAATCTTTTCATTGGATTTGGACACGGTGATTACTTGGGTCGGTTTTCAAGGATCTCTTTTGGACTTTGGACGGTTCTTCGAAATGGACTTTGGATTCTAACGGGTTTTCTCAGGATTTGGTTTCGGCTATTCTTTTTAGGATATTGGACTAATGAGTGACAAAAATAATTGTGAGTCCTTTAATATAAAAGAGCAAAACAACTCTTTTTTTTTATAGCATTTTTTACTGATTTTATCGTAATTGCCCGGTTACCGATGCGTCAAAACCGGAAAGAAACCAGGTATTTTTACGAAGTGAAGGTGGATACATGCTGAATAGGTATTCCTGGTCAATCTCTTAACAGGAAAATGAATTAATTGCCCATAGCTTGTATGACATCATATTTGGTGACAATATGATAATTCCCCAATTCATCTTTAGCCAGAACAGCGCCGTTTTCTTTATTGATAAGGTGGCTGAGTTTTTCCACCGGGGTGTCAAACTCAACGATAGGGAACAGGGGTTCAATTACATCAGCTATTATTGAATTTTTTATTTCCGGGTTATCAAAAATCTTCTGAAACAATCCCCCCTCACTGATAGCTCCTATCAAACCATTACCGTTCATGACCGGGATATGTTCAATATCATACTTCTTCATCAGGTCAACGGCATCGGCTACAGTTTGTGTGGGCCCGACCGTCACTAATTTTTTAGAAACACCTCTTGAACTGATAATGTCCTTAAATGTTTTCACATCTAAAAAGCCCCGCTCGATCATCCATTGGTCATTGTAGATCTTACCTACATACCTGCTGCCATGATCATGGAAAATGCAAACAACAAGATCATCTTTCTTCAAACGGCTTTTTAATTGTAATAAACCCTGTATACAACTACCGGCGCTGTAGCCGCAAAAGATACCTTCTTCTTTGGCCAGTTTTCTTGCCATGATGGCTCCGTCCTTATCTGTTACCTGTTCGAAATGGTCGATCACTGCCATGTCATAATTCTGCGGAACAAAGTCTTCGCCAAATCCTTCACTGATGTATGGATGCACTTCATTGATATCCACTTCGCCTGTGCGAAAATATTTGGTGAGCAATGAGCCATACACATCAATGGCCCAGATTTGAATGTTTGGATTTTTCTCCTTCAGGAATTGTGCAGTACCGGTAATGGTTCCGCCGGTACCGGCCGTGCAAACAAGGTGTGTGATTTTTCCATCAGTTTGTTTCCAGATCTCGGGACCTGTGCTTTCATAATGAGCCAGCCGGTTGGCCAGGTTATCATATTGATTACAATGAAATGAATTGGGAACTTCGGTTGCCAGTCTTTTAGCCACACTGTAATAGCTTCTTGGATCTTCCGGGAGCACATTGGTGGGACAAACGATCACTTCAGCACCAACAGCTTTAAGTATATCTGCTTTTTCTTTAGATTGTTTGTCGGTGGTAACAAAAATGCATTTATAACCTTTTACACAGGCCACAAGCGCCAGCCCCATGCCGGTATTGCCCGATGTACATTCAATGATGGTTCCGCCGGGTTTCAGTTTGCCTTCTTTCTCTGCCACCTCGATCATCTTAACGGCCATCCGGTCTTTGATGGAGTTGCCGGGATTAAAATAATCCACTTTGGCAAGTACCATACAGGGAACATCTTTGCTGATCTTATTCAGTTTTATCAGCGGGGTATTGCCAATTGTTTCCAGTATGTTATTCTTAATGTCCATAGCAAGCTTGATGCGTGCCGCAAAGGTAAGGTTTGTTGTTAAAGGAATTTCCCGCCACGGCGCAAAGACGCAATTGTGTAAACTGGCGTTTGCGATTTAGCGTTTTGCGGGAAAACAAAAGCCCCTTCTGTCCTTCGACTAGCTCAGGATGAAAGGGCTTACCGGACTGATGATACGAACCCCGCTTTCGTCACGATGCTATCGGGACTACGAACGGGCGAGCATCAGGCTTTTCGAAATTCCTTTCGCTTCTGGCCAAAATAATTATCCAGTAAAAACAATCCAAGCACTACATTGATCATCATGAAGACGTTTACCCATGTATTGCTGAAAATCTTACTGAAATCCACCTTGCCGATATATTTATCTGTTGTGCTGTTAGGGGCCGCCCAGTCAATCTGTCCGATACTATAGATCAAAAAACCAACAACCAGAGCAATGAAGAAAAAGCCGATACCCCAGACTATTTTTTTATTGATATAAGTTTTAGTGGCAGGAGCAATATGCAGCTTCGCAATTTCTTCCATCACATTTTTACTGAAACGCATGGAGGGCGCATCCAGTTCTGAAGACTTCAGCAGCTCATTTACCTGCAGCAATTCATGATACTTCACATTCCACGCCGTATCTGTTTCCAGCAATTTGTCAATCACTTTTTTTTCAGCAGCCGCGGCTGTTCCGTCAATGTAGTTCCAGAGACGTTCCTTGATACCCACAGCTCCGCTGATTGGCGGAGTGTTTTTACCGTTTTCATTCATCATGACCTCCTTTTATTAATAAAAATTACTAATTCAGTTTTGCTCATTCAACCTAAGTCACCCGCCAGCTGGCAGGGACCAGGGGTTACAGGTCTTTTACTTCTTCTGTAAAATATGTTTCCATTTTTTCTTTTAATCGTGTTCTTGCCCTGTGCAAACGGACTTTGGCCGTGTTGGCTTCCAATCCCAATATGCCGGCAATTTCCTCCAACGACTGTTCAGCTTTATAAAACAAAGTTATTATCTCCGCATCATCCGGGTTGAGCATGGAAATGGCATTATTGACCATGGTCAGCTTTGATTTTTGCTCCACCATATTGGCGTTGAACCCGGAATCCCTGTTATCGGCCATTTCAAAAATTTTTTCATTATCCAAAGAATGGATGTCCAGTCTTTTCTTTCTCAAAAAAGTAATGCCTGTATTATTCACAATGGTATATAGCCAGGTGCTGAATTTGGAATTTCCCCTGAAATCTGCCAGGTATTTATAAGCCTTTATAAAAGCATCCTGGGCCACTTCTTCCGCATCTTCCCTGCTCTTTACCATTCTCAGCGCCAGGGTAAAAACATAGTTCTGGTAATGGTGCACCAAGCCTGCATAAGCCTGCTGATCACCATTTAGCACTTTGCTAATGATTTCATTATCATTCAGTCCGGTTGACATCCATTTAATAAGACTACATGATAACTGTTCTGGTTACAATACAAGGTCGGGAAATAAAGTCAAATTAGTCAAAGGGGTCATATAGGTCAGTCTGTTGATACGAAGCATTATATGACTTATATGACCTATTTGACCTTTATGACATTAGCAGCCTGTAACCCGCCTTTCAAACTTGTAGTCATAGTTCTGTTAACCCGTTTGTTTTAAAAAGTTCTTTATGCCTGTAACCTGTTTTCATGAACTGTAGTCATAAAGAGTAACAACAATTATTAATTTATTAAAATCCTGAATTATGCACGGCGCAGAAGCTTTAATACCGATTGTAATGTTTGCAGGTGGATTTGCCATGGTTTTTGGTATTGTGTACCTGAAAACCCGCCAGAACCTGGCAATGATTGAAAAGGGAATGAACCCGAAAGAGTTTGCCAACCGGCCGGCTCCTTATAAAAACCTGAAATGGGCCTTATTGTTTATCGGTGCCGGCATCGGCTTGTTTTTAGCTTACATGCTGGATACTTATGTTTTGCAACATTCTGTTACAAAAGAAGTGGTGAATGGGAATACCTACCATCATGGTGATGAAAACACTGCGATCTATTTCTCCCTGATTGCAATCGGTGCAGGACTTGGACTATTTGGCTCTTACCGCATCGAAAAAAAGTGGTGGGAAGAAAATAAAGGGAGAGAATAATTAATCATACCACACAGCATATCCAAAAACGATCCCGTCCCGGTTTTAAAACAGGGACGGGATCGCTTTTTATTTTATCAGCTCCAATGCTTTTTGAATAACCGGGTCATCACTATTGAGCACCTGGTAAAAACCTTCACTTCTCCACCTGTAACGGGCCAGCAATGCTTTTAACCGCAGCTGTATTAATTCCTTTTCCTTGCTGTTTATTGATTTAAAATCTATTGCGGCAGCGGGATATTTTATAAACCCATCCCAAAGTTCGCCGGCATTAAAACGCTTTACATAATCTGAAGGAGAATTGTATTGTTCCATCTTTTGGCTGTGCCGGAGGTAATAATTATAAATGTAGTTATTTAAACTGCTGCCGGCGATCAGGGCATTCAGCTTTTGTTCATAGAAGCTGCTGTCAATCGGAACAAACACATTTGGCATGATCCCTTCGCCTCCATATACAGTATCCCTGCAATTTGTAATGAATATTTTTCCGTTATTTATCTTATTGGAGTCAGCAAAGAGGAGTTCCCCATTGGAGTGTCGCTGTAATATTTCATCCATATATATTTTTCTCCCTTTTTGGTATGATCGCTGAATACTGCGGCCGAGAGGCGTATAATACCTGGCAACAGTCAGGCGAATAGCAGAACCATCGCCAAGCGGATACTGTTCCTGTACGAGTCCCTTACCAAATGTTCTTCGGCCAATGATCTTTGCCCGGCACCAATCCTGTAATGCCCCGGCCAACACTTCACTGGCACTGGCGGAAAATTCATCCACCAATACAACCAGTTTGCCCGTTTCAAAAATTCCGGGCCGCTTGCAGCGGTATTCCCTTTTTTTGCTGTTGATTCCCTGCGTATAAACAACCAGTTTGTCTCCATCTAAAAACTCATCAGCCATATCAACTGCCTCATTCATAAATCCACCACCATTTCCCTCCAGATCAAAAACCAGGCTTTGTAAACCCCGCTTTTTTAATGCTTCCATGGCCTGCATAAATTCTTCAAAACTGTTTTCCGTGAATTTATTCAGTTTGATATAGCCTGTTGTTTTATCAATCATATACGCCGCATCAACAGAAGGAACAGGAATGGTACCCCTTGTTACCGTAACAGTTTGTTGTTTGCCGTTTCTCAATATTTGCAACACGGCTTTTGAACCCCGGGGGCCCCGGATATAATTTTTTATTTCATCGATAGAGAAAGCTCTCCCTGAAAGGAGGGAGTCATTTACTTTGATAATCTTGTCACCGATCTGCAAACCGGCTTTGTCGCTGGGTCCATTGAGAATGACATAAACTACATTTACCGTATCGCTAAACACATTAAATTCCACACCAATGCCTTCAAAGTTTCCGGCAAGGTCCTCGTTAGCTTCTTTCAGATCAACGGGAGGAAGATAAACCGAGTGGGGGTCCAGTTCGTTCATCATCTCCTGGATGGCCTTACCTTCAAGCGAATCAATATTAACAGAATCTACATATTTCAATTTGATCAGGTCCAACGCCTCTTGCAGCGTGCTGCGGGTATTGGAGGAGAAAAACCGATTTTTTCCACCGGCAGGTTTACTTAATTCATAGCCCAGGAACATCCCGGCAATTAATATAAACGAAAAAATAAGCGGAAGCCAGACCTGCAATTTTTTATTCCCCATCATAAATCTTTATTGTGTAATTTGTTCCGTAGGAATCCCTTTGGAAACGCAAAATAACCAAAAGTTTCTGGTTGCTGGTTGCTTGTCACTAGTTACTTGGAAGTAGACAAGATTTTATTGGATCGTGATAACCAGAAACCAGTAACCAATAACCAATAACCAGGAACATGCCATCCATAAAACTCATAGCTGACTCCGGGGCTACCAAAGCCGAGTGGTGCCTGCTTAAGAATGGTAAAAAAAAGACAGTCTTTACCCAGGGCATCAGTCCATATTTTCTTACTACAGAACAAATCGCTGATTTATTGCTCAAAGAACTGTGGCCCAAACTGAAAAATGAGGAAGTGGATGAAGTGTATTATTATGGTACGGGATGCGCCAATCCCAATAATGCAAAATCAGTAAAAAAGGCAGTCAGCAAAGTTTTTAAAGAAGCAAAAGTGGATGTGAACCACGACCTGATGGCAGCAGCCAGGGCCTTGTGCGGAAGGAATAAAGGAATAGCCTGTATCCTGGGTACCGGCTCCAATTCCTGCTATTTTGATGGAAAAAAAATTGTCAAAAACAGCCCCGGTCTTGGATATGTGCTGGGCGATGAAGGCAGCGGGGCATATCTTGGTAAAAAAATTATTCAATATTATTTATATGGAACTTTTGACGAAGAACTAAGAGCAAGATTTGATGCTGCTTACACAACCAATGCTTCAGAGATATTGGAAAATGTATATAAAAAGCCAATGCCCAACCGGTACCTGGCCGGTTTTTGCAAATTCCTGGCTGAAAACCGGGGACATTATATGATAGAGAATATTATTGAAGACGGACTGAATGACTTTTTCTTTACTCACCTGTGCAAATACCGTGAAACATGGACTTTGCCTGTTAGCTTTGCCGGTGGCGTGGCATTTGGATTTCAGGATGTGTTGAAACAACTTTGTAACAGTTATGAATTTGAACCCGGAAAGATCATGAAGAATCCAATGGAGGGTTTGGTGGAGTATCATAGCTAAAAGAAGGGATATATGGCATTAAAAAAAATTACTGAACAGGCAAGCAACTACCGTCACCTGGAGGATATGTCGGTAAATGAAATACTGTTTAATATTAATAAAGAAGACCATACCGTTGCGGCAGCCGTTGAAAAAGTTATTCCGCAAATTGAAAAATTAGCAGAAGCCGCCAGCGATAAGATGCTGATGGGCGGCAGGATGTTTTATATTGGTGCCGGAACAAGTGGCCGGTTAGGGATCGTTGATGCCAGCGAATGTCCCCCAACTTATGGTGTTCCCTATGGTTTGGTTATTGGAGTTATTGCAGGCGGGGAAAAAGCCATCACCATGGCAGTTGAGTTTGCTGAAGACGATAAAGAACAGGGCTGGAAAGATCTGCAGGAATATAATGTAACAGATAAAGATGTTGTCATTGGTATTGCGGCCAGCGGAACAACTCCTTACGTGATCGGGGCGCTGGAAGAATGCAGAAAAAGGGGAATAATCACAGGAAGTATCTCCTGTAACCCGTGCTCCCCGGTAAGTGAAGCCGCCGATTTCCCGGTTGAAGTAGTGGTGGGGCCTGAATTTGTTACCGGCAGCACCCGGATGAAAAGCGGTACCGCCCAAAAACTGGTTTTAAATATGATCTCCACAGCTGTCATGATACAATTGGGCAGGGTCGAAGACAATAAAATGGTGAATATGCAGCTGACAAATGATAAACTGGTTGACCGTGGCACCAAAATGCTGATGGAACGGGTCAAACTGACGGATTATGAAAAGGCCAAGGAACTTCTTTTAAAATATGGCAGCGTAAAAAAAGCGGCAGAATCCTGTGCTAAATAATTATTAATCTTCAATAAGAATAATTATTTCTTTCCTTTGTTTATCTCCCTGATTTTATCCTGAATGTATCTTTGCAGTGAAGAATGGATTATGCAAGACATCGAACCCTTTTATAACTGGCGGTATATCTATGTGAGCGAAGAGGACAAACTTTCACCCTTCTATGGAAGAACCTATTCTGAATTTGAATTTTCCCTGACAGTTTACAATTATTATATCCATCCCCAGTGGGATGATTTTGGCAGCCGCACTTTATACCTGAAAGTATTGCTGGCCGATTATGAGGAAAAATATGCTGTGATTGAATTGATAGGAGAGTGGAATGATGCTATTGAAAATGACATTATGGAGCTCAAGCGGGAGGTATTGGAAAAATTTATGTCCGAAGGCATCTTTAAATTCATTCTCATCGGGGAGAATGTATTGAATTATCACAGTGATGGTAAGGATTATTACGAAGAGCTCTATGAAGAAGTAACTGAGCAGAACGGCTGGGTGGTTTGTTTAAACATGCCGGAACAAACCCAGTATGATTTCAGGCATGCCCATTTGAACAGGTATATTGAGTTTATTGAACTGGATAACTGGCGAACCTATAAACCGTTCCATTTATTCAAAAAAATAGATACTGAACAAATGGCAAGACTGGGCAATTAGAAATGACGATGAACCCGGCTATGATTTTAATCATTGAAATCTTTTGTCTTTTTTGGCCAGCGGGTAGTACTTTTGCGGAAATTGATTACTCCCGCTTAGAACGACGCTTATGAATCGAACAAATCATATTTTCTATTATTATTGCAGCAATAAAAAATAGGATTGTAAGAAACATCAGGCAAATAAAAAATAAATGATAATCTGATGAAATGGTCTGAATTCTTCACTTCCTCGGTTGGCAAAAAGTGGGTGATGGCTTTGACGGGTTTATTTCTTATTACTTTTTTGGTGGTGCATGCCGGTGTCAATGCCTGTATCTGGGCAAATGACGGCGGTGTGATGTTTAACAAGGCGGCTCATTTTATGGGCTCGATGATTGTAATCCGCATTGTAGAAATCGGGTTATTTGCCGGTATTTTTTTGCACATCATCCAGGGCTATGTGCTGGAGTTGACCAACCGCAGCAAAAGGGGTAAAGGGTACCAAGTAAATCTTGGTAATAAGGGCAGCAAATGGTACAGCCGCAGCATGGGTTTGCTGGGAACGATCCTTTTATTATTCTTTATCCTTCACTGGTATCATTTCTGGATCCCTTCAAGATTTACCGGGATACCCGGACCGGAGATGGAACTGACGGGCGGGAAACATATACATAATTTGTTTGCCCTCATGCAATTTACTTTCCGGGAATTATGGGTAGTGATTGTTTATGTGTTTGCCTGTTTTTCCCTTTGCTGGCATCTGATTCATGGATTTGAAAGTGCATTCAGAACGGTGGGAGTAAGTAATAATCGCTACTTGACATTAATAAGAACAGTTGGTATAGGTTATTCAGTAATTATTTCGCTGGCATTTGCGATGATGCCGGTGAGTATTTATTTGGAGTGGCTGAAGTGAGTCGGGAGTCGTGAGTCATTAGTCGGGAGTCAGCGTGTTAATTCTTGAAGAGTTTTAAAGCCCCGTAGGGGCGATATGTTGGTAGAAATTATTTGAAGATGTTATTAGAACCCCGTAGGGGTTCAATGTCGGTAGCTCCGGGTGAAACCCGGAGAAATGATAGACGATAAATGTATTCAGAACCCCGGAGGGGTTCAACAATTGATGAGCAGCGGACCGAACGATGAAGAGTGCGACAGGCGATGCCATGAAAAACTAAGGCTGGGTAAATAAAAATATTGCATATTATTTCAATCATTGAAATCAGTGATTATGTTGGATTCAAAAATTCCATCGGGACCTTTAGAACAAAAATGGGCAGACTATAAAGGCCATTGCAAACTCGTTAACCCTTCCAATAAAAGAAAGCTGGAAGTGATCGTAGTGGGAACCGGGTTAGCCGGGGCATCTGCTGCTGCTGCATTGGGCGAGCTGGGTTATAAAGTAAAAGCATTTTGTTTCCAGGATTCTCCCCGCCGGGCGCATAGCATCGCTGCGCAGGGTGGCATCAATGCTGCTAAGAATTATCAGAATGATGGCGACTCTGTGTTCCGTTTGTTTTATGATACGGTGAAAGGCGGAGACTACCGTGCAAGGGAAGCCAATGTGCATCGTCTTGCCGAAGTGAGTGTAAATATTATTGACCAGTGTGTTGCGCAGGGTGTTCCGTTTGCAAGGGAATATGGAGGGTTACTGAACAACCGGTCTTTCGGAGGCACACAGGTAAAAAGAACATTTTATGCGGCTGGTCAAACCGGTCAGCAATTATTGATAGGCGCTTACCAGGCATTGGAAAGACAGGTGGCATTGGGTAATGTAGAAATGCATAGCCGTCACGAAATGCTGGAACTGGTGATCATTGATGGAAAGGCAAGAGGAATTATTTGCCGCAACCTGGTGAATGGTGAATTGGAAAGACATTTTGGTCATGCAGTTTTATTATGCACCGGTGGTTATGGAAATGTATTCTATCTTTCTACCAATGCCATGGGCTGTAATGCAACGGCAATATGGAAAGCGCATAAAAAGGGAGCCTGGTTTGGCAACCCTTGCTTCACACAGATCCATCCAACCTGTATTCCAGTTTCCGGCGATCATCAAAGTAAGCTGACGCTGATGTCGGAATCATTGAGGAATGATGGTCGTATCTGGGTTCCCCAAAAACAAAACGATACAAGAAAAGCCAATGATATCCCCGAAGAGGAAAGAGATTATTTCCTGGAAAGACGTTATCCTGCTTTTGGTAACCTGGTACCGAGGGATGTAGCATCAAGAGCTGCTAAAGAGAGATGTGATGCGGGTTACGGGGTAGGCAGTACCAGGCAGGCTGTTTTTCTCGATTTCAAATACAACCTGATCAATAAATACGGTAAGGCTGAAGCAAACAAACATGGGATTCAAAACCCTGACGAAGCCACATTGCTGAAATTAGGAAATGAAGTGATAAAAGAAGAGTATGGTAATCTCTTTGACATGTATGAGAAAATTACTGCTGAAAACCCTTATGAAGTGCCCATGAGAATTTATCCGGCTGCTCACTACACCATGGGTGGTTTGTGGGTGGATTATGAACTGATGACGAACGTGAAGGGCTTGTATTGTTTAGGTGAAGCCAACTTCAGCGACCATGGCGCTAACCGACTTGGCGCCTCCGCATTGATGCAGGGATTGGCAGATGGATATTTTGTTATTCCATATACTATTGGTAATTATTTAGCTGATGAAATTGCAGTGAAACCAATTCCAACTGACCATCCGGCTTTTATGGAAACAGAAAAAGGAGTTGCTGACCGCATTGATACTCTCATGAACATCAAAGGAAAACAAACCGTGGAGAGTTTTCATAAGCGTTTGGGTAAAATAATGTGGAATAAATGCGGCATGGCGCGTAATGAAAAGAGTTTGAAAGAAGCCATTTCAGAGATACAGCAACTTAAAAAGGAGTTCTGGAAAGATGTTAAGATCCCGGGAGATATTAATGAAATGAATCCTGAACTGGATAAAGCCGGTCGCGTGGCTGATTTTATTGAGCTGGGTGAATTAATGTGTATTGACGCGCTGAACAGGAATGAGAGTTGCGGCGGGCACTTCAGGGAAGAAAGCCAGACAGAAGAGGGTGAAGCAAAAAGAGATGATGACAACTATGCCTATGTAGCTTCATGGGAATACAAAGCTGAAAGTACCTGGGAGTTACATAAGGAGGTTTTGACTTTCGAAATTGCGAAACCGACTCAACGGAGCTATAAGTAATGTGATAAATGTGGAAATGTGAGAATGAGGAGATGTGAGAATGTGGAAGTCATCAGAAAATTATGAGGGTTTCACAGGAATCGGGAAGAATAAAAACAAAAATTATTAGAAAATACAGATTTTCCGAAATGCAAGTTTAAAGGTTAGCATGATAGTTTTACTCTTTGTTAAAACTTTAAATTGAGCATTATGGAAACAAAGAATATTATTGTTGAAAAATCATTGGATTTTGGGGTACAAATTGTTAAGTTTTGTGAGTTATTGGAGGAGAAAAGAAAGTATGTAGTTGCAAAGCAATTGCTGCGAAGCGGTACTTCTATCGGTGCAAATGTATTTGAAGCACAACACCCGGAAAGCAACTCCGATTTTATTCACAAAATGAAACTTGCTATTAAAGAGGCGAATGAGACACTTTACTGGCTTTGCAGATGTGAGAGAAGTGAAAATTACCCCGTAAATAGTTCTTTAAAAACATTAGTTGAAGAGATGATCCGTATCATTTCAAAAATTATCATTTCAAGTAGGAGGGGTGGCAAGCAATGATATTAGGATCAACAGTTTGTTCAACATTTGAGGATCAAAAAAATTAGGTGATGGGGCTGCGACATTTTCACATCTCCACATTTATCACATTTACACATTGAACTATGGAACACTACATGATGAATCTTACATTGAAAGTCTGGAAGCAAAAGAACAGTGCCGGTAAAGGAGGTTTTGAAACTTTCGAGGCAAAAAATATTTCTTCGGAAATGTCTTTCCTTGAAATGTTTGATGTGTTGAACGAAGAACTGATCCGTGACGGGAAGGACCCGATCGCATTTGACCACGACTGCCGGGAAGGTATCTGCGGTACATGCTCGATGTATATCAATGGGCGGCCTCATGGCCCCTGGCACGCCACGACTACATGCCAGTTGCACATGAGGGCTTTTAAAGATGGAGATACGATTGTAGTAGAGCCGTGGAGAGCCAAAGCATTTCCCGTTATAAAAGATTTGATCGTTGACAGATCCGCATTTGACCGTATTATTCAGGCAGGGGGCTTTATTTCTGTGAACACCGGCGTTACCATTGATGGAAATGCTATTGCTATTGAAAAAGAAAATGCAGACAAAGCTTTTGCCGCTGCAGCATGTATCGGTTGCGGCGCCTGCGTGGCAGCTTGTAAAAATTCTTCGGCATTGTTATTTGTATCTGCTAAAGTTGCTCATCTGTCATTATTGCCACAAGGAGGACCTGAGAGAAAAACAAGGGCACTAAACATGGTGACACAAATGGATAAAGAAGGTTTTGGCGCCTGCACCAATACCGGCGCCTGTGAAGCTGTATGCCCGAAAGAGATTTCTATTGAAAATATTGCCCGGCTGAACAAGGAATATGCATTAGCAGGGTTTTCTTCCGATAAATGATCAAAGCTCAAGAACTCCCTTGATCGAAACTGCCCAAAGAGGGTCAGCCTTGTTTTCTTTCATTAATATTATTCCGGGGGAAACAGCAAACTTATTTTTCAAGTAATAGGTTCCTTCGAGTTTACTTCCAATATTAAATCTTGAATTACCATTATAGATCCCGAGTGCAGGCCCTACGGTAAGTGTAAGATCAAGCTTTCTGACAGGATTATATAATATACCGCCAAAAGCATGAAGGAAGAAATAACCCGGGTATTTATAAGGATATCCACTGACCATTTCTTTTTTGCCAAAATAATAGGCCAGGCCAGCGTTGTAAGTAAATGCAAGCTGTTTTCTTTTCAACAGGTTAAACCAATGGTTGGCTGGTTGGTATCCAACTGCAATGCCGCATAAATGCGTGGAAGAAAAATCACCAAGTGGCAGCAGAATGCCTGCTGAAATACAATGCTCAACACCGGGCTTTTGTTTTTTACCGCTGGGTTTTACGGGTTGTGCCGGTGATGAAATGACTGTTTGCATGATTATGAAAAAAAATACAGCAGCTTTTATAAATAAAAATTTCATAGGCAGAAAAATAATAAATGTGTATTGAATCACCTGATAAGTACAAATGCTCCTTTTCTTTCTACTGTCTTGCCCTTATCATCAACATATCTCAATATCCAGATATAAACGCCCGGGTTTTGTTCGATACCATTGATCTTTCCCGTCCATCCTTCATTCCTGCTGCCGGTTGTAAAAACCCTTTCTCCCCAGCGGTCAAAAATGCTGAACTCTTTCAACGTGAATTTGAGTCCAAAAACAGGTTTGATATCATCATTCTTACCATCATTATTCGGGGTGAATGCTGTAGGTACATATATGCCATCAAGATCAGCGACGGTAATACGAACAGAATCTTCCCCGCTGCAGCCGTTATTACTGATAACAACTGCTTTATAAGTTATATCCTGAACGGGTGAAGCAAAAGGCCTTTCAACAAAAGGGTTGCTTAATCCTGTAGCTGGTGACCATTGGTACGTAGTTCCGGAACCATTTACAAATAATTGAATTTTTTGACCGGTAAATATTGTTTGATCAGCGGAAATGGTAACCGGCAAACCTGGCATAACAACTGTTTTAGTCAATGAATCATCCAAACAGTTTGTTGATGTTGTCAGTTTCAGTTTGACAGGATAACTACCCGATTGACTGTACCTGTGAGTTGGGCTTACCGCAGCAGAAGTAGTTCCGTCCCCAAAGTCCCATGAATATTGTCCTGCTGCACTTTGTAAGGCCGGGTACTTATTGATAAACCTTACATATCCTGAATCACAATTGGCAACAAAATCGAAATCAACATCGGTAATAATACCTCTTGGCGTAACATTTTCAGACAATTTAATGGAACCGCATTGAAAGCCGGATGAAATTTCGATCCCTACTAAATAGTCTTTGTCAACGGGATTAAATGTATGAACCGGGTTCTGGATATTGGATGTATTGCCATCTCCAAAATCCCAAAGCCATTGCAGGGGGCCGCTCATTGAACTGATTCCCTGGAATTGAATGGTACCGGAGCAACTGTCAAGTATCGTATAGGTAAATCCATTGTACGGATCATACGAAAGATCATTGATAAATGCCGGCAATCCAAGGTAAGCGGCAGCATTATTTAATTGAATCTGGGCTTGCCGGTAATCGCATCCCGACCCTTTTGTATTGGGACGGTTGATGGCGCCAAGATATATTGATTGCTGGGCGAGATAAATTTTTCCATCTGGCGCAAGTTGTACGCCCATGAAACTGGCTGTTCCTGTATTTATAGTTACCCTTGAAGCAATAATGTTTGCTATAGTTGGCAGGGTGGCTTCCACCTGGTCAATAGCTTTATCAAAAGATCTTACCAGGTAAAGTAATTTTGAATCCGGGGAATATTCGCAGGTTAAGAACTGGGCATCCGGGAAATTAATTGATCGGGGATTGGAAATCACACCTGTTGCATTATCAAAATCGAAGATCTGTGCAAAATTGGGGACATTATCAAATATGGGGAAATGGGTCTGGCATAATAGTTTTCCATCAGGACTTACCTTCATCATTCCGGCATTAAGTACTATATCCTGATCCAAAACAACTCCTGAATTTGAAACAACCGGGGCTGCCTGCAATCCGTTGCAGCTAACCCGCCAGGCCCGGAAAGTATTTGAACTGTTATCATTTGTAATAACCCATACATCAACTCCATTGGCATGGCGGGCCGCTGTAAGCCTTTCTGTGCAGGGAGCATACAAGAATATATTCTTTGCAACAACCGTTCCGCTACCATTATCTCCACGCATATTAACGACGGAATAATTATACCCCCTGGCATAATTATTTTCTATGGCATCAGAAGTGAAAATATAATAAATGCTGTCGTTACCCGGCATAGGCACAATAAGACAGGATTGGACGGAAGATATATTTCCTGCCAGGTTATCACCATTCAACATCACTTCATGTTTGCGGTTGTAAACGGTTACCCCGTTGGAATAGAAAAGAAGTTGGCCGTTCATATCACAGATACTTCCGCATCCTTCATCGGCCATCATGGCACTGTTCCCGATCGCAACAGGAACTGGTGAACCCGGCGTAGAATTGAAATCCAATCCACCCTTAAGGCCAAAATACCAGATATTGTTTTGCTGCGCAACAGAAGAAAGTGATACAAACAGGACTAATACCAATATGTTCTTCATTCTATGCATGGCTAAAGGCAGTGAGTCAGTCTGATTGTAGACATTTTACGCTCAAAATTGCTGCATTTCCATGGAATTAACAGCATGGGATAACTTTAAGGCAATAAAAAGAACGAATTTTACGATTTTTAGATAAACACACTGCTATTGAGTTGGTTAGGCAGAATATTCTGTATCATTTCTTTGACACTGTCAACCCTCCGGAGCAGTGCCCAGATACCTGTTCCCGGTGACATCAAATCAAATCTTCGCCAGAAAGTTTTTAAGGTAGAAGCTGATAGTATAAGGATTGATACGCTCAGCCTTGTACCCAACTCTTTTTTCATCGTTGGTATACCCGGATCTGATTACAGGCTTGATTTTGCAAAAGCAATTCTGCACTGGAAAAAGAAACCTTCTGTTGATAGTGTCAGGATCAATTACCGTGTCTTTCCTTTTCAGCTAAATTCCGCTGTTCAACGGATGCGCTATGACAGTGTGATGAATAATTTTTATATAAAGCCATTTGAATTTAATGCGGGAATCAGCGACAAACAACGGGGCATTTTCGATTTCGGTACCCTGAAAGCAGAAGGAAGTTTTGGCAGGCAAATCGGTTTTGGCAACAGCCAGGACGCCGTATTGAATTCGACACTCAATTTGCAACTGGGCGGAATGCTGGGAGACAGTATTGAGATACAGGCGGCCATTACGGATAATAATATTCCCATTCAACCGGATGGTACAACACAGCAACTCAACGAATTTGACCAGGTTTACCTGCAGTTTAAAAAAAGGGGCTGGCAACTGAATCTTGGAGATATTGACATCAGGGAGAATAAAAATTATTTTTTGAATTTTTATAAACGTCTCCAGGGAATATCCTTTCAAACCAGCAACAGGATCTCAAAAAACATCAATTCAAAAACATTGGTCAGTGGTTCCATTGCCAAAGGAAAATTCACGAGGAATATTTTCCAGGGATTAGAAGGAAACCAGGGGCCTTATCGTTTGACAGGTGCCAACAATGAATTTTTCTTTATTGTACTGGCCAATACGGAAAGGATCTTTTTAGACGGCGAGGTTCTTCAGCGTGGCGAAGACCAGGATTATGTGATCAATTATAATTCTGCAGAAATAACATTTACACCCAAAAGAATGATCACCAAAGACAGCCGCATACAGGTGGAGTTTGAGTATGCAGACAGGAATTTCCTGAATGCAAATCTTTACGGGTCGCAGGAATTTGAGATCGGCGACAAACTTAAACTCCGTATCGGTGCTTTTAATAACAGTGATGCAAAAAATTCTCAGATAAATCAATCACTTGATACAAAACAGATACAATTCCTGGCTGATCTGGGGGACAGTATTCAAAAGGCATTTTATCCGGCGGTCGTTCTTGACAGCTTTGCCACGGGAAAAATTTTATACGAAAAAATATACATTGGCCTTGATTCTTTTTACCGGTATTCCACGAACCCTGTTGTGGCAAAATACAGCCTGTCTTTTGCAGATGTAAAACAGGGCAATGGCGATTACGTTCCTGATTTCAATGGAGCCAACGGGAAAGTGTACCGTTACGTTCCCCCCGTAGCAGGAGTTAAACAAGGCCAGTTTGAGCCGGTGCAGGTATTAGTAACACCCAAAAAACAGCAAATCGTGAATGTAGGTATTGATTATACCATCAACAAAAATACCTTACTGAAGACGGAGATTGCAACGAGCAATACTGATGTCAATACCTTTTCTTCAAAAGACAACGGCGATGACAGGGGATGGGCTGCGAAATTTCAATTAAATAACAACAGGATGTTACGCCAGGCAAATAATATGCATCTGAGCACAGGGCTTGATTACGAGTATGTGCAGAAAAAATTTAAACCGCTGGAAAGGCTGAGAAATGTTGAGTTTACAAGAGATTGGGGCCTTCCATTTTCCCTGCAATCCGCAGATGAGAATATTATTAAAGCATCTGCAATTTTAAGAAACAGTACAGGGCATTCTATTTCTTACCAATTTATCAATTATCATCGTAGTGATAAATACAATGGATGGCAGAATTCAATTCTTCATATGGCCAACTGGAAAGGATGGCAGATCAACAACCAGTTTGTTATTACGAATTTCAATACATTAAATGATAAGGGAACTTTCCTGAGACCAACACTTGATGTAAGCAAGAAGTTCAAAAAGGCAGATAACCTGCCTGACGGCAGGCAAGGCTGGCGGATTGGATTCCGATACTTCCAGGAACAAAATACAGCCCGGAATAAAATTTCAGATACATTAATACCTCAAACGTTTTCATTTGACAGTTATTCCCTTTACCTGAAGTCGGATGAAAATAAAAAAAACAAATATGGGATCACTTTCTTTACCCGGTCCGATAAATACCCGCTGAGCAAATCTTTTATCCGCGGCGACAGGAGCCTAAACCTGAATCTCCAAACTGAATTGCTTGCTAACCCGAAAAGACAATTCTACCTGAATACAACTTTCCGCAAATTAAAAGTGTATGATGCCACGGTATCAAAGCAAAAAGATGATGAAACTATTCTTGGCCGTGCTGAATATAACATGACTGAATGGAAAGGATTGCTGAATGGGAATATTTTATATGAGATAGGAGCAGGGCAGGAGCAGCGCAGGGATTACGCTTATCTTGAGGTACCTGCCGGTTCAGGCCAATATGCGTGGATTGATTACAACAATGACGGCGTTCAGCAACTGAACGAGTTTGAACTGGCTGCTTTCCCCGACCAGGCAAAGTTCATCCGCATTTTTACCCCTACCAATGAATTTATAAAAGCGAATTATATCACGTTCAATTATCGTTTTGACATTAGCCCAAGGTCATTACTGACTTCCCCGGATCTAAAGGGAGTCAAAAGAATCTTGGCAAAACTAAATCTCCTTACTTCTTTACAAACAAGCAGAAAATCTGTCGCAAAAGGAAGTTTTGAATTCAATCCATTTAAATATGGGTTAACCGATACAGCATTGATCACTTTATACACTGATCTGCTCAATAGTCTTTCCTTCAACCGGTTCAGCAGCAAATGGGGTTTTGATTTCACTAATCACCGCAGCACCGGGAAGTCATTGCTTACCTATGGTTATGAAAGCCGGAAACTGAACGACTGGCTGATAAAATGGAGGTGGAATGTGAGCAGATCGTTTTCCATATCTGTCAATGGTAAGAAAGGCGCTAATGCCTTATACACCCCGAAATTTGCAAACCGGAATTACCAGCTTGCCGTGTACAGTATCGAACCATTCTTCACTTATATCAAAGGGAGTACGTTCCGGGTAGTAACAAGTTATAGATTCGACAGTAAGAAAAACCTGCCATTGTATGGAGGCGAAAGATCCGTTTCCAACTCCCTGAATATTGAATCAAAGTATAACATACTTCAAAACAGTTCGCTTACAGGCAGGTTTACTTTCAATAACATTGATTACAAATTTCCGTCAAATAGCACTGTAAGTTATATTATGCTGGATGGATTATTACCCGGTAAAAACCTTTTATGGTCATTAAGCTTCAACAAGAGGTTGTTGAATAACCTGGAACTGAGTTTCCAGTATGATGGAAGAAAAGCAGGAACATCCAAGACTGTGCATATTGGGAGGGCGGCTATTACGGCGTTGTTCTAAGCCCCCCGGGAAAGTCTTAATATTTGAATTCTCCTACTCCCCGAAGGGGAGGTTTGAGAATTTACTTTTATGTAAAACTAAGCTAACAGCTTTTTAAACATTAAACCTGAAGTGCATTACATCGCCATCCTTCACCACATATTCTCTTCCTTCTATTTTTAATTTACCAGCTTCCCGGCAGGCAGCTTCTGAGTTATATTGTATATAATCATCATAACTGATCACTTCGGCTTTAATAAACCCTTTTTCAAAATCAGTATGAATTACACCTGCAGCCTGGGGCGTTTTCCAACCCTGGTGAATGGTCCATGCCCTTACTTCCTGCACGCCTGCGGTAAAGTAAGTAAAGAGGTTTAAAAGTTTATAAGCTGAATGGATGAGCCTGTCCAGCGCCGGTTCTTTCATGTGGTACTCTTCCATAAAAAGTTGTTTGTCCTCCGCATTGTCCATTTCAGCGATCTGTGCTTCGATGGAAGCATTCATGATAATAATTTCTGCTCCCTCATTTTTAACCGCGGCTTGCAGGGCATCTGAAAATTTATTGCCGGTATGCATGGAAGCTTCATCCACATTGGCCACGTATAAGACCGGCTTATCTGTTAACAGAAAAATATCTGCGATGGCGCTTTTCTCTTCTTTATACAGATCCAGTTCACGGATGTTTTTTCCTTTTTCCAGGTGTTCCTTGCATCGCACCAGGATATCATGTTCATGTTTTAATTTTGCATCACCTGCTCTTGCCAGTTTATCCACCCTTTTAATTTTCTTGTCTACGCTGTCAAGATCTTTCAGTTGAAGTTCGGTGTCTATGATCTCCTTATCGCTTACCGGGTTAATGGGTCCTTCATCCCGTAAAATGTTTTCATCTTCAAAACAGCGGATCACATGAATGATCGCATCCACTTCACGGATATTACCAAGGAACTTATTGCCCAATCCTTCTCCCTTACTGGCGCCACGAACAAGCCCGGCAATGTCAACGATCTCAATTTGAGTGGGAACAATGCGGTTGGGATTGACCAATTCAGCCAGTTTATTCAATCTCGGGTCGGGAACGTCCACCAGGCCAATATTCGGGTCAATAGTGCAAAAACGATAGTTGCTGGCCTGTGCTTTGGCGCTGTTGCTTACCGCATTAAATAAAGTTGATTTTCCAACATTGGGTAATCCCACAATTCCTGCCTGTAAAGCCATGATTAAATATTTATGTCAAATGGGTCATATAAGTCATATAAGTCAAATGGGTCATTCAAGGTTGTATCCGTTTTACAGGTTAGTTTAGTTGACCTATATGACTAATTTGACCTTTATGACTAATATGACTATATGCCTCACTGACTTTTTCGGGGCGCAAAGATAAGCATACAGCCTGAAAGAAAACTCCTGTGAAAAATAGGTTTTGGTGTTTAGGAAAAAATCTTCAATCTTTCCGCGGGATTCATTGAACAATCTAAAATCCAAAACCTAAAATTATAATATGGCCTTAAGCAGAATATGGACCGCATTTATACTTATTGCACTGCTGGTTGCGGCAGGCAGAGTTGTTTTTCAGCCAGGTCAGCAAAATCTTTTCAGCAATATGGTAACTGGCAGGAATACTGATACCATTGCAGTAAGGTCTGTTGATTCTGCTTCTATTCCAGCCGCCGTTCATAGCCAGTTCCAGGTTCAGAAAGTAGCTGTATGGGGAAAGGAAAAAGTGTACAAAGAAAATGAAAATAATTACAGAGCCTACCGGTTGCTGCCTGCCAACGGAATTTTTGAAACCACAAAAGATGCCGTGAATCTTTGTATTGGTTTGATCGGCATTATGGCCTTGTTCATGGGCTTTATGAACATAGCCGAAAAAGCAGGTGGTGTAAGGTTTCTGTCCAGGATAATCGGACCTTTCTTTTCTAAAATTTTTCCCGAAGTACCCAAAAATCATCCTTCAATGGGACATATGGTCATGAATTTTTCAGCCAACCTGATGGGCCTGGATAATGCAGCCACTCCATTTGGAATAAAAGCAATGGAAAGTCTGCAGGAGATCAATCCTGATAAAACCAGGGCATCCAATGCTCAATTGATGTTCTTATGTCTGCATGCTTCCGGGCTTACACTTATACCAACCATTATAATTGCTGACCGGGTGGCCCTTAAGTCAGCCCATCCTACGGATATTTTTATTCCCTGCATGATCGCCACATTTGCTGCAACGATCGCCGCCATGCTGATGGTGTCCTTCAGGCAGCGTATCAGGATATTTCAGCCGGTGATCTTATTCTGGATTTTGGGAATCTCGGCAGTTATTGCTGCTTTGGTCTATTATGTAAAGACATTGGATGCAAAAGGTGTCCAGCTGTTTTCAACAAACCTGAGTAATGGGATCATCCTCCTTATTTTTTTACTGATTGTTGCCGGCGGAATATTTAAAAAGATAAACATCTTCGATGCGTTTATTGACGGCGCCAAAGGGGGGTTTGAAACAGCAGTTAGAATTATTCCTTACCTCGTTGGATTGCTTGTTGCCATCAGTTTACTCAGGAACAGTGGTGCATTTGAATTTGTACTGGATGGAATAAAAAATCTTTTCGTTATGTTGAATGGTGACACAAGAATCGTAGATAGCCTTCCAACAGCATTAATTAAACCCCTGAGTGGTAGCGGTGCAAGAGCTATAATGATTGATACGCTGAATGCCCACGGCACTGACTCATTTGCCGGAAACCTGGCCTCTGTTTTCCGTGGCTCGTCTGATACTACTTTTTATATTATTGCTGTTTACTTTGGCGCTGTGGGAATAAAAAATTCAAGATATGCAGTAACCACCATGCTGTTGGCAGATTTGGCCGGAATAATAACCGCTATAGCGATGGCGTATATTTTCTTTGGATAAAAATCATTATTTTTTTCAACTACATAAAAAAACTGCCCCGTCAGGCCGGGGCAGTTTTACTATCAGTTTAGTTTTTTTCTAATTACTGGAGAATGACGAAAGAAGTCTTGCCACACCGGTAGTACCTGTAGTTTGATAACGGCCACGGAATACAAGGGTATAACTTCTTTTCCTGACCGGTGCAAATCCATTCAGGGTAGCCAGCAGGTTCAAAGTGCCGGTTTCCCTTACAAAGAGTGTATCGTTTTCAACGGTCTTGGATGAAGAGGGATGCGGGACATAACTGGTAACATCTGTTATCTGCACATTGGTAAACACATTTGCAGCTCTCTTTACTGAGTAAAGATCAACATTGGGAACAGCAGTTCTTGTAAAAATGAAATTGGCAAACCGTATTCTTGAAGTCGTATCATCTGGGAAAATGATATTATTCTTGACTGTTTTTTGTTTTGGGGTTGTTAATGAATCATACATGAAAATTGTATAATTCTGATTGGCCTCGAAACTTTCAGCAAACGACATGGGCGGTTGTGTTGTGGTAGACAGCGTATCCCTGATAAGAAATGCTCTGAACCCTGATAGCACGGAAAAATTAGAAGGAGTGGAAGGAAAAGTTGCTGCAAAGGCCAAAGCAGCGCCGGTAACAGCATTTCCATCCACATAAACATAATTTCTCGCACTGTTTAATGTGCCATTATATACCTGCACAAAAGCCTTATTGCTATAATCGTATTGTTCTAATGCCACTTCCTTGCCGGTCTGTTTCACACAGGAAACAGCCAGTAACGCCGAAACAAATATGGCGCTACAGGTAGCTATTATGGTTGTTACTTTCATGGTAGTTATTTTTCAGTTTAATAATTTATGGCTTTGAGAACCAGGTTTCTATTGTGTGATAATCATTACCTACAGGATAAGCCCCGATCAGCGTTAAAGCCGGGATATTATACAAATATTCTGAATTGTATCGGGGTCGTGTGCGGTAAACAACTTTACCGTTATTGCTTCCTGAACTACCACTAAAGAGATCGGTCCCTGACGGAACTTTAAAGCCAGCATATACCTGTTGCCCGGTTGCAGGATCCAGGTTATTGTAATGATACCTGCGCAAATCGGCCCAGGTATCATGAATACCCCAGCCATACATGGCAATATATTTCTGAAGCATGACCTTGGTCAAAGTCATATTTGCAAAATCTGCAACGGGAGGAACCACAGCCGGGTTAGCAAGATAAGCAGCCTTATTACCTGCATTAATAACTTTACTTGCAGGAATATTAATATTATAGTTAGTTGAAAGCATATCGAAATTCAAACTGATCCCATTTACATAAGCGATCCTGGCATTTACATAATCTGTTTTACGTATCAGGGCTTCAGCTTTCAGAAATTGCATTTCGGAAGCAGTCATCATCGGAAATTCTGTTTCATCCCTGAAAATATATTTACCCGCTGTACCTAAAGTGGTAAGAACACCAGGAGCAAGGGTAGTATAACCAATAGTTCCATATGCTGTTCCGACAAAACTCTCGGGTAGATCAGCGGTAACTAAAGCCGGGTTTATTGCTGAAGACCACGAAGGGGAATAACCCTTGATCGTACCATTGGGGTTTCCTCTTAACATATACCATGCTCTTGGATCAGCCACACCTGTAAAGGCTAGGGGATTGGCTCCCGACATCAGATCTGCAATAAATGCAGTTTGACGGATACCGGAACTTGACTGGTTCACATTCCCCCTTGCCGTACCAAAATAATTAGAAGTGCCGGTGATCCCTGTACTTTGAAACTTTGCCGTTGCATTATCTGCATTGGTTGTCATGGCGAGGTTGGCATGAAATATAACTGAATCCGGATTATAGGTAGGTTTATTATGAATATAGGCAAATGAACGGGCCAGGATGCCATGACAAAATTTTATCCAACGTCCCAGGTCACCTTTATTAAAATAAAAATCGCTGGCTGCAAATTTTGTGGGGTTCATGCCCCCGCCGGTACGACTCAGAAAATCAATAGCTCTATGGCAAATTACCCTTACTGAATCATACACTTCAGACTGAGCCTCGTAAGTAAATTGCTGGCGGGTCTGATCGAAAGCCTGCCTCAATATGATCTCACCATATTGATTGGTGGCTTCAAACATGCTCCATGCTCTCAATGCCCAGGCTGCCCCGACAAAATCCCATTTCTCTTCTTCGCTTCCCCATTGGATGATCCGGTTAATATTCTGCCCCATTCCATAATAATGAGCCGCCCACATGGAACCCATGTTATCACTTGCACCAGTGGTTCCGGCCATTTTATCATAGAAAGTACCAATATTGTCGGTCGCAGATGAAACATAACTTCCCCAAAACTGTACATACCTGCCGATCAATAAACCATCGCCACAAGTACCGTAAGCGCTGCCAGCCGCTGATGAACTGCCGGTAAGGCTTCCGATCAGGCTGGGAAATATTAACTCAATCGGCTGTTTTACTAATGCATTGGGATTTGCATATGCCTCCTCTAATTTTTTTGAGCAGGAACTGGCGGTTATCAGACCAATTAGCCCGGCTGCAAGAAAATATTTAATAGTAGGTTTCATTATAATATATTTTATAATTATTTAAAAATTGCTTTCAAGCCAAAGTTGATTGCCATAGGCGCCGGAAGACTTCCGTAATCAAATCCCATTCCACCAACCCCGTTTGAACCGGCTGTATTACCATTTACTGACGGATCTGCACCCCTGTAATTGGTCATTAACACCAGGTCAGTTCCGGTAACAAATAACCCCAGTGATTTGAATACTCTTAACTTATTAATAAAGTTTGCAGGTAAGTTGTAACTAAGCGTGATATCCCGCAACCTGAGATAGTTAACATCCTTCTGAATAAACTCTTCTTCAGGCATGCTTGTATAATACGCTTGCTGGAAATAGGGAACAATAGAGATCGTATTGACTGTAGGATTGGCCGTGTTTTCCAAACCATCCTGTAATACGCCATCTACCACACGGGGTCTTTCCCTGTCTTTAGTGCGCTGGCTTTTACCCTGGAGCGTTAAATACATATCAGTGGCATTAAAGACATCGCCGCCCACTTTCAGATCCCAGAGAAAATTAAGTCCCCAATTTTTATACCGGAATGTATTCAGGGTTCCTAATGTAAAATCAGGCATCCTGTCGCCGATCACTAAAAATGTTCCTTCTATTATTGGTAAACCGGTAGTAGGACTGATCATTACTTTTCCTGTATTATTGCGCCGGTAGTGGAAACCGGTGATTGTTGTGGCAGCCCTGCCCCGGATCATTCCGCCTCTTGCATTACCATAGAGCCAGGTATCGGCAATATAGGCTTCGAAGGCAATAGCTTCAGGCAATGTCAGGACTTTGCTCCACATATGGGCAAAGTTGAAACGGATATTCCAGGTCAGGTCTTTTTTGCGCATGGCAACAACGTCTGTTACCAATTCCACACCCTGGTTCCTGTTCGAAGCTGCATTCTGGGTATTCAAAATAAAACCTGTTGCATAACTGGCCCTGAATTGATTCTGTATCTGCTCGGTGCATAATGTATTGTAATACGCAAGATCAAATGATAAACGGCTATTGAATAATCTTATTTCTGTTCCTAACTCGTGTGTATTTTGCCTTTCTGGTTTGAGGTTTGGATTGTTATTATCAAAACCATAAGAATAGATCGAGCCAACAGCACTGCTGGTTAAATTATCCACGAAGACCGACTGATTTTTATAAGGATCAGGGTACCTGGCTGTACTGGCGCGGGAAACACGGAGTTTCCAGTAATTGATCAGTTTTCCTTTCATTTTTGGAAATAGATCAGATATGATCAGGCTGGCGCTGAAACCCGGGAAATCATATTTCCTGTTCTGTGTTGGAAAAAGAGAAGATTGTTCAAAACGATGTGTATAGCTCAGGAAAAAAAGATTGTTATAACTAATGGCAGCTTCTCCGAAGACGGCGAATTGCCTTTGTATAGATAGGTTGGGCAGGCCGATCTTGTTTCTCGCTAACCTTACCCTTGTATTCAGCCTCGTGATATTACTGTCGGTTTTGGCTCCAACTGTTTGTGCAAAATTTGCATCGGTTACGATCTGCCCATTTTTATACAATTTATTATATCCTGCAGGATTATTAATGGTACCAATTGAATCCACCAGGTTGGTACCGGTAATGGAGATCATCTGGGTCTCATAATCCTGCCACATCGTGCCGACCATCAGGCGTCCTGTAATTTTCTTGTAAGTCTTTTTAAAGGTTGCTGTAATGGTATGATTATATCCAAAATATTTTTTCCAATAATTGGTCAAACGGCCAAATCCGCCATTCTGGCTGCGGCTGGTCAGGTAGGAAAGCGGGGAATAAAAAGTATATCCGCTGGCATCATACGTGTCATATCCAAACCGCCCGGCAACGCTCAGCCATTTAAAAGGATTGAGGTTGATACTGCCGGATATGATCTTACGA
The DNA here is from genome assembly GCA_964525285.1 of uncultured Chitinophaga sp. GTDB lineage: Bacteria > Bacteroidota > Bacteroidia > Chitinophagales > Chitinophagaceae > JJ008. The sequence continues at coordinate 41,173 of CAZGGQ010000027.1, forward strand.
ACCGTTTTGTCATGGCTCACATTGCGGCTTGTATTATATAAAGGGTTATCAATCTCTGCATAGGGGTCAGCTGAAAAAATATTGATCTTATTCCCTTCAATATCCTGGAAAGTGGATATATCGTTAGTGACCGGCCATACATACAGACCTAATAAATATCCACCGGCGCTTCTTAAAGGTTTGTCATTCGTTTGGTTGATATACTGGAAAGAAGGGGCGATATCTATCCATTTATTGATCTTGGTTGAATTGGTGACCCTTACGTTGAATTTTTTGAAATTATTGCCTGGTGTTACTGCTTTTTCGTCGAAAAAAGAACCCGATACTTTGAAGCCTGTAATTTTTGTGCCAATATCCACACTCAGGTTATGTCCCTGTGCAAAGCCTGTCCGGAAAAAATTATCAATGTTGTTATAGCGTTGTATGCCGTCAGGATATTTGGGGCCAAAATAACTTCCTGAAGTGCCGCTGAATGAAATGCCGGGAACTGCATTTGTTCCGGGGCCGTAGGTGTTATTCAGGTCAGCATAACGGGTTACTTCCATTACCCGGAAACTGTTATCATATGATACTCCAATTTTTACTCCTGCTTTATCTTCAGTGGTTGCTTTTTTTGTGGTAATAATAATAGCGCCGGAACTGGCCTGGCTTCCATAAAGCGCAGCTGCTTCTGGTCCTTTTAAAACCGTTACTGTTTCAATATCAGCCGGATTAAGATCCGCGATCCTGTTTGTGTAATCATTATTCCGGTTTGGAAGGTCAGAAGCGAGCCCGATACCAGAACCTCCGTTGGAGGTTTCATTAATGGTAGTGTTGTCAAGGATGATACCATCCACAACAAACAATGGCTGGTTAGCGCCTGTTAAGGAATTAAAACCTCTTAAAACAATTTGCGAAGAAGCGCCTGCCTGTCCTGAAGTAGGGTTGATGGTAAGACCTGCAACACGGCCCTGCAAACTGTTCAAAAAGTTTTCTCTTTGTGTTTCAGCAATGTCCTTGCCACTCACTTTTTGAACTGAATAAGAAACCTCCCTGACATTTCGCTTTATGTCCAATGCCGTCACCACAACTTCACCCATGGTATTATCGGCAGTTTTAAGGCTGACCCCAACCAATTCCCCGCTTCCGGGTTTCACTTCGTAGGTCTGGTACCCAACATGGGTTATCTGGAGTGTTTCCCCGGGGTTCATCTTAATGGAGAATTTACCATTGGCATCCGTCTGCACAATGCGTCGGGTGCCTTTTACCCTTACCGTAACACCGACCAGGGGTGTTTTGCTGTCTTCAGACACAATGGTACCGGTGATAGTCCTTTCCTGTGCCTGTACTGACGGCGGCAGCAAAAGAAGCATCAGCGATAAAGCGAAGAACAATCGGAAAATTTTTCTCATAGCTGTTTTTTTATATTAATGAATAAGCAGTTCCAAATTTATAATTATAAGACTTCAATTCCTGTATCAACGTATGGTTTTAAGATCGGGTTGCCGGGATCTAATTCGGTGATTAAAGTATCAATCTCTGTAATACGGCAGACCTGTATCGGCTGCACAGTGTTTACTTTTTCAGCAATGGACAGGCAAACTACCTTTTTACAGGAGTCTATCATGGCCTTTTTTAGCTGCACCACTTCCCAATCATTATCTGTGATCCCATGTTCGGCATCAATGGCATTGGTACCCAAAAAGCAAATATCTGCTTTGACTTGCCTGATTTTAGCAATAGCTTCAGAGCCAACGGTTATTTTTGAGTTTTTTGAAATTTTATCTCCAACCATGATCACTTCAATATTGGGATGATGCATGTATTCCAAAATAGCCGGAATGCTGCCGGAAATAAAGGTGGCTTTCAATTGCGGTGGTAATGACCTTGCCATTTCAATAATGGTGGTGCCACCGCTGGTAAGCACAAACATACCATTGTGTATCAGGCTGATTGCTTTTTGAGCAATTGTTTTCTTTTGATTTTGGGAGTAAACACCATTGGTTGAAAAATACACATGGTTGAAAGAATGAGATAATGCACCGCCATGTACTTTTATCACTTTACCATTGTCGGACAGTTCCTGCAGGTCACGACGAATTGTATCTTCTGACACATTTATTTCTGTGCAGAGAGAAGATGAAAGGACTTTATTGTGCAGGTTAACCTGGTGAAGGATATAAGCCTGCCTTTCCTTTTTCAGCATGCGTTAGTTTTAGGCGAAATAAAAATAGGATAAATTCCTGCACAAAAACGCACAAACCTGAAAATATTTGCAGAATGTGGAAAGCAGGGGGAAAGCAGGGGGTAAGTAATAAGTATTGTGTCCCAGGTACAAATTTGATTTCCTTATTGCAGCAATGAAAAGCCCTGTCTCACACTAATGCAAGACAGGGCCAGTTGACGAATCCATAGAGAAAATTATTTTCCAAAGGTGAACCTTGCTGAAAAACCAATGGCAGCCGGTTCAAAATTGATATCGCTTACAATATTCAGTTCAGGCTTCCAGTCCAGCGAAATGTTCAGCGGCACATTGCTGAATTTGTAATCAAGACCAATCACTCCCTGTGCACCAAAATTGGGATCGGTAGTTGATTTTCCTGCAGCCACATTAACTTTTTTTACAAAACTTATATAACCACCGGCTCCGTAGAAATAAGTTAATCCCGCAGGCGTTAACGGCTTATGAAATTCAACCAATGCTCCCAGGGCCAGCGGATCACCAAAAGTGAATAAACCCTCGATAGCTGTTTTTTCATTGATGAACTGCTTGATGGAAATAGAATTGTTTTGCATGGCATTCGAACTGCTGAGACGTACACCTAATGCGGTTTTATAGTCCTGCGCCGACAAATTGCCGGATGAACCAATACCAGACGCTACTAATAAAGCAAATACGATCTTTTTCATGGTGATTTGATTTTGTTCAATGGTAAACGAAAAATGATGCCAATAAACTCTAAAGGAAATGCAAAAGATTGCTGGTTCCTCGATTCTTGATTCTGGATGCTGGTTGCTGGACAAGGGTTCCTAAAACGGAGTTTATTGCCCAGAATCAAGAATCCAGGATCCAGAATCCAGAGACGGAACAACGGGCTGAACAGCTTTGAATGATTCCCCGTATTTTTATCCTTTATGACAATCGCAATTATTCTGATATTCATTTTGGGCTACCTGGGAATTGCCTTCGAACATTCCATCCGCATTAACAAAGCTGCAACAGCGCTGGTCACAGGTGTTCTCTGCTGGACCGTGTATATTATTTCTGCCAATAATAAAGAAATAGTTACCGGGCAACTGGCTCATCATTTTGGCGACCTTTCACAGATACTGTTTTTCCTCATGGGTTCCATGGCGATCGTGGAGTTGATCGACGCACATGATGGCTTTGAAATAATAACCCGGCGTATAAAAACAACCAATAAGCGAAAGATATTATGGATCATTGCCCTGCTGACTTTCTTTTTATCGTCAGTGTTAAATAACCTGACCACTGCTATTGTGATGATATCACTTGTGAGAAAATTAATGACAGGCAGGAACGACCGGCTGATGCTGGCAGGCATGGTCGTTATTGCCGCCAATGCCGGTGGCGCATGGTCGCCGATAGGTGATGTAACCACTACCATGCTTTGGATAGGCAACCAGGTAAGTCCTTTTAATATCATCATTAAACTTTTTGTACCCAGTCTTGTTTGCCTGCTTGTTCCATTGCTGTTCCTGCGGTATTCCTTTAAAGGAGAAATACAAAAACCAGATCAGCCATTTGAACATGCCGGCGAAGCCCTCAGCACAAAAAAGGAGAGGATCATCGTTTTTGTTACAGGGATTTTGTTATTACTGCTGGTGCCGGTATTTACAGCCGTTACATCACTGCCCCCGTTCATGGGTATATTGATAGGGCTGGGACTGATGTGGATGATCACAGAAACCATTCATAGCGGCAAGGATGAAGAAGACAGGAAAAAATTTACAGTTGCTTATTCACTGAGGAAAATTGACAGCCCCACTATTTTATTTTTTTTAGGCATCCTGCTGGCAGTTTCTGCGTTGGAATCAACGCAGCAATTGCAGCTTGTATCCGTTTGGATGGATAAAAACCTGGAAGATCAGAATATCATTGCCGGAAGTATTGGCCTGTTATCATCAATCGTGGATAATGTGCCATTGGTAGCAGCTACCCAGGGAATGTACAGTTTAGAAAATTTCCCAACCGATCATTATTTCTGGGAGTTTCTTGCTTACTGCACAGGAACCGGCGGAAGCATATTAATAATTGGCTCTGCAGCCGGGGTGGCGGCCATGGGAATTGAAAAAATTGATTTTATCTGGTATTTGAAAAAAATAGGATGGCTGGCGCTGGCCGGCTATATTGCCGGAGCCATTGTCTATATTTTGCAGCACCGGCTTTTAGGTATTTAAGATGATAACTGATAGTTGATAGATGATAACTGATAGTTGATAGATGTTAGTTCCTGATTATTGCTAACCAAGTCAGATTTGCAGAATTCCTTTAAACAATTATCATCTTTCAGTTATAAACTATCATCTGAAAATTATTCATACATCTCAAACTTTGTCTTCGGTCTCCTGTTTTCCAGCCAACGGAAATTTTGCAGCCGCATTTCCTTCGGATCTTTTTGTTTCATGGGCCAGATGGTTCCAGTTACACTGCTCCGGAACACAACTTTTTGTAAAGCCTGGTTGCCGAAATAAATGTCCAGGATATCTGATTTGGATTCATTGATACCGGTATAGGCACTGTCTTCATCCTGTATATAATATATACATTCGGCAAAACCGGCTGCACGGACTGAATCAATCACCCCCTCTTTAAAATAACCATCCATCCGGGTTGATTTGATCTGGTTAAACACTTCCGGGTCGAGCTTATTGGCCATGAAGCTATTCTCGAAAACTTTTATCCTGTCCGCTTTCTTGTTTTTTGTAAAAACCAAAATGGTATCGCCGGTTATCTGGCTTTCTTTGGCCCACAAAACGGGATCCTGGAATAACCGGAACGTTGAATCCTTAAAAGAATAAAATAAGCTGTCACTGACGGCCTGTAATGAATCTGAAAAGACCCTGACATGGCGGTAAGCTTCAAAATAACGGTTCGTGCTGTCCTTACTGGTTACGTCAACCACCCGGGTTCCTTTGAGAGTATCTTTTACCAAAGAATCTTTTTTGCCATATAGATCAGACAGCCGGGCGGAGAATAAAGTATCAGCAGTTATATATATAGAGTCGTTATCCTGTTTAACGATCATCAGTGGCTTCCTGGTAGCGAGAAAGGAATTCGTCTTTTTATTAATAAAAATTTCTCCCGCAAGGATAGTTGTATTATTAGCACTGTCAATCACAAGGGCATTCCCTTTTATCTGCACAACGCCTAAACTATCATCATTTACAATCTGGTTTCCCGTTGCATAAATATTTTTATCGTGAATGACCGGCCGCTGGCCAAACTCTGCTCTGCCGGTCTGCATGTTGTAATATCCGTCTTTTGTTTCGATCGTTCGTCCGCTGCTGTCCCTGATAAATGTTTGAGCAATGAACCGGGCGGTTTGGGATTGTGTATTGTATAAGAGAGAATCTGTTTTTATATAATAAGCCGGGTCTTTCAACTCGACATTATTTTTAAAATAAACATCCCGGAGATCAGCATAATAATATCCCTCCTGGCTGGTGAGTACCGTTTTTTTATTGACCACCCTGCCACCATGTTTGTAAATGCCGATATTGCTGGTCATATCATATTCAAGATCGGGAGTGGTCAATTCTCCCTTGCCATCGCTGAGTTTTACTCCGCCATCGAGGTAAGCAAGCTTTTTATCGATCAGGTAACGGAGATGATTGGAATAAATATTGGCGGTATCTGAATCATTAATATGCACACGGCCCCATGCTTCAAAAGTTTTAGTATTGTTATTAATGACACAGCTATCACACCAGAAAAGAGATTTACCCTGCTTCAACTTCACATTGCCTGCCAGTATCTGCAACTGGGTAGAGTCGTTTACTTTTCTGAATTCGAGTTTGCGGACACCGGGTAAGATTTCAATATTCAGTAAGCTATCATTTTCGGGTGAAGTAGTCGTGGCAGGAGGGGGGATCACCTGCGCAAAAGAAATTACCGGGCTGAGTAAAAGCCCCGTAACAAACAAACAAAAAATAAATTTAAGATGTCGCATTAATTACACTACTTCGGAATGCTGTCCTTTTTCGAAGGCGAAGTTAGAGCTCCGCCTCTGTCTTTTCTTCCAAAGATGGACAAATTAACGTAGCGTTTTGGATGTGTCCTCAGATCATCCAATGTTATTTCAAGGCTTAAAATAGCATCATTGAGTTTATTATAAAGTGTCTTATCATTGATCAATGCTCCAATCGTTCCATCTTTGTTTGAAATCTTACTAACAGTGGCTTTTAACATCAGGATCGTTGATTGAAGTGAGTCAATCGTGGGTTGTATTTCCAGTGCCGCCAGTTTTTCAGAAGCTGTTTTTGCGTTGCTGATAGTTTTATTGATATTCTCCGTATTCTTTTTAAGCTCTTCTGTTATTTCGCTGGCATTGTTAAGTGTTTTTGCCAATGGCCCGTTCTGGTTATCAAGCAATCCATTCAATGCGCTGCTGGCCCTGTTCAGGTTGGCCAGCGTTTGCTGAAGATTGTTCCGGTTTTCTGAACCTATTACCCTATTAACATTACCAAGCACCATATCAAGCGTATCCAATGAATTCCGGACCTTGGCCAGGGTGGGGTTTAATTGTGCTTTTACATCATCCAGTATGCTATTGTCAATTCTTGTTGCCAGGGTATCGCCTGGTTGCAGGTAGCTGGTTGACTTTCCTTTTTCTATAATAAGGTAAGAGGAACCTACCAGGGGCGCTGAAATATAAGCTTTGGAGTCCGTGGGTATATTTACGTCTTTAGTAAGATTAATGGTAGCAACAATGCCATTCACATTCTTATCCTGTGCATCAAGCTCGTAAACGCTGCCAATGACATAGCCGTTTATTTTTACTTCATTTGATTTTGAAAGAGAGCCGAGGTCGCTGAAAACAGCATATATTCTTTTGGTTTTTTTAAAAATGTCTTTGCCTTTCAGAAAATTGAACCCGAGAATAAGAATGGTAAGGGCAGAAATCGTCAGTACGCCAACTTTTGTTTCATTACTTATTTTCATGAGGATGTTTTTGCTTGAGCCAATGGCTGATTACAGTCCCGATAGCAATCGGGAGCCAAATTAGCCAATTATTTCGAAACGCTTCAACCGGAAGGTCAGAAAGCCTTCTTTTCAGCATCTTTATCCGCAACTGTTTTTTTGGCCTCTAATTTTTCCTTATACTGTTTTACGGCATTAAATATATTGGCAACGATTTCTTCCTGCCCTTTTTCACTGTTGATGTACTGTTCTTCGTCTTTATTTGAAATAAAGCCTATCTCCACCAGCACGCTGGGCATGCCGGTAGCCTGCAACACCCAAATACCTTTATCATTCCTTTGTTTTACTCCCCGGTCCACCCGGCCTGTCTTTGAAAATTCCTGTTGTACAAGGTCGGCAAGGTTCAGGCTTTTTCTGAAGAAATTCTGTGCATAAATAAGCATCCTTGCTTTTTCAGCGGGATCAGAAGGATCCGGCAAACTGAGCGTGGAAGTAGAATCTATTTCCCCGGTGTAATCATTGTTTTTTGAAACAGATTTGATCTTCGCATCGTTTTTATTGACAGCCCATACATAGGTCTCTGTTCCGACGGCCCTGTTTTCAATCCAATAATTTTCATAGACAGGAACCTTATAGGTTTTTGTAACAGTTTTCTTCTTCACTTTTACTTTTTTGGTTGCAGTTTTGTAGCCGGAGATCCTCTTACCATACCAACCACCCGGGGCCCTGCCCGCACTGTTGCAGTGAATCGCAATAAAGAGATCGCCATTTGATTCATTCGCCAGGTCAGCCCGGTACAACAGCCCAGCCTCGATGCTTGTTTTGTTTCCCGGCACGATATCAGTAGTACGGGTATAAATGATTTTTATGTCAGGAAATTCTTTTTCGATGGCTATCCCCAATTTAAGTGAAACTTCCAGGCTAACCTGCGACTCTTTAGAAAAAGTACCTGTTGCTCCGGGGTCGATGCCTCCATGCCCCGGATCGATAATAATTGTTTGAAGGGGTTTTCTTATCGCAGTTTGAGCAAAGACGCTGTTAAAGAAAAAGCTGATAACCAGGAAAATTGCTGAAGGAAATAATTTTTTCATCATGCAGTCGGGTTGTAATTCAATATAGGACCAGGTTTGTAAAAATATTGCAGAATATCATTTATATTAAAAACCATTTTTCTCTTTTTTATCTACAGCGTCCAGGAATGCACTTACATCTTTTGAATGGCTGTTGTGATTACCTGTATTGTCATTTTCTTTTCCTGATTCCGATTGTTGCTTCTCCAGCCAGGCGATATACGTTTTCACTGCCTTGATGATACAATCTGCTGTTTCTTTCTGCCCTTCTTTGCTGTTCAGGTAATCCTCCTCAGCTCGATTGGTAATGTACCCGGTTTCTACCAAAATACTGGGCATCGCTGTTGCCTGCAGAACCCAGATCCCTACCTGGCGCTGTCTCACATCACGATCAACACGACCAATTTTTGCAAACTCATCCTGTATATACCCGGCCAGGGTTGCGCTGCGTTTGAAATACTGCTTTGTTTTTAAAAAAGATAAAGCAATAAATTCGGGAGAATTGGGATCAATATCACCATAGCTTTCTTTATAATTTTCTTCCTGCAGCATCGGGGCATTTTCCCGTACCGCTAATTCTTTATCGTCATTTTTATGTGCCCCGCAAATATAAGTTTCGGTGCCTTTGGCAGGGTTGGGAGTGGTCCAGTGGCGGTATACCGCGACCTGTTTTGTTTTCTTTTTCCTGTTCTTTCCTTTCCCCACATAATATGTAACGTTTTTATGGCCGGTAATTTCTGAATGTTTTTTCGGCAGGGCTGCATTAACATGGATGCAGATAAAAAGGTCTCCTTTATTTTCATTGGCAATCTCAGCACGGCGGTGAAGGGCTGTAATTTTTTCTGTGGGTCGACTTTCCACAATTTTTATTTCAGGCATTTCCAGCTGAAAATTTTTCACCAGCTCTTTGGAAACAGCCAGGCAAATATCATCTTCATAAGAATAAGCACCTTTGGCGCCGTTATGACCTCCATTATCCATGATGCCATGACCAGCATCCACAATGATCGTCTTGATGACCCGCTGCTTAACATTTTCTTTTTTATCGTCATTAATAAAAGAGAAAATAGTAAAACAAAGAGAAATAAAAAGGAAAAAGGCAAGGGCTTGTTTAACCATGGGTTTTCGGTATTTTAATAGAATAGCCCTCCAGAATTCTTTCCGGGTGCAATCTTCACAAAAAGTTTAGGTTCGTTCATAGGCGTCCTATCGATAAAGATTTACATTTGCTTTCTACCTGATGAAGCAACTGTACAAATTTAGGCTAAACTATTTTTTTAAAGGGACATTGATGGCTGCGATGTTATGCACACTAACGTGGAAAACATCGGCCAGCCATATCCATACAGCCCGTTTTCGCAGTCCTTTAACAATACCTTGTGATACAACGAAACCAGTCCTTAAACCAGACAGCCTGAGAAGCATTATCAATGCATTCACAGATACAACGAAACTTCCCGGCTTGCCTGCCGGACAGACAGGTAAAGATTCTTCCATTGTTAAAGAAAAGATTGACACTTTCTCCCTTAAAATTTCAAAAGATTCGTTAGATGCGCCGCTGAAATATGCAGCCGAAGATTCTGCCGTCATACTGATACAGGATAAAAAAATAGTGCTGTACGGAAAAACAAGAACTGAATACAAAGACATAACATTAACAGCGCCGAAAGTTATATTAGATCAGCAAACACAGGTTGTTACAGCTGTCAACCGGAAAGACAGTACCGGAGAAGTATTGGAAACGGCACATTTTAAAAGCAGCGACAATGAATTTACAAGTGATACCATAAAGTATAATTTTAAAACACAGATCGGGTTAACTAAGAATACATATACAACGCAGGGTGATTTTGGTGTACTTAGTGATGTGGCCAAAAAAGTAAATGAGAATGTTACTTTCATTAAAAGGGCAAGATTTACAACCTGCCTGTTGGATGAACCACATTTTGATTTTGTCACTCCAAAGATGAAAGTGGTTAATAAAAAACTGGCCGTATCGGGTCCCACTCACCTTGAATTTGAAGGAGTTCCCATTCCCATCTATCTTCCGTTTGGTTTTTTTCCATTAAGCCAGGGAAGACATTCCGGTTTTCTGCCGCCCCAATTCACTACCAATGAACAATATGGTTTAGGCCTGGAAGGGCTGGGCTATTATAAAGTGCTGAGTGATTATTGGGATGTTCAGGTACGAACCAATATTTATTCATATGGCGGCTGGTCAGCCAATATAAACCCAACCTACCGGAAACGCTACCGGTACAGCGGCGCTTTTACACTTAGCTTGCAAAACAGCAAGCTGAATTTTAAAGGGGATCCTGATTTTTCAAAAACGAAAACCTATTCCATTTCATGGAATCATTCGGTTGACAGCCGTGCAAGACCAGGAACCAGTTTTTCCGCCAATGTCAATGCCAGTTCTACCAAATATAACCGGTATGTCTCCAATAATCCGCAGCTTAATTTTCAAAATCTCCAGGGTTCTTCTATTGCCTATTCCAAATCATGGGCAGGCAAGCCCTATAACTTAACACTCAGCGCCAACCATAGCCAGAATAATGCAACACACCTTATTAGTATCAGTTTACCCGATGCAGGTTTTTCAGTAAGTACACTTTATCCTTTTCAGAAAAAAGAATCTGCGGGTACTGCTAAGTGGTTTGAAAAAATAGGGTTTGGGTATAACGGAAATTTCAGGAACCAGGTTTCCTTTTATGACACAGCATTTAAATTAAAAAACCTGATTGATACACTTCAATGGGGCGCCCAGCACAATTTTCCTGTCTCTGTGGCGCTCCCCCCGGTATTGGGAGGTGCGGTTATTATATCCCCTGGTATTTCTTACTCCCAGGTATGGATCGCCCAAAAATTCCGGCGCAGCTGGAATCCTGTCAGCAAAAAAGTAGATACTACCCTTACCAAGGGCATCTTTATAGATAACCAGGCTGCCTTTTCAATAAACTTCAATACGGCGATCTTTGGTATCTATCAATTTAAAAAATCAAGGATCGTTGCCATCCGTCATGTTATCCGCCCTGCACTGAGTATGAATTACAGACCGGACCTGTCGAAACAACATTTTTATAAAATACAGGTTGACACATTTGCCAATGAACGGGAATTCTCCGAATTCGACGGAGCGCTTTATTCAGGCTTTTCAAAAGGAAGAACCGGGGGCATTGGATTTCAGTTAGACAATAACCTGGAAATGAAATGGCGTTCCAAAAAAGATACGGGTGAGACCGCCATTAAAAAAATAAAACTGATCGATGGTTACGGATTTTCCACCGGGTATAATTTTCTGCGTGACTCGATGAAGCTTGATCATTTTAGTCTGTACGTCCGCACCACTTTGTTTGAAAAGATCAGTATCAATGCCAATGCCACGCTGGACCCTTATCAAACCGATGAGAGAGGAAATGACATCGGCAAATATGCCTGGCAGGGTGGCAAATTCAAGCCGGGTCGCCTGACATCCGGAAATATTTCCATAAGTACCAGCTTTAAAAGCAAACCAAAAGATCCTAAAAAAGAGGAAGATAGAAAAAAACAGGTGCAGCAGCGGTTGAATGATCCCAACGTTATTGCCGATCAGCAGCGGTTGATGGATTATATGCAGCAAAACCCGTCGGAGTTTGTTGACTTTAATATCCCCTGGCAGGTAAGTTTTGGATACTCCCTGTCTTTTTTCAACAGGTTAAAATCTGACTACAGTGGCTTTGAAAAAGATTTTGCATCCAATATCAACTTCAACGGTAGTTTTAATCTCACACCCAAGTGGAACTTCAGCGCTACCGGCTACTATGATTTTGATACCCGTAAACTACAAACCTTCTCCATGGCCATCAGCAGGGAGATGCACTGCTGGCAGATGTCCATCAATATTACACCTGTCGGGCTGTACCGTTATTTCAGTTTTTCCATCAGCCCGAAAGCATCTGTGTTGCAGGATCTGAAGATAAACAGGACAAGATCATTCCCCAATTTCTAACTGCTGTTTCGTACATAATAATCTTTCATCAGGCTGAATACTTTTTCCTGCAATTGTTCGGCGGACAGTCCGTCAATTGAAATGGCTTCCAGGAAATGTATTTGAAGCCGTTGCGGCCAGAGAAAGAATGTTTTATCAAGTGGCATTGCTTTTTTGCTGTTGAAAATTACGGCAGGGATTATTGCATTACCGTTACTGACTGCTAATTTAAAAGCGCCGCCATGAAATTTTTTCAATGGCTCTTCGGTCCGGTTCCGGGTGCCTTCAGGATAGATGCACATGTGAATTCCCTTTTGCAGGACATCCTTCATCTTATCAAAACTTTCTCTCCGGCTTTTTTCACTTTTCCTGTCAACAAGGACGGAGCCTTTCATATAATAAAATCCGAAAAGAGGGATCCTGGCATAACTGGATTTGGCGATCGTTTTATTGGCCCCGGGAATAAATGGCGATGAAATCGGTACATCCATTAACGAATTATGGTTGCAGGTAATAATGTATGTCTTGCCCGGTTTAAAATGCTCTTTTCCTTTTATGCTGACAGAACAACCCACAAGCCGTAACCATATATTCATCCATAACCGGGCTATGCCGATAAATACTTTTTGCCCCTGGGGATCAGGTATCAGCCAGGTGATCATGGAAGGGATAAAAAATAGGAGGAAGCTAACGATGAAACTTATCATGCCCCATAGTGCCCAGATGCGGCCAGCTATTCCTTTAATGATTTTCATAATTTCAGTTTCATCCTTTTAGTTGGTTGCCGGCAAACTCCAGTCCACCGGGTCAATTCCCTTGCTCATTAAATATTCATTGGCTTTTGAAAAATGTTTACATCCAAAGAATCCTGCATAGGCAGACAGGGGAGAGGGGTGTGCCGATCTCAGGATACAATGCTTCGTTTCATCGATCAACAGCTTTTTCTCCTGTGCAAATTTACCCCAAAGTATAAAAACCACATGCTCCTTTCCGCCAGAGATTCTTTTTATTACTTCATCAGTAAATTGCGCCCAGCCTATTTTTGAGTGACTCATCGGTTCTCCTGCACGAACGGACAGAGACACATTTAATAAGAAAACTCCCTGCTGTGCCCAATGGGTAAGATTTCCATGATTGGGAATATTGATCCCAATATCTTCCTGCAGTTCTTTAAAAATATTTACTAATGATGGCGGAGCAGGAACTCCATTCTGAACTGAAAAACAAAGTCCGTGTGCCTGCCCGGGGCCATGATACGGGTCCTGCCCCAGTATCACCACTTTCACTTTATCAAATGGGGTTGTATTAAATGCATTAAAGATGAGCGAGCCGGGAGGATAAATGATTTTTCCCTGCGATCTTTCGGTTTTTATATGCAATGCAATCTGCTCAAAGTAGGGTTTGGCAAATTCTTGTTTAAGAATTTCCTTCCACGAAGCGTCGATCTTGACATCCATGATGGAACTTTGTGTAAAAATAAAGAAGCGTCCAGATAAAGATCGGAACGCTTTTGTGACCCGGATTGGATTCAAACCAATGACCCCAAACTTAGAAGGTTTGTGCTCTATTCAACTGAGCTACCGGGCCGGTAAAGAGCGGCAAAGATAATTGAATTAGGCTTTAACACAACCTTCTCTTATCAAAACTTTGAATCCGCTGACAACAATGTTACTTTCACAACAGCATAAGATCTTCAGATAAGGTGAGGTTGGGTATTTTCTAAAAAACTAAATTGTTTATAATGAAAATTACTTCTACACTTTTAACTGTTTCCTTCTCTATCTTTATTAGTTCCGCAATATCTGCACAATCCTATTCCGGTTATCCGGATTTTTCTGTTGTAGTAAAAGCTGATAGCAACTCCCGGTCGGTATTATTGACCAATTTATTGGAAAAGCAACCAGGTAACGAGTCACCGATCATTGGTACAGCCGCCTGGAACGACCTGGGCAGGCAGTTGCAATGCCGTTCCCTGCTTTCATTCGATTATGGTGTACTTCCGAAAGTGATCAATCCTGAGCAAATAGCAAAAGCGCAGCTTATTTTAGTCCCTTTGAAGATAAACAGTACCATTGATAACAGTGATATACAGTATTCAAAATTCATGGTACTGCGGGTGCTTGAACCCTGGGAAGATTCACTGGCTACCTGGTCGAACCAGCCGCTTGCAGACATTAAAAGCGAAGTAACCAAACAGATCAACCCAAAGAAAAGGGACAAGCTTGTAAAAATTGATGTGACCGACATGGTGAAGAATATGTTCCTGCTTGGTAATAACGGATTTTTGATAAAATATGAGGATTCTCTTTCAGCAGCCGCTTCATTCAGTCATTGGTTCGCTTCCGCTAAAAATGAAAATGAAGACCTGAGACCATTGCTGGTTATAACATTGGAGTATCAATTACCTCCCTATACTTCCACAAAAGATATCATGCGACCTCTTCCTATGACGACAAGGGACAGGGAAGAAATGATGCAGAATCATTTCAGGCCAGAGCCGGTGACGGTTACTCCGCCCGACGAGGTGAAACCGCCCGTTAAGACCAGGGAGGATAAATAATTGATGAGGTCTTAGTCCCCGTTATATTACATCCCCGGAAACCTGAAACTTTCCAGGAAAACATTTACTCTTGTTTCGTTAAGCTCTATAGCAGAATAGGCATAGAGCACCCCGATAAATTTTCCTTCGGTCCATGCTTTGATCTTCCATTTATTTTTATCGTTGTCTTCCCAGTAGTCAAGAACTCCACGGGTATTTTCATTATTGTTAAGCCGGTGACCTCTTCCATAACCGGCCGATTTAATGATCTTAAAACTTGTTCTCAGGTAATCAAGATAGTTGACCAGTGATTCTTCGGCCCGGTTAAGGTCATCAGCAGGCTGCAGCAGTTTCACACAGATCACACCATAACTCACCCCATCTTTTACACATTCACTCACATACACCAGCGATGAATCTTCACTGTATTCCTTTTCAAACTGGAAAACGCAATAAGTATATACAGAGCAACCGGAATTGCTGATGGGAACTTTTTTAATGACCTGTGCCCGGGAAAAAAGAAAACAAAGGGAAAATGCAAGGAACAGGGAATATCTTTTCATCGGGAAATTTTTATAAAGATAAAGCTCATTGGTCAATCGTTGCAAAGGCAGCCATTAATCTTTGTACGGCCAGATTTTACACAATTGCCCGGTAAATATGCATGGTTTAACACGAAAGGCCCATTTTAGCTGAAACCAAAAACAAGGGTAACACATTTAGTTAAAAATTTACCGGATCAGTACCTCTAATAGGCATTAACCAGCAGTTTTTGCTAAAATCAAGTAGCTTTACAAATGAAATGATTTGATCCGTTATCAAGGTCTTTTTTTTCAAGATTTTTTTATACTCAGGCTCTCAGTAAATAATGAAAATAGTCATACAATCATTTATTACAATTTGTTTGTTGAATGCATCAAATAATGCCTTCAGTTCTCCATTACAACAACCCGCAGACGGCCTGGTAAAAGTAATTTCAACTATCACTGAATCACCTTTCTACGCCGCAAAAGATACCCCATCGGTCAATGCCAGCCTTGATACTTCATTTTACCGTATCAACACAACCTATAAGGCTGCACTGATACGGTTAAAGCAACAGGCCGCTGCCATTAAAGATTATGTGAAAGAAAATAATTTTAATACGGAGTATTGTTTCCTGGTCGACATGTCAATCCCTGACGGGAAAAACCGCTTTTTTGTTTACAATTTAGAAAAGGGTTCACTTGAAATTTCATCATTGGTAGCACATGGCTTTGGTTCAACTAAACAAAATAGTTATGCTGAACTGGAGTTTTCCAATACGCTCAACAGTTATAAAACTTCATTAGGGAGATACAAAATAGGAGATGCTTATATAGGAACTTATGGGCTGTCTTATAAATTGTATGGATTAGACAGTACCAATGACAGGGCTTTTGAACGGACGATCGTTTTACATGCAGATGCGCATGTACCGGAAGCAGAAGTTTTTCCCTACCACATATATCAAAGTGCCGGATGCCCTACAGTATCCCCTTTGTTCCTGAAGGTTTTGGGTAAATATATCAAGGCTTCCAAAAAGCCAATATTATTGTGGATCTATTATTCATAAGCTCCTTTCTCCATTGTTGCAATTGATGTCTTAATCCTTCCATCTGTGGAGGATGATCAGTGTTTGTGAGTACCTATGGTATAGAAGAACCTGTCACATCCTCAGCACCGCTTCCAGCGCCAGCTCAATCATTGGGTTCAATGCCCTCTCCCTTTCATCCGCCGAGATCTTTTCATGTGTGGGAATAATATCAGAAACAGTGAGCAGTGTAGCAGCAGATTTTTTTAAATACCGGGCATTGGCAAACAAAGCAAATGCTTCCATCTCGGCTGCCAGGCATTTATATTTTTTTACGATATCCGGTTTGCCTTTTCCCGTCCGGTAAAAGACATCACCGGAATGAACCAGACCGGTCTTCAGTTCCTGTATTAACTCTTTTGCCGTTTCATTGATCATATCAAAAGAATTACCGCGGTGTTTGAATCTGTCCTTTGTATAGCCAAATGCACATTCTGCATAAGTGGATTCACTGCAGGCCTCATCCACATTGATCAGGTCGAACAGGTTTAGTTTTTTGGTATAGGCGCCGCAGGTACCAATGCGGATGATACAATCCACTTCGTATTCGGAGAACAATTCATAGGAATAGATGCCAATGGAAGGGCAGCCCATGCCGCTTGCGCCGACTGTCAGGAGTTTATCCTTATAAGTACCGGTAAAATAGAAAGCATTACGGGTGCTGCTTACCAGTTTTGCCTTCTGCAAATAATTATCTGAAACGTATTTGGCTCTTAACGGGTCGCCGGCCAGTAA
The DNA here is from genome assembly GCA_964525285.1 of uncultured Chitinophaga sp. Lineage (GTDB taxonomy): Bacteria > Bacteroidota > Bacteroidia > Chitinophagales > Chitinophagaceae > JJ008. The sequence goes on from CAZGGQ010000027.1 coordinate 58,240, forward strand.
AACAAATTTCTCAATTTCCCCGGGCTTTGCGCTGATATGTAAACTCATATTGATAGTTCCTTTGGTTGAAGATATTTACTTTTGTGTAGTTTTCAAGCTTAGCTATTGTAGATTCTGGATTGCGGATTTTTGCCCCGATCGCCAATCTTCAAATTAAAATCTAAAATTCCACTGATGAGTACTGCAACTAAGTCAAGATACGACCCCATCAAATACGCCACCCCAACCGGCAACAAGATATCCTGTAAAGGCTGGATACAGGAAGCCGCCCTTCGGATGTTATTAAATAACCTTGATCCTGAAGTGGCGGAAAGACCCGATGATCTGATCGTTTATGGAGGCAGGGGCAAAGCTGCCCGCAACTTTGAAGCACTGGATAATATCATCAAAGCATTAAGAATATTAGAGAATGATGAATCCTTATTAATCCAGTCTGGCAAACCAGTTGGCATTCTCAAAACACATAAAGACGCTCCGCGGGTACTCATCAGCAACTCCCAGCTCGTACCCAACTGGGCCAACTGGAAACATTTTGATGAACTGGAGAAAAAAGGCCTGATGATGTACGGACAGATGACTGCCGGCTCGTGGATATACATTGGTTCGCAGGGTATTGTACAGGGCACTTATGAAACTTATGCAGCTATTGCAAATAAACACTTTCCCTCGCCCCTTAACCCCTCCCCGCAAGTGGTGAGGGGAGATGAACCTGTTGGTTCCACTCACGACTCACGGCTCACGACTTACGGCTCACTAAAGGGCACACTCAACGTCTCAGCCGGTCTCGGTGGTATGGGCGGAGCTCAACCATTAGCAATAACCATGAACGAAGGCGTTGCATTAATAGCTGAAGTTGAAGAATGGAGAATTGATAAACGCATCGAAACAAAATATCTTGATGAAAAATACACGGACATTGATGATGCTATCGACAAGGCACAAGAATACAAAGAACAAGGCTCAAGTAAGAGCATTGGAATATTATGTAATGCAGTTCATCTTTTACAAAGACTGATCGAAAGAAACATCATACCCGATACACTTACCGATCAAACCTCGGCCCACGACCCGCTGATTGGTTATGTACCACATACCTTAACCAACGAGCAGGCCAATATATTACGTCAACAAAACCCAACCGAATACCTCGAACGCAGTTATGAAAGCATGTATCTGCATGTGCAGCTCATGCTGCAGCTCATGGACAAAGGCGCAGTCACTTTCGACTATGGCAACAACATACGAGCCAGGGCGCAAGAATACGAGCAGAGGACGCCTCACGACTCACGCCTCACGACTCACGACTGCTTTGCGTTCCCAGGCTTCGTTCCCGCTTATATCCGTCCCCTCTTCTGCGAAGGCAAAGGCCCTTTCCGCTGGGCGGCGCTGAGCGGAGATCCGAATGATATTGCGGTTACAGACGAAGTGATCCGGAAATTGTTCCCGGAAAACGGATCTCTGATCCGTTGGCTTGCTCTCGCCAAAGAAAAAATTGCATTCCAGGGTTTGCCCGCAAGAATCTGCTGGTTAGGCCAGGGTGAAAGAGAAAAAGCAGGCCTTGCCTTTAATGAATTAGTAAGAACAGGAAAAGTAAAAGCGCCCATTGTTATTGGCCGTGACCATTTGGATACCGGTTCGGTAGCCAGCCCCAACCGGGAAACTGAAGCCATGCTGGATGGCAGCGATGCCGTAGCCGACTGGCCCATATTAAATGCATTGGTGAACACAGCAGGCGGCGCTTCCTGGGTTTCTTTGCACCATGGTGGTGGAGTTGGGATGGGTTATAGCATACATGCGGGGATGGTGATCGTTGCTGATGGAACGTATGACGCTGAAGAAAGATTGAAAAGAGTATTGAGGAATGACCCGGGGATGGGTGTTATTCGCCACGCCGATGCCGGTTATGAAATCGCAAAAGAAACGGCGAAGAAAAACGGACTTGACATCAAAGAGAGATTAACCGGATAATTTTTAATGTATATTCAGTAAATAAAAATGATTAGCAATAGCTATACCCTTACTGGTAGAAATATTGAGGCAAGCGTTACAGAATTTGTAAGAAATTTTTTCCATAGTGCTTATGAAAGCAATTATCAAGGAGGTTTTTTGAGAGTGTTTGAAGACTATAGCTTTTGGAATAAAAATAATTTCCTGGTTTGTATAAGAGTTGATACTTCTGATGCTGAAAATGGGAAAATAAGAATTGAAGTAATATCAGGAGGAAAAAGTGAACAGGTTTTGGTAAGTTCAATATTTGGTAATGAAAGACGAAGGATTAAAGGATTTGCCAAAAGTCTGCATACCTTTTGTAATGAACAAATGATAAACTACACGGCTGACTAGATTATAGATATTGAGAAAAACAAGCAATAGTATAACTCTCTGCTGTCCGTAGTGTTCCTTAAACAAAAAAGTTCAACCGTTGTACTGAGTTTCGCGAATTAATCGGAAGAGGTACAACTCAGTACCGGCTTTATAAAAAACCGTCAAACCTGCAATCTACAGCAACTACCAACCAGAAAAAAAAATTATACCTGCTGTTTTCCTGATTGAAACAATATTGTTCATAGATATATTTAACCAGTTATAATAATAGTACTGTTTTAAGTTGGTTTGGTTGACAAGGGTTTTGTTCGCTCCTTCCTTGCTCGTCTTCCTAATAAAACGAAATGCTCCTTTGGTTAACTTCTTTTCAAACATTGCACAGATGCTGACGAGTATCTCTACCGGTGTTGACGGGTATCATAGTTATCCGCTGTTACCAACAGGTAACTTCACGGTGAAAAAAAATACTTTATGAAAAAGATATTATCAGGCATGCCGGGAGCAATAGTTATTGCAGGTATGATAATGTGTACTTCCCCGGTAGTGAATGCCCAGGCTTTTACACCCAACGATAACCAGGTTTGCTTTTATGAAAATGAGAATTATGGCGGGGCTTATATCTGCATAAACTCCAGTGCTGAATATGCTGACCTGGGCCGTTTCTTTGTCGGCAATAGTACCAGGAATTGGCATGACAAGATATCATCCGTCATCATCGGCAAAAATGCCTGTGCAATAATGTATGAGCATCCTAATAACGGCGGTTATTGTCTCATCCTGCGGGGTAACGGAACCAGCCAGAGAAGGATACCCAAACTCAGCCCTTATAATTTCAATGACAAGACAAGTCATATCAAAAGCCTTGCCTACCCGGATAATTTACCCCCTGAGCCAAATGGGGATGAAGTGATGTTCTTTGAACATAGCAATTTTGACGGCTATAGCATGAGATGGCCGATAGATCTTGATATTCCTGATCTTACCCTTCAGCTGATGGAGGACCCGATCAGCGGTAACTACAGCACATTTACCTGGAACGACAGGATATCATCCCTGAAAATTGGCGCCAGTACATGTGTAACAGGATGGGTCAATATCAATTATGGCGGACAGAAGTGGATGTACAGGGCCAATGGTAATAACGCCTGGAATATCGCTAACCTCGGGCCAGTAGGTTCAGGTGACAAGTTTAGTTCATTTAAAATTCGTAACCGGGATTCTTGTATTAATTGATGAGATTGAACATTGAAAAATAGTACAGGCCATTGGCAGGGGAAAGAAAAACACCCGCCAAGTCATAAAGTTTTAGAGAACAGTTATCTTGCGACAGACATTATACAAACAATCACTTATGAGTTATTATTTCAATACTACCCTGAAAGGAAAAAGTTTTGACGAAGCCATTGAACTGGTTACCGAAGCGCTGAAGAAAGAAGGCTTTGGCATTTTGAGTGAAATTGATGTGCAGGCCACCTTGAAAAAGAAAATTGATGTGGATTTTAAAAAGTATAAGATCCTCGGAGCCTGTAACCCGCAGTTTGCCTATAAATCCCTGCAACACGAAGACAAGATCGGCGTTTTTCTCCCCTGTAATGTGGTGGTGGAAGAGCATGAGAATGGCGAAGTAGAAGTTTCGGCTGTTGATCCCGTCGCTTCCATGATGGCAGTTAATAATGAGGCCCTGGGTGCCACTGCCGGAGAAGTGCAGCAAAAACTAAAGCGGGTGATCAATAGCCTTAATTGATTGTTGACCATTCGCCGTTATGGGCGTTCGGTAAAAAAAACACGCCCTGGTTAGTGTTTTCTTCCGCCCCTGCCTTTGTTCGGCAAATAACACGCTGCGG
>CAZGGQ010000028.1:0-62211 GCA_964525285.1 uncultured Chitinophaga sp.
TTGCCAATAAAGAACTTGCTTTTCAAAACGAAGAGAAAGAAAAACGGGCCGCTGAGTTAGGCATTGCCAACAAAGAACTTGCTTTTCAAAATGAAGAGAAAGAAAAAAGAGCCGCAGAGTTAATCATTGCCAACAAAGAACTTTTGGCATTCACGTATATATCCAGCCACGATTTGCAGGAGCCCCTTCGGAAAATTCAAACTTTTGTATCAATCATTTTGGAAAATGAAAATGAAACCCTGTCAGAGAATGGCAAAAATAATTTTCAGCGAATGCAATTGGCTGCCGGAAGAATGCAACAATTGATAGATGATCTGCTGGCCTTCTCCCGCATCAGCACCACAGAACTCAAGTTTGAAAAGACTGATCTTGCTATAATTATTGAGGAAGTAAAAACTGAATTAAAAGATACCATCCAGGAAAAGCACGCAACTATTGAAGCCACCGAAATCGGTCTGGTCAACATTATCGCCTTCCAGTTTCGCCAGCTCATGTACAACCTCATAAGCAATGCACTCAAATTTTCAAATCCTGCCATCTCACCACACATAATAATAACCAGCAGCATTGTAAAAGGAAGTAAATTAAATATTGAAAAGCTTTCTTCTGAAAAAAATTATTGCCATATCACCATTAAGGATAATGGCATCGGGTTCGAACCTCATTTCAGGGAACGCATTTTTGAAGTGTTCCAGAAATTGCACGGCAAGGAAGTGTATGCAGGTACGGGTATCGGGCTTGCCATTGTAAAAAAAATAGTAGAGAACCATAACGGCATCATATCAGCAACAAGCGAATTAAATAAAGGGGCGCAGTTTGATATTTATATTCCCGCCTGATCAAAAAACACCCTGATTGTTCTGGCTAGCCGAAAGACCGCCGCGATATATGAATCATGTAACTTATTTCCAAAATCGTGTAATAATTATCAAGAAAAAGAAACCCATCTTTACATAACTCCTTCGAAAAACCGTATTTCTCTATGGCAGTTAGTTTTGGTTAGTGTCCCCCGGTTAATCGGGGGACTTTTATTTACCGACAAGTTGAACACTGAAATAATAAGCAATCAGCAGAAGCTGTGAACAGGTAATAAATGCAATAAGAGATAAAATAGTTATAAAATGATATCATCAGCCGCAATGTGGGAATGATATAACTCTTTTCTGCAATTATGTAATGCTTTCCGTTGTTAAAGGACTCACCTTTATTGAGTGAAAATTCTTTCACTATTAAATTAAAAAAAATGAACACAACAGAAGTAAAAGGAACCTGGAATGAGCAGAAGGGTAAGCTTAAACAAAAATTTGCTGTTTTAACGGACAATGATCTGCTGTTTGAAGAAGGCAAGAAAGACGAAATGCTGGGGAAACTCCAAGTAAAATTGGGTAAAACCAAAGAAGAGTTAGAGAAGGTTATTGGAGCATTATAATCATCCGTTCCGGGTATATCTAATCTATCTTATTAATTTCAAAAAAACTATTTACAAAATGAAAAAGACAATTCTTATAGTCGCCTTATTGATGAGCGGCTTTGTATTTCAAACTGCCTCTGCACAAATCAAATTTGGCATTAATGTCAACATTGGCACCCAGCCTGTATGGGGACCCGTAGGATATGACCATGTTGAGTATTACTATTTGCCTGATATTGATGCATTCTATTACGTTCCGAGACGCCAGTATATTTATATGGAACGGGGACGTTGGGTATTCAGAACATATTTGCCTTCCCGGTATAGTAATTATGATATATACCGTGGGTACAAGGTGGTGATTAATGAACCAGCCCCTTATCGCAATGCCGGGGTCTATAGATCTCAATATGGAGGATATAAGGGCCGTCACGACCAGGAAATAATCCGGAATAGCCGCGATTCCAGGTACTATGAAAATAAAAATCATCCTCAACACAGGGAATGGAAACGAAACAATAATGGCCGCAACAATCGCCGCAACAGGTAATGAGATAATAATGATCGTCAGTAATCAATTTTCCCTATAATAGTGTGGAACTATTAGTTACTGACGATTTCATTTTTCCCGGATCAGACCAATAAACACTTTCATTCATAAACAATAAAAAAATATTTTATGAGCAGTTTTTTGTACACCATTGCCGTCATCCTGTTAATCGGATGGCTGATCGGGTTCTTCGTATTAAATGCAGGGAGCGTCATTCATATTCTGCTTGTAATCGCAGCTATCGCTGTATTGTTAAGGATCATCCAGGGAAGAAAAGTAATTGATTAAGATCAGTGCTGTTGCTGTAAAACAAAAGCGGCTCCCAAAAGAAAACCGCTTTGTATTTCACCAAAACCAACTATTGCAACTTGTGTTGCAATAGTAAGACCCCATCAGTCAGCCGTTTGCTGCATGCGGAGTTTCCCCAGCCACACTTTTTTTCCCTGTAATCTCCGGACCCCGAACATGATACCGACAAAGATGAAAAAGAACGGCCCGGCAAATCCTAATAAGGCAATGAATTTTGTTCCGTAAAAACTTTGCATCGGCCTTTTTAGCCGTTCGGCTATCAGGTACATGCTTGGCACCATGATCAGTGTAAGGAAGAAAGAAAGAATTAGGCCGAAGATGATCGTCCAGCTCAACGGACCCCAGAATACAACACTGTCGCCTCCAAAGAAAATATTGGGGCGCAGGTGCTGGAACAATCCCACAAAGTCAATATTAAACCCGATCGCTAATGGCAACAGACCTAAAATGGTTGCTACGGCTGTCAACAAAACGGGTATGATCCTGATCTTACCCGCCTGTATCGCCGCTTCCCTTGTCCGCATTCCCCGGCCACGAAGTTCATCGGTAAATTCAATGATCAGTATCCCATTCTTTATCACAATGCCCGCCAGGCCAACTATCCCAACCAGTAACATGATGGTCGCAATGGTCATCCCTGTAATTGCATAGCCAAGTAATACACCGATCACGGAGAAGAATATCTCTGTAATAACAATAAACGGCTTGCTCATCGAATTGAACTGCAACACCAGTATTAAAAAGATGAGTCCAATGGCAATGATAAAAGCCGTTCCTAAAAATGCCTGTGTTTCTTTTTCCTGTTCACTTTGCCCGCTTAGTTTGATGGTAACATCAGCCGGTATCTTTGCCTGGCCTTTAAAATCATCGATCTTTAATTGCAGCTCCGTATTTACTTTACCCACCATCGTTGGGTCAAGCACAGCTCCCTGCAACTGGATGGTACGTTTTACATTCTTTCTTTTTACCCCACCTGTAGTATTGGTGTAATCAATTGTTGCCACAGAGCTGAGTGGAATTGATTTCACCTGCATGGTGTTCATATCCATGAATGTGATACGCATATTGATCAGGTCGGTAATGCTCTGACGCTTCAGGTCGGCATAGCGTAACTGTATCTTATATTCGTCTTCCCCGTCTTTTATCTTGCTAACTTCTTTTCCAAACACCGCGGTACGTAATTCCATTCCTATCTGCCCGGTGCTGAGGCCTTCAAACATGGCTTTCTGCCTGTCCACATTGATGGTGATCTCCGGGTTGTTCAGATCCACATCAGCCTGCAGGTTTTCAATGCCAAACACTTTGTTTGTATCCAGATAATTAAATAGCTGGGTTGCAATAGCCGAGATGTTTTCAAAATTATCACCGACCACTTCTATATTCACGGGAGGATCCGTAGGCGGGCCTCCATCTTCCTGTGCCACTTCTACATTAGCTCCGGGGATACCTTGTACGGCTTCCCGTATTGCTTCTTTATAAGGGCCTGTTCTTTTGCCATGCCTTTTTTCAAACTCAACAAAGGATACCTGGATGCGGCCTAAATTGGATTGAACACTCCTGTTATTGTCTCTCGGGTTATTGGCGCTCACCGCTACATTGGTAATAATACTTTCTACTATACTGCCTTCCGTTCCCGGTTTTTCTTTTTCCAGGACTTTCTGCACTCTTTTTTCCAAAACCGTGGTGATGCTATCGGTATATTTTACATCCGTACCTACCGGCAGTTTTAAATACACATAAACAAAATTGGGGTCACCACTCGGGAAAAAGGTGGATTTGGTTCTGCCCATGCTGATACTAAGCATTAATAAGCCAAATGAAAAAGCGAACAAACCAAACAGGGAAATGAATGCATATACCGGTCTTTTGCCTTTTAAAACCCAGCGCAGCAATTTTTCATACCGGTTCATCAGTTTTGGCAATACTTTCTTCTGGAATGAATGTATCCAGTCATTGAGTATATAAGCATTAAGTACCATTAACGCAGCCATCAGCAACAGGAAATTGGCCATCCCATGCATACCCGGCAGGTGCAATAAAACACCGGCAAATGCAAAAACAATAAACCACTTATTTCTGAATACCGATTTTGGGGGCTTCTCATATTCTTTTCCTTCCGGTTTCATAAAACTTACCGCAAATACCGGGTTGAAAATAAATGCAACGATCAATGAAGCTGCCAGTGTAAGGATCAAAATGGTAGGAAGGTAGATCATGAACTTACCGATCAACCCCTTCCAGAATAATAAGGGAAAGAAAGGGGCCAGCGTAGTAGCCGTACCGGCCAGTACCGGGATGAACACTTCTCCGGCAGCTTCCTTCGCACTCCGGATAATGGGTATTTTCCCATTATTATAAATGCGGTGGGTATTTTCAATGACCACGATGGCATCATCCACAATAATTCCCAATCCAAACAGCAGGGCGAACAATACAATGAAGTTGAGCGTAACTGTTGTACCGATAACGCTATCTGCCAATGGTAAAAATAAAAAGGCAACGAAAACACTCAGCGGCACACTTAATGCCACAAAGAAGGCATTGGTAACCCCCATAAAGAACATAAGGATGATCAATACCAGGATAAACCCGATAACAATGGTATTGATCAGTTCAGCAAAAGAAGTTTTTGTCTGTTTGCTCTGGTCTCCGGTAAATTCCACTCTCAGGTCTTTTGGCAGCTCTTCACTTTTCTGCATATCGAGTACTACCGCTTTCACTTTATCGGCACAGTTGATCAGGTTCTCCCCGGCCCTTTTTACAATATTAAGCGTAACCACATTTTTTCCATCCAACCGGGCATAGCTGTCTTTCTCTTTGATCGTGTCTTTTAATTCAGCAATATCTCTTAAGTAGACGGAGGCTCCCTGTGAACTGCTGCGAACAACAATGTTTTGCAGATCCAGCACATTGGTAAACTGGCCCTTGATTCGCAGCGTACGCTTCATATTTCCCACTTCCATCAAACCTCCGGTGATGTCATTATTCTCGCGGCTGATGGCATCTTCAATATCCCTGAAACTTACTCTTGCTGCGGTCATTTTATACGGGTCCGCATTCACCTGAATCTCTCTTTCCGGGGCGCCTACGATCTCCGCTCTTGTTACCTCGCCCAATTCTTCAAACCGGTCCTGCATTTTATCTGCATACTGTTTCAGTTTGATCCCATCATAATCACCACTCACATTCACGAACAGGATGGGCATTTCACTAAAGGCAAATTCCTGCACATCCGGTTGCGAGGTAAGATCATTGGGGAGATCTGTTTTTGCTTTATCAATAGCATCTTTTACTTTTTGTTTGGCCAGTTCTGTTTTAACATCGGTGTCAAACTCCACCACGATCAGGCTGTAATCCGTCTGTGAAGTACTTTGAATTTTATTCACCTTGGCTCCACTGATACCTTTCAGTTGTTTTTCGATCGGTCTTGTCACCAGGTTCTCAATATCTTTTGGCGAGTTACCTACATAAACCGTCGTTATAGAAATGGTCGGTACCACAATATCCGGGAACTGCTCTTTCGGCATATTGCTGAATTTGGTCAGCCCGGTTATGGTAATGATGATAGCAATGATATAAATAACAGTTCTGTTATCAATGGCCCAGCTGGATGGCTTAAACTGCTTGAATTTCTTTGTAACTCCTTCTAAAATTTTCATCTGAAAAATTTTAAATCATCAAATTGATTTTGGTTTGCCGGCTTCCGTACTACTATCATCGTCTGTTGCGTCGCACACTTGTACGTCCGGTAATTCTATTCAGCATTTGCAATTACTCTCACACTTATCAAAATTTCATTCTCCGTTCATATTGAACCCCTTCAGGGTTCAGAATACATCTTATTCTTTTTTCTCCGGGTTTCACCCGGAGCTACCAACATTTTACCCCTTCGGGGTAATGACCTCCTCTCCTTTAAATACTTTATTCAACTGTATTGACTCATTGACCTAAGTTCCCCTTTCGGGGGGCAGGGGGCTTTTACTTCCCCGTCGTCACGGCCTGACCTTCATAAACGGTCTGATAGCCTTCGGTGATTATTAATTCCCCGCCTTTCAATCCGCTTTTTATTTCAATAATCCCGTTATAAGCCTCTCCTACCATCACGACTTTTTTTCTGACCAGCATTTTATCGCCTTCCTTCTCCACCACATATACATACTTTCCTTTTTCATCACTTTGTACCACATTGATTGAAACCGCGATTGCATCTTTTGCAAAATAATCCAGGATTTTCATGGTAGCTGTCTGGTTGGGTTTCAGCAATGGATCTGATGGAAGTTTTGCTTCTGCAGTAAATGATCTGGTGATCGGGTCAATAGAACCGCCAACCATACTTATCACAGATGGAATTGAGTCTTTGCCGGATTCCTGCACCACCACTACCACTTTATCTCCCTTCTTCACCCGGCTCACATAGTTTTCCGGTACATTGGTAACTATTTTTAAATTATTGTTGTTCACGATACGGATACCTGCACCCGGCATAGCGGCGCTTTGGGGAGAAAAGAACTCACCCACTTTTATATTCATTTCATCAATCATGCCACTGATGCCTGCATATACATTCGACATATTGGCCTGCTCCTGCGCCATGCTCACCTGTGCCTGTGCGGCTTTCAACTGGCTTTGCAACGCATCCACGTCTGCTTTGGCATTGATGACATTCATTTCTGTGCCAATATTTTGTTCCCATAAATTCTGGTGACGCTGATACACTGTTTGTGCCTGGGCAAGTCTTGCATTTAGTACTCCTGTTTGCTGTTGTGCAGCTATCACAGATTGTCTAGCCATGGCGTCATCAAGTTTTAATATCAGTTGTCCTTTGCTTACTTTACTTCCGGCTTTTACATAAATGGCTTTCACCAATCCTCCCTGGCCGGTAGGGGCCACATAAGCCATCCCTTCTGCATCGATCTTACCCTGAAGTTCTATATAATGAGGAAAATCCTGAATTCCAAGCGTATCAACAGAAACTAACTTTTGTGCCTGCTGTGCGGCTTTGGGATCCGCTTTCGCAATTTGATCTTCCAGCTTGCGGATATCGGCATCCAGTTTATTTTTTTCCTTTTTCAGCTTTTCCAGTTTCGCTTTCAGATCGCTGATACTCCCTTTTTTATCTTTGGCGCTGCTGTTGCAGCCTGCTATGATCAAGATGGCAGCTGCTATCGTTAAAATAAAAATTTTCTTCATAATCTTATTTTGTTATAGTAATTGAATTATAATTTTCCCAACGCTTTTAAATAACTGATCCTTGCGATGATGGCATCATACAATGACCTGAAATAATTGGACTGCGCCTGCTGCAGATCTGTATCTGATTGCAGGATGGCAAAGCTGGAACCCAATCCTGCTTCGTATTTTTTCTTTTCTGTGTTATATACCCTTTCGGCCAGCTTCATATTGTCCTCCTGCATATCCATATTCAGGATGGCGTTGGTCAGCGTATTTTTTGCAATCGTTATTTCCAGGTCAATTCCTTTTTTAGCCTGGTCCAGGGTATTCTCAACTTTTTGCAGGGTAAATTTTGCCTGTTGTATCTTATACTTTTTGGAAAAGCCGTCGAATATGGGAATGTTGACACTGAGACCAACCTGGTTGGTATTGTACCAAAACCAGGGCTTGCCACCTGCGCTCATGTCTGCTGAACTCCGCTGCCCTGTTTCCTGGAAAGAATAAAAAGCAGCCAGTGTCGGGAAATAGGAAAGTTTATATCTTCTTATATCATATCCCTGCAATTCTTTTGCTTTGTTAAGAAATTTTATATCATTCCTGTTTTCATAAGAAAAACTGTCATCCAGTATCCCTTCTTTTACCTGGGCAGAAGTAAGAGCGTCTTTTAAAACAAGTGTATCAGACTGAGATAAGCCCAGCGTCATCTTTAAAACAGCATAACCAATAACCACCCCGTTTTTGAGCTGGTTTTCTACTGCCCTTGTATTATTTAGAGAAACAGTGGTTTTATCGATATCCAGCTTTTCAACAAACCCGTTTTTAAACATCACTTCCATATCATGCGCCAGTTTCTCCAGCCGTTTCAGGCTTTCCCGGACAAATCCTAATTGTTTTTCGCCGATCAATACAGCATAATAATTTTTATGAACTGCTTCCCGCACTTTGTCTTCTGCCACTTTTATCTGCAAGTCGCTTGACTCAAGCAGGGCCCTCCTGGCTAATAAACCAACAAATACCTGCGGCTCAAACAACAATTGCTGCACATGAGCCCCCATGTTCACATTCCACGGCGAGAAGAATGAAAAATTTTGAACAACGAACTGACCCTCTTTGTTAATGGGCTGACCGGTAGCATCTTTTACTCCTTCCTTTCTTAGTACATCGTAAATATCTACTTCTGTTTTATCCGGAAACTGGATCAGGGGCAAAGAGAGATAGTGATTTCCCTGCAACGAGCCGGTTACCTGCGGAAGAGCGGCTGCTGTTATTTCTTTATTTCTTGCTTCCGCAATTTTATAATCAAGATGGGCATTTTTCAGGTCAGTAACATTTTTAAAGGCTATGTCAACCGCATCCTTTACCCCGATCTCATATTTCTGCTGAGCCGTTATTGTATTGCCAAGCAGCAATAAAACAATTACGCCGCTTCTATGGAACCATTTTTTTGTCATGTGCAATAGATTTTTTTTCCTGTTTATATTTCAGAATCAGTTTATGTCCCTTCAGGGTGGCAAGACCGTAGAGGTAATGTTCAATAATTTCCTGTGTCACTTCCACGAGGTTATATTTCCGCGGGGGAAAGACGGCAATATTAAAAGCAATCATCATGGACTCCAGGCGAAACTTTGACAGGGTGTCCACATTGATCTCCGGTCTGAATAATTCCTCCCGGATACCCCTTTCTATATTTTTACAGATCACGTCCAGCAAAAACTCATTTTTATGTTTTAAAAATTTCCGGAATGATTCCATATGAAATTTTTCCAGGTCGTAGAGTACCATCGGGTTCATGTTCCGGAACTGTTCAGCGATCTGTTCCATGGTAATAAATATCTCATCGACGGCATCTTTTGAGTGCAGCCTGCATTCAACACAATCCTGCTGACCTCTTTTCAGTTCCTTGTCCACCACGGCATCTACCAGTTCATCCTTGTCGGCAAAAAACTGGTACAGGGTTTTTTTTGACATGGCGAGCTGGGCGGCTATATCATCCATTGAAATGGAACGGATGCCATACCGCATAAACAATTCATCTGCCTTAGCCTGTATTCTTTCTTTATAATCCATTTGGGGTAATCCCGATTGTCCTGATCGATAGGCGAAGGTCGGGAGAGGGGCAAAACTATGGAAACTTTTTGTGTTACCAAAGTTTCCGTCCTTGATTTTGACCGCTCTCACCGGTTTATCAGGGTTATTGGCCGATTTATTTTTCAGCTACCTTTAAGTTCTAATCAGACCAATATGAAGGAAGATGATGTTAAATACATACAACCATTCAAATGGAAGAAGATCATTCAATATTTACTGCAGGGCCTCCTGATCCTGGCTCCCATCGCCGTAACGGCATATTCTATTTACTGGATCGTATCCACGGTTGATAACTGGTTGCCCATTTTCCGGGAGCCCATAAAAGATTTCCAGGGGAATGTTACAGGGCATAAAGTGAAAAACTATGGACTTGGATTTGTGATCATCCTGGTTGCGATCATTCTTATTGGTTACCTGAGTTCTTTTTTTATTCAATCAAAGATCTTTAGCCTGTTTGATTCCTGGCTGGAAAAAACACCGGGGGTCAAATATATTTATTCTTCTGTCCGGGATTTCTTCGGCGCTTTTGTCGGTGAAAAAAAGAAGTTTAATACGCCTATACTGGCCAATGCATTTGCTGACGACGTCTGGATAATGGGATTTTTAACAGATGAAGAACTGGAAAAATTTGATATGGGAGCCGAAATGGTTTCCGTTTACATACCACAGGCATACCACTGGGCCGGGCAGCTATATGTATTGCCACGGAGCAGGATAAGAAGGCTGGATAAAATAAGTTCAGGCGATGCAATGAAATATGCTGTTTCCGGCGGAGTGGTGGATGCAGAGGAAGATAAAATGCTGACCAGGGAAACAGAAAAACCAGTCGTGGCGGAAGAAGGGAAAGCAGCGCCGTTAACTGATTCCGGTGACGAAAGCTTATTATAATTGCCATCATGAAAAGAATTGTCTTCATATCTTTTTTCCTGTTGCTTTCACAACAGGTTTTTTGCTGGGGATTCTATGCCCATAAAAGGATCAACTATTATGCTGTTTTTTTATTGCCGCCTGAAATGATGGTCTTGTACAAACCCAATATTGATTTCATTTCTGAACATGCTGTCGATCCTGATAAAAGAAGATATGCTGTACCGGAAGAAGGTGCCCGGCATTATATAGACATTGACCACTATGGTAAATATCCTTATGATTCATTGCCGGAAAAATGGAATGATGCAGTGGCAAAATATTCAGAAGACACATTGAATGCCTTTGGCATTGTGCCCTGGTGGGTGCAAACAATGCTTTATAAATTAACCACTGCCTTTAAAGAGAAAAACCAGGCAAAGATTATGAAATACTCCGCAGAGATCGGTCATTATATTGCCGATTCACATGTACCCCTGCATGCTAACAGCAATCATAATGGACAGTTTACAGATCAAAAAGGTATTCACGGTTTTTGGGAGAGCAGGATACCTGAACTACTGGCAGAAAAAGATCCGCCGGCTGGCGGATGGGATTTTTTTATTGGTAAGGCAGAATACATTAAAAATCCTTCAGACTTTATATGGAAAAGGGTATTGGAAAGCGCAGCAGCATCTGACACAGTACTGAAATATGAAAAAGAGTTGACCAAAAATTTTCCCTCTGATCAAAAATTTTCTTTTGAAGACAGGAACGGGTTGACCATCCGCCAATACTCTTCTGCCTTTTCCAGAAAATATAACGACCTGCTGAAGGGCATGGTAGAAAAAAGAATGCGGCAATCCATTTATGCGGTGGCCTCATTCTGGTACACGGCCTGGGTAAATGCCGGTCAGCCGGATCTGAAAAATCTCAGCAACAAAGAATTCACTGCCGATGATCTTAAGGAGTTTGAAAGCCTGAACAATTCCTGGAAAAACAACCCCATTAAAGGGCGGGAACATGAGACACCCTGAACGATGTTCGCAACCTTCTCCGCCGATAGGCGGATCGGTTGCCCTAAAGGGGGGTATCGAAATCTTACCTGTGATTCCCCGATATATTTTTTTACTTTTATGGAGATAACCCTAAACGCTACTCAACTTTTATGAAAAAATTTTTACCCTTTATATTTCTCTTTGTTTTTGGGAACAATATTTCTGCACAGCAACAGATTTTTGAACTGATGGAAAGAACTGATCTTTCTATCCGGGAAGTTGAGATAAGAGCCAACCGGAATTTTGACAGTACGGGTACTGGCCGTGGCACCGGTTACAAGCAATTTCAACGCTGGTTGTATGAACGTAAGTTTCACACTGATGAAAACGGCTATTTTATTTCTCCGCAAATCGAGTGGAATAACTACCTGCAAAGCCGCAATAACTTGGGACCCGAAATAGTAACTGCAGGTAACTGGGTGCCGCTTGGTCCCAGCAGCTGGACCTATACTTCCGGATGGAACCCGGGTACCGGAAGAATTTCTGCCATGGCAATACATCCGGCCAATCCAAATATTATATATGTTGGTTCACCGGGTGGGGGCTTATGGAAGTCAATCAATGCCGGAGCCAACTGGGCACCCCTGACAGATAACAATTCGACCTGGATGTCCATTTTTGCCATCACTATTGACCCCGCCGATCAAAACATAATTTATGTTGGAACAAGCACCGGTCAGCTATTAAAGTCAATCAATGCAGGTAGCAGTTTTGCCGGCACCGGGGCAGGCCCTGCGGGTACGATCCGAAAAGTTTTAATACATCCCACATCAACGAATATTGTTTTTGCTGCAGCTACCAATGGGATCTGGAGATCAACCAATGCCGGCACTTCCTGGACACAGGTACATTCCGGAAGCAAGGAAGATATAGAGTTCAAACCCGATGATGTAAACATTATGTATGCATCCGGCAGTGATGTAGTTCGCTCCGCTAACAATGGCGTTACCTGGACAACCTTAGGTGCAGCACAAGGAATTACCAACACAGGCAGGACATTAGTGTCCGTATCAGCTGCTGACCCAAATGTTGTTTATGCTGTGCAGGCCAGTGGCAGTTTGTTTGGAAGAATGTACCGTTCATCTGATGCCGGGTTGAATTTTATCACCACCGTAGTAGGCAACCCTGCAAGCGGCACTAATTATTTTGGTTACAGCCCTAATGGTACCGGTACTACCGGCCAGGCCACTTATGATATGGGAATGGATGTATCAGCAACAAATGCCAATGATGTTTACATCGCTGGTATCATTTGCTGGCGATCTGTGAACGGAGCCAGCAGTTTTACGGCCCTCACCGTTTGGTCATATCCCAACGCTACGGGGTATAATCATGCTGATGTGCATGGTTTATTCTGGATAGGAGGTATTCTTTATTCAATTTCCGATGGGGGTATTTATAAAAGCATTGACAATGGAGATAACTGGACTGATCTTTCCCCGGGCTTAACCATCCGGCAGTTTTATCGCATGGCTAATTCTCAAACAAACGCCACCGTTATTACCGGTGGCGCCCAGGACAATGGAAGTGTGGTCAGGCAAGCTTCCGGAAGCTGGGCCGATTGGCTCGGTGCAGATGGCATGGAAGGCCTGGTAAGCCCCGTCAATCATTTGAACATTTGGGGAACCAGCCAGAATGGTGCTCTCTACAGATCCATTAACGGAGGAAACAGTTACAACGGATTAGGGCAGCCTTCCCCGGGCCAATGGGTAACTCCTTTGGCCATCCATCCAACCAATGAAACTATTTTATATGGAGGATGGACGGGAGTGTATAAGTCAATTAACAGCGGTTCAAACTGGACTAATATTTCTGCTGGCACTATTACTACAACATTGGCAGATCTTACCATTGCCCCTTCCGACCCTAATTATATTTATGCTTCAAACGGAGCAACATTATATGTAACGACCAATGATGGCGGCAACTGGAATATTAGAACAGCGCCTGCCACAATTAATGACATTGCGGTTGATCCAACCAATCCATCCAAGATCTGGATCGCCTGTAACAGTGCCACGAACCGGGTGATGGTTTCTACAGATGCCGGCGCCAGTTTTACTAATGTTTCATCCAACCTCCCCGCTATTACTGCCAGGACAATCGTGGTGGATGATAATACACCACGGGGTATTTATGTCGGAATGAATATTGGCGTTTATTTTAAAAACGAACCTGATGCTAACTGGACAGATTATTCAACAAATCTTCCATTGGTCGCAATTAATGAATTGGAAATACAAAAAGCCTCCGGGAAAATAAGAGTGGCCACTTATGGCAGAAGTGTCTGGGAAAGCCCGGTGGCAAATGGTTGTGCAGCCTCCACCCCAATAGCTAATTTTACTGCTAATGCCGTCAATATCTGTGTAGGGCAAAGTGTTTCTTTTACCAATACAAGCACAAATTGCCAAAGCACTTACGCATGGACATTTCCCGGAGGTACTCCCGGAACTTCCACAGCAACCAATCCGACGATCACCTATAATACTCCCGGAAGTTATTCTGTTACATTAACAGTAACCACTCCCGGTGGCACGGATACCAAAACGATTAACAACTATATTACTGTCAACTCTAATCTTGCTCACAGTATAAGCATCTCATCCCCTAATGCAGATATTTGTGCAGGACAGACAGCCACATTTAATTTATCTGCCATCAATGGAGGTGTTTCTCCAGCGATCAACTGGTTTAAAAACGGGGTGGCAATTCCGGGAACCAATGGACAAACAAGTATTACTTTACCAGGATTGAATAATAATGATGTGATTACCTGCAGTGAAACAACCAGTGTCAGCTGTGCTACCCCGGTAACGGCCAATTCAAATTCCATCACTGTTATCGTTTCTCCGAATATTATTCATACGGCCTCGATAGGAACGCCAAAAACTTCCATATGCTCCGGCGAAACAGCCATTTTCACACTTACGAATGCCAACCCCGGCTCTGCACCTGTTATAACATGGTATAGGAATGGCGTCATCATACCCGGCTCCAATGGGTTAAGCTCTATTACGCTTACCAACCCGGCAAACGGGGATGTAATTACCTGCACTGAAACATCGAATGCAAAATGTGTATCGCCGGTCACGCTGACCACCAATGCCATTACATTGACAGTTACGCCAAGGCCTCCCAAACCAACCATTTCTCAAAATGTTGGCGATCTGCTTTCATCTGCTTCAAGCGGCAATCAGTGGTTTGTTAATAATACGGCTATCAATGGAGCTACCAGCAATATACTTCGCCCGGTAACAAATGGCATCTACCAGGTACAGGTAACAGTCAATGGTTGTGTAAGCCTTATGTCTGATCCTTTCAACCTTCTTATTGAAGGAGTAAACAAGCTTTATCCTGTGCCTACCAGCGGACAGGTAACTTTTGATTATTATGCTCCCCCGGGCTCATCCAAATACCTGTTGCTGCTGTATAACAGCGCCGGTCAACTCGTTCACCAGGAAAATGGTTCATGCCAGGCGGGACTGAACAGGTTAAATTATAATTGGGACAGGCTGGCCGCCGGTATTTACCAGTTTACTCTTCAAACAGGTTCTGTGATCTTTAAAAAACAATTGCTGCTGCAATAGCAGGATAATGCAATTAAAAAGCCGTCTCAACTTACCCGGGGCGGCTTTTTATTTTCCTACATTTGCAACTTCATTTGATGACATTGTTCTAATTATGATTGAATCAGTGAAATCCACTCTGCACAATTTCAATGCCGGCCCGTCCATCCTTCCCAAAGAAGTCTTTGAAGAAGCAAGCAGGGCTATTCTGAATTTTAATGATTCAGGACTTTCCATTCTTGAAATTGGTCATCGTACTGCTTTATTCCAGCCCGTAATGGATGAAGCAAGGGGATTGGTAAAAGAACTGATGAACCTGGATGAGGATCATGAAGTTTTGTTTTTACATGGCGGAGCCAGCACACAATTCATGCAGGTACCCATGAACCTGTTGAATGAAAATGAAATGGCAGCTTATACTGAAACAGGCACCTGGGCCAACAAAGCCATCAGGGAAGCAAAACTGTTTGGCCATATAGAGATCGTTGGCTCATCAAAAGAAAGTAATTACACAACTATCCCTAAAAATATTTCTGTTGCTCCCACAGCGGCTTACCTGCATATTACCACTAATGAAACGATTGCGGGGACCCAGTGGCATAACCTCCCTTATGATTGCGGGGTACCATTGGTGGCCGATATGAGCAGCGATATCCTGAGCCGGGTCCTTGATTTTAATCAATTCGACCTGATATACGCCGGTGCACAAAAGAATATGGGAGCGGCCGGGGTAAATATTGTAGTGGTTAATAAAAATATACTGGGAAAAGTAAACAGGACTATTCCGACCATTCTCGACTACCGTAATCATATCAAAGAAGGCAGCATGCTGAATACACCACCGGTGTTTGCTGTATTTGTGGCCCTGCTTATGCTGCGCTGGATAAAAAATGAAGGCGGAGTGGCGGCCATGGAGAATTTAAATAATGCCAAGGCAAAACTATTGTATGATACGCTGGATGCATTACCTGTCTTTACCGGCCCGGTGGCCAAAGAAGACCGGAGTAAGATGAATGCAGTATTTATTATGAAAGATGCGGGATTAGAAAAAGAATTCCTGGATTTGTGTAAGAAAGAAGGAATGATTGGCGTTAAGGGTCACCGCAGTGTTGGTGGATTCCGGGTTTCTATGTACAATGCGCTTCGGCTTGAAAGTGTAGGGGCATTAACGGATTTAATGAAAGAGTTTGCGAACAAAAAAGGATAAAGAAAATGGCGATTATTAAACCATTCCGGGCTTTAAGACCCAAAACAGAGTTGGCCCGGCAGGTAGCATCAAAACCTTATGATGTATTGAACAGCGATGAAGCAAGGGCGGAAGCAAAGGACAATCCCTTTTCTTTTCTGCATGTTACCAGATCAGAAATTGACTTACCGGCAGACACAGATGTCCACAGCGAGACCGTATACCAGAAAGCAAAAGAAAATCTTCAGCAGTTTATTCAACATGATATTTTATTAAAAGAAGAAAAAACCTGTTACTATGTTTACCAGTTAAAGATGCCTGCCCGACCCGGGGGGGGCGGGGATGGCCGAAGCCAGACTGGCCTTGTTTGTGTTTCTTCTTTGCAGGATTATAATGATAATGTGATCAAAAAGCATGAATTCACCCGGCCTGAAAAAGAAAAAGACCGTATTGATCATATGCGAACCATTGAAGCACAAACCGGGAATGTATTCCTGGCTTACCGGGATGTGATGGAGCTGAATGCCCTCATCAGCGGATGGAAAACCACTCAAAAACCGGTATATGATTTTACGGCCAGCGATAGCATTCAGCATACCATCTGGATAATTGACAGGGATATTGTTATCAATTCCATTACCAGGTTATTCAATACAAATGTTCCTTTTACATATATAGCTGACGGGCACCACCGGGCAGCTTCTGCTGCCAATGTGAGCAAACAATTGCCGGGCAGTGAAGAAGCAAAATATTTTTTGACTACCATTTTTCCAGCCAGCCAGTTAGCCATTTTAGATTATAACCGGGTGGTAAAAGATTTACATGGGTCAACAGCGGCAAAGCTCATCAGCCGTTTGCAGGATGATTTTTTTATTACGCTTAGCCCTGAGCCGGTAAATCCATCACAGTTGCATGAATTTGGAATGTACCTGGAAGGACAATGGTATATTCTTGGTTCCCGCAAGGGCACCTACGGCAATGACCCGATTGCTTTGCTTGACGTAACTATCTTATCCAATAATATTCTTGAAAAATTGCTGGGTATAAAAGATCAGCGAACTGATAAAAGAATTGATTTTGTTGGTGGTATCAGGGGGCTGAAAGAATTGGAAAAAAGGGTTGACAGCGGAGAAATGAAAATAGCTTTTAGTTTATACCCGGTTTCTATTGAGCAATTATTCGCTATTGCGGACAGTGGCCATGTAATGCCACCCAAAAGCACCTGGTTCGAGCCGAAACTAAGGGATGGTTTGCTGACTCACTTGATATAAGTCACAAGGAACAAGAAACAAGATCCAAGGCACAAGAATAACACAATTAAACATTGCTTCATTGTCTTGTGCCTTGCACCTTGTTTCTTGTGCCTTCCAATAAAATATTTGTTATTTTGCAACAAAGATGCTTCTTGTAACGTCTCTGTTTTTTAATTTGCGGACAATGAAAAAAATTTTCTCCATCCTTCTCGTTCTGTCTGTTTCTTTCTCAGCAATGGCCCAGCCGGAAGACCCGAAAACCCTGCATGAAACAGCAAAAACTTTTATGCGGTCCGGTGATTTTGACAATGCCATCATCGTACTGACAAGAGCCCTGCAGCAGAATAAAGACAACCTGGAAATGCAAAAAGACCTGGTGATGAGCTATTACCTGAAAAGGGATTATCAAAAAGCGCTGGATGGAATAAAAGCGTTAATAGACCGTGATGATGCAGATGCTGTTACTTTCCAGATAGCCGGTAATGTGTACAAAGCATTGGAGCAGGTTAAGGATTGCGAAAAAATGTATAAAAAGGGATTGAAGAAATTTCCGAGAAGTGGTCCTTTGTACAGTGAGTATGGTGAATTGCTTTGGGCCAGCAAAGATTTTTCAGCCATTGAACAATGGGAAAAAGGAATTGAAATGGATCCTGGCTATAGTGGTAATTATTATAATGCAGCCCTGTTTTATTTTTATGCCAAAGACAAAGTGTGGAGCCTGATCTACGGTGAAATATTTGTAAACATGGAGAGTCTTAGCGAACGAGGCGCTGCTATGAAAGAACAATTACTCCAGGCCTGGAAAGAAAAATTGTTTGCCGATGCTGACCTGATGAAAGGCGAAGAAAAAAATAAAAGTGAATTTGCCAAAGCATTCTTACTGGGGATAAGTAAACAATCTACGCTGGCCGGAAAAGGAATAAATACGGAAGTGCTGACGATGATACGCACCCGGTTCATTCTTGACTGGTATGAAAATAATGCCGCTAAATTTCCATTCCGTTTGTTTGACTATCAACAGCAATTGATCCGTGAGGGCATGTTTGATGCCTATAACCAGTGGCTTTTTGGTGCAACAGAAAATTTAGCAGCCTACGACAACTGGACAAAGACCCATGCAGAGGAATACAACGGCTTTAATGTCTTTCAGCGGAGCCGTGTTTTCAAAATGCCCCCGGGACAGCATTACCAGGATAATTAAAAGTTTGAACTTTCAAAGTTCCCGACGGTTTTACCACTTAACCGAATAGTGGGATCATTTAAAATACTAATAAATGAACCTCGAAGATACCAGACACAAAGAGCTCACGAAGACAACTTGTGTTACTTAGTGCCTTTGAGTTTTTGTGGTGTAAATTCAAGCTTACCCATCACCAATAACCCATAACCCCCGGTTATTTTTTATTAATTGGTTTTTTGCCTAATTTGTCTGTCCATTGGCAACCTGGTTGCCGATTAATTTTCATCACAACGATTGCACCATGACAGAACCCCGGAGATTATTTGACTGCATTCGATACCAGCTGGAAAGAAAGCCGCTGGATGATATGCTGGCCGGAAAAGAAAGCGGTCAGTGGAAAAAATACAGCACGGCAGCTGTAAAAGAAATCGTTGATAAGTTAAGCGCCGGCCTATTAGGTCTTGGGATCAGTTGCGGAGATATGACGGCCGAAGGCCGGGACAAAGTAGCTATTCTGAGTAAGAACCGCCCCG
This sequence comes from uncultured Chitinophaga sp., assembly GCA_964525285.1. GTDB lineage: Bacteria > Bacteroidota > Bacteroidia > Chitinophagales > Chitinophagaceae > JJ008. The sequence goes on from CAZGGQ010000028.1 coordinate 19,153, forward strand.
AATGGGTGATGCTTGACCTGGCTGTTCAGCAGATCGGCGCTATCCTGGTGCCTGTCTATCCCACCATTAATGTAAATGAGCTGGAGTTTGTACTGAAAGATGCACAGGTGAAACTGGCTTTTGTCAATGATGAAGATCTGTTTTTGAAAGTGCTGAGCCTGAAAGAAAAAGTGGCCAGCCTGAAAGACATTTATACATTTGAACATGTAGCCAATGCCAAACATTGGAAAGAAGTAACAACCCTCAGCACTCCCCAACTGACAGACCAGGTTAAACTGATTGCCGGCAAAATTAATTACGAAGATCTCGCCACTATCATTTATACATCCGGCACTACGGGAACACCCAAAGGAGTCATGTTATCGCATCGTAACATTCTTTCCAATGTGATGGCCTGCATTCCCTGTTTTCCGCCCGGAGAAGAACTTCGTTCGTTAAGCTTCCTGCCGCTCAACCACATTTTTGAAAGGATGGTTACTTATCTCTACCTGTTCAGGGGCACCTCCATTTATTATGCCGAGAGTTTAGATACGATCGGTGACAACCTGAAAGAAGTCAAGCCAAATATGTTCACGACGGTTCCCCGCCTGTTGGAGAAAGTGTATGACCGCATCATGCAAAAAGGTAATGATCTGTCCGGGTTAAAGAAAAAATTATTTTTTTGGGCGCATAGCCTTGCCGAGAAATTTGAGATCAATAAAGACCAGGGGGCCTGGTATAAATTAAAACTAAGTATTGCCAACAAAATTATTTTCAGCAAGTGGAGAGAAGGGTTGGGAAACCATTTGAAATGTATCGTTACCGGCGGCGCTGCCTGCCAGGTGCGGCTGATCCGCATTTTTACTGCTGCCCGTATCCCTATCATGGAAGGATATGGTTTAACAGAAACTTCCCCGGTAATTTCCGTGAACCGTTACCAGGAAAGTGGCAGGATGTTTGGCTCTGTCGGTCCATTGATTGAAGGCGTGCAGGTAAAAATTGCAGAGGATGGCGAAATACTTTGTAAAGGACCGAATGTGATGATAGGATATTACAAACGTCCTGACCTGACAGCACAGGAAATAACCGATGGCTGGTATCATACCGGCGACATTGGAACACTGACAGAAAATAATTTCTTAAAGATCACAGACCGCAAAAAAGAACTCTTTAAAACCAGCGGTGGTAAATATGTGGCGCCTTTGGCCATTGAGAATAAACTGAAAGAATCGCCATTCATTGAACAGGTGATGCTGGTGGGAGCTGATAGAAAATTTGTCAGCGCCCTGATCGTTCCTTCATTTCCCAACCTGAGGGATTGGTGCCGAAAAAATAATGTGGCAGACAGCAGCAATGAAGAAATGTTAAGCAACAAGAAGATCATTGAATTGTTTAAAGAACTGGTTGAAAGTTTTAATAAGTTCTTTAATCATGTGGAACAGGTAAAGAAATTTGAACTCCTGGCCAATGAATGGAGCGTGGACACCGGGGAAATGACTCCAAAACTCTCCCTGAAGCGAAAAGTGATAATTGAAAAATACCGGGATGCGATTGAAAGGATCTATTCCTGATATGACAACAAACCATCTCAAAATTGAAGAATTTAAACAGAGGAGGTACAGTCCCGATAGTTATCGGGATGAATTACAGAGAGAGAGAGAGATAAAATTGGAATCCAAATCTCTGTGTTGAAAATACTTTTGATAGCCTCTAATGGCCTTTTCCTATTGAGTCTTTTTTCATACCACCAGGGCCGCGGCGCTGCATCATTTTTTGGACAAAGTCTTCAAACTTCTTTTGCTGCTCTCCGCTGAACAAGGCTCTTACTTTCCTGAAGTGATTAATGGTCAGCTTGTCAACTATAGCCTGTTGTTCAGAAATCAGACCGCTGTATGTATTGACCAGGCTGTCATTCAGATTTTCTGCTTTCACCAACCCAAAGAGGGACTTTTTAAGGGTTCTTACAGAATCAAAAACGGGCTTTATAGCTGTAAAGTGTTCATCTTTTAATTTCTTGAATTCGGTTTGCTGTTTTTCGGTCATGTTTAATTCTTTCACCATCATATCAAACGGGCCCCCACCCTGTTTTTTCATATTATGATGACCCCGGCCTTTCAGCATAAAAATCAACATCACTACATTAACGACCAATAGCAATACTACTGCGATAGTTAAAATTCTGTTTGTTTTCATTTATCCTGGTTTAGATCGTACACAGTATTATTATCATTCAGGCTATACTCGGCTGCAATGGATTGCTGAACCGATTCGTTGTTGTCAGCAGTAGTGGTCTCATCCCGGCCTCTTAAAAAAACAAATACGTTAATGGAAATAACCAGCAAAAGCGCTGAGATTATATAAACAGGCCTTAATTTCCAGTTCCGGCTATGATTGTTGGTTAACCCTCTTTCCCCGCCTTCAAGCCTGGCAAGCATCTTTGCCCTGAGGCGGGTATAAAAGAAATCGGGAGCGGCTGCCCTTTTGCTTCCGTCAAGGCTGTTGAGCATTTCTTCAATTCTATTATTTCTTTCATTATCCATAACTGACATTTTTGACGTTATTAATGGTCAAAACCTTCGTCACAGGCCACCTACCCTGCTCCCCTTCCTGCCATCAGGCGGGCCTGCCCACCGTTAGGTGGGTTTTTCCGGTCCAACCGCAGGGCTCTGTGTGCCGGGTTCTGTGAGTATTTTTCTCAGGTTTAGCTTAGCCCTGTGCATCAGCGATTCAACGGCTGCTACCGAGGTTTTCATCACCTCGCTTACCTCTTTGTAACTAAGGTCTTCCAGCTTATGCAGGGTAAATGCAATTTTCTGGTTATCCGGTAATTGCTTTATTGCTTTGAACAGGCGGGCGGCGTCTTCTTTTTTCTCCATGGCAATGCCCGGATGATTGAAATCCGGCAGCTCATAGATCGGCTCGTTGCCATCTCCAAAAAGCCGTTGCATGAACCCAAACCGCTTTTTGCTTTTGCGGCTGCGCAAATGATCCAATGCACGGGTAGTGGCAATCCGGTAAAGCCAGGTAGATAATTTTGATTCGCCTTTAAAATACCGGATAGACCGAAACACCTGTATAAAAACTTCCTGCGTCACATCTTCAGCATCCCCGGCATTTTGAACAATGCCGATAGCGGTATTAAAGATCTGGTCCTGGTAGGTATCTACCAGGTATTTAAATGCCGTTTCATCCCCATTGCGAAGTTCCTGTATCAGTTCTTGTTCATTCAACCGTTGATTGATTTGCGTTTTGAGGATGTAACTTACGAAAACATGCTGTGTTTCTTATATTTGCACCCTCCTGATCAGAGTCGAAGGAAGGTCCCGTAGTTCAATGGATAGAATAGAAGTTTCCTAAACTTTTGATACAGGTTCGATTCCTGTCGGGACTACCACTAAAATTTAAAACCCTTACTCAGTAAGGGTTTTATCGTTTCATAGACCCGATGGAAGCTGGAAGGGAAGCAAACTACCTTTTTTGGAGGGCTGTTGTGGTTAGTTTCACTCTTTCTTGAACCCTTTTCAAAACATCTTTTAGAACATCCTTATCAGGACACTTTGATATATTTTTTCAATTTTCAAAAGGCATACAGATTAAATAAATTAGGCTGCTGGACTTACTTGGTTCAGCAGTTTTTGTTTTGCTAAGGTAATAGATTCATTAAAAGTTTGCATAGGAGTTTTACCAAAACAATACCGGCCACTGTGAAGCCGCTCATTTAATATATATCCAGGGAATGTCATTGATTTTTATCTTTTTTCTTTTAGTTTTTTCTAGTTCGGAATCTTCTAAAGAAAGAGCTGCATCATTTTTAGAGAAAGTACAATAAGGTTCATATTGATGTCCTTTTGCTTGTTTTTTTTCTTCCCGGGTTAATAATTTGTAAAATAATCTTCCCATAATTGGTGTTGAAATTGTTACTATTTTACCAAATTCGTTATGTAATTGGTTCAAGAAATCATTCATCTTTTTTACTAAAGGTGGGTTTCCTTTTTTCTTAAAGTATTTTCTCGCTGACCAAGTCATGGCAGAAGAGAAAATTGCCCATTGATTATTAACTGTTCGGGAAAATCTTTTTTTAATAGCTTTATTATCCGAATTTTTATATCGGTTATAGCCTTCAAATTGAGTTCTTAATATTCTTATTATGCTTGGACCATTTATTTCAAAGTCTTTTGCAAAAGCTTTCTTCATTATATCAATTTCCATCCCTGAAGGAATGTTTGGGTGATCAAAATTAAGCCACTTTTGTGCTGTATAATCTGTAAATTGTAAATCATTTATCATACCTTTTTGATGTAATTCTTTAAATAGAGGAGTGCCAGGAGTAGGATAATATTGCATAAATTGCATTAATTCAACATTATGTTTAATTGCATAATCAATATCATAATCAATATTTTCGGGAGTATGATTAAGACTACACATGATTGAAGATCCAATAAAACTAATTCCATATGATTGCAATTTTTTAACCAATTGAATTGTATCAGTTCCTTTTAATTTATCATACTCTTGGTTTGAACCTTCAATACCCATCCATACTAAACCGAGTCCCATTCTTGCTAATTCTTCTGGATCATAACTCTCTAAAGCTTTTGCAGATCCAAAGGCATTGATTTCCCAATCTTTATTATTTGCTTTCATTAGTTCAAGAAATCTTAAGGCTCTTGCTTTAAATGATAGGAAATTTTCATCAAACAAATTAAAACGTTTGATGCCGGTCTCTTTTTCAATATTATTACATACATTAAAAATATCGTCTCCTGTTTTAAGAAACGGAATATAACTTCCTTTTCCACCAAATTTAGCAGACGTTTTACAAAATGTACATCCAAATGGGCAACCTACGCCAACAAAAACAGGAGCTGATTGAAGAGTAAATTTAGTAGGAATTGAAACTCCGCCTATAATAGTATTTTGAGTATCAATAGTAATTGGATGTTTGATATTTTCATCTGGATTTTGACCTAAGTATTCTCTCAACCATGTAATTCCTTCTCCTAATACCATGTAATCTGCATCAATATCTTGAAGATCAACATCATCATTTACAATATGACCTCCAATAATAATTTGAGTTTCAGGTTGATATTTTCTAATAATGTCACACATTTTCTTTGTTTTCTCATAATTTGTAATAATAGAAGTTATTCCAATAATATCATACTGAACATTTATTAATTCGTTTTCAAATTGAGTCCAAGTGGGGAAGTCTAGAACATAACAAGGAGCATCTAAATTGCAGGCTAATAATTTTAAATTATAAGACATTGTATGTTCTCGAATTGTAAACCCACCTTGATATCTGGTTATTTGAGAATGACACAATTCCATTGGAGTTTCTACCCGGCTATCATCCGAATTTACAGCGTAAGGTCCAGGAACACAGGAGAATAATACTTTTGCTTTAATGCCTTTTGGGTGTGGGGGCCTGGGCGAGATCCTAAACTTTCCCGGAAAGTCAGGTTTTGTCAAATTTTTCATAGTTAGAAAATTAAATTACATAAATTGACGACAAAGTGGCCGAAGAACGGGCAGGCTACATTTTCATCAACAGCTAGTTTAATAATTTTTTCAAGTTCACTAAGTTCTGATTTTGCAAGTTCTGTTTGCCAACACAAACTGAAGCCGCTTGAAAAACTGAAATTGTAGTTAAGTTTTTTTGCTGATTTATATTCAGTTGGTTGGAACAATAGTTGATAGCAATATGCAGAAGAGTATATGTTTGACGCAAGAATTTTTGAAAACTTATGCTATACATCTGTCAGATAATTTTTTTAATAACTCAGGGAAACCTATAAAGAAAATATCAATTTTTTTATCAATTTTTGACTGGTCAGATTGAAATGCTTCATTAATTAAATGGGTTGCAAATGATTTAATTTCGACATCCTCAATTTCATTGTTTCTTAAATTATTTGATGGGTGGATAAAATCATACAAGAGTTCAATTGCTGTATTTCTTATTAATTCAACTTCAAACATCCTGTAAGAAAAAAGCTTATGTAATAACTTTTGGGGGAGCTTACAGGAGCTTACAATATATAAGATGTTCTTCGCTAAACTTTATTCTTGAAAGTTACGATCAATCATTAGCCTGTTTTGTAAAGGTCAGTGATGCCCGTCCCATCCTGCCTGCCAATCACCCTTATTCCCATATCGCCAGCGGCCCGTGAATGATTTTCCATCAGATGAAAGAGTGAACTCAAATTCTCCGGAATCTTTTGGTGCCAGGTAAGTTGGCGCTTCGGACCAGGTGCCGGTTATTTTATTGCCGGTGATAGTTCCTTTGATCTTTCCATTATCGTGTTCATAAGTACCGGTAATGCTATTGCTATTTTGCGCAATGATCATCTGGCCCCAATTGGTTTGCCAGGTTCCCTGCCAGGCAACTGGTTCTAATTTGTTTTTAACAAGAGGTTCGGCTGGATTAATCCGGATCTGAACAGGCTCGCTGACTACACCTTTTTGATTCACCATCACCTCTTTTCCCACAGGTATCAATAAAGGAACGTTTTGTTTGCGCCGTACTTCCGGTGATCCTTCCAGGTTCCTGATCCGGAATGTACCATTGGCATAAAACATAATATCGAGTTTTGATCGCAGGCGGATGATCAACGGCTCAGCGGCCATAATATCCGATCCTATTAACTGGGTAAGCTGTAAAGTCACACCAGGTACAGAAACAGATGAACCCTTTATAATCAACATCTTTAGTCCTGCTTCCAGGGCTTTGTCTGATAATTTATCTCCACCAGCTTCAAGCCCTTTCATGGCCACCCCCTCAATGGTTATCGTATTATCCTTATATTTCCAGCTTTGCTCACTGGTAAAACGCCCGGCTCTCGTGGTCAGAAGCCAGGGTGTTTGCGACTTGTTGACAAAATAACTTTGGGTTCCATCAAGGAACTTCATAATTACTTCGGCGTCCGTCGGAATAAGAAGTTTATCACCCGAAACTGCTGGTGCTATTTCTGACTTCTTCAGTTTTTTATTGTTCAGGGTTGGACATTGACCAAACCCGCAATTTAAAACCAGTATATTACACAGCGAGGTGATCTGAAACGGAACCATCAAAATTTCCTCCCTGTCTCCCTCCCCATTTTCCGATTTGAGTGTAACATGAATTTTTGCCGTAAAAGACTTTGGTAATGAGAGTTCTTGTTTTGTTCCATAGTTGGCATACTGAAAATCATAATTAGCTTCCCTGGCACCCGGAGGAGGATTTACAAATAAGCCATCCTCATCGGTATAGAGATAAAAATTGTCAACGGGATGAACATCCGGTGCATACCTGCCCGGTTCCGGGTTTCTTCCGCCAACTGTTATCGTTTTAATGGAGTACTGGTCCCTGAATTGATCATTCAGGCGAATATGAATTCTAAGGGCAATGGCTTTAGTGTCCGTAATAAGAAGATCCTTTCCCATGAGTAGGGAATAGGAGAGAATTTCCTTTTCGGGAACTTTGTTATCTGTTGACCAACTCCCTACTGATGTCAACAATTTTGTATCCGTTTGCACATATAGTCTATAATTGCCTGAACACAGGCCGTCTTTTATTTGACCTATGAACGAGCCGGTAGTCGAATAATGAGTTACTTCGTTTGTAGTAACGGCAAAAAGGGCGTCGACCCTTCCATTTTTATCAACCCTGCCCTGAATTTTATTTACAGTGCCGTCACTGAACCTTACCGTTCCTTCAAGGTTCACCTGCATGGCCGTTTTGTTTGCACTGTTGACGGTAAATACGTATGTACCGTTCAGGTCTCCGCTAAGACTTCCCCCGTAAAGTCCATCGTATTTTTGTGCATGAACGGGTGATCCTGCCTGTAAAATAAAAAAGCTGATCAGAATTATCTGTAGTTTGTTTAACCATTTCATAAAACCTCCTTTTGGGTGGGTTGATTAATGCTTGAAGGTCTGTTTTGCGGGGTGGGCAAAATAATGACATGAATCAGTTTATTGAGTGAGTCTCGTTAACAAAAGCACCGACCTTTTTCAAACGGTAGCAAAAACGGTAGCAAGGGACTGACATTTAAGTCAATTTAGATGAGATAGTATGAGAAAGTATAATGTGTTTACCTTTATATTTCTACGGTTTAATGAGATTAAGATTAAATAAGAATAGATATTTTTGTTCTGTCGGGACTACAAAGGCCGTCGGATTCGCCTCAGGCGGAGAAGGCGAGTTTTTTAATACATTATTAGTCTGAGATTAGGATTTTATGAATTTTCTATGGATTGAGTTAAGAACTCAATTTAGCAAGATGAGGATTGCCTTACTGAAGATTTAAGATTTTTTCTTCTAATTTATCTATATTAATTTCTTTGTCGCTTAACTTTCCCTGCCGGTCAATTAAAAAATTATAGGGAAGCCAAATTATTCCCCATTTATTGTACATAGAATTATATGTCCAAGTTTTGAGTTCACAGAACTGGGGCCATAGTTGTCCATCTTTAGTAATTGCGTCTACCCACTTTTTTTTATCATCGTCTAAAGAGATGGCAATAACAATAAAGCCTTTATCCTTATATTTTTCATACAAAGATTTTAATTTTGGCATTTCTTTTCTACAAGGGCCGCACCATGATGCCCAAATATCAATAAAAACAATTTTTCCTTTTAAGTCGGCGATATTTAGATGCTTATTTAATGTATCTGTCAGGATACACTCCGGGAATGGCATTCCTGGAATTATCGCAGAACGAATTTTCTGATGCTCTCTTTGATTCATCATTTGCTTTTGCAAAGAGAAATTCATTAAACTATATAAACTGTCTATTTTTAGTTCGTCGAAATATTTTCCCCATGAAATAAATAAAGCATTATACCCATTTGTGGGGTTTGCCTGAATGAAAGATTTAATTTTTTTATACTGCAATTCAGTCTTTACACTGTCAGGCAGATTCATCGAGTCAATATTCATAAAAAAATTGTTCATTTCTTCAAACTGTTCCTTATCCAGAGAGTCCGTTCTTACGCTATTTTGTCCTGCAGAATTTAATGAAAAGAATAAAATCAAAAAAGGAATCAAAAATTTCATATAGAGAAACTATTTGGTTGTACACAACGCTAAGTAACTTAGTACAGGACTGCTATTTCGGGGTTGAGTCACTGAACTGAACAGAACAGTCAACCGAAGATGAAGTTATGCACTTTAGCCGATTTATGTTGAGTCATTAACGCCCAAAATGATAGCGATTTCAAGAATTGATTCTAAATCATTCTTCAAAAAGTTCGAACTCAGACTACCTAGGTCTACAAGAAAAACTTCAGAGAACCCTATTGAACCTCTTTTCTAAAATCATTGTACGAAGCTTCTGGTAATAGAGCATCAATTGAATTAATTATTGCTTTATTATTTTCTTAGTTGTTTGGCGGTTTTTGTACTGAATTCTCAGGTAATAAACCCCGGCGGCTAAGTCCTGAATATTAAGATCAATTATAAAAATATTTTGAGATTTTGTTTTCCTGTAATATTTGACTTGCTGACCCAGGCTTGATATAATGTCTATTTGCACTTCCCCGGCCGAATTATTACGGATTTCCAATGTCAATTCCCCGGAAGTTATTGTTGGATATACATATAATTCGCTGCTGAGCCTGGGATCATTAATAGCTGTTACAAAATACGAGAAGGGAGCTGAGATTGCAGTACATCCGGTATTATTTGTCACTTTAACTTTATAAATGGCTGATGTATGAACAACAAGAGATTGTGCAGTGCCCCCCTGAATAGAGGGGACCTCAATATCGTTTTTATACCATTGATAATTTATTCCCGGGCTTGCTCTTAAAACAGTGTCTGATATTTGCGAAATTGCGGATTGATACTGAATGATAGTTATGGGCAATGTTCTGATTGGACTTTGGCCACATACATTATTAGTTGTTACAGAAAGATTATGTATACCGGCAGCATTCCAATTTACGGTATCTTTATTTGCCACGGGAGAATGTGTCCCACCTCCTGTAAGTAACCAGCTATAACTTACGCCGCCAGCACGGGGGATAAGATAACTCGTAGTTTCATTAATACAACTACTGTCTCTCCCGACAATATAACCAGGTATCCCCGGTTTTGTAAGTTTCTCTGATTTTAAAAACATACCACTTCCTCCGGTAAAATAAACAGTATTAAACCCGGCTATTGCGTTAACCTGCCAGAAAGGCTGTTTCAAAAAAAACCAGGATCTCCCCCCGTCTTTTGTTCCGTAAACCTTTTGAGTTGCTCCAAGGGTGATCATCATGTACCCTGCCGAATCACTGACAAATCTGAATAGAGAAAAATATATATTTAATATTCCGGTTGGCAAACCGGTCCAGCTTACCCCGGCATTTGTGGTTTTATAAATAAGACTGTCGTTTGTGCCTATAAAACCAATTGAATCATTATAAAAATAAACTCCGGTGAGAGTTTTGTTTGTTGATAAATTCATCGGTGTCCATGTATTGCCGCTATCTGCTGATTGATACGCCAGGCCATTATATCCAACAACATAACCTTTGCTCCCGGAAAAGAATACTCCCGCGGATGTAAAATAGCTGGTTGTATTGAACACTTGTTGCCAGTTTGCCCCTCCATCTGTTGTCTTATAAATAGCCTGCGCTGTACTGTAAAAACCAACCTGGACAGATAAAAAATGAATAAACGGACTTAAATTTACCCCTGGCGGTTTATTGACTTTATTCCAGTTAAAACCTCCGTCATTCGTATAATACAGGGTATCATTTAAAACGTATCCCCTGAGCGAATCAATAAAAAAAATAGAATAATTTGTAAAATTAGGATATGGAAATCCCGGGTTTAATTGTATCCAGCTTTCGCCTCTGTCTTTTGTTTTGAAAACAATTCCAAATTGACCTGTCATATAACCAACCGAATCATTTAAAAATTGAATGGCGTAATGATCAAAACCATAGTTGCCGGATTGTGAGGTCCATGTATTACCCAGGTCGGTCGTGGAAATAATCTTTCTTCCTTCCGACATAGAGGAGTTTCCACCACCTGAACCAACAAGAACGATCTTTTTTTTCTGTGGATCGGCAGCTATTTTATAAAAACTGGTATAATATCCCGGATAAGTAATATCCGGTGTAACCCATGTCTGGCCTCCGTCGATTGTTTTCTTAATTCTATTACCATTCACAAAAAATATAATGTTCTGATCATAGACATATATGTCGCTAGCCGAGCCCGTCAGGTTGGTTTCTGTCCAGGTTATTCCCCCATCTATCGTTTTAAGAATATTACTGTCATCCGTTGTAGCAAATCCCACCAGGTCATTAACAAATTTTATACACCAGATATTAGTTAAAGGTGGAAGGAAATTTAAATTAACGTAATTCCAGGTTTGCCATTTGTCTGTACTTCTGATCATAAACCTGTCCTTACCGCCAATGAGACTTGTATTATTAGGCGTAAAAGCTATTGTGGTCAATTGTTCGCTCGAAAAACGGCTATCCGTCCAGCTTCGTCCGCCATTACCTGTAGAAAACAAATGACCATCACCTCCAATTATAAAACCCTCATTATTGTTCAAAAAATGAACCCGGTAAAGGACCCAAAAGGGTATACTAACCGGGAACCAACTTATCCCGGCATCTTCCGTTTTATATATAGCACTGTCAAGATTTAGCCCAACAGCATACCCGGTTGTCTGGCTGGGAAATGATAAACTTTTAAAGTCAGTGTTCCCTGAAAATGAAGGATATTTTTTCCAGGTTTGTCCCCCGTCTGCTGTATTAATAATATCCCCATTATCACCAATAGCTATCATTCTACTTGTATCAAACAAATGAATATCAAGAATGCCTGATGCAGTATATCGGAAATATGTTGAGTCACACTGACAAAAAACAGGAAGCATGAAAAATAACATTGGAAATATTAAAAACCTTCTCATATAAAGCAGGTTAAAGAAGAGACTTCAATACTGTAAACAATCATTTTCGATTATACAAGTTACTCTGTAAATATGATATTCCTAAGAACTGTCGTTTATATGACGGTATTTAGATAGCCCTTATCTTTGTCATTCTCATAAACTATTAAGAATGAAGTTCTACAATCTCCTCATTAAATACCGTCTCTGGATCGGGCTTGTGTTATTGGCTGCCGGTGGCTATGTAAATTATGCCGCCAGTTTCTGGCCGGCTTTTCCCCTGTACCTGGTGGGAGTTATATTAATAGCAGGTCATTTTTTCTTTGGTCCCCTGCGCATTATACAGGAATATATGGAAAGCGGGGACATGGAAGGAGCTGAAAAAGTTATTGCCTCCATCAAATTTCCTAACCTGCTTTACAAGCCGATCCGTTCCGTGTATTATACGTTGAAAGGAAATATTTCCATGATGAAACAGGATTTTGCCGGCGCAGAAATAAGTATGAAGAAAGGCCTGGACCTTGGCATGCCGATGAAAGAGGCAGAAGGAGCCAGCATGCTGCAGATGGGAATGCTGATGATGCAAAAAAATGATCTGAAACAGGCCGAAAGTTATATCCGCGGCGCCATCCGTAAAGGTTTACCGGATAAAGAAAATGAAGCAGCCGCTTATTTACAGATGTGCAGCATCATGATGAATAAAAGAGAGTTCCGGGCTGCCAAGGATTTTTTCAGAAAAGCAAAAGCATTGAAACCAACAACTCCACAGATCGTTGACCAGATCAAGCAGATAGAAAAATACATATCCAGAATGCCTGGATGATCTTTATTGAATCCAAAACTCACCTTTAGGGGATGGGGGCAAAGTATATTTCAAGAATGCCGGGATAAACGAGTGAATGGTCAATTGTGAATGGTGAATGTGTGCTAATTAAAAGAGGCTGATGATTTTCATCAGCCTCTTTTAATTTTTTTCAATGAATAATTACTTTTTGATTCATCGGGTTCCATTCGCAATTGAAGATTCACCATTCACCACTCACCGTTAATTCAATTTTTCAATGTGCATCTCAAGCCGTTTGTCTTTCTTGTAATAATCCATAATCAGCACCTGGCCCTGTTTGCTGGGATACACAGCCGAAAATTTTGCATCTGACTTGGTATTGATCCTGTCTGTTGTAAATTTTCCGTCGGCATAAGTGATAGAGTTAAATGTACCACCCTTATAGCTTCCTTTTTCTTTTACAAAATCGCTGTAGTAAACAGAAAAAGAAGTAAAATCATTGTTCACCTGTGTATAAGCATAATCAAACCCGCCAAAATAGTATTTCAATAGTTTACCCAAAATTGGAGTACTCATAAAATCATAACCGCTGGGAAGTTCGATATTATTTGAGTTCTTCTCATATATTTTAGCTCCTTTAATATTAAAATCGGGGTCAAATGTCAGCACCATCATATCAGTAATTTTTGCCTTGGTCATACTGGCGCCCCCCCTGCCCCTGGTTAAAATGGCTGAAGCTATGCCTAAAGCACTGGCTGCTTTTTTATATCCTTCGCCGATGGCATAAATTTTTCCATCAGCAGTCTGTACAAACTGGTGCAGGTACATAAAACCAAAATCGGCGATCTTTCCTTTTGAAGTTACATCCAGGTATTTTGCCATTTCAATATCCCACGACAAATATTTTTCACTGCTGATAGCGCCTTTTTCATCAATACCCCAGAAAGCAAAACCTTTTGATTTGTCTTTCATAATATTGGCATCCACATCAAAATATTCACCATATATATATGCTTTGCCTTCGTTTACCAATGACAAACTGGCCGGGTAAAAACGAAACTTGCTGTCAGTTGGTTTTTCAAAAAGTTTTTTCCCTGTTTCCAGGTTCAGGCCCAGTATATAAGAATCTGGTTTCTGGTCAAAAGCGCCCCCGTAACGGAGCACTTCTATATAAACTACTCCTTTGTAATATCCCAGGTAATCACCGATAAATTTTTTGCCGCCTTCAGTAGGCGTGTATGTCCATTGTTTACGCTTTTGAGTGGAGAAAAAATCCACCTGGAAAGTGTAGTCTTTGTCTTCCCTGCTTGGCATCACGGAAATAAAGGCGCTGCCTTCTATGGGGTATAAACCTTTATATGTTTCCTCATCATCATCCAATGCCAGGTATGTGGATTCAAGGAATCTTTCTTCCTTTTTACTGAGTTCACGGTTGTAGACATGCTTTTTCTTTCCATCAGCGCCGTATACCTGGTATTCAAAAGTGTTTTCATCGTCATTATAAAAAAGGAAGATCAGGTCGGTGCCGTTAAAAGATGATTCAAGGATATACACATGTTTTGAATCCTGGAATTTTACATCTTTCAATACTTTCAGGGTGTTGTCGGTGATGCGGAGTGTGTATTCATTTGTTTTCTTGTCTATTTTATCACTGATGAAAAAGAAATAATATCCTTTTATATCAGTTCCCTGCTTAATAGCAGCCGCATTCCGTGGAGATGCCTTGTACACATTCTCAACCGTCATTTTTTGTGCATTGGTTATTAAGGCAAAGCCACAAATCAATGCAAATCCCAATAGTATTCTTTTCATATTAATATTTGTTTATTAAAATTATTGATTAGCTAATTTATATGCTTTTGCTTTTTTCATTTCTTCATCAAAGCCTGTATAGTTTTTCATTTGATTTTCGTAAAGCAAACAAAAATTTGTATTCAGTTCAGCAATCTCCGGCAGCCTCAGCCTGTACAGCATCCGCAGTAACAGGTTGTAGCCTTCGTTATACCTCCTGTTTTCCGAGACGATGATCAAACCCAGTTCATGCTCTTTCTGATGTTTGTAGATCAGGTTTAAATCCCTGGCTATAGAATATACTGCCAGCGGTATATGTTTACCATCCTGCAGCATTTGCAGGCTAAGATAAAGGTTGAAACTGATGTTGCCGCTTTTATAAACTTCTTCTGCTATTTCCGGTATAAATTCCTGCTTCAGACGTCCAAAAAAATTTTCATCCACCTGGAAGTTAGTACCGGTAATTATTAATGCCGAATCCTGCAGCAGGGCGATTCTCTTTATGCAATCAGGATGTGTTTTCAGCGAGTCCCTTTCCTTTTTTGTAAGCCCTGAAGATTCATCAGGGTTCATAGCGCCAAAAATGGCTGATTCATTTTTTATCCATTTTTCTTTAAACGGATATTGAGGAAAAGTCAGTACTTTCTGCAGATTAAGCCGGCTGAACATTGTTGTATCGTCTATTCTGTCCAGCATCTTCATGGTAGTTAAAAACCCGTTCCCGTTATACCCTGTATTTTTCAAAAATTGCAGCCCCACCCGGTCAGCTTCTGCTTCATTATCGCGGCTGTGCCGGTGAATATCAAACGCAAGAGATTTTACCATTTTTTCCACTTGCGCCCCCACTCCGTATTCCTGTTTGGCCAATCGCTTTAGTTCCTTTTTTAAACTGTCACTGTTAAGCAACTTTACAAGCTTGTTAATTTTTTTCTGACTGTGCTCCAGGTAATAATGGGCCAGTTCATGACAGATTACAAAAGCCATTTCAGCTTCGTTGCTGAGGTAAACAAACAGGCCTGCATTAAAAGCAATTGTGCCGTCTCCGATACTGTATGCATTGGGAGCTATATCCCGGGAAAATACGATCCTGATGTCAAGCCCTTTTAGTTCCGGATTGGCATTAATTATTTTTTCGGCTACTGATTTAATATAGTTATCTGCCTCGTGTTCCGTTACAGAACGGGTGCTTATTAAAAAATCTTCCACTACCTCAAACATATCGTTATAGGCTTCTTTGTACTCCTTTATGTTTCCCTTTTTAAGGGCACTTAATAATGCAGTTTTTTTCTGCAGGGCCTCATTGTAATATTTTCTTTTTAACAAAGTATCGTCCTGCTGAAAAGTATAAACAGGGGTTAACTGCCCCTTGCATATTATGCTGGAAAAGACAGTAACAAGTAATGCAAAACGCCTTCTTCTCAAATTCATACAATTAAAATTAAGACGCAATTTATATTAAAGCCCCGAAGTAGCCGGAACAAGATGCGGACATGCGGCAGGGAGTTGTATCGGCATACTGCAATTGTTGCTCCTTACATGCCCTGACAGCTCTTTGTCTCATGCTGAGATTATATTGAGACAAACCGCATCCTTTTTGGTTTTAAACTACCTTTGAAAATATGTCATTTAACAGAGAAAAATTAGAAAAAAGATTTGCAGAAGAATATGCACAGCTGAATGAAAAACAACGGCTGGCTGTGGATACCATCGAAGGACCGGTTATGGTGATCGCCGGGCCGGGAACCGGGAAGACACAAATACTGGCCAGCCGGATCGGGAAGATATTATTGGAAACAGATGTTTTCCCGCAAAATATTCTTTGCCTTACTTATACGGACTCGGGCGCCGTAGCCATGCGAAAACGCCTGCTGCACTTCATCGGGCCCGATGCTTATAAAGTAAACATTTATACGTTCCATGCTTTTTGCAATGATGTGATCCAGGAAAATTTATTCTTGTTCGACAAGACTGTGCTTGACCCGGTTTCTGACCTGGAAAGAATTCAGCTCTTCAAGGAACTGATCGATTCGTTTCCCAAAAACCATCCGCTGAAAAGATACCGGGGCGATGTGTATTTTGAGATCAACAACCTGCAATCACTTTTCAGTGCGATGAAAAGAGAAGGCTGGACTGCTGCGTTTATTGATCAAAAGATCGATGAGTATCTCGCCGACCTGCCCAACCGGGATGAATTCATTTATAAAAGAAAATACAAAGAGTTCAATGCCGGCGACCTGAAGAAAGATAAAATGGAGGAGGAAAAAGAAAGAATGGTAAAACTCCGGGCGGCTGTTGCTGAGTTTGATCGTTTTCAGCTTCTGATGCGGAAAAAGAACCGCTATGATTTTGATGATATGATCAACTGGGTGATAAAGGCCTTTGAAGAAAACAAAAACCTGCTGGCCAATTACCAGGAACGGTTTCAATACATATTGGTAGATGAATACCAGGATACCAGCGGCACGCAGAACAAACTGGTGGAATTGCTGATCAGTTACTGGGATAAGCCCAATGTGTTTGTAGTGGGTGATGATGACCAGAGTATCTATCGTTTCCAGGGAGCCAATGTGGAAAACATGATTGACTTTGCCGGAAATTATAAAAATGATCTGCTGACAGTGGTATTAACCAATAATTACCGTTCTACCCAACCTATCCTTGATGTTTCCAAAACTCTTATCAACTGGAATGAGGAAAGGCTGGTAAAAAAGATCGGGGGGCTTAGTAAGGAGCTTCTATCCTCAAATAAGCTAATTAACGAATTAACCAATAAACCAATTATACAGGAATACGAAACACAGCGGCAGGAAATGATCGGTATTGCAAGACAGGTTCAGCTTTTAGCCGGGCAGGATGTGCCCCCCGGAAGAATTGGTATTATCTATAAGGAGAACAAATACGGCATAGAACTGGCACAATATTTCAAGCAACTTACTATCCCGGTGTATAGCAAAAGGCACCTGAATGTTCTTGAACTGCCCCTTGCGCAAAAGATCATCCTTTTATTGAAATATCTCGCTACAGAACATGATGTGCCTTATAGCGGAGACGAGATGTTGTTTGAGATACTGCATTACGATTGGTTTGGTATTCCTCCCATTGAAATTGCCAAACTGACGATGGAAGTTGCCGACAAAAGATTTAATGAATACAAAACCTTGCCTACCGGCAGGCAGGCCTCCATCCGCCGGTTATTATCTGAAAAAGCAAATGCGCCCGCAAAAGATCTTTTCAGCAACAACCTGCATGAAGGTTTGAAAAAAGCATCCCTGGTCATTGAAGAACTGTTAACCGATGTCCCCAATCAAACACTGCAAATATTATTTGAAAATACTATCCGCAAAGCCGGCGTACTTAGCCAGATCATGCAAAGCTCTGACAAGCATTGGCAACTGCAGATCCTTACCGGCTTGTTTGATTTTGTAAAAGAGGAAACTCACCGCAACCCGTTTTTAACCCTGCAGCAACTTGTTAACCTGGTTGAACTGATGGAAAAAGAAGATATTTCTTTACCATTGGTGCAGGTAAGCGGCAGTGATAAAGGGATCAACCTGCTTACTGCACATGGAGCCAAGGGCCTGGAATTTGAATATGTATTCTTTGCAGGATGCAATGCTGCTTACTGGGAAAAGAAAAGAAAACCAGGTGGCGGGTATAAACTGCCGGATACTATGTTTGCTTCTCAAAAGGCCGCTAATGATGAAGAGGAACTAAGAAGATTGTTTTATGTTGCGATAACAAGGGCCGAACAACATTTATACATATCATACAGCAAATTCAAAAACGATGGCAGGGAACTGGAGCCATCCATGTTTATTGCTGAGATACAGGACGAACAGCAGTTGCCCGTGGAAAAAGTAATTATTGCCAATGAAGTGTTGTCTGAATTTTCCGCCCTGCATTTTGGCGAAGCCGAAGCCCCGGAGATCGAAAAGATAGAAGAAGAATTTATCAGCCGCATCCTTGAAAAGTTTTCGATGAATGTGACGGCGCTGAACAACTACCTGAAATGCCCGCTGGAATTTTATTTCAAAAACCTGATCCGCATCCCTTCGCCAAAAAATGAAGCCACAGAGTTTGGCTCCGCCGTTCATTTTGCGCTGGAAAAATTATTCAGAAAGATGCAGGAAGGCGGCAAAGAGAAATTTCCTCCTAAGGAAGAATTCATCAATGATTTTGAGTGGTACATGCACCGTCACCGGGAAAGTTTTACAAAGGAACAGTTTGACAGAAGGATCGAATATGGACAGGAAGTACTCAGTAATTATTATGACAAATACATTAACAGCTTTAATAAAATTGTTGCCATTGAAAGAAACATACGCAATGTGCTGATAAAAGGCGTTCCGCTAAAAGGGAAATTAGATAAGCTTGAATTCGATGGCAAATCAGTGAATGTGGTGGATTACAAAACCGGGGACCCGGATAAAGCTATTCCACAAACAAAGGGTCCGTCCGACAAAGACCCCAACGGAGGTAATTACTGGCGGCAGGCTGTTTTTTATAAAATACTTGTTGATCATTATGAACAGAAAGACTGGAAAGCCGTAAGCACGGAGTTTGATTTTATTGAACCTGATAAAAAGAAAAATTACAGGAAAGAGAAATTGGTTATAAAGCCGGAAGATATCACAACGGTTACCCAACAGATAACCGGCACCTGGGCAAAAATTCAGAACCGGGAGTTCTATACAGGTTGCGGCAAAGAAGACTGCCATTGGTGCAATTTTGTAAAAACCAACAAACTGGCAGTTGCCCTGCATGAGTTGGAATCTGCTGATGAAGAAGAACCATGATTAACATGATTTTTTAGGATTATCAGGAAACTGGTATGCCCCTTTAACATGAAACTGGTTAAGTTTGCACACATTTGATATAATTGAATGAAACGACTTTTCTTTTTTCTCCTTGTAATCTTATTTGTAATCCAGCAAATCTTGATTCTCCCCGGCTGCGCCAATATGATACCCCCGCAGGGTGGTCCCAGGGATTCGCTGCCCCCGCAATTAATCAAGGCCAGCCCCGGAGACTCTACAAGAAATTTTACAGGAACCCGGATAACATTTTCATTTAATGAATTTGTAGACCTGCAAAACATACAGGAAAATTTACTGGTTTCACCATCTCCCAAAATAAATCCTTTGGTTGAGTCCAGATTAAACACAGTTACGGTTCGTATCAAAGACTCCCTGGAATCCAATACAACTTATTCGCTGAATTTTGGCAACGCTATAAAAGATTACAATGAAGGAAATGTAATGAAAGGGTTTACCTATATTTTTTCAACCGGTCGTTATATTGATTCCCTGGAATTGCAAGGCAAAGTAGTGCTGGCAGAAACGGGGAAAACGGATTCCACCTTAATTGTACTTCTTCACACATCTGATGATGATTCTGCTGTAGTGAATAAAAGTCCCCGTTATATCGCCAGGCTGGATGGTAAAGGAAATTTTATTTTTAAGAACCTTCCACCAAAAAAATTTTACCTGTATGCACTGAAAGATGAAGGTGGCACGCATCGTTATTTCAGCGACAGGCAATTATTTGGTTTTGCAGACAGCCCGGTTGTGGTTCAGTCAAAAACAGAGCCTGTAACATTATATGCTTACGCCTCCAAACAAGTAAGTCTGCAAACAATTTTACCATCTCTCAATACTGGAAACCGAAAAAAACTGGCAGCAGAAACAGCAGATAAACGACTGAAATTTCAAACCAACCTTATCAATAACCAGCAGGATTTACTGGGGAACTTTATCATGACGTTTGAACAGCCCTTTCGTGTGTTTGATTCTTCAAAGATCCGGCTATATACCGACTCAGCGTATAACCCGGTTGCTGCTTATAAATTTGAAAAAGACAGCAGTAACAGGAAATTGCACCTGGCAATCAGCTGGAAGGAGAACAGCCTTTATCATATTATTCTTGACAAAGATTTTGCCGAAGACTCTTCCGGCAAAAAATTATTGAAAACAGATACGCTGAGTTTCAAAACAAAAAAACTGGCCGAGTATGGTTCCCTGCAGTTAAAATTCCGCAATCTTGATCTTGCCAAAAATCCTGTGCTGCAGTTTGTAACAAACGACTTTATTTATAAATCCTTCCCGTTGGGCAGCAGTAGTTTTTCGCAGCAACTTTTTTTACCCGGCGAATATGAGCTCCGCATCTTATATGATGAAAACAAAAACGGGAAATGGGACCCGGGCAATTTCTTTGGCAAACACCAACAACCCGAGATCGTAAAACCGGTCGAAAGAAAGCTCAGTGTGAAGGCGGCCTGGCAGAATGAGGTGGAAATAGCTTTATAAAGGCACAAGGCGTCTCCGATTCTTGTACCTTGTTCCTTGTGCCTTGTGCCTTGTGCCTTGTGCCTTGTGCCTTGTGCCCTGTTCCTTGTTCCTCGTATCTTCGTAGTATGCAATTCTCTTCCTCTCTTTTGGAAAATGCAGTGAATGAATTTGCCAAACTGCCCGGTATTGGGAAAAAAACGGCGTTGCGCCTGGTGTTGCATTTGTTAAAACAGGATACCAAAGAAGTCGGGCAATTCAGTGAAGTGATAGCCCGGATGCGGATTGACATAAAATTCTGCCAGCGCTGTTTCAATGTAGCGGATGGAGATATTTGTTCCATTTGCTCTAATTCCATGAGAAAACAGGAAGTGATCTGCGTGGTGGAAAACATCCGGGATGTAATTGCCATTGAAAGCACCCAGCAGTTCAACGGTGTCTATCATGTTTTAGGCGGCATCATTTCTCCATTGGATGGCATCGGCCCCGACCAGTTGAATATTGAATCACTGGTTCACCGCATCGGAAAAGAAAAAACAGAAGAATTGATTTTTGCCCTTAATCCCAATATACAGGGAGATACAACGATCTATTATATCCAGAAAAAATTGCAGCCCGTTACTATACGCATTACCACTATTGCCCGCGGCATTGCCTTTGGTGGTGAATTGGAATATGCCGATGAAATGACTTTGGCAAGAAGTCTCCAAAACAGGTTGCCTGTAGAAAGTTATGTATCCGGTAGATAATATCGAAAAGGTACAAGGAACAAGAAAAAGAAGGTACAAGTTTCGAAGCGCCTTGTGCCTTGTCCCTTGTACCTTGTACCTTGTGCCTTACTCCCTACTCTCTTGTTTTTTATAACAATATAACTTAGCTTTGCCCCATATCACAGGCGGATTTGTTTATTGTTCGGCCTTCCCGATCACTATCGGGATCAAAAAACGGAACTAATAAACGGCACGAAACTCACTCAAAGTGTTTCCCGACGTTTATAGTTCACAAACAACATTTGTATGAAAACAATTCAGGATTGTTTGAAAGAACGCATTTTAATTATTGATGGCGCCATGGGTACCATGATACAGCGTCATAAACTGTCCGAAGCTGATTACCGCGGCGAGCGGTTTAAGGACTGGCATAGCGATGTAAAAGGTAACAATGATTTGCTAAGCATTACCCAACCGCAGATCATTACCGGTATTCATAAACAATATTTAGATGCGGGTGCCGATATTATTGAAACCAATACATTCAGCAGCACAGCTATTGCTATGGCCGATTATGAAATGCAGTCGCTGGCTTATGAATTAAATGTTGCTGCAGTAAAATGTGCAAAAGAAGCAATTCAACAATACTATAGCGAAAATCAAAAATCAGATCCCGATAACTATCGGAACAAAAATCCAAAATTCATAGCTGGCGCAATCGGACCATTAAATAAAACCCTATCTCTTTCCCCTGATGTAAACAATCCTGGTTTCCGTGCCGTAACATTTGATGAAGTCGTCAATGCTTATTACGAGCAGGTAAGAGGATTGGTTGATGGTGGTGCTGATATTTTATTGATTGAAACGATATTTGATACACTCAATGCCAAGGCAGCCATCTTTGCTATAAAGAAATACTTCAGAGAAGCCCCCCTAAATCCCCCACAAGGGGGGAATTCAGACTCCGATAGTTCTACTACTCTGAATAATAAAACGACCTTTCCATTAACAGACTCTAAGAACCCTCCTTTGGAGGGCAGGGAGGCTTCCCTTGCGGGCAACCAAGCAGAGCGAAGGTTGGGAACGAAGTTCGGGGGGGCCTCCCTTCCCATCATGATCAGCGGGACTATTACCGATGCCTCCGGCAGAACATTAAGCGGGCAAACACTGGAAGCATTCTATACATCTGTCATGCATGCAAAACCACTCAGCATTGGCCTGAACTGTGCATTAGGTGCCAAAGAAATGCGGCCGCATATTGAAGAGCTTTCTCAAATCGCTTCTTGTTATGTATCCGCATATCCCAATGCCGGTCTGCCCAATGCTATGGGAGAATATGATGAACAACCGGAAGACACTGCCCATTACCTGGAAGAATGGGCCAAAGAAGGGTTTGTCAATATCGTCGGCGGTTGCTGTGGAACTACGCCGGATCATATAAGGTATATTGCTGAGCAGGTTAAACATGTTGCCCCCAGACAGTTGCCTGTCGTTGAAAAAAAATTAGCATAAGATTGGAGATCGCAAATTGCGATCTTGATGAATTAATTTTTGGATAATGAAATCAAAACAAATTACTTCTTACTCAGAAGCAGAAATTGTAAACAAAATTTATATCATCCGTGGTCAAAAAGTTATGCCGGACAGGGATCTGGCAGACATGTATAATGTCCCTACATTTCGCCTGAATGAAGCAGTTAAAAGAAATAGTACCCGTTTCCCGGACGATTTTATGTTTCAAATCACCAAAGAGGAGCTCAAAAATTTGACATCGCAAATTGCGATATCAAGTTGGGGTGGCCTGCGAAAATCTCCTTACGCTTTTACGGAACAGGGTGTTGCCATGCTTTCCTCAGTCCTCCGTTCTGAAAGAGCTATCCAGGTTAATATCCGGATTATCCGGGTTTACACCAAAATGAAGCATTTGCTTCTTGACAATAAAGAACTTTGGTTGAAAATAGAAAAAATTGAACAGGCTCTTATGAAAAAAGATGAAGAAGTTGAAGCGATTTTTCATGCACTTAAAAACCTGTTACTCCAAAACGAAAAGCCCAGGGCCATAGTTGGTTTTAAAATTCCAAAGAAGAAAAAGTAAAATGTCAGAAACAATACATATCAGGCCTTATTTACGATTAGCCGGATTAGAACCTTTGGTCGTCCGCCCGGAAACCAATTTTGTAAACATTGGCGAAAGAACCAATGTGACAGGTTCCAAAAAATTTGCCCGCCTGATCAAAGAAAATAAATACGAAGAAGCATTAAGTGTGGCCCGGCAACAGGTAGAGAATGGGGCACAGGTGCTGGATGTAAATATGGATGATGCATTATTAGATGGCGTATTGGCGATGACTACTTTTCTGAACCTGGTACAAAGCGAGCCGGACATTGCCAGGATCCCCATCATGATCGACAGTTCAAAGTTTGAGATCATTGAAGCCGGGTTGAAATGTGTGCAGGGAAAATGCATTGTGAATTCCATCTCCATGAAGGAAGGTGAGGCAAAATTCATAGAGCAGGCCATCATCTGCCAGAGCTATGGCGCTTCGGTTATCGTTATGGCTTTCGATGAAAAAGGGCAGGCGGATACCAAACAACGCAAAGTTGAAATTTGCCAGCGGGCCTATAAAATATTAACCGAACAGGTGGGCTATGACCCACAGGATATCATCTTCGATCCCAACATATTTGCCGTTGCCACCGGCCTGGAAGAACATAATAATTATGGCGTTGATTTCATTGAAGCTACCAGAGAAATAAAACAGCTCATGCCATTGACTAAAATAAGCGGTGGTGTCAGTAATCTCTCCTTTGCTTTTCGTGGTAATGATCATGTACGGGAAGCTATGAACAGTGTGTTTCTTTATTATGCCATCAAAGCCGGAATGGACATGGGCATCGTAAATGCAGGGCAGTTGGTGCTGTATGACGAAATAGAACCCGGGCTCAGGCAATTATGTGAAGATGTAATACTCAACCACAACAACGATAACAATGAAGCTACAGAAAAACTGATCGGGTTTGCCGAAACAGTAAAAGCCAAAGGAAAAGAGAATATAAAAGATGAAAAATGGCGGGAAACATCGGTAGAGGAACGGTTGAAACATTCATTGGTCAATGGCATTACTGATTATATTGATGCTGATACAGAAGAAGCCAGGTTAAAATATCCAAAACCGCTGGATGTTATCGAAGGTCCGCTGATGGATGGAATGAATGTAGTGGGAGATCTGTTCGGAAGCGGAAAAATGTTTTTGCCGCAGGTTGTAAAGAGTGCAAGGGTGATGAAAAAATCTGTTGCCGTATTAACTCCTTTTATAGAGGCAGAGAAAGAGGAACGGCGTCTTGGACATTTGGCAGCAGGCACAATTAATAAAGAAGCTGCAGGTGGGCCAAGGATTTTACTTGCAACCGTAAAAGGTGATGTACATGATATTGGAAAAAATATTGTGGGTGTCGTATTGGGCTGTAACGGATATGACATTACTGACCTCGGGGTAATGGTTCCGGCAGATAAGATCCTGGACACGGCTGAAAAAGAAAATGCAGATATCATTGGCCTGAGTGGTTTGATAACACCTTCATTGGATGAAATGGTGCATGTGGCCCATGAGATGAAACGCCGGGGCATGAAACAACCCTTATTGATCGGCGGCGCCACTACTTCAAGAATGCATACGGCCGTGAAGATCGCCCCGCAATATGATAATGGTGTTCTGCATATTCTGGATGCATCGAGAAGTGTGACTGCTGTCAGTACATTGCTGAACAAGGAGCAAAAGGATTCATTACTCGAACAGACAAAACAGGAATATGATGGACTTCGCTACCAGTTTTTGAATAAAAAAGAAAAAGTGCTGCTTCTGTATAGTGAAGCAGTTGTTACCAAAGAATATTTTGACTGGAAGAACTATAAACCAACCCGGCCTTCCGTTGAAGGAGTGAAAGTTTTTAAAAGTTTTGACCTGGGCACGATCGCAAAATATATTGACTGGGGTCCGTTCTTTATTGCCTGGGAAATGCCCGGTCATTTTCCCGAAGTATTATCCGATAAAATTTTCGGTACTGAAGCCACCCGGCTTTATAATGATGCACAAAAAATGGTGCAGAAGCTTGTGAAAGAAAAATGGTTCAGTGCTGATGGCGTTATAGGCTTTTGGCCCGCTTCCAGCAATAATGCTGATACCGTAACACTACAAACCGGTAAGGGAGAAGTGAAACTGGAATCATTACGTCAGCAGATAAAGAAAGCTGTGGGGCAACCAAGTTATTCTCTTGCAGACTTTATTAAACCAAGCCCATCCCCACAAACAGATTGGATACTTGGCGACCCTGCTAAAGCCCCTTCCCGCGGGGAAGTGGAGGTAAAACCCGGATATCAGTGGGCAGACCCCATGACATACCCATTATTAAAAAAGTATGCTGAAGAACTCAGAGCAAAACCAACACAAGCAGAAGATGTTCTGTGGAAACTTTTAAAAACTAAAAAATTAGCAGGACATAAGTTCAGACGTCAGCATATCATAGGTAATTATATTACTGACTTGGTCTGTCTGGACAGGAGACTGGTAATAGAAATTGATGGATTAATACATCAGCTCCCCGAAAATAAAGAGTCGGATGAAATAAGAACAAATTGGTTGAATGAACAGGGTTTTAAAGTTCTCCGAGTCACAAATGAGCAAGTATTAAGCAAGACAGAAGAAA
The DNA here is from genome assembly GCA_964525285.1 of uncultured Chitinophaga sp. Taxonomy (GTDB): domain Bacteria; phylum Bacteroidota; class Bacteroidia; order Chitinophagales; family Chitinophagaceae; genus JJ008. The sequence goes on from CAZGGQ010000028.1 coordinate 45,294, forward strand.
CTCTCGAATTAATCTCTTCAACTTTAAAGAATCAACCAAGCCTGAAAGAAAATAACAAACTAAGTTCCCCCCTTGGGGGACAGGGGGCCGTGTCCGACTATATGGGTGCGTTTGCTGTAACCATTCACGGGTCAAAAAAACATATTGACCGTTTTGCCGCCGACCATGATGAGTATAATAAGATATTGGTACAGATCTTAGCCGACCGTTTTGTGGAAGCATATGCCGAATGCCTGCATCAAAAAGTGAGAAAAGAATACTGGGGTTATGATAAGAATGAAGATTTAACAAACGAAGAATTGATCAAAGAAAAATATAAAGGTATCCGCCCGGCGCCCGGCTATCCCGCCTGCCCTGATCATACAGAAAAAATAAAATTGTTTGATTTGCTGCATGTCACTGAAAACATTGGTATCGAAATGACGGAAAGCCTGGCTATGAACCCGCCGGCATCTGTTTGCGGCTGGTATATTGCACATCCCAAAAGTCATTATTTTGGGTTAGGAAAAATAGGAAAGGATCAATTGGAAGATTATGCCAAAAGAAAAGGAATGAGTTTGGAAAAGGCGGAAAAATGGTTGCGGCCGGTGCTTGAATAAATTTACCTCGCTTTCACCACCGATGTCCTGGTCCAGCTATCATGCCAGGGCCTGTCAGCAAAACCACTGAAAATTTCAAATGGAACAAGACGTGAAAGTGTTCTCAAAAGAGTATCTTTAAAAGTCAGTTCCTGTCCGTCATCACGAATGGCCCTTGTGCCGGTGATCAATTTGCCAAGCGTATAGCCTTTAAATGCTCTTTCGCAAAAAGTATAGTAGATCAGGAAATTAAAATAGCCCAATAAAAAGGATAACAGGTAGTATCTCCATCCCCTCGTTCCCTCCCCTTCAATTTCATAAGCAACCTGTGTAAGAAAATCAGGGGCAATGGCAAGCAAAATATAGCCAAATACATAGCCGGTTGCCAGGCTAAGCACGAATCGCATAAATAAGAAATCAATCAGTAAGTTGAAAAACCGCTGTCCCTGCGAAGCCTGCGTGTATTGTATATACTGGTTAAGTTCATCGGCGAGACCTGATTCTTCCGGGTGAATATTATTTTCCTCCATATTGCAATTTTAGAAGAGCAAGAATAAGGAATTATTTGAATTGAATATGATGAACAGCCAGTTCATTTTTTAATTGCCCCGGATTTATAAAATGTACTCCTTTGATCCCTATTTCTTCCGCTGCTTTAATATTCCTGAGATTGTCGTCAATGAGCAATGCCTGGGCCGGGTTAACACTGTACCGATACAATAATAACCGGTAAAACTCCGGAAACGGCTTTCTCATTTTTTCTACCCCACTCACCACTCTCCCATCAAACCAATGAAGAAAATCATATCGTTCCAATGCAATGGGAAACAATTCAGCACTCCAGTTGGTCAATGCATAAATTTTTAGTCCGGGATTTTGTTTCAGCTTCCTGAAAATCTCAACAGTTTCCCGGATCGGGCCACCCAGCATTTCCGTCCAGCGTCCATAGTAATCACTGATCTCTTTTTCCCATTCCGGGAACAAGGCTATTCTCTCTTTGGTTGCTTTCGCAATGGGATAGCCGGCATCCTGGTTCTCATTCCAGTCGGGAGTGCAAATATTCTCAAAGAAATAATCTCTTGTTTCCCTGCTATCAAAGTAATCATCGTGAAAAACATAATGGGGATTCCAGTCAATCAATACGCCGCCCAGGTCAAAGATGATTGTATTGATGCCGGCCATTACTTAAACCTTAATTTAAAGTATATCATGGTTAATGCCATTGATAAAACAATGATATTAGTAAGGATGATCACCCAATTATCCAATAGTATCCCATACGCTATCCACATTACTTCATTGACAGCGGCAATTACAAACATCAGTAACGAAATATCTTTGGCCGATTTTACTTTCCAGGTCTTTATTACCTGCGGCAGGAAGGTCAGTGAAGTAATGGCGCCGGCTGAATAGCCAAGTATGTCAACTCCTGTCATGATTACTTATTTGTTTTTTTTGTTTCTCCGAAATATTGATTTTATTCTTTCTTTCAGTATTCTGATTGTTTCATCCGCAGTAGCAGGTATAAAACTGATGGCGCAACCGCCACCCGGAGCCAGTTTTAATTCTATTGACTGATCGGATTTCACTGCAATCTTTTTTATTACATAAGCCGCTGGATTGTTTTTCCAGTCAGCATTGTCTGCATCACTATAAATAGTGGCATAATACCATCTGTCCTTATCCAGGAAGTCAGGCATTATTGTAAATTTTCTTGCCTGCTCGTCCGTAATAGCGCCAAGAAACCAGTTTTCTTTTCCCTTTGCTTTCCTCGCTTCAATAATAAAATCACCGGGTTCAGCGTCGATAATCCGGGTGTCATCCCAATCAACAGCAACATCTTTAATAAACTGGAACGCATCCATATGTGCTTCATAGTTCTCCGGCAGATCGGCTGCCATTTGCAGCGGGCTGTACATGGTTACATACAAAGCGAGTTGTTTACATAATGTGGTATGTACCTGTTCTTTTTTAGTACTGTCGAACTGGTTCAGTTTTATCCTGAACAATCCCGGGGTATAATCCATCGGCCCGCCCATCAACCTGGTAAATGGCAAGATCGTTTCATGCTCCGGCGGATTGCCCACACTCCATGCATTGAATTCATTTCCTCTTGCTGCTTCACAAGCCAGGAAATTGGGATAGGTCCTGTGTAATCCGGTTGGGCGAACAGGCTCATGCATATCTACCATTATTTTATAGCCGGCAGTTTTCTTCGTCACCCGTTCATAATGTTTTACCATCCACTGTCCGTCATGATGCTCACCGCGGGGAATGATATGCCCGACATATCCTGTCTTTACCGCATCGTATCCGAATTGCTTCATAAACCGGTAGGCAGTATCCATCCATCGTTCATAATTGGTAACAGAAGCAGAAGTTTCGTGATGCATGATAATTTTCACTCCTTTTAATGCAGCATAATTTTGTAATTCCTTCACATCAAAATCAGGATAAGGCGTTACAAAATCAAATACATCCTCTTTCCATTGGCCAAACCAGTCTTCCCAACCCACATTCCAGCCTTCAACCAATACAGCATCCATCCCGTTTTTTGAAGCAAAATCAATGTACTTTTTTACATTGGCCGTAGTAGCTCCATGATGCCCATGTGCCGCAATAGCCGAACCAGACTGTGTGGTGCCATAGTCCCAGCTAGATTTCCCGATATGCATTTCCCACCAGACAGCAACCATTTTTTGTGGTTTTATCCAGCTTATATCCTGAATTTTTGAAGGTTCATTCAGGTTTAAGATCATTTTGGAGGCAAGGATCGCTGTTGCCTTATCGCTAATATTAATGGTTCTCCAGGGGCTAACGGCCGGAGTTTGCAGATAAGCCTTATTTCCTATTGCATCCGGAACAAGATGTGCGTTCAGTGTAAATGTTGATTTGTTGATCACCAGGTTCATAGCCGGGTAATTGACAAGAGCCGCTTCATGAATATTGATATATAATCCATCTGCTGATTTCATCATCAAGGGTGTCTGTACAGCATTTTTATCAAAGAATGTTTTTGCATAAATTTCCTGGCTCATGGCGCCGCTGCCTGCATCCACCTCACTGAGTTTTGATGTATTATACATGAATTCGTTGGTATCATAGTCCCCGGGTATCCAGAATGTCTTATGGTCACCCGTCATTGCAAATTGTGTCAGTTCATCTGATATGATGAAATGATTGAGTTTGGGCTGTTGCGGAAACGAATAACGAAATCCAACACCTTCATTAAATACCCGGAAAATAATTTCCAGTTGAATGCCGGAGCCGGAACGATCAGATAGTTTTAAAACAAGTTGTTTGTAATGATCCCGGATAGAGCTCACTTCACCCCAAACAGGTTTCCAGGTTTCATCAGTAAAAGAGGAATCTATATGTAACAGATCAAATTGCACCAGGGAAAACTCCGGCTTCTTCAATTTCATACCCAGTCCTGATTGTGCAAGTACCGTTTCCCCTTTATAATTAATACTGTAGAACAGGCTTCCATCCGTATGATGAATTAAGTACAACTGAAAAGTGCCATCAGGTGAGCTTGTCCTAATAATCTGATCAGCGTAAACGGTTTGAACAATAACTGTAAGAAAGAGTGATACAACTATTTTTTTTAACAACATTATTTCACATTTTAAACATGAAGATAACAACTTTGCTAAAAGAAATACATTTACATCATCTCTTCTCTAACAGCCACCAGAAGCGTTTGCGGGACTTTACTTTATAATTGCTCTTTACATAGGTTTGAATATGGTTCATCGCCTCATCTTCATCATCCGTAAGCAGCACCAGCGACAGATCTTCTTTTGAAATGGTTCCCCGCTCTACCATCCATTCGATCATTTCCATTAAGGGCTTGTAATACTCCTTCCCGAATAAGACGATCGGGAAATTGGTTACCGTTTTCGTTTGCACCAGCGTGAGAATTTCAAAAAATTCATCCATGGTGCCAAAACCACCGGGCATAATGATGAATGCATAAGAATATTTTACAAGAATTACTTTTCGTACAAAAAAATGTTCGAAGGTGATGCTTTTATTAAGATATGTATTTGGTTTCTGCTCAAAGGGCAATTGTATATTACAGCCTATTGAAACGCCTCCGTTCTCAAAAGCGCCGCGGTTGGCAGCTTCCATGATGCCGGGCCCGCCGCCTGTCATGGTAGCAAATCCAAGTTCAGCGATCCTTTTGCCAAACCCCCTTGCATTTGCATAATATATATTGTCTTCTTTAAATCTTGCAGATCCAAAAACGGTAATGCAGGGCCCTGTGAAGTGAAGGGTGCGAAAACCTTTCAGGAATTGCCAGAATACCCTGAAGGCAAACCCCAACTCGTAACTCCTGCTTTTGGGCCCTTCCAGGTAAACCGGTTCTTTCGGCGGAATAATTGCTGTTGTTCCGTGTTTTATTGATACTCCCATAAGATGTAAATTGCCGGACAATTTAATCATTAATACAATGCGTATCATCAGTTATAATGTAAACGGAATCCGGGCCGCCATAAAAAAGGGATTCACTGATTGGCTGAAAACAAATCCTGCAGATATTATTTGTGTGCAGGAAACAAAAGCCGTAAAAGATGATGTGGATCATAAATTATTTACTGCTTTAGGATATCATGACTATTGGTTCAGTGCACAAAAAAAAGGATACAGCGGGGTGGCCGTATTCACCAAAATAAAACCCGATAAAGTGGAATATGGCAATGGGCATGGCCCAAGCGATGACGAAGGAAGAGTGATACAACTGGATTTTGGAGATCTGCGGCTGATCAATGCCTATTTTCCATCGGGTACCAGCGGTGATGAACGACAAAATTTTAAGTACAAATGGCTGGATGAGTTTTATACCTGGATAATCAAGCTGAAGAAAAAACATCCGAAATTAATTTTATGCGGAGATTATAATATCGCCCATAAAGAAATTGATATTCATGATCCGAAGGGCAACAAAAATTCATCCGGCTTTTTACCAGAGGAAAAAGAATGGATGACAAAATTCCTGGACAGCGGATGGATTGACAGTTTCCGGAGCTTTCATCCTGAGCCTCACCGATATAGCTGGTGGAGCCAGCGGTTTCCCACCGTGCGGCTTCAAAACAAAGGATGGAGAATTGATTATATAAATGTTACAGAACCGCTAAAAAAGAACCTGAAAGACGCAGAAATATACCCGGATATAAAACACTCTGACCATTGTCCGGTATATTTAGATATCAAATTATAACCACTGCCTGCAAACTTATTTATTTCTCTTCCTGTATTACTTTCATCTCTTTGCTGAAGCAGTAATTGTTAACCAAAAATCATTTTGATGGACGGATTAATTCTGTTAGTCATCCTGATACCCTTAGTCTTTCTCATCTTACTGATAACTATTTTAAACCGCTCCGGGGAACAGCGCCGTTTGCTGGAATCGCTGTATGACAAAATAAAACAACTGAACAACGAGGTGTCCTCTCTTTCGAAAGATTTGAAAAAACAAAAAGAGGATGTGCCGCCGAAACCCGTTTTTAAAGAAACTCCGGGCAAAATTATTATTGCTGAAAAGCCGGTTGTTAAAGAGCCGCTTCCTGCCGAACCAATAAAGGAAAAGACAATCACTCCGGAACCTGTGAAAGTTGAAAAAGTTGCGGTAGATAAACCCGCCATTCAGGAGATCAAAAAACAAGAACCGGTTGAAGTAATAATTGCCCGGGAATATCAACAAGTTCACCAGCGTGAAAAAGATACTGATATTGAAAAATTTATTGGCGAAAACCTGGCCAATAAAATAGGGATAGCCGTATTGGTACTCGGCATTGCCTTTTTTATCAAATATGCCATTGATAAAAACTGGATCAATGAAACAGGCCGGGTGATCATTGGTCTTGTCAGCGGCAGTATCCTGATCGGCCTGGCGCATTATTTCCGCAACAGTTACCGGTCATTCAGTTCTGTATTGGTGGGTGGCGGTTTGAGTGTATTTTATTTCAGCATAGCTTTTGCCTTTCATCAATATCAACTCATCGGGCAGCTTACCGCCTTTATTGCCATGCTGATCGTGTCAGCATTTGCAGTTGTTCTCTCCCTGTTTTACAACCGGCAGGAACTTGCCATACTGGCCACGATCGGGGGCTTTATTACACCGTTTCTTGTCAGTACCGGGAATGAGAATTATATCGCCCTGTTTACCTATTTATGTATTCTTAATGCCGGCCTGATCGCTCTATCCTGGTTTAAACGATGGCCTGCCATTAATATCATTTCTCTATTCTTCACCACCATCATTTTCAGCGGCTGGCTCATCAAACAGCTATCCTTTGAAAACACGACGTCGTTTCCATATAAAGATGCGCTATTATTTGCAACACTGTTTTACGGGCTGTTTGTAACAATGAATTTTATCAACAGTATACGCCTCAGAAATAAGTTCACTTCATTTGACTTCATCATCCTGCTCAGTGTCAATTTTCTTTATTATGCTGCAGGTATGATAATACTGGATTATGGGGATGATGGAAATTCCAAAGGGCTATTCACGTTGTCATTAGGCCTTTTTAATCTTATATTGACAGCCGTTTTCTTCAGAAAAAAGAGCGCTGACCGGAATTTCGTTTCCCTGCTCCTGGGACTCAGTCTCACCTTTGTTTCGCTGACAGCACCGGTTCAGTTCCGGGGCAATCATATTGTTTTGTTCTGGGCTGCTGAATCTGTATTACTTTTTTTCTTATACCAGCGATCAAAAATTTCCTTGCTGAAGATTACATCGGGTATTGTACTGGTAGCCATGTTGATCAGCCTTGTCATTACCTGGACGGAAGTATATTTCGCAGGCAATAAGCTGATGCCTGTTATTATCAATAAAGGGTTCATCACTACGCTGGTTGTTTCAATAGCCCTGTTCATTTATCATCGTATGGTCCGAAAGGAACAGGCTGAAGAATTTATATATACTATTTCCACCTCCTTGTCACGGAAGGCCCTGCTGATAGCGGCCGTCGGCATCCTTTATTTATCCGGGGCACTGGAGCTTTATTACCAGTTCAGCAACCGGTTTCTCCTGGCGCCTGTCCATTCTGTTTATTTACAGGCTTATTCTTTTGCATTTGTTTTCATCCTGCTGCAGTTGTTCAAAAAGAATACTGCTTTCCCGTTGTTGAAATTTTTGCTCACTGCTTTTTGCTTTGGTCTTTACCTCATCAATATTTCCACAAACCACCAGGTTTCATTATTATTCCTTTCCGGAGCCGGAAACAACAGTCTTTTTATAGCCCATTGGATAGCTGATATATTGCTGTTTGGGCTTCTTTATGATCTTATCAGGTTTTTCTTTCACAAAGACAATGAAAATTGGATGGCCTACAGGTCTCCTTTCACCTGGATAGCCACTACCGGGATTATCCTGCTCCTTAGTATTGAAATGTATCATGTTATTATGTGGGCAAATTACCGGAATGAAAACGATTGGGCCTGGTGGAGAAATTTGTATCAAAAAGCCGGGTTAAGCATTTTATGGAGCATTTGTTCATTTACGCTGATGTGGCTGGGGATGAAACACAGTTTCCGTACGCTGCGTATCATTTCATTATCCTTATTCACCGTTACCCTGGTAAAACTCTTTGTTTTTGATATCCGGAATATACCACCCGGTGGAAAAATCGCTGCGTTCATCTTGCTGGGTATTTTGTTATTGGTAGTATCTTTCATGTACCAGCGTTTGAAAAAGATCATTATAGATGATATCAACAGCTGATCAAAAATTCAGAACATGATCATTTATAATGTAACCATAAAAGTTGAACACTCCATAGCCGCCAACTGGCTGGCCTGGCTTAAAAAAGAACATATCCCGGATATTATCGGCACAGGATGTTTTACAAAGGCCAGCATTCTCAGGCTGTTGGAAGTGGATGACACAGATGGTCCCACCTATGCCGTACAATACCATGCAGAAAGCGATGTCCTTTATAACCTGTACATTGAAAAATTTTCTGACAACATGAGAAAAAAAGGAACAGACAAATGGGGCAATCAATTTATTGCATTTCGAACAGTTATGCAGGTTGTGCATTGAGTGTGCAAAAGATTTATTTTTATTTGACTGAAAAACAAGTTGATGTTACTTAAAACCCTTGCCCTGCCTGTATTTCAGCGCCATCCCCTGAAAACCAATACTGGCAAGGCTTCCAGAAGATCATGATAAATGCTTCACCAGTAAAAATGTACTACAATCGCATAAAATCCTTGTCCCATGCGGATTCGGGGTGATTGTCAAAAATTTGAAATGGGAGATTTTTTTTTGTTCGTATCAAAAACCTTCTAAATTTGTTGACGCTACTAAAACTTCATAAAAATATTAATCATGAACAAAGCTGAATTAATCGCAAAGATCGCCGAGGATGCAGGCGTCACTAAAACTCAGGCAAATGCTTCTCTTGATTCTTTTGTTGAAGCAGTTACAAAAACATTGAAAGGCGGTGGCAAAGTTACACTGGTTGGCTTTGGCACTTTCACTGTATCTAAAAGAAAAGCCCGTAAAGGCCGCAATCCGCAAACAGGGGCAGAGATCAACATTAAGGCAAGGAGAGTGGCCCGTTTTAAAGCCGGTAAAGAACTTGCCAGTAAAATGTAATCCGATAGTCCTGAGTTTTACCGAAGGATCGGATGCAGCATTTAATGCATTAAAAAGCTCCTGTGCTAATTTTCAGTACCGGAGCTTTTTTAATTAACATATTTTAGTCATTCAATAAATCAAGATCAAAATTTTATGGGAAGAGGAGATAAAAAAACAGCTAAAGGAAAACGCTTTAAAGGTTCGTTTGGTAAAAGCAGGCCGGTTACAAAAAGTCCGGCTAAAAAAGCCGCAGCAAAGAAGGCTGCGGGGGAAAAAAGTAAATAGATCGTTGGTAGTAAGTAAATAATGTATATAAAGTACGTTCGTTATCTTATTATTCTTTTTTACATTATTTGCCTGCTGCCCTAAGGGGCCAGCCGTTCCATTTTCCATTCCCCACGCTCCTGTAGTGTGTACTGGAGCCTGTCGTGCAAACGGCCGGGCCGTCCCTGCCAGAACTCCATAATAACAGGCTTTACAATATAACCACCCCAGTTTGATGGGCGTTGTGTGTTACTGTTCCCCGTTTCTTTTTTCAGTTGCTTAAATTTTTCATCCAGCCATTCCCTGCTTTCAATTACCTGGCTTTGCGGGGATACGATGGCCCCAAGCTGGCTGTCGGCAGGTCTTGAATGAAAATATTCATTGCTGTCATCATCACTAATTTTTTCAACCAGGCCGGTAATGCGGACCTGCCTTTCCAGTTCCTTCCAGTAAAAAACAAGACAGGCTTTGGGATTTTCCGCCAGTTGTTGCCCTTTAAAACTGCCATAGTTCGTAAAAAAAGTAAAGCCTGTTTCTCCAAAATCTTTCAGTAAAACAATTCTTGCAGAAGGCACGCCGTCCAGGGATGCTGTTGCTAATGTCATTGCATTCGCTTCTTCCAGTTTTGATTTAGCTGCCTGCTTCCACCATTTGGCGAATTGCTTCAGGGGATCCGGGCTTGCTTTTGTTTCTGACAATTTTTTTTGAGAATAATTTTTTCTGAGGTCTGCAATTTTTGCTGCCATATTACAATCTGTTTATTCGGCAAAGATAATCGCCTGACCGGCAACAGAACATGATAAATGCCAGCCCCGGGCAGGGCCTTGAGTCAGGCATTTTGATGATTTTAGTTGGGTTTAAGGATTCATTTCCGGTCGGCTAATCCGTCCTTTTCCTCTGACACGATATTCAGCATGCTTTCAAGTTCCCCGATGCGTTTAAGCTGTCCCTCCAGTTTTTTCTGCGCATCTGATACTACCTGCATATCCTTATTGAGCTCTTCGAGATAAGCCACTTTTTTCTGCATCTGCTGCCGTTGAAAATTAGCTTCTATCAGCTTTTCTTCTGTTTCTGAAAGGTCGGCCTGTAGCTGCCGGTTTTCAGATACCAGCACATTATATTTTAATTTTTGCTCTTCAAAATCACGGGAAATTTTAAAATAACCCTCTTTGACTTCTTCGTATTCAAGGTTGGTTGTTCCGGAAGCAATGACCTGGCTTTCCAGTTTCTGGATCTTATCCTGCAAGGCATTGAATTCATTATGGGCCCTGTCCAGGAGGGATGACATCTCTGTTGTCAGTTGTTCTTTCTGACGAATACTGTTGACTTCTTTTTCTTTTAGCGCAAGCTTTGATTTCAATTCATCTATCTGCCCGCAAAGCTCATCATTGGTTTTCAGCATTTGCTGATGCTTTGTTTCCGATTCTTTTACAAGATCAATTTTTCCAAGTAACTGGTTTATTTTTTCATTATGTTCAAGCAGGCTGCTTTGCGCCTTGCGCAGTTGTTCAATATAATCCGGTTTTTCACCGGTTGATATTGTGTTTCGGAGCGAATCAATCTCGGTCAGCAATTTTTTATTCTGGGTACGCATCTCATCTGCTTCAATAGAATAGATCGTGCAGTTTTCCTCCGCTTCAGCTAACCGCATTTTTAAATGGCTGAGTTCTTTATCCCGCTGCTCAATATCATTGAAATATCTCAGTTTCCAATCGGATAATTCTTTGCTCAACCTTCCCCCGGGGGTTTCGTCAATTGAAGCATTCAGTGACCGGCGGCTTATGATAAAAAAATGGATGGTAATACCGAGGATAACGGCCCCCAGCATCAGCACAATAATGCCTACCACAGAAAGAGATAGTTGACCGGCCATATACAGTAACGTCAGATTTTGAAACTATTAAAAAGTAACTGGATTGTAGCTAATAGTTTTTCACAAACGGGGATAAAGGATCTTCCTGCAAGATAGTAGTTACTGCAATTTGAAGTATAGTAAAATTACCAGGGAATTACCCTTTTACGAGGGTGCCAACTTTTTCTCCCGTTACCACCCGGCGGAGGTTGCCGTCTTTATTCATATCAAAAACAATGATGGGGAGATTATTTTCCATACAGAGGGTAAAAGCTGTCATGTCCATGACCCGGAGATTTTGGGAAAGACATTCCTGGAAAGTCATGACGTTGTATTTGGTGGCAGAGGGATCTTTTTCAGGATCAGCAGTATAGATGCCATCCACTCTTGTTCCTTTTAATATAACATCGGCATTGATTTCAATAGCCCGGAGAGAACCGGCTGTATCCGTAGTAAAATAAGGATTACCGGTGCCGGCGCCAAATATTACCACCCTGCCTTTTTCCAGGTGGCGGATGGCCCTGCGACGGATATAAGGTTCCGCAATCTGCTCCATCTTAATTGCGCTTTGCAAGCGGGTGTATACCCCTACTTTTTCAAGACCTGCCTGCAAAGCCATTCCATTAATAACAGTAGCCAGCATACCCATATAATCCCCATGAGCTCTTTCAATTCCGGTTTCTGCTTCATTCATTCCCCGGTAAATATTACCACCGCCGATTACAATGGCCACCTGGACACCTAATTCAGTAATGGATTTAATATCCTGGGCATATTGAGCAATAACAGCATTATCAAAGCCAAAACTTTTGTCACCCATTAATGCTTCACCGGAAAGTTTGAGAAGAATGCGTTTGTATTTAGGCAACATGGAGTAAGAATTTCGCTGCGAAGATAGGGGAATTAACCTTTTTAAGGCAAAGGACAGAATGAGTTAAATCCACTTGTTTTTATGCGCCATGTTAATTACCTGTGCTCTCGAATTGACATGTAGTTTGTCGTAAATATTTGCAATATGCTTACGCACAGTAAGCACACTCAGGTTAAGTTCAGATGCTATTCGTTTGGCGTCCCAGCCATTTACCATATGTTGTAATATTTCCTGTTCCCGTTCTGTAATACTATGTGGCAAAGGAATACCGGTAGTTGCTTCTGCCGCTGCAGACTTGCTCAAAAGCTGCAATGCCTTGCGGGCAATGGCAGGACTCATCGGTACGCCGCCAAATTCAAGTAAATTAATAATGGCATCCCGCAGTACCGACGCTGGTTCATGTTTTAATAAATAGCCGGAGGCACCCGCTTTGATGGCTTCAAATATTTTTTCATCGTCATCAAAAACAGTCAGCACAATAAAATGAATCTGCGGATAAAGTGATTTGGCCAGCCGTATGGCTTCAATGCCATCCATTTCCGGCATTTCTATATCCATAAAAATGATCTGCGGCAACTGCAGGTGGGGAAGTCCTTTTAATTCTTCCAGGCACTGGTTCCCGTTTTCTGCTGAAAAAACAAGTTGCAGGTTACCAGCCAATTGTATTTTTTGCATAAAGGAGTTCCTGTTTACCTTGTTATCCTCAGTTAGTGCAATCGTAAAACTCATAATATATAAATATCCTTTTAACAGGCCGTATAAAAAATAATCAATTTGTAGTAGTGGCTATTCTTACGGTGGTTCCTCCCTGTTCATTTTGCAGCCATTCGATCTTCCACCCACCTTCTTTTGCCCTGTTTTTCATATTCAGCAACCCGTTTCCTCCTCCTTTTTTGCTGCTGGTATCGGTCATTCCGTTCCCGTTATCATTAATACTGATCTTCCAGCACTGGTTAGCCTCAATGACTACGCTTATCTGTTTACCCCCGCTATGCTTCAGCGCATTAATGATCGCTTCCTGGGTGATCTGGAATAAATGAAATGCCTGTGAAGGAGGTAACAGGTGGTCGGTTTGTATTTTTTCCAGCACATCCATTGTTACATCCGGGTAGCTGGGTTGCACCCGTTGAATAAACACTTTAAGTCTGTCGCTGATAGCTGTAAGCGAGAAAGCGTCTTTTTTTAATGCCCAGATCGTATCACTAAGTTGCGATACAATGGCCTGTGAATTGCTTCGTAATTCCTGGAGGGCTGCCACACTGGGTATGTCTGTTTGTTTTAATTGAATATGATCAAGGTTGGAAGCAATAGAAGCAGCATAGGCGCCCAGGTTATCATGTAAATCTGCCGCAATTCTTTTGCGTTCCTGTTCCTCCGCATCTATGACGGCCTGTTCAGATAATCTTTTTTCTTCTTCCAATGCCAGTTGCATTTTAATTTTTTGTTTGCGGCGGTAATTCTTAAACCCAAGCCAGGCGATGATAGCAGCCATTACGGCAAACAATGCAGAACCATAAAGCCAGTAATTTTTCCGGGTAATAGCAAGTTTCTGCTTAATGATAGTACTTTCTTTTTTCTGTACTTCATATTTTGTTTGCAGCTCTGCAATGGATCTTGCAGAGTTAGCCTGGTAGAATGCATCTTTAGCGGCTATTATTTTTTCCAGGGTTTCTTCGTATTTTTTTCTGTCACCTTTTAACCGGTAACATTGGGCCAGGCTGGTATAATAAGAAATTTTCAATGCGTCAACCTCATAACCTGTATTTACTTGCGGGGCTGAATTATCGGGCTTTAACGCACTTAAAATCAGGGCATCATTTAATATTTTAATCGCTTTATCAATATTGCCGGAACGGGTATAGATATTTGCAACTGCAAGTTGTTCGTTAGACAGCAGGAGCTTCCCTTCGCTTTTCTCCCTTATTGCAATACATTCCAGCATTGTTTCTTCTGCCCGGGAATATTCTTTTTTTTCTTTATAGATATTTGCTTTTACCCTGAGTGCATTGGCCAGAAAAAATAAATTTTCATTTTTTTTGCAAAGTGAAATTGCTTTGTCAATATAAAATGTTGCTGAGTCTGTTTGCTGCACCCAGCGGTATGTTTCTGCCAGGTTAATATACAATACAGCAGCCACGGAATAAAAACGGGGGTCATCAGTAATAAACAACAACCCTTTAAAATACCAGTTAAATGCCTCGGGCACATGATCAAGGTTATAGTTTATTACACCGACAGTGCTCATGTTTTTTGCCAGCACCAGTGAGTCTTTGTATTGCTCCGCTTCACTAATTATTCTATATAATTCCGAAAGTGCGTCTTTGTAATTGGAAGCATCGCCAAAGCAATCGGCTTTTAAAGCAGCCAGTTTAAAATAAATGTCCCTTGTCGCCGGATCAGATACAGAGTTCTCCTGCAGGCATGTTTCAACCAGTGCAGAAGCACTATCAGTTTTTCCAAGCCGCAGCAGGGCGTTTATAAATATAATTTCTGCAAGGCTTTTGGTTCTTTCCGTTCCGCTTTTTGACGCCAGGATCTTTGCTGACAAGGCATACTGGTATAGCGAGTCTTTATTAATGCTCTGATGATATTCGCACAAGTTGATTAAAGCCTCCAGTTTTTTTCTCCCATTCGTTTCGCCGGATACTTTTGATTTTAAACTATCAATGTTATGAGTTTGGCCAATGCTTAAAAAACAATTCAGGATAAAGAAACAAAATAATAATATGGTTGACGAGGTATTCATTTTTACAGTTCACTTTCTGTATTTGAAAGTAATAAAATTCCGTATGCTTTCCTACGAAAACAAGCTTCTACTACAAATTGAGTATTGCCCGGAACCGGCAGTATGTTCATTTTTATAGCATTGCTACCACTAATTCCCCTGAATGATCAGTCGCTCCTGTTGAAAACACCCTTAAGTTGAACAAGTATAATCTCAAAAAAAGAGAGAATGAAAAGTAAATTAATTTTTGTTTGGATCTGTTTCCTTCTCGCTACACAAACCAGGCTGTCAGCTCAAATGAAAAGGGTAGTAAAAAATATGACCCCTGCCCCCGCCATAAACGCTCGTCCTGGTTCACCGACCCCAACCAACCCAAGCTCCTGTACGGTGGATACGATTATTTTAACCACGCAGGCACAAATAGATAATTTCAGTACAACCTACCCCACCTGTACCAACCCAAAATATTTATTCATTGACGGTAATGGCGCCAACCCCGCCATTACCAATCTTAACGGACTTAGCAGCCTGACTCAAATTATTAATAAATTAAAAATTAGCAATACTTCTTTGACTGGTTTGTCAGCTTTAAATGGAATTACTCAAATTGGCGATACTTTAGAAGTAGAGTATAATGCTTTAATGACCAGTATTGGATTAACCAATCTGACACAACTGGGTGGTCTTATATTAAATGACCTGCCACTTTTAACCAGCATAGCAGGTTTAAGCAATAATACCGACTCTATTGGTGGTTCCGTTATTATTGACTCCACAGCATTAACAAACTTAAACGGACTTAGTGGAATTCTTAGTGTTGGCAATGTAGTATATAGTGAATTATCTATATCCAGTACCCCGTTGGTGAATTTAAGCAGTCTTACCAATCTAAGTACTATTACAGGTTATTTAAGACTAGAAAACATACCGTCATTGACAAGTATTGGATTAACGACGCTTACAGCTACCTATGGTTTTCTTTTTGCTAACCTGCCTAATTTAACCAGTATTGCAGGTATCAGCTTTAACCTCACTAATACTAATATAGGCACTTTCTGGATGATCAATACAGGGCTGACAAACCTGTCGGGCCTTGACAGTCTTACCGGTTCATCCAATTTTTATATCTTTTCTAATCCCAATCTGACTTCATTAAACGGACTGCAAAATCTAACCGGTAATATTGGTGGAGGTATATCTATTTCGTATAATAATTTACTAACTAATATATCTGCATTAAGCAATATAACTTCTGTCAACGATGGCACACTGGATATTCGTTCCAACAATACGTTAACAAATCTTGCAGGGCTTGGCAATATTACAACCATCGGTGGCGGTTTATGGATTTTAGATAATCCCGGTATCACTTCATTAAATTTTTTAGACAGCAACCTTGTAATACAAAATAATAATCTTGATTCTGTAAGAATACTTGGTAACAATCAACTTGCGCTATGTGCAGCTCCGCCTCTTTGCAGTTACCTCGGTGGCAGCGGGGGTGCAATTATTGATAATAATGCCCCGGGCTGTAACAGCATTGTTGAAATACTTGCATCCTGCAGCATTTGTACAAACGGAGTATTAAAAACATGGACAGGGTCTTTAGGTACAGATTGGGATGATGCCGGCAACTGGAGCCCTGCCGGTGTACCGGGAATTTGCGATACCGTTTATATCCCTACCGGACTTCCTGATTACCCGGTTGTAAATTCAAATATAACCATCCATGGGCTAATCATGGAGTCAGCTACCTCATTAGATCTTGATGACTACAGCCTGTTAAACAATGGCACAATAAATATTTTTGATGCAAATATTACTTCCACCATGTTCTCCAACTCTATAATTTTCAGAAATGCAACTGATCCTTATATTGAAAATGCAACGCTTCTTGCAACCAATATCAGCATCGAAGGTTATAGCGGACAGCTTCATCTTATTGAAAATACGCTTTACGACAATGTTGCAATCAGCGATAGCATCAGCAGGGTTGGTCCGAATACTATCTATGGAAATACTTTCAATGGAAACC
>CAZGGQ010000029.1:0-28910 GCA_964525285.1 uncultured Chitinophaga sp.
AGCTACTACTCCATTGGTCATAATCATAAATAATGCTTGTGCACTGGAACGAATTTTTGAGTCGGTTGTTGTTTCTACAAATAAAGAACCGGAAATATTAAAAAAGTCGAAGGCCATTCCATAAACAATACATGATAGTATGATCATCCATAGGCCTTCTTCCGGGTTTCCGTAAGAAAATAATCCAAAACGAAGCACCCAAGCGATCATCGAAAACAACATCACCTTTTTTATTCCAAATCTTTTCAGGAAAAATGGAATGGTGAGAATAAACACAGTTTCCGATATCTGGGAAATGGACATGATGATGGTTGAATACTTTATCACAAATGAATCTTTGTATTCGGGTACTTTACCAAAATCATTCAGGAAAGTATCTCCATACATATTCGTCAGTTGTAATGCAGCACCCAGAAACATGGAGAACAAAAAGAATAAGGCCATTTTGTATTTAGCAAGAAGTTTAAAAGCATTTAATCCCAGTTGTTCGATGATTGAAGCATCTTTGGAAATGGATTTTGCCGGAGGGCATTTGGGAAGAGTGAATGAATAAATTCCCAAAGCAATGGCGGCTACTGCACCTATTATGAACTGGTTCGAATTGGCTTTGCTGCCGGTAAGGTTCGTAGTCCACATGGCCGCAATGAAACCAATAGTTCCCCAAACCCTTATCGGGGGAAACACTTTTACCACATCATAATTCTCCCTTTTAAGTATCGTATAGGAAATAGAATTGGAGAGAGAAATAGTTGGCATGTAGCAAAGCATAGCAGCAAGAATGATATAATAAAGCGTATCGGCATCATGCACATATGGCACATAAAATAATGCAGCCCCGTACAGAATGTGGAGGATACCATATAGCCTTTCAGCATTGATCCATTTATCAGCGATTATACCGGTTAATGCAGGCATGATCAGCGAAGAAATAGCCAGGGTGGAAAAAATGGCTCCAAACTGAACACCGGTTCCCATGTTATGGCTAAAAAAATAAGTGGCGATAGTTATCAGCCAGGCGCCCCACACAAAAAACTGGAAAAAGCTAAGGATCGTAAGCCTTATTTTGATATTCATATAAAATTATTTTGGATAGTTTAAGGCAATCAAAAGGGAAGATAAGGATTTTACCGTTTTGAAACACAAAGGCACTAAGACACGGAGGCACAGAGAATTCAGGCAATTTTTTGTATCATTTCTCTCCTTTGTATCCTGGTGCCTCTGTGTCTCTGTGTTTCAAAAGTTCTATTTTGTAGTCGTAACTTTGCCTCAGAAATTATTATTCAAACGATGATACCCACAACAGATATTTCTACTGACCTGAAACAGATTGCCGAAAAAGTAAAAGCCGGGCAACGAATAAGCGATGAAGAAGGATTACTGCTTTTTGAAAAAGCAAGTCTTGGTTTTGTTGGTAGCCTCGCTAATGAAGTAAGGATGAGTAAGAACGGTGATAAAGTTTTCTATAACCGCAACTTCCATATCGAACCGACCAATGTATGTGTGTTCAGTTGCAACTTCTGTTCGTATAGCCGCCTGTATGCCCATAAAGACGAAGGCTGGGAACTGTCGATGGAACAAATGCTGGACATGGTGAAAACCTATGATGGCAAACCAGTGACGGAAGTACATATCGTTGGTGGCGTGCATCCCAAAATGAACCTGGAGTTCTTTGCAGAATTACTTCGTAAAATAAAAGCCCACCGTCCCGGCCTACATATAAAAGGCTTTACTGCCGTCGAACTGGATTATATGTTCCGCAAAGCAAAGATGAGTGTGGAAGAAGGAATGAAATATTTAAAAGAGGCAGGATTGGATTCCATCCCCGGCGGCGGCGCTGAGATCTTTCATCCGGAAATAAGAGAAAATATCTGTGCGGATAAAGTAGGAACAGATGGCTGGTTAAAAATTCATGAAGTGACACATCAGTTGGGTATGCACAGCAATGCCAGCATGCTCTATGGACATATTGAAAAATATGAACATCGTATTGACCATATGAGGAGACTGAGGGAACTGCAGGACAGAACACATGGTTTCAATACTTTTATTCCATTGAAATTCCGGAACAAGGATAATGATATGAGTAATGTGCCGGAAAGCACAGTGATAGAAGACATGAAAATGTATGCCATTGCCAGGATCTATTTAGACAATTTCCCGCATATAAAAGCCTACTGGCCGATGCTGGGCCGGCAAAATGCACAACTCTCCCTTTCTTTTGGCGTAGATGATATTGACGGAACCATTGATGATACCACCAAAATTTATAGCATGGCCGGGGCTGAAGAACAAAACCCCTCCATGACAACAGATGAGTTGGTATCGCTGATCAAACAGGTTAAAAGAATCCCGGTGGAAAGGGATACGCTGTATAATGAGATATTGAATTAAAAGCCGTCCCGACATTTACAGCCAGGACTGCTTTTCAAATAAATGATCTTCCTCTTATAAGTAGTTATTACCCTTCAGTATTTCCTTATCCTGGATTACCGTTATTATTATTATCATCAACAGTGATGATGGTTTCCGTAACTTCTACTGGTCCTTCCGGTGTAAAGAAAACTTCCTTTATTTCTTCAACCATTACTGGTGCAGCAACCGGAACAGGAGTTTTAACTTTTTGTACCGGGATTTTCTTTGCCACTGCTTTTGGTTTTGACGGGGCAGGTTTCTTTATGACAGCTTTCTTAACAACTTTCTTCGGCGCTGCTTTTTTCTTTACTGCTTTTTTAGGAGCTGCTTTTTTGCGTGGCGCTGGTTTGCGTTTTGCCTTTGGTTTTGGCTTTGCAGATTTTTTCTTTACAGGAGCTTTTTTGCGGATAACCTTTCTTTTTACAGCTTGCTTTCTTTTTTTAGCAGGCTTCGCTGCTTTGCCGCTACGGCGGGCAGGCTTTTTTGATTTCTTTTTGGTAGCCATTGTAGTGTAATTTTAAATGTTCAGAACAATCAGGTTGTTTACGGGGACAATAAAATTACAACTTCATTTCATTCAAATGCATCATCGGGGTTGGAAAATGATGATTATTTTAAAAATCGTGTGTGCTATCATTTGTCATCCTTTTGCTTATCTATATTTTTTGTGTTCTCTTTTTTGCTGTTGTTCCCTTCCTGGCTTTGCCTGCCTGCCGGTAGGCAGGTTTTTTTACCGATTCCGCTCCTCTTTCGACTTCCCAGACTGCAACCTTCAATATAAGCATGAGCCTCGCTGCCGGCCTTTACTTCAAAGCCAGGCCCCATTCTCACATAGTTGCCGGCATTATACGTTACACCTGTTCCAGCACCTCCTGTGACCTGGCGTTGACTGAATATTGAATCGGCCGCTTCAAAATACTCCTGTCCATAAATTGGGATTACAAGGCTATGATCAATAAAAGAGACACAGCCGGCATACGAAGTGGATTGCCATAAGCCCATCCCGAAAGTAGCTGCAGTAATATAGCCATTGACCTGGTCAATATAAAGATCCTCTACACTTACATTGGGCAACCCGTTCATAAATGGCGTCCATCCATTGTTTGAAGTATACAGGTATACGCCAATATCTGTTCCAATGTAAATGGCAGGGACAGACCCGGTCTGAAACTCGATACTTAAAACAGGTACATTCGGCAGACCGGCAGATCTGTTGACCCATGTATAATCATAATCCCCACCGCTTTTTTGTGCTTCATAAACTTTTGCCCCGTTCAGGTATCCGCCACAAACGACCCATAACTTATCCTGGTTCGTCGGGTCAACCCTTATTTCTTTGATGCCGCCCTGAATAGAATCAGGAACATTATTAATGGGCAACCAGGTAAAACCGCTGTCAAGGCTCTTTCGTATGACAGTGCCATTTGAAATGTAGATCATGTTTGTATTAGTTGGGGAAATAGAGACGCTGTTGTGAACAGTACTGTCACCGGTTGCATACATGGTCCAACTGGCGCCTCCGTCAGCTGATCTCCAGCAATCCCTGTTGATCACATATATTAAATTCGGGAGAACCGGATTTTGTGCCATTGCTTCAATAAACAAAGAAGGTAAAGTGTCCTGGCAATTACAACCAGACCAGGGTGAAATATCCGTGTAGCTTCCCGGCGGATTAAACCCTGTTGTTGATTTCAGCAGGTAGGGGTATGTATTTCCATTGGTTGTTGCAAACACATTTAAAGGGTTACTGTAATCAACCAGCGCATCGCCGCCATCTCCGGTTCTAAGGTTTGTGTACGTATTGCTTTGATACTTAAAAGCTCCGTTATCCTGTAATCCTCCGTAAAAAAGGTTATTATTCGTTGTGGTTCCATCTATATCATAATACTGCAGTGTATTCAGGTTGACCGTGGGAGAATTCCACGACAAACCGGTATTAACACTCCTGAAAATACCTCCGTCATTACAGACCCATATTGTATCCGCACTGACTGCTTCTATAGCATGAATATCTGCATGCACAAACTGCGGGTGGCCGGGTGGTGCATCCCACCATGCCACAGCGTTTGTTCCCCAGGTGCTGCCGAGGTCAGAAGATTTCCAGACATTGACGCACCCGACAAACACAGTATTAGTATCATCTGGCGATACGCTTAATGACATACTCCAATCAACCTGGTTTATATTATATGGTGAAGATCCATCGCCCATATAACCAAGAATATTGGGTGAACCGGACCGCAATGAAAAATTGCTGCCCCGGTCTGTTGAAACTAACAACCCACTGAAGCCGGCGACATCACCTCCAAACAATGCATATACATAATTACTGTTATCAGGAGTTACTGCCAGTTCAATTCTTGTTATACTATCCGGTTTTGACGGAGAATAAGCAGATACAGGTCTGAAAAACCAGTTCCCACCGCCATTAACTGACCGGTATATTTCACCGGCATTTGTCACCCCGCTGAAACCAGCAGCATAACAGGTATCCGGGTTGGAAGGAGAGAATTCAATATCAAATACACTGGCTGTGTTCAACACTATGTTCCAGTTCAAACCTCCATCTATCGTTCTGTAAATACCATTGCTGGTAGCAGCAAGCAGTGTATCAGGATTATCCGGGTTCATTTTAAGGTCGAAGCCCTTTACATTAGTTACAGCGTTAAACTTCAAATCTGTTTCCTGCCAATTCAATCCTCCATCTGTAGTTTTTAAAACACCGATTGTTGGCACCTGCCTTCCATTTCCATCGCCGGTTAGGATATAAATGATACCAGGATCTACCGGGTGAATGGCGATAGCTGCGACCCCAAGCATAGCGGTACTTTTTGAAATGCAGTTCCAGCTCAGGCCATTGTCGGTTGATTTCCATAATCCTCCTCCCGGGGTGCCTGCAAAAACAATATTGGGATCACTGGGATGAAAGGCGATCGTATTTACCCGGCCTGAATGCCCAAGGGTTGAAGACGACATAGAAAGCGGGTACCAGGAGCCACCGATCGAAGATTCTGTTTGTAAATTATTATTTCTTTGTTGCTGAAGGGCCTGCCAGTTCATAGCTGCATGGTTTGTTATCCGGCCATCTGCATCAAGATGTGTTTTTGCATCATGCAGCCAGCGCTGATATTGTTTCCATCCGGAACCCTTCCCCCGGTAATTGAACTTGTAAAAAGCATCCAGTCTTTGTTGTATTTCCTGCAATTTCATTCCTTTAATATCATCACTCATCGTTTGCCAGAAATTCTTATTCTGCCCGGAAATATTTCCGGCAGTTACAATAAAAAAAGATAATAGTAAGAAAGCCTGTTTCATTTTTCCCGGGATTTTATCAGCCGGAACAATTCTTTATTTTCCTGTTTCAGCTTTTCAACTGAGCGGTTCTGCTCAATGATATACAAGGTCAGTTCTTCTATTTTTTTCAGTAAAAGGGTTTGCATCTCTCCTACATGAAAACCGTTGCTTTTTTCAACATCCGCGGCAGAAGGCATTCCGGGTAAATGATTATTCAGCTTAATGAATTCTTCAACCCCTTGTAATGGCAATAGATTATAACCGGAACGAAAAACATAATCAGGCCACAAACCCTGGAGCTGCACTTTCATTTCCTCGCACATCAGTTTTCCACGAATGGAAAGCATGTATCCTGCAGCCGGGGTAGCGTTACTTCCTATTACTACAGTACCTCCGCCGGAAGATTTCACCGCCATCATATCATTTATAAAAACAGTGGATGTTGATTTGCCGCCACGGATATACGTATCTTCTCCTGCCCCGTTATGAAAACTGGAGGAGAGATTGGTTCCTTCAAATATGACAGTACTCCCTGTATAGGTGCCCTTCTTCACCTGCAGTCTTCCCAACGGAGCAGTGGTTCCAATACCAACACTGGTATTCTCAGTGGCCCCATTCACCGCATCAATACTGCCGAGCACCAATGAATTACTCTGGGAAACAAGTGCCCGGTAACCAATAGCAGTTGCATTTGACAATGTATTGGTTGAAACGTCGGCCTGGGAACCGATTGCGGTGTTGAAGTTTCCATCATTTTGATCAGCGAGGGCTTCAAAGCCCACGGCTGTGTTATTTCCACCGGTAATACTTGCATATAAAGCCCTGCTTCCAAATGCCGAATTGGAATTACCGTCTATATTATTAAAAAGCGCCGAGTATCCGAATGCAGCAATACCATTTCCTATTGCACAATCATGAGCAGCATAAGCACCCGTCACGGTGTTCTGTGAACCGTTTTCATTCAGCCGCAATGCATGACTGCCAATGCCTGTATTAAACTGGCCAATATCATTCCGCTGCAATGCTTCGTATCCCAAAGCCGTATTATCAAAACCTTCTGTATTATTTTTTAATGCTTTTGTACCAATGGCTGTATTATACACAGCCTCCAAAGGATTGCTGGTGCCGGTACTGTTCTTTGCCAACGCGGAGTCACCTATGGCCACCTGCCCGCTGCGGGTGTTAGCAAATAAAGCTGAGCGGCCAATAGCTATATTCATTTGGTCGGTGACATTTGAACGCCCGGTACTATCACCTATAAAAATATTATTGCTGCCGCTGACATTGATCAATCCACTGGCATTACCAATGAAAATATTACGGTTCCCGGTTTCATTTACATTGCCTGCATAATTACCCAGGAAGACATTTTCTGAACCGCTGGTATTATACTGACCGCTGAATGAACCAAAGAAAGAATTGTTAGTCCCCGTTTCATTGAAATAACCAGACGACGCCCCAAAGAATGAATTATAGGAAGCGATATTGCTATAACCGGCGCTTGCGCCAAAGAACGAATTACTATAAGCCGAACTTCCCGAAAAACCTGCACTAACTCCTGCCATCGTATTTGATTCACCATACGTGTTGCTATATCCTGCCGTGCTGCCGATAAAAGTATTATTAGACCCGTATGTTGAATTACGGCCCGCCCTGCTGCCAAAAAAAGAATTATTCATTCCAGGATCGCTGTACCCGGCGCTGTCGCCCACATGGGTATTATTCATTCCTGGAAAAGGTGGGGAACCATTGGCATATTTTCCAACAAATAAATTTCCGAATCCGTTTACTGATACAACAGTGATACTGCCGATACGGTAAACAGAATCGGTATTGATACTTCCGCCACTTACATCCAGCCGGAATTGCGGGGTAGTAGTGCCTATACCAACATTCTGAGAATATGATGGAAGACAGGCGAACAGGCAGCAAGTAAAAGCCATGACTAAGTTTTTCATCCTGGTAATATTTATTGACTAATGAAAAGGAGGATAATTAAAGCAGCATAAAGCTGACGAGAAAATCAGTGCAGGGCAATTACATCTTTGTGTACTTTACAGGAGTGGTATTTAATCGAGTCGAACGATCTTGTGACGAAGGGCTTTTACAACAGCTTCCGTACCGCATTGCACATGCAGCTTGTGATAAATATTTTTCAGGTGTTTCCTGACCGTGTCTAAACTGATGAAATACTGGGCAGCGATCATCTTATATGAATTACCATTGACAAGCGATTCCAGTATCTGCCGCTCACGGGCTGTGATGCCAAACTCATTTTTCACAGGTTCTTCGTTCTTGCGGAAGAACTGGAAAACTTTCCGGGCGATCAGCGGACTCATAGGGGCGCCTCCTTCCATCAACTCATTCAGTGCCTGTACCAGCTTCAGCGGTGAGGTATTTTTCAGCAGGTAACCATCAGCGCCGGCACAGATGCATTCAAAGATGCGGTTATCATCCTGGAATACGGTGTACATGATCACTTTCAGTTCCGGGTATTTATTCTTTATCAGCTTCACCCCTTCTATTCCGTTGATACCGGGCATGTCAATATCCATAATAACAAGGTCGGGATAATGCTGTTCGATCTGGCTGATCACTTCCTGGCAGCCAGGCCAGGCCCCCACTACTTTAAAGCCGCTACCCTCAGACAAAAGTTGTTCCAATGACTGCCGGAGCCGGTGATTGTCTTCGTAAATCAATAACCTGTGATCCATTTCCCGAAATTACATTTTAATCCCCCTGTTACAGGTACATATCCGGGTACTACCCCGGATTATACTTTCATCTTCAATTCGATGCGGGTGCCCTTTCCTTTTTCGCTTTCCATTTTAAATGATGCGTGGAGTTTTGAAGCTCTCTCTTTCATATTGATCAAACCATTCCCCCCGTCCGTTTTATCTGGTTCGTAACCCACTCCGTTGTCTTCGATCAGCATGCGGATATGACCTTTTTCCTGCTGTATCAGGATCTTTGCCATAGTAGCTTTTGAATACTTGGTCATATTATTCACTGCTTCCTTGAAAATGAGAAAAAAATCGTGACGCTTTTCCATCGTCAGGTTTATCCGGCTGCCGGCTGCAGGAAATTCAAATGAAGCGCTAATGTTTTTTCCCTCCAGCATATCGGCAGCATATCTTTTCATATACCTGAATAAATTATCAATATCATCATTCATCGGGTTGATGTTCCAGACAATATCGCTCAGCGATTCGCTGATGCGCTGAATGTCTTCAGCAGCCTGTTGCAGACTGGCGGCGGCTTTTTGTTTGTCGCCGAGGTTCCGCATGGCCAGGGTGTTCAGGATATTGATATTGGTAAGTGAACCCCCGATATCATCATGCAGGTTGCGGGAAATATTATTCCGCATTTGCTGCAGTTTCATCAACTGCCTGATCCTGTAACGGTACAAAAGATATATGATAGTCAGCACGACAAGAACGATCAGCAACACAAACCAGGTTCGTTGCCAGAAAGGAGGAAGAATTTCAAATGACCATGCCGCAATATTATCACTTTCTGTACCCCGGTTATTTTCTGCCTTTACTTCAAACCTGTAGCTACCGGGTAGCAGTGCCGGGTAACTTACAACATGCAGCGTCGCCGCCGTGCCCCATTCCCCCTTTCCATTTCTCAGCAAACGATATGTGTACGTTACTTCCTCCTCGTCAAGGAATGTATTGGCAGAAAAATCAATACTTATGTTGTTTTGCCGGTAACTGAATCTTTTGATATGCCCCGGGGCATTTGCAAGAACCGGTTTCCCGTTTACGGAGAAGCCTGTTATGAATGTTGAAAATGAGCCGGCATTTGCCATTTGTTTTTCCAGCAATACAACTCCAGGATGGCTGGCTATCCAAATATGGTTGTCCTTTGCAATAAAAACCGATGAACCCTGGTATAATTGTGCTGCTGCTCCTTCATCGGTTACTGAGCTTCCTGTGCCGGTTTTTGAAATACGGTTAATCCCCTTCGCTGTAGCCACCCAGCAATCACCGGATGCATCTGTTGCAATTCCCCATACCGAATTACTTTTTAGTTTATCCATTTCAGTCCATCGCTGTACAATCCTGAGAGAGTCGCCGCTTGTGCTGATATAAAACAACCCGTCATACCGGGTTCCTGCATATATATTTCCATACTTATCTTCTGACAATGCTCTTGGCCTTCTTAAGAACTGTATAGTACCTGCTGATTGCTCTGCAGTATATAACCGGATTAAAGAAAGCATACCGTTTTTATAGTTGATGGCAAAAGCAAGCAATTCACCTGAAAACCTGGCGGCCCATAACCTGCCCCGGCTATCTGCCAGTACAGTGTGATAATGTTCAGCATCCCGAAGTATATTTTCAGCTTTGTTGTTGCGCCAGGTAAATAAACCCCTGTCTGAGGCAATGAAAATTGTCCCGTTCTTATCTTTTGTGAGGTACAATGTTTTGGCAGGTAAGTCCGTCAATTTTTTTTCACGGGTAACCTGGTAAGTAAACGTATCGATCTGTGCCGAGTAAAGTGTACTGTCACGCAGATAAAATAATTGCTGGCCTTCTGCAAGCAGGTGATTGCAGGTGAATGGCGTTTCTCCCGCAGCTTTCACAGAAATAATTTTATTACCGGTTACCACATTCACCCCGCTTCTTGTTATGATATAACCCTGGCTACCGTCATTGGCCTTTACAAAATAATAAATATGGTTTGAATAAAGCCCCTGGTTAATCGTGTATCTCTTCGAGTGAATATTTCTGATCTTACATAAGCCACTGTTGAACCCTACCCAGATATTTCCCTCCTTGTCGCGGTACATATCATGAAACCACAAACTTGGCAAGCCATCCGATTCCTTATAATAACTGACCGTATTTCCGGGACCTCTCTTTACAAGGGAATTATCCTGCATGGCGATCCAGAAATTATCCTGTGAATCAATAATGAACTGGTCGGCTCTTGTATCATGTATATCCATGTGGCCGAGAGTATCAATGCCTCCGTTACCAGCAACAGCCGGCTTTATTTCGAATATCCCTCTTCCTTTTATCAACACAAAGGTTTTTCCGGTTCTGTCCTGCTTCATATCATATACCGGGTAACTAAAAAACTGAACTGTCTTGCTTTTAAGATCAAAAACGAACAGTTTTTTACTCCAGGAATAACTTACAAATAGCGTATCGTTCAATGCCAGAAGACATTCGTCAGTATTTATATCAAGCGAAGTATCCCTGATCAATGGGATGAATACAGCATCCTTAAATTCATACAGCCCGTCTTTTGCCACAAAGAATGTTCGTCCTTTACTGAACAGACCGCCCCGTATCTCCGGCAGATCTTTTATCAGCAACGGCTGTAATGAATCGCCAACAACTTTCAACGGATAGGGATCGGCAAGCACCCAAATCTCTTTTCCCGCTTCAAGCACCCTGTGACAAAAATTCATTTTGGTACCAGCCGAAGGCCTGTATGTCTTGAATATATGACCATCATAACGGAGAACATCATATGTAGTGGTAAACCACATCCAGCCCCTGCTGTCCTGGAATATACTATTGGCACCGCTGAACAAAGCGCCGTTACGGGGTGCAAATACAGTAACAGGCAGTTGCTGGGCTTTCGCAGCATGGCTGAAAAATAAAATAGCAGTTATGATGAAAGAATATAAAACTTTCATACCGTTCTTGTTTTCTGAAAATACAGCTTTTAAAATAAAACTGACTATTCGCATGCAGAAACCTGACCAGGTCTTAGGCCCTTTGTACTGTATTTTCTCAGGTTCTTTGTGGGACCTGTATTTTTTACAATAAAGAATGACACGAAGACTAAGATTCCTATAAACGGATAGTCAGCAAATAAAATCCTGAAAAAAAACCGGGGCATTATAAGCAGCTCAATGAACGGTTATTTCATTTCTTATCTTTGATTGATGGCAGAAGACCTACAGATCATCGCCGGCAATAAGGATGAACAATATCAATCACTAATTCCTCAAATCAAAGGGTTATTGGAAGGGGAACCCGACCTGGTTGCCAATATGGCCAATGTGGTAGCGGCCTTAAAAGAACAATTTGGATGGTTTTGGGTGGGCTTTTATGTGGTTAAGAACGATGAATTAGTATTAGCCCCCTTCCAGGGACCTGTCGCCTGTACAAGAATAAAAAAAGGAAGGGGCGTTTGCGGCACAAGCTGGGCCCAGGCCAAAACACTGATAGTACCGGATGTTGAAAAATTCCGGGGTCATATAGCCTGCAGCAGCTTGTCCAGATCAGAAATTGTGGTGCCGGTAATTCGAAACAATAAAGTGGTGGCCGTGCTGGATGCTGACAGCAGTGAATACGACCAGTTTGACAGCGCTGATCAGCAATACCTGGAAGAAATTGTGAGCCTGATTGAATTTTAAGTACAATGCAACAAACTATATCAATCACTATTACCGGCAAAGTCCAGGGGGTTTATTACAGGCAAAGCGCCAAAGAAAAAGCTCTTGAGCTGGGACTGACAGGCCGGGTTAAGAATCTTCGGGATGGAAATGTTGAAATCATGGCTACAGGGACCCGGGAACAAATGGCGGAGTTTACTTGCTGGTGCAAAATAGGACCACCCCGTGCTGTGGTAGCCGGGGTGGAGATACTTGAACTTCCTTTGAAACTATTTGACCATTTTATGATCGTGAGTTTTTGACTCTTCTTTTCTTCAGCATATTCTTTAATGTGGGGTAACATGCATATAGGCCATTACAAGTATTGAAATATGGCACAATACCAGTATCAGCATACTGGTCGTCCAGACTTTTTTATGGTGACGTTTAACTTTCTTCACTCTTTCTTTATGAAAATGGTGGATATGGGGCAGCTCATCCAATTTAGGGGTATGACTTTTTTCTTCCGGGTGAAAAGGAGGAACTGTTTTTGTAACAGGCACATTCGGTATCGTTTTAGAAGCTGATGCCGGTTCTGAGTTATTACTATTCCCTGTCTCTGTGGTCTCACTTACCGTTACAGGTGAAGATTTTTTAGTACCTGCTGAGGCGGTAAAAGAAGTTACAGAAAACATGGCCAGGAAGAAGCTTATGATGATGATTAAACGTGTCATAAAAAAGTTTTATGACACAATTTTGTCTCAGCGATGGCCTGGAAACAAGGTAGGAAATGCGTAAAAACGAGATAGGGTATATGAACTCTTAAAACGCATTAACAGTAGCGTGGTAGTGCCTTATACAAAGCCTCCGTACTAGTACTTTTTTGCAGGAGTATCTACGCAGAAATGAGGTATTTTGATACTGGATTTGCTTCTATAAAGGGGTAGCTGCGTAGAACTACGCATTGTACAGGAGTATCTACGGAATCTGGTTTTTAGCCCTTTGAAAGTTCCAAAGAGCATCCTATTTTAGTTAAAGATTTATTCCTACCTGAGAGAAACTTTTCAAACAGCATATTTAAAACATCTAAAACAAAAATCATGAAAAAAAGCAATCTATTTTTAAAAAGACCATTTGCTAAACTATTTTTTTCTATTCTTTTGGCAGGAATAGCTTCTTGCAATAACGGGGATAAAAAAGGTGACTCTAAAGATGATGACAAATCAACCACAACTACGGACAAAACTAATGCAGGCCAATCTGCAAATGCAATAACTTTTACAAATTATAAACTTGATACTGCGACAATGAGTATATATGAAAAGGATCCCTATAAAGCAAAACTATTGCTTTTAAAAATCAGGTTAGACGATCTGAAAGATCCTACCTCCATAACATTATGGGGATATCCTGCCAAAGACCATAAACATTTTGCATATAATGAACCTCCCTTTGAATTGTCCCCTGCAGGAGATCCACCATCTGTTATGGATACGAAGGATATATTAATAGGGGATAACGAATTAGATTTGAAAACCTTTCATGTGGATGGCAAACTCAACAAACCCTTCCTGCCTTTTGGTTATATTCTCCTAACCCCTTACAAAAGAGGCGATGGAAATCTCGTTTTTAAAATTGCCCCATACAACGATAAGGCCATTGCACCGCTTGCAGATTTTCCTACAGAATCAAATCCCATTCCTCCTGGAAAGCCTGAAGAAAATTAATAAAAGTACCGGCCAGGGTATCAGGAACCTGATGTTCTGGCCGGTTTACATAAAAAATTGACAGCGTAGCAACTTTAATAACGCAGAAAAAAAGATCGATAAGATGGATCCAATGGCCAATTCATTTCCTCCCCCAAAATCTGTTTAAGAACACTAGTGAAAATTAAATGATTCCATTTCTCCAGAAAATATTATCAATGTCTGAGGTATGTGCCTTATTCATCCCTCTGGCAATCTTCTTGTTTTATAAAATTAACAGGAGGCCGGTAAAAGAAATCATTCTTTACCTGTGGATCTCACTTTTTTTAAATACTATTATTGTCGTTCTCACTTTTCTGCCTGATTATTTTGACACAAAAAAATTCCCTTTCCTGTTACAAAACAATACCATTGAATATAATATTCTCTCCGTGGTGCGGGTTACATTGTTTACACTTTATTTTATACGGAATGGCCAGGATATGTTAAAGCTTCAAATGAAAATAATACTTGGATTTTTCCTGGTATTTGTATTAATAAATTTTTCATTCCTTGAATCGCCGGTAACCATGTTCAGCAGCCGGTTATTTACGGCAGAGTCAGTCGTTTTACTATTTTTCTGTATTTTTTATTATTTAAACTCAATTAACCAGGAAAAAAATGAAAATTTGAAAAAACAGCCTGTATTTTGGATAGTCACGGGCCTTAGCATTTATGAAGCTGTGAACTTTACCATTTTCCTGCTTTTTACTTATCTTATAAAGAATTATACTTTTTTTGCCCAGAACATCTGGAATATCCACAACATCAGTTTTATAATTCTCTGCCTCTTTATCACAAAAGCCTTTTATGAATCAAAACAGCAATAACATACAATTCATGGTCATTATTGGTATTGCCGTAATGCTATTGCTGATGGTAAGTGTGCTGCTGGCTGTTCTTTTAAACCAACGTAAAAAGAACCAACACCGGACTGCTTTGGAAAAACTCCGGGAGCAGCAGCAAAACCAACTGATTGAAGCAGCGGTTCGAAGCGAGGAAACCGAACGCCATCGCATTGCCGAAACCCTGCATGATGAAGTGGGCGCTATACTTTCCTCTGCCAAACTGCACCTGCTGGGGATCAAGGAAGACAGCCTGGATGAAAAAGATAAAAAACTGTATGAAAAAGGCCGGGAGCTGTTGAATGATGTGATACAGAAAGTACGGGGCATTTCACATAACCTGCATTCCAATATCCTGAAAGAATTCGGCCTCAATGAGGCCATCCGGCATTTTCTCCGGAAAATAACACAAGGAGAGGGTACCGTATTCAATGCCAGCACGCAGCTGGATGATAATTATCAAACGGTGAATCCCGACGATGATATCAGTATTTACCGTATGGTGCAGGAATTAATAAATAATATCCTGAAATATGCAAATGCATCAGAGTTTCTTATAAGTTCAACACTGAAAGGCAATGAGCTTGACCTTGTACTTTTTCACAATGGCGACGGGCTCACACAAGAACAGTTTGAGACACTCCGCTATCAAAAAGAAGGGCTGGGATTAAAAAATATCCAGAACCGGATTATCTTGCTGAAGGGAACCATTCATTTTACCAGGGGTACCGAAGGCTACCGAATCAATATTCATATACCGGTTAAATCAACTACCAATGAGTAAAATAAAGATCGCCATAGCAGATGATTATAAGATCTATCGGGACGGCCTGAAAGTGGGTCTGTCTGCTGATGATAATTTGGAAATTATTGCCGAGGCAGATAATGGCGAAGACCTCATGAAGGTACTGGAGACAAACGCCCCGGACGTTATCCTCATGGATCTGAAAATGCCTATCATGGATGGCATGGAAGCTACCAAGCAGGTCAGGAAAAAATATCCTTCCATAAAAGTGTTGGTCATAACGATGTACGAGGATGATAAATTCATCATTCACCTGATGGAAAACGGGGCGAATGGTTACCTGCTCAAAAATGCAGAGCCGGATGAGATCATAAAATCAATTTATGCCGTATATGAAAACGGATATTACTTTAATGATGTAGTCAATAAGGCCCTGTTGAAAAAATTAGTGCTGAAGAATAACCTGAAGCCATCTTTCAACCAGAACATTGATCTTACCGAAAGAGAACAGGAAGTGTTGAAAATGATCTGTGATGAAAAAACAGCCGCAGAGATCGCCAAAGAAATTTTTCTGAGCCCCCGTTCTGTAGAAGGTATCCGGCAGCGATTGATAGAAAAAATAGGCGTACGTAATACCGCCGGGCTGGTAATGTTCGCTGTAAAGAATGGTATTGTTGATTAGTTCTATTCACTATTCACCATTCACTATTCACCATTCACTTCTTTAGGTTCTCCAGCATATCTTTTGTCATAGCAGAAAGATCATATTCTTCTTTCCAACCCCAGTCCTTTCTGGCCACACTGTCATCTATGCTTTGCGGCCAGCTTTCAGCAATCGCCTGCCGGTAATCGGGTTTGTAAGAAATGGAAAAACCAGGTATATGTTTCCTGATTTCTGCTGCAATTTCTTTCGGTGAAAAACTCATACCTGATACATTGTAGGAAGTACGAACAGTTATTTTCTTAGTCTGCGCTTCCATCAGTTCGATCGTGGCCCGGATGGCATCGGGCATATACATCATGGGCAGGTAAGTGTCTTTTTTTAAGAAACATTTGTATTTCTTTTCTTCCAGCGCCTGGTGATAAATTTCAACAGCATAATCGGTTGTGCCGCCGCCGGGAGCAGATTTATAAGAGATCAAACCCGGGTAACGGATGCTTCTTACATCCACTCCAAACCGCTGATGGAAATAATTGCACCAGAACTCGCCGGCATACTTACTGATGCCATAAACAGTCGAGGGCTCAATAATAGTTTGTTGCGGGCAATTCTTTTTGGGAGATGTAGGCCCGAATACAGCGATCGAAGAAGGCCAGAATACTTTATGCAGTTTTTCTTCCCGGGCAATGTTCAGCACATTCAACAGGCTTTGCATGTTGAGGTTCCAGGCAAGCCCGGGATTTTTTTCGCCGGTGGCAGAAAGAATAGCTGCCAGCAGGTAAACCTGGGTAATTCCCTGGCGGATGACCTGTTCATGCAGCATTTCATTGTTCATCACATCCAGGCTGACATAGGGGCCGGTGCCTTTCAGCAATTCGTTTTCCTCCCGGAGGTCAGAGGCCACTACATTAGTATTCCCGTATATTTTCCTTAATGCAAGCGTCAGCTCTACTCCGATCTGCCCGGAGGCACCGATGACAAGTATTTTTTCTTTGATCATAACATGTAAATAAGCTTCAAAAATAAGTGCAAAAAAGAGAATTCAAAATTCATAATAATAAATCCTACCTGATATAAAAAATTCAAGATACATGAAACAAAAAACAAAGCAAACATTGCCAAATTTAATTCTGCCTTGAACCTTGTACCTTGTAACTTGGCTCTTGTACCTTACATCCTATCTTTGCGGGATGGAAAAATTCCTGAAAGATCTGTTTGAAGCTCAGTCCTATGATGAAAAGAATTTTTTTCTTATGGCCGGCCCCTGCGTGGTGGAGAGTAACGAACTGGTTTTAGAAGTGGCAGAAAAAGTTTCAGCCATTTGCAAAAAACTGGGTATCCCGTATATTTTTAAATCATCTTACCGCAAAGCCAACCGGACCAGTGCTGATTCTTTTACAGGAATCGGGGATGATGTAGCCTTGCGGATACTTCAAAATATCGGTAGCCAGTTTTCCCTGCCGGTGATCACCGATGTGCATACAATTGAAGAGGCTGCTAATGCTGCCAATTATGTGGACATACTTCAGATACCTGCTTTCCTTTGCCGTCAGACAGATCTGTTAGTGGCGGCAGCCAAAACAGGAAAAATTGTGAATGTAAAGAAAGGACAGTTTGTAAGCGGTGAAGCCATGAAATTTGCTGTAGATAAGATCAGGCAAGCTGCCCTTCGACAAGCTCAGGAAAGTAAAATAATGCTGACAGAACGGGGTACCACATTTGGTTACCAGGATCTAGTTGTTGATTACCGTAATATCCCGGCCATGCAGGCACATGGAGTTCCGGTGATCATGGATGTTACTCATTCTCTTCAGCAACCCAACCAGTCATCAGGTATAACAGGTGGCAACCCGCAATTGATCGGAACAATGGCCAGGGCAGCCATCGCTGCCGGCGCTGACGGCCTCTTTATTGAAACACATCCTGATCCATCCAAAGCAAAAAGTGACGGAGCCAATATGCTGAAACTTGATCTGCTGGAAAAATTATTAACGCAATTGGTGAAATTGAGAAAAGCTATTTGCTAATAGCTATAAGCTGTTAGCTTATCTCAGATCCACTTCTTCAACCCCGGGATATTTCGTCTTATCAAAAACAAACTGGTTATCGGCCAGCGGTTTGTTTGTCTTCATGGTACTGATGGTGTAAGTATACCTGTTCCCGGCATTCTCCAATACCCTGGTACTGTAGATGGTTTTGGCCGCCTTATCCACCTGCACATATACTTTATGAAATGGCTTGTTTTTATCAACCGGTGTCATTTCAATTTCCTGCAAAGTTCTGTTTCCCAGTTTTTTTTCCCCGTTAAGCATGTATAAAAAATCCTTGTCGTAAAAATTGGTAAATAATTTTTGCGGTGTGATCATGCCGCTGGAAGCATCCAGGTTGCTGATCGTGACTTCGTTGGCAGCCTTGTCGTAATTCCAAACGGTGGTCCCATTGCAAAAAATTTCCTGCCCGCTGAAACTGACCCTGTATTTGGTGGCTTTCATCATGATCGAGCCGGTCTTGTTTGAAAGGGCTTTGGCGGCTGCATTTTCGACCTTATAACTAAATGTAGCCTGAACGGTAGTGAAAGTTTTGAATTTAGCGCTTACCCCATCGAGAATGGCCTTGGCGGCCGGATCAGTCTTAACTTGTGCTGAAGCCAGCATAGTTATAGCAACCAGAGTGGTTGATAAGTAAATATTTTTCATCAATAGTGGTTTGTGTGGCCCCGCCGCGGCGGGGGATAAAGATAAATGAATAATAGCTAACTGCTTCGCCCCGTTTGAAACGGGACTTCATAGTACGCAATAGGACAGACAATCACCATACCGGGTTGTCACGACAGGATCGGAACCTTTATTCTTAACAAGCCCCTAACTCATTTACCCGCTGAAGCATTGCGAAAGCGTGGTTATCCCAGCATATCAAGATGCAGCTGGAGTTCCATCTCAGTTTTTATTAAAACATCCCTTGCTTTACTGCCCTGGTTCGGGCCCACGATCCCGGCTGCTTCTAACTGATCCATTAAACGGCCGGCCCGGTTATAGCCTAATTTCATCCTTCGCTGCAATAAGGATGTAGAGCCAATTTGATTTTGAACAATTAACCTGGCTGCATCATTAAATAAGGAATCCCGGTCAGAAAGATCAAAATCTTTCCCTTCCAGTTCTTTTTCATCAATATATTCAGGTAAAAGAAATGCCTGCGGATAGCCCCGCTGTTTACCGATGAATTCAACAACCTCCTCAATTTCCGGCGTATCCACAAAAGCACATTGCAGGCGGGTTATTTCACCATGATGGGATATCAGCATATCCCCTTTCCCAATCAATTGCTCGGCACCACCTGTATCGAGGATGGTTCTTGAATCGATCTTGGATGAAACCTTAAAGGCAACACGGGAAGAGAAATTAGCCTTGATCGTACCCGTAATGATATTCACTGAAGGTCTTTGTGTGGCAATAATGAGGTGGATACCAACAGCACGGGCCAGTTGCGCCAGCCTCGCAATAGGCAATTCGATCTCCTTGCCGGCTGTCATGATCAGGTCAGCAAACTCGTCGATCACCAGTACAATAAACGGAAGATACTGGTGTCCTTTTTGCGGGTTTAGTTTCCGTTTGATGAATTTTTCATTGTACTCCTTTATATTCCTTGCCCCGGCTTCTTTCAGCAGATCATAGCGGTTGTCCATCTCAATACAAAGCGCATTGAGTGTATGAACCACTTTTTTGGTATCAGTAATGATGGCGTCTTCTTCTCCCGGCAGCTTGGCTAAAAAATGCTTTTCGATCAACCGGTAAAGGCTCAATTCAACTTTTTTGGGATCGATCAGCACCAGTTTCAGTTGTGAAGGATGTTTCTTATAAAGCAATGAAATAAGAATTGCATTTACCCCAACTGATTTTCCCTGGCCGGTGGCGCCTGCCATCAGCAGGTGGGGCATGCTGGCCAGGTCAACAATAAAATTTTCGTTGTCAATTTTCTTCCCGATGGCAATAGGCAGGCTGAAATTATTGATCTGGAATTTTTCAGATGCCAGCAGGGATTTCATACTCACTAATGTCTTCCTTACATTGGGCACTTCAATACCAATGGTTCCCTTGCCGGGTATAGGGGCAATAATGCGAATGCCAAGTGCAGCCAGGCTCAGTGCTATGTCATCTTCCAGGTTCTTAATCCTTGAAATTCTGACTCCGGGGGCAGGAACAATTTCATACAAGGTAACTGTTGGCCCCACTGTTGCGCTGATCTTCTGGATCTCAATGGCATAATTTCTTAAGGTTGCAATGATCTGGTTCTTGTTGTTCTCCAGTTCATTGGTATCCTGTATTATTTTTTCGCTGCCATGTGTTTCCAGCAGGCTGAGGGTTGGATATTTATAATCTCTCAGATCAAGAGTAGGTTCATATGGAGGCAGGTTTTCCGGTAACTCTTCCTCCTGCACTTTGTCAGGAGTAGCTTTTATTTCCAACTCCAGGTCTGCTTCTGTTTTTTTAGCCGCTTTTTCTTTCCCCTGCAGAATTATTTCTTCCTCAGGCTCATCCTGCCCGATGTCATGAGTATGCAAAATTTCACTGACTATTTCTTTTTCCGGCGTTGGTTGCTGCTCCTCCATTTTTTCGATCAGTTCTCCCTCTGTTCCATCCTTTTCTATCACTTTAAGATCATGGAGATTTTTTTCTTCAGGAAAATTTATAACAAGGCCACCATCCGGTTTCATCGTATTACCTGCCGAACCTGTTTCGCCATTGTACAGGTCATTGATAGTTTTGCCTGTTGTTACAGGCAGTATGGATGTTTCATCAGTTGCTTGATCAACAGCTGCGGGTTCCTGTTTTTTTGATGGAAAATTAAAGGCCGGGTTAAACTGCCAGATAAAATATCCGAGTGCCAGCAACAGTAAGATGGCAGCTGTGCCAATATTACCTACGGCACCTGTCAATTTCCTGTTGATCATATCTCCCACTCCTCCGCCAAAAGGAAAATCGCTTTTTGTAAAAATAAAAGCTAATGAAACAGATAGCACCAGCAAACCAACCGTAACATATTTCATGTTTTTCCAGATAGAAAAAACTTTGCGCCGGAATAAAAGATTTATGCCAACTACAAAAAAGAATGTACAGATGAGAAAGGAAGCAATACCAAACCCGTTAAAAATAAAAAAGTGTGAAGCCACAGCGCCAAAACGACCAAGCAGGTTGGCAACGGGCTTGTCATTATCAAGCAGTGCCGAAAGTCCCAGCTTAGCCACCGCCTGGTCTTCTTTCCAGGTAAAGAGATAGGATATAAATGAAATAAAAAGAAATAAAGCGATGAGAAGAAAAACAGCGCCAATAATCTTCCAGGTGCGTTCATCCCGGGCCAGCGATTTTAGATCAACTTTCTCCCCCTTTTCGGCCCGGAAGGGTTTTACATCGGACTTTGCTGGTTTTTTCTCAGGATTATTTTTTCTTTTCTTTTTAAGCTTGGTAGCCATAAGAGCAAAGATAATTAGTTTACTGTCAAATTATTACCTGAAAGTGGTATGTCCCGGGCCAGCAAAAGCAAAACCGTTGTATTACATTTGTCCGAATGGACTCTTTCGGAGAAAGCCTGGTATCAATCCCTTTCATGGAAAAAATAAAATTGTTTCGCCACCCTGTTATACTTACAGCATTTATTCTATATGTTGCAAATACTGCTGCACAACTTGTCCCGCCCCAGCGGGAGGACAGTTTATGGAATAGCTATACCGATATCAGCCGGGTAGGAATGGCGAGATCAATTATCAAAACAGTCAGCAGTGCTTATATAAACAAAAATGAAAACCCTGAAACCAGTTATTCGCTCCAGAAGTTTATTCCCGGCTTGCAGCATAAAGGCACTATCCCCACTGATTTTGTTACTAAAAAGGCATTATTGAAATTTAATGTTTGTAATAATGCTGACACGGCTGTATCTGTTTATTTTTTCCCGGGACTCTATTACCAGGATATCCGTTTATATAAAATTGATGGCGAAGGCCTGAAAAAAATTCCGGCGATCCTTCCCGTTATTTCAGACAGTATTGGTTACCGTCTCCTTTCATTACCGGCCCATGATTCAACCAGCATCCTGGCAGAACTGACTTTTATAAAAACATATATCATAACTATCAGACCAAGGCTTGTTCATCCCCAATACCTGCAATCCTTCATTGCAGAACTGCGGAGCACACATAGCCAGGATAACCTGGTAACTTATGTCTTTTGCGGTTTACTGCTGATGATGATCCTTTTCTCCATCACCAATTTTTTCCAGGGGGCCAACAGGGAATTTCTGTATTATTCCGGCTATGCCTTTTTTTTGGGCAGCATGCTGCTCACCAAAGCCATTTATGTTTACCATACAAACCACATAAATTTTTTCTTTGAAGGGTACTTTGATTTTATTCTGCAGGAACTGGGAATTATGTTTTACATGATCTTCATGCAACGGTTTCTGGATACCCTGAATAAGCACCCCTTTCTTCATAAATTGTACAATGCCGGTATTGCCCTGTTGCTGCTGTCGATGTTTACCTATACCTGGTTTCATTATTTCACCAATAATTTCACTGTCGAAAACCTGGCTGAAAATGCCACCAAAGTACTCCTGCTCGTCATGGTGCTGATATTTCTTATTTACAGTGCAAGGAACTGGAAAGACAAACTGATGCGTTATTTGTTCTGGGGAAATTTATTCCTTTTTATCTTCTCACTTATTTCGCAGGTGACAGTCATGCTGGATAATTTGTTCAAACAATTCCCCGGGGTATTCAATTCATCCCTTTTCTATTATGAAGTGGGTTTATTTCTTGAGCTGGTATTTTTCCTGGCTGGTCTGAATTATAAAAACCGCCGTAACATTATTGCGCAAACAAAAGAGAGAGAGACACTGAAAGCCCAGAACCAGTTGCAGGAATATGAAAAAGAAATTGCCGTATATAAAGCGCAGCAGGAGGAACGGCAACGTATTTCTGCAGATATGCACGACGAACTGGGTGCCGGAATGACAGCCATCCGGCTGATGAGTGAAATAGCCCGGAACAAGATGAAAGAAAATACCCCGGTAGAAATTGAAAAAATCTCTTCTTCAGCCGATGATGTGCTGAATAAAATGAATGCTATCATCTGGAGCATGAACAGCGGCAATGATACGCTGGATAATCTTATTTCTTATATCCGTTCGTATTCCATTGAATACTTCGATAATACCCCCGTCCAGTGCAAAGTACAGGCACCTGAACATATACCGGGTAAGGAACTGAGCGGGGATAAAAGACGGAATATTTTCTTATGTGTAAAGGAAACGCTGAATAATGCATTAAAACATTCACAGGCCTCCCTTATCACGATCGACATCCATGTAAATCACCGTCTAATTATAAATATTGCCGATAATGGAAAGGGAATAGATATGCAACATCTCCGGCAATTTGGGAATGGCTTAAAAAATATAACCAAAAGAATGGAAAGTATCGGCGGTACATTTAAGATTGAGAACAGGAACGGTACTGTTACCACACTTGAACTGCCCATTTGATCATTTTCTATTTATTGCCGCCATTAAAAGAAACAGCCAGCCCGCAATAAACAAGATACCTCCCAACGGGGTTACCGGTCCAACCAATTTTACAGCGCTGCTCTCCTGTATTTTCAGAAAAGTAAGAAGGTATAATGATCCGGAAAAAAGAATGATGCCGGTTATGAAAAAATGGCCGGCCCATTTTAACCATTTACCGGGGTCCTTTTCATATAGAATGCCTATTGCCAATAATGCCAGCGCATGATACATCTGGTACTGCACGCCGGTTTGAAAACTATGCAGGATTTTTTCATCGTTTGTAATGCTTTCAAGGCGGTGTGCACCAAAAGCGCCAAAAGCAACAGCCAGTCCGCCAAAAACAGCTGCGGCTATTAAATATTTTTTATGCATGAAATATTTTTTCAATTAATTTTTCAATCTGAACCGGTTCCTCATGAATTTTTATACCGGCCTGTTCGTAGTAAATTTTCCGGTCAGCAAATTTTTTGCTGATAAAACTTTGCAGCTGTTGATCTGAAAGATCTTTTATAAGTGGCCTTTTTTCTTTTTCCTGTACCAATCTCTGAAACAGGGTTTCAAGAGAGCTGTTGATCCAGACAGTAGTGCCTGCCTGGTTCATATATTCTATATTATTGAAGTAACAGGGGGAGCCGCCGCCGCAAGCCATTACAAAGCTTTCATGGCTTTCTGTGATGATGTGCAGCACTTCTTTTTCCTGCATACGGAAATGCTCCTCTCCCTCCGTGTTAAATATTTCTGCAATGGATTTACCGGCATACTCTTCCACCTGCCCATCAAGGTCAAAAAAAGGAATGCTGAGTTTCTGACTCAAAAAACGGCCCCAGTGTGTTTTACCGGAACCCATGAACCCGATAAGAAAAATTTTCATGCCCCCATCCCCTAAAGGGGTGTTTAAAAACTCTCCGATTAATTCGAAGCGTTTTTTATTTATGATGATTAGAATTACTACAGTTGAAGTGTGCGACGCAACAGTCGATCATCCGTGTTAATGTCGCTGGTAAAAAAAATATACAAACAACTTTAAAGTACTTTCTAATAAATTAAGCCTGTTATATTCTAAGTTCCCCTTCGGGGGACGGGGGCTTTACTTAAATGCATTAAACCCCGTTACATCCATCCCAGTTATCAGTAAATGAATATCATGCGTGCCTTCATAGGTGATAACACTTTCAAGGTTCATCATGTGACGCATCACTGAATACTCCCCGGTGATGCCCATACCGCCGAGCATTTGTCTTGCATCACGGCAAATATTGGCAGCCACTTCACAGGCATTACGCTTTGCCATAGAAACCTGTTGGGGTGTAGCTTTTCCTTCATTCATCAATACGCCCAGGCGCCAGTTCAATAATTGTGCCTTGGTAATCTCCGTTATCATTTCAGCAAGCTTCTTCTGTTGCAGTTGGAAACCCCCGATCGGTTTACCAAACTGCTCCCTTTCTTTTGAATAACGTAAGGCGGTGTCATAGCAATCCATTGCTGCTCCTATAGTACCCCAGGCAATGCCATATCTTGCTTTTGTCAGACAACCCAGGGGGCCTTTCAATCCTTTTACATTGGGAAAAATATTTTCTTTGGGAACTTTTACATTATCAAATACCAATTCACCGGTAGCAGATGCTCTTAAACTCCACTTACCATGCGTAGTGGGTGCAGTGAATCCCTCCATTCCCTTTTCCACGATCAATCCATGTATTTCACCCGCCTCATCTTTTGCCCACACTACTGCCAATTGTGAGAATGGGGCATTGCTGATCCACATTTTGGCGCCGTTTAATATGACATGAGTCCCGGCGTCTTTGAAATTGGTCAGCATGCTTGAAGGATCGCTGCCGTGATCAGGTTCTGTTAATCCAAAACAACCGAGCCATTCGCCACTGGCCAGCTTGGGTAAATACACTTTCCTTTGTTCTTCGCTGCCGTATTGATAAATGGGAAACATAACCAATGAACCCTGCACCGAAGCAGTAGAACGAACGCCGCTATCTCCTCTTTCCAGTTCCTGCATCATTAAGCCATAAGAAATATAATCAAGCCCACCGCCGCCATATTCCTCCGGAATGGTTGGACCAAAACATCCGAGGTCGCCGAGTTGCTTGACAATATGTTGCGGAAACTCTGCCCTCTGTGCATAATCTTCAATGATGGGAGAAATTTCTTTCTTCACATAATTACGGACAGCTTCCCGGATATGTTTTTGTTCTTCCGTCAGCAATTCATCTACATTAAAATAATCCGGACTGGTAAAAAGGTCTGTACGGGCCGCCATAGAGCAATTTTAGATTTTCTTCCCGATAATTATCGGGAGCAGATTTAAGATTTATTAACCGTGACAAAGGTAACAGATAAATAAAAAAGAAAGCTATTGCAGATACAAACTCATATCACTCAGGTATTCCTTTGCAATTATTCTTGCTTTTTCGGCAAAATCCTCTCCATCCGTAGCATAAATAATAGCCCTGCTTACATTCACAAGAATCCCGCAATCTTTTATCATCGCTTTTTCAGAGATATCTTTCAAACTTCCGCCTTGTGCGCCCACACCGGGAACAAGGTAAAAATGATGAGGTGTAAGTTTCCTGATACTGGTAAATTCACTTGCCTGTGTGGCGCCGATCACAAACATTAAATTCTCAGTTGTTCCCCATAAAGAAACAGTTTGCAAAACCTTTTCATATAAAAATTCTCCTCCGGAATGGAGCAATTCAAAATCATTTGCCCCCTGATTGGATGTCAGTCCCAGAACAATCGCCCATTTGCCATGATGCTGTAAAAAAGGTTTTACACTGTCCTCACCCATGTATGGAGCAACAGTCACCGCATCAAAAGGCATGGTTTCAAAAAAAGCCCTGGCATACTGGTCTGAAGTATTTCCGATATCGCCCCGTTTGGCATCGGCAATTTTAAAATGATCGCTACCAACGTAATGAACCGTTTTCTCCATCGTTTCCCAGCCTTTTACACCCAATACTTCATAAAATGCTGTGTTGATCTTATAACTTACACACAGATCTTTTGTAGCGTCAATGATCGCTTTATTGAAGGCAAATACCGGGTCGGGTTCTGTTAAAAGATGTTTGGGAATTTTTGTAATGTCAGTATCCAGGCCAACACAGAGATAGGATCGCTTTTTGAAAATCTGTTCGACGAGTTGTTGGCGGGTCATGACTGGTTGCTGGTTACAGGTTACTGGTTTCTGGTTTCTGGATGCTGGTTACCGGACGCAAAGCTAACAAGAATCCAGAATCCAGAATCTAGAATCTAGAATCCAGAATCATCTTTTATCTTATCTATAATAGAATTCAATAATTCATCTTTATCCCACTTATCATAAATACCTTCGATTCTCATCACTTCCTGCATAATAGCTTC
The DNA here is from genome assembly GCA_964525285.1 of uncultured Chitinophaga sp. Lineage (GTDB taxonomy): Bacteria > Bacteroidota > Bacteroidia > Chitinophagales > Chitinophagaceae > JJ008. The sequence continues at coordinate 26,972 of CAZGGQ010000029.1, forward strand.
CTGTTTTAATCCACGCATAAATGCCTCCGAATAACGGATATGAGGGCTGAAGGTAACCTGGGTATAGGCCGGTATCCATTTATCAGGATGTTTTTCATGCAGCCTTGCCTCTATCTTTTTTTGTAATAAAAATGTCGGGTCGGCTGTTTTTTCCCGCATCTCAGTAAAATTATTGATAGCCATATCTGCAATAGCATCCGTATCGGGTTTCCTGGAGACCTGGTACTGATTCAGGATCGTTTTCCAGTCTTCTTCATATTTATCGATCAGTTCATCCAGGATCCGGCAATCCTCAAAACCACAATTCATTCCCTGCCCGAAGAAAGGAACGATGGCATGGGCGGCATCACCAATCAAGGCAAAATGATCATCCCTTATCCACGGAAAACATTTCACGGTGACTAATGAAGAGGTCGGGTTGTTGAAAAACTCATTTATATAATCCGGCATCAGTGGCACAGCATCCGGGAATGTTTTTTGAAAGAATGCTTTTACTTTTTCTTCTGTATCCAGCTTTGCATAAGAGGTTTCACCCTCAAAAGGGAAAAATAATGTGCAGGTAAATGTTTTATCGAGGTTGGGTAGTGCGATCAGCATATAGTCTTTCCGTGGCCAGATATGCAGGGCATTTACTTCCATGGCAAAATCACCGGATGCCGTTGACGGAATGGTCAGTTCTTTATACCCACAATTAATATAATACTGCCGGTAGTCGAACTTATCATGCTGCAACTGGTGTTGCAATCTTGCGGCGGAAAAGGCACCGTCTGATCCAAAGATGAGTCGTGAGTCGTGAGTCGTGAGTCGTGAGCCTGCCTGTCCGGTAGGCAGGTCAGGAAGTTCAAAAGAGATCGAGTTTGTGTTCCAGTCAATGGAGATGCATTTATGGTTGAAAAATATTTCAACTCCATGCTCCTCTGCCAGATCCATTAGTTTCATATTCAGCGTAGCTCTTGACACAGAATTAATGTATTGCCCATGCCTTCCATAAGGTTGAATAGCTGTTGAGCCATCAGGATTGTGAATGAAGCGGCCATGCATGGGGATGGAAATCTTTTTTATTTCTTCAGCCAATCCTACTTTCTCCAATGCTAATAATCCCCGGTCACTCAATGCAAGATTAATGGAACGGCCGGCGGTCATCTTTTCTTTCCGCATGTCTCCCCGGCGTTCAAACAGTTTTACTTTATATCCCCGTTTGGATAAATAAACGGAAAGTAATGAGCCGACCAAACCCGCACCGATTATTGCAACATCTTTTTTCATACCGGCCTCCTCAAGTCCCTCCGAAGGAGGGGTTTCAGGTCGTTTTAATTTATAATATTCCTTATTATCTGTCCGAACCTATACACATCTTCGAACGAATTATATAATGGCACAGGTGCAACACGGATAACATTAGGTTCCCGCCAATCGGCAAGTACTCCTTGTTTAGTTAATTCATTAAAAATCTCCTGCCCCCGTTTCAATAACAGCAGAGAAACCTGGCAGCCTCTTTCATTTTCATGTCGTGGAGTGATCACCTGAATGATCTTTTCATCAACCTGCGAGTTGCAATAATCAATAATAAATAATAAGTAATCACTCAGCAGCTTTCGTTTTGCATGCAATTTGTACATACCAGCTTCTTCAAAAACATCCAACGAGGCCTTGTGAGCTGCCATAGAAAGAACCGGTGCATTGCTTAACTGCCAGCCCTCTGCCGTTGGTATCGCCTCAAAGCCTTTCTCCATTTTAAATCTTGTTTCCTTTGTATATCCCCACCAGCCGGCAAACCGTGGCAGATCTTTATTTGCGATATGCTTTTCATGAATATAAGCCCCCGCCACTGCACCCGGACCGCTGTTCAGATATTTGTAAGAACACCAGCACGAAAAATCAGCATTCCAGTCGTGAAGATGCAGTTCAACATTCCCGGCTGCATGGGCCAGGTCAAAAC
>CAZGGQ010000029.1:28920-59803 GCA_964525285.1 uncultured Chitinophaga sp.
GGCCCCAACCGAATGTGCGGCTTCAGTAATTGCTTTCATATCAAATAACTGCCCGGTATAATAATTAACACCGCTAAATAAAACTACCGCCACAGTATCTCCGTGCTGTTTGATAGCTGAAATAATATCTTCTGTTCTTATTGCATACTCCCCTTCTCTTGCTGAAATTTCAATAACTGCTTCAGCAGGTTCATAACCGTGATACTTTGCCTGTGTTTCAAAAGCATATTGGTCGGAAGGAAAAGCTTTGGCTTCGCAAATAATTTTATACCGTTGTTTGGTGGGCCGGTAAAAACTCACCATCAGTAAATGAAGATTTACGGTGAGTGAATTCATCACTACTACTTCCTGTGGCAGGCAGCCAACGATCTTTGATAATTGCTTTGGGAAAATTTCATGATAGGGAAGCCAGGGGTTTCTTGCATGCAAATGACCTTCCACGCCAAGGCTGGCCCAGTCTTCCAGCTCATCCACCACATAGTCCTGTGTCCGCTTGGCTTGCAGGCCAAGAGAATTGCCGGTAAAATAGATACACTCTTTCCCGAACATCAAGGGGATATAATACATTTCCCTGAAATGCCGCAGGGGGTCTTTTTCATCCAATGATTTCGCAAACTCTAAAGTATTTTGATAATTCATATTTTTTTTATAGGCCCAGCTACAGTACTACTATCATCGTCCCTTGCGTCGCACACTTGTACTGCATATCATTATTCGGCAAAAATGTCGCTCCTACGGAGCTTTCGGATCATACTATTATTCTACACTACCAAAATGCCGCCCCTACGGGACTTGTCTATATTGTTGCTATTATCTTTAATTCAATCGCTATCGGTGTCGGCAAACTCTTTACCTCTACGGTTGTACGGCATGCCTGCACGGCAGTAAAATATTCTGTATAAATCTTATTATAAACCGGGAAATCTTTTTTCATGTTGGTAAGAAAAACGGTCACGTCAATTATTTTATTCCAACTGCTGCCGCTGGCTTCCAGTACTGCTTTTACATTGGCAAAAACAGAATGGCATTCGGCGGCAATATCATATTTCACAATGTTACCATCTTTATCCAACTCCAAACCGGGAATGGAATTGTCTTTCGGGTTTCTCGGGCCGATGCCGGAAAGAAAAAGCAGGTTACCCACCTTTCTTGCATGGGGGTAGGCACCCAAAGGTTTTGATGCATTATCAGTATGGATAATTTCTTTATTCATAAATAAAGGAACGCAGATTTTTATGATGATTAAGATTTATTATGACTTTTTCTGCGTCAATCATCACAATCATAAAAATCAGCGTTCTATTTATAATTGAATACAAACATTTTTCGCCTCCGTAAAAAAACGTAATGCTTCCCAACCACCTTCCCTTCCCACGCCGCTGCTCTTCATACCACCAAAAGGAGTCCTTAAGTCACGGAGTAGCCAGCAATTTACCCAGATGATGCCGCTTTCCACTTTTGCTGCTACCCGATTTGCTTTTGAAATATCCTGTGTCCAGATGCTGGCTGCCAATCCATATTGAGTTGCATTGGCCAGTTGTAAAGCTTCTTCTTCTGTTTTGAATGATTGCAATGCAACCACCGGTCCGAAGATCTCTTCCTGGTTGGTTTGACAATTTGGCCCCAGGCCTTCCATCACGGTTGGCTGAATAAAATATCCGTTAGCGCATCTTCCCTCTAATTTCACTGCATTACCACCGCACAAAATTTTTCCTCCTTCCTTTTTTGCTGAATCAATACATTTCATGATCTTATCAAAATGAACTTTACTGACAATGGCCCCTTGTTTTGAGTTTTCATCCATTGGGTCACCAACTGTCAATGCATTTGTTCTTTCAACAAATTCTTTTTTGAATCTTTCATAAATACTTTCTTCGATCAGTATCCGGCTGCCGCATAAACATATTTCCCCCTGGTTAGAAAATGAAGATTGAATAGAAGTCCTCATCATCTTTTCCCAATTGCAATCGGCAAAAATGATATTGGGATTCTTGCCGCCTAATTCCAAAGAAAGCTTTTTAAATTTTGGCGCCGCAATGCTTGCAATTCTTTCACCGGCTCTTGTACTTCCTGTAAATGAAATGGCTTTTACTTCAGGATGAGAAACAATCGCTTCTCCAGCACCCGGGCCTGTGCCGTGAATAATATTCAATACCCCATCGGGCAAACCTGCCTCTTTACAAATTCCAGAAAGAAGAAAAGCTGTTACTGGAGTTACTTCACTTGGCTTAGCGATCACGCAATTACCTGCTGCCAGTGCAGGGGCAATTTTCCAGGTAAATAAATATAATGGAAGATTCCACGGAGAGATACAACCCACAATGCCGATCGGTTGACGAAGCGTATAATTCACGGCTTTATCCTCCATATTATGACTTTCCGTCGCAAAATGCATAATGCCGGTAGCAAAGAAGCGGAAATTGGCAGAAGCTCTCGGAATATCCACTCTCTTACTCAACCAAAGTGGCTTGCCATTATCATTTGTTTCGGCAAGAGCTAATGCATCCAGGTTTTCATCTATCAGTTCTGCAATGCGATTAAGAACTTTGAATCGTTGTTCAACAGAAGATGTGCTCCATGCCGGAAAAGCTTTCTGTGCAGCATGAACAGAGGCGGTTATATCTTTTTTATCGCTGTCCGGGATCTGGCCATATACATCCCCGGTGGCAGGATTGATATTATCAATAAATTTTCCACTCAAAGGACCGATAAGGTTTCCCCCAATGTAATTTTCTAAGTGATATGGAATGTCAAGCTTCATGAATATGGAACGCTGATTATTATGATTTTTATGATTAACACGGATTATCATAATATATCTTAATAATCATGATAATCTGCGTTCTATTCTAAATACTCCCCGTTCTCCCCCCATCCACCGGAATACTGGTGCCATTTACATAGGATGCAGCAGGCGATGCCAGGAATGCAGCTACCGCAGCAATCTCCGAAACATCAGCAAAGCGTTTCATCGGTACTTCTTCTTTCATATTCCTTTCTACGATATCAACTACCACATTCCCTCTTTTGGCTGTGCCTTCGATGATCGTTGAAAGGCGCTGTGTTGAAGTAAACCCGGGCAATATATTATTTACGGTGATATTGAACTGCCCCAGTTCATTGGCCATGCTTTTTGCCCAACTGGCCACTGCCCCTCGGATCGTATTGCTTACACCCAAATTTTTCAAAGGGATTTTCACCGAAGTGGAAATAATATTGATGATGCGGCCATAACCTTCTTTTTTCATGGAAGGAACAACAGCTTTGGCCAAAATATGATTGCAGATCAGGTGCTGGTTGAATGTACTCAGAAAAACTTCTTCGCTGGCTTCGATAATCGGTCCCGCCGGAGGTCCGCCGGAATTATTGAAAAGAATATGAACAGGTTTCGTTGCCACATGCGCCATGATCACCTTGCTTACTTCATCCGGTTTGCTGAAGTCAGCCACAAGGTAACCGTGTTGCTGGCGCAAGGCAATATCAAGATTATGAACAGCGGCCTTCAAAGCTTTTTCATTTCTGGCAATCAGGGTACAATTAGCTCCCAGCAAAGCCAGTTCCTCTGCAATGGCCAAGCCAATGCCCTGGGTGCTGCCGCAGACAACCGCAAATTTTCCTTCGAGGGAGAGATTCATATAGTCAAACCTACGGTAAAAAGTTGTAATTTTTCGACCAGATTCCTTCATCTAAAATCTGTTATATGCCAGTGATTGCTCCCTTTAACCTGAAAAAATGGATTGACGAAAACCGTGACCTGCTAAAACCACCGGTAGGCAATCAATGTGTGTATAAAGACGCCAACGATTTCATTGTTATGATAGTGGGTGGCCCTAATGCCCGAAAGGATTACCACTTTAATGAAACGGAGGAACTCTTTTATCAACTGGAGGGAGACATAGTAGTAAAAATCATAGATAATGGCGAGTTTAAAGATATTTCTATTAAAGAGGGTGAAATGTTTTTATTGCCCCCAAGAACACCCCATTCCCCACAACGTGGCCCAGACACGATTGGCCTTGTAATAGAAAAGAAACGAGAATCGGAAGATGATGGCTTTATGTGGTTCTGCGAAAAATGCGGCAATAAATTATATGAAGAAGCTTTACATGTGGATGATATTGTAAAGCAATTACCGCCGGTGATGAACCGCTTCTGGGAAGACACGATGCACCGGACCTGTAATAAATGCGGGGCTGTGATGGAACCGCCGATAAAGAAATAGATTCTGGATGCTGGATTCTAGATTAACGAACAACCAGAATCCAGAATCCAGCAACCAGAATCCAGAATCCAGAATCCAGCAACCAGAATCCAGAATCCAGAATCAATACTCTCAACCAACTACCAATGAAGATCGATATACATACGCACATCATGCCCTCTAAAATGCCGAATTGGACCGAAAAGTTTGGCTACGGAGAATTCATTCACCTGGAACATCGTGAATGTGATGCCTGCATGATGAAAGGTGATAAAGTTTTCAGAGTGGTAGGAGAAAATACTTTTAAAGAGGATGTACGCCGCAAGGAAATGGAGGAAACGGATGTTACCGTGCAGGTGCTATCAACCATTCCGGTGTTGTTTAATTACTGGGCCAAAGCGTTGGATGGTTATCAAACCTCAAAATTTTTTAATGACCATATTGCCGAAACGGTAGCCAAAGAACCCGGCCATTTTATTGGTTTGGGTACTGTTCCGTTACAGGATGTGAAGTTTGCCATCAAAGAAATGGAGCGCTGCGTAAAAGAATTGAAAATGCCGGGCCTGGAGATCGGCTCCAATATCAATGGCAAAAATTTAGGCGACAAAGAATTCTTTCCTTTTTATGAAGCGGCTGAGAAATTGGGCTGCGCCCTCTTTGTTCATCCCTGGCAGATGATGGGTGAAGAACAAATGGAAAAGTACTGGTTGCCCTGGCTGGTGGGCATGCCGGCTGAAACGTCAAGAGCTATCTGCTCCATGATATTTAGCGGGGTCTTTGAACAATTTCCCAAATTGAGAGTAGCATTTGCTCACGGTGGAGGCGCTTTTCCTTTTACCATGGGAAGAATTGAACATGGGTTTAAAGTTCGTCCGGACCTTGTTGCTGTTGATAATCCTGTTAATCCCAAAAATTATATCGGCAAATTCTGGATTGACAGTTTGGTACATGACAGAAAAGCATTTGAATACCTGCTTGAAGTAATGGGAGAAGACAGTATTTGTCTTGGCAGTGATTATCCTTTCCCATTAGGAGAACATAAACCGGGAAAGCTGATCGAGAAAATGGATTTGAGTAAAAAGACAACTAAGAAACTTTTACATAGAAATGCAGAAAACTGGCTTGATCTGCATGACAAGAATCTTCCTTTCTTTTAATAATAATATTGCTAAAATAAATCCGGGTAGTCCGTAATGATCCCATCAACTCCTATCTTCTTTAACTCTTCGATCTTTGCTTTATCATTTACAGTCCATGGAATTATTTTGATATGCTGCTCATGACATTTCTTCACCAACTCTTCATTCACTAACTGGTAATCCGGGCTGTAAATATCGGGAGTAAAGCCCAGCGCCTTTAACTGAGTATCCAATCCCCTTTTATCAAAATCTTCAATCAACATGGCTGTTTTGATTGACGGATATTTCTGATGCAGGTATTGCAGTGTTCTAAAATCAAAAGATTGGATGATCACATAATCCTCAATCTGCTTTTCTTTTATAACCACCATCAGCAATTCAACAAATTCTTCCGGTTTGGGATGAAAAACCTCGTCAAACTGAGGGTTGGTTTTGGTTTCAATATTATAAAATGGAAATGGTCTCCTCCTGGTCATCATATCCTTCTTCACACTGTCAATCACATCAGCAAGTAATGGCTTGGCCACTTTCATTTTTTGCTGCTTCGGAAACCGGGGATGCGGCTTCATGCCCACATCAAAAGTTTTGGTTTCCTCATAGGTCATCCAGTAAATATTATATTTCCTTTCTTCCCTTGGTCCCATGTAAGTGCCATCTGGTTTTGTAGTGATCTCCTGTCCAAACCATTGTTCATGAGATAAAATAACTTTCTTGTCTTTTGTAATGACAACATCCATCTCCAGTGTAGTTACACCAAGCCCTAATGCATACAACATCGCAGGCACCGTATTCTCCGGCATCAGTCCGCGGCAGCCACGGTGGCCCTGTTTATCGAACTCAACGACCGCATACCCTAAAGGGGTTCCGGGAAGCTTCTTTACATTTGAACAACTCATAAAGAAAGGTAAGAGGATGAGCAGAAATTTTATTTTCATGAAGGAAATAGTTTTGATTTTCTTTTTTCCATTATTGCAGCAATAGTTTTTGCATCACTATCTTTTTGCTTCAGTTGCTGAATAATATTATCATAGCTTTTCTCGTCCCGGTCCTGGCTCAGTTTAAAAACATGATGCAGGTCATTGATCTCAATTTCAAACGACACAATGGCTTTCATCATTCTTTCGGTGTATTCAGCAGGTAAATTATCAAATACGGTTGTTGATGCAGTATTACCGTTTTCATAATGAAGGGTAAGACGTTGAAGAATAGATCTCAATTCGCTAGTATCTCCAAACCGTATGGTTCCATGTGCATGCACACTCATATAGTTCCAGGTGCTTCCCACCGGCTTTGTGTACCAGGTAGCGCTTATATAGGTATGGGGGCCTGTAAAAACAGCCAGCACATTTTTATTTTGTTCAAATGCTTTGTGATGATCGGTATTCCGCATGATATGGCCTGTCAAAAAATATTTCCCCTGTCCGACCGGGTCATCCGGGCGGGCATCTCTTTCATCTATAAATACAGGAATTTGTGTAGCCACCGGCTTATTGGCTGCGTCCGAACCAGTGAGAAAAACAAAGGGATGATCTTTCATGAACTGAATGATCTCTTCATGATTTTTTTCTTTATGATGTGGTAAGTCGTACATAGAATAGTTCGATGTTGGAAGTTGGATGTTCGATGTTAATCCTTCTTCCGTGGTTTGCTTTTATATTTTGAAGATTGCAGATAATCCAAAAAAGATTTGATTTTGTTACCAATCATTACAGAAAAGTCCAATCTCTTCTTTAAGATTTCCTCAGTGATATGGTTTCTGTCTAAAGCTCTGTATAACTGAGACCTTACTTCGCCGTTCGATCCTTTGGAGATTACAAGAAACTGGGCAAACTCCTTATTGGTGAATCTTTCAAATCCTTCCGCAATATTATCCATTGCAGAACCGGCAGCGGCATTAATTTGATTCTTAAGATCAAAATCTTTCGCAAAGCCCCCTTCTTTTGTTAACTTATAAATCTCTTTTGCCTGTTCCCTGGCCAGTTGCCAAATTTCTAATTCTTCAAACTTTGTTATTGTAGCCATATGTATGAATATTCCGGCCTTCACGCCAACATCCAACCTCTAACTTCAAACTTCCAACATTAAACAGTTTCTGCAATCTTCTCCCCACTGATATTCGCATTCCTCATCGCCACACTCCTCACCACATAATCTGCAAATTTCCGGAATGCTTTCTTTGTAATGTCATCATCACCCATCATCACCGGCACACCTGCATCGCCGCCTTCACGGATGCTTTGCACCAATGGTATTTGCCCAAGGAAAGGAATTTCATATTCATCAGCCAATCGCTTACCACCATCTTTTCCAAAAATGTAATATTTATTTTCAGGTAGTTCTGCCGGAATAAAATAACTCATGTTTTCCACCAACCCGATCACCGGCACATTCAACTGGGCCTGGCCAAACATGGCAATTGCTTTCTTTGCATCCAGCAAGGCCACATCCTGCGGTGTGGTAACGATCACCGCCCCTGTTACCGGAACGGTTTGCATCAATGTTAAATGTATATCACCTGTTCCCGGCGGCATATCAACAACGAGGTAATCCAGTTCATCCCAATATACATCTGTGATAAATTGCCTGATGGCACTGCTGGCCATCGGCCCCCTCCAAACAACGGCGCTTTTTTCATCCACCAATAACCCGATACTGATCAGTTTTATTCCATAGCGTTCCAACGGAGCGATCATGGTTTTTTCGGAGCCCACATCGATCATCATTGGTCTTTCTCCTCTTACTCCAAACATGATCGGCACACTCGGCCCGTAAACATCGGCATCTATCAGCCCCACTTTTGCCCCACCCTGGGCTATGGCCAGCGCCAGGTTAGCCGCAACAGTTGATTTTCCCACGCCACCTTTACCGCTAACTACTGCAATGATGTTTTTTACTTTCGGTAAAACTGTACCCGGGTCAGTTCTTTTGGTTGTAGTATTGGAACTGAATTTTACATTCACGGTTGCATCCTTATTCACCAACAATTTGATCGCATTCACACAGGCATTCTTTATCATGTCCTTCATCGGGCAGGCCGGTGTTGTCAGTATTACAGTGAAAGAAACATAATTACCTTCGATCTCAATATCCGTTACCATATTCAATGTCACAAGGTCCTTACCGAGGTCAGGTTCCTGCACATTACTCAATGCTTCCAGTACTTTTTCTTTCGTCATATTCCAAGTATTTGTTAAAAGTCAATAAAACAACAAAGTTAACCATTGTGCCGGGCAATTTGTTTTACGAAATCAGCAACTTGTCTTTATTTTTGGCGCAGTGAAGAAATTTTTACTGTATACCGTTTTATTGTCTTTCCTTATTCCCCAAACAGCAAGGGCACAGTTTGAAACATCCCGTGATTCCGTAGTGCAATTATATGGCGTCATCATGACGGCAGACAGCCTGGTAGGCATTCCCGCTGTGAGTGTAATGGTAAAAGGGCAGAACCGGGGTACCATTTCCAATGCACAGGGAGTTTTTTCCATCGTGGTGCTGAAAGGCGACGAGGTGGAGTTTACCCATGTTACTTACAAGCCAAAAACAATTTCCATTCCCCGGAATCTCGAAGGCAACCAGTATAGTGTTGTTCAATTAATGGTGATCGACACCGTTTATTTACCTGCAACTATTATCCGGCCACGACCGACCGCTGACCAATTTGCAAGGGATTTTGTAAAAAATAAAGTACCCGACGATGATATTGAAATTGCCCGTCAAAATACCAATGCCGCCAAGCGCCGGACATTGTTGCGCACAGTTCCGGGTGATGGGGGCGAAGCAACAAGGATCCAGATGAATAAAGTAGCCAACCGTGCCGTGTACCAGGGACAAACCCCGCCAATGAATATATTCAATCCCGCAGCCTGGGCCGATTTCATACAGGCATGGAAACGGGGAGATTTTAAGAATAAGAACTGACCTCCAGCCCCTGTCCCCGAAGGGAGACTTAGGTTAATGATTCAATATTGTTATCAAAAGTTTTAAAGCAGTTAGATTTTATTTATTTAGCCAGCTTTAGTTTTTCATGGCATCGGCTGTTGTCGCACGCTTGTACGTTCGGTTCATTGGGCAGCAACCCACCCTGGTTTCCTAAGACAAAAGGGCCACTTCATTCACTTTGCCAACTGTCAGAAAAAGATGAGTTCTTTATTCTTACTTTTGTCAGATAAATAACTACTATCTTTTCTATTAATTGATTTTACAACCCTCCCCTTCGGGGAGTAGGAAAAATTCGAATATATGGTAAATTCTGGGGGCTTTATCTCCGTCATCGGCGCCGGCACCATGGGCAATGGCGTTGCTCATGTATTTGCCCAGGCCGGTTTTAAAGTAACTATTGTAGATATTTCGCTGGCGCAATTGGACAAAGCCGTTGCTAACATCGCCAAAAACTTTGACCGGCAGATCGCCAAAGGGATGGCAACCGAAGAACAAAAAAAAACAGCGCTGGCCAATATTACTATTGAGTCAAACCTGATTGAAGGCGTAAAAAATGCAGCGCTGGTTGTAGAAGCCGCTACGGAAAATGCAGAGTTGAAACTGAATATTTTTGAACAGTTGGATTCCTATGCACCCAAAGAAGCCATCCTGGCAACTAATACTTCTTCTATTTCCATTACAAAGATCGCTGCTGTTACCAACAGGGCAAGTAAAGTGATTGGCATGCATTTTATGAATCCGGTGCCGGTAATGAAATTAGTGGAGATCATCAATGGCTACGCCACCAGCAAAGAAGTAACAGATACTGTTGTTGAACTCAGCAAACAACTCGGCAAAGTGCCGTGTGTAGTGAATGATTATCCCGGCTTTATTGCCAACCGCATATTAATGCCGATGATCAACGAAGCCATTTATAGTTTATATGAAGGCGTAGCCGGAGTGGAAGAAATAGATACCGTAATGAAACTTGGCATGGCCCACCCGATGGGACCTTTGCAACTCGCCGACTTTATCGGGTTGGATGTTTGTTATTCCATTCTCAATGTACTGCATGATGGATTTGGGAATCCCAAGTATGCCCCTTGCCCATTATTGGTGAATATGGTAACTGCCGGTAAGTTGGGAGTAAAGAGTGGGGAAGGATTTTATGTTTATACGGCGGGGAGTAAGGAGTTGGTGGTGAGTGGGAGGTTTAAATAAATACAAGAATAAAAAGCCTTTTACTACGCAATATCCGGAACTTAGCCCTGTTAAGAAAGCATTCAGGTATCGGACTCTTACATTATTAAATAAACCCAACTGCAAAATGAAAAAAATATTTTTGCTGTTCTTAACCAGCTTATGCCTGTTTATTCAATTGTCTGCACAAACAACAAAGAAAACCCGTTTCGGGATAAAGGGTGGATGGAATCATACCGTCATCCATGGGTACGAAACAAATGGTGACAAGACAGGCTTTATTGGTGGTACAATTTATGGCAGCTTGTTTGCCGAAACCCATATCGGCCCCAGCACTTTTTTCATAAATGAATTGCTTTTTTCATGGACCAATGACTGGCATTTTATTGAGGTTCCGCTTTATATTAAACAAATGCTTAACCGCAAGTTGGGTGTGTTCCTGGGACCGAAACTGGATCTTGCTGCAGATAAATTTGATAACAGTAAAGGAAGTAAATCAGGTTTCTGTGGTGTATCTCTGGAAACAGGCACCCAGTTTAATTTTACCAACCGGATATTTGCCGAAGGAAGGTATTCATTCAGTTTGTCAAAACAGTTCAGAGATGAATCGTTTGACATCAACGATGGAAAGCGAAACAATTTTCGTATTGGTGCAGGCTTCCGGTTTTAACTCTATGATGTAACGTCATCATTTACGCCGATATTGGCGCCTGTAGGATTATTTTTTTTATCAGAACTATCTGCCCTAAATAGTAATGAAGGTGCTCAATAACTCCATGAATGTTCCTGAAGTAGGTTCCGTATTTTTCGTCTGAAAAAATTTCTTCAAACTTACTTTCGGACTACTGTTCAACCAGGCTTGCAAATATTATCTTTCGCCGACCTGTCTCCTCCAGCATTAACCTCGATATATAAGAAATCTGGCGGAGGGACTCGTCGTTTCAAATAACGAAGTCTCTTTTCAAAGCGACGAGTCCCTCTTCCGGAAATACAATTAGTTGCCAGGTCGCTTCGGGAGGAGACTCGTCTAAAATGAATGCACCTCCACCCCTCTCAACTCATTCAATTTATTCATCACTTCTCCCAGCCTGTTCTTCGGCACAGCAATTTCCAACGAACAAAACAACTGTATCTCCTGCTTCAGCACCACACAATCAAACTGCTTTACAATTTTCATTACTTCATGCGTCTGTGTATGATCAAACTGCAGGTGGTAATTAATAAGAACCGGTTTTTGTACAATAGTTGTGATCTGTAAAACCAATGCTGCTGCCGATTTATAAGCATTGATCAATCCCGGCACACCGAGTAATGTGCCGCCGAAATAGCGGACCACGATTATCAAAACATTTGTCAGTTGTTTGCTGTCTATCTGTCCCAGTATGGGTCTGCCCGCTGAACCAGATGGCTCACCATCATCACTTACCCGGTAATTATTTCCATCCAAACCGATACGATAAGCAAAACAATGATGCGTGGCTTTGGGATGTTCTTTTTTTATAGCTGCCAATTTCTCTTTAAACTCAATTACATCAGCAACCGGGTAAGCATAAGCAATGAATTTGCTGCCCCTGTCTTTGAATTCAGCTACGGAGGTTTTTTCGATCGTATGGTAGGAGTAGTCGGGAGTCGTTAGTCATTAGCCACTAGCCATTAGCTGTTAGCCTTTAGCTTTTAGGCAGTTTCCATAGGTTTAAAAATTTCTATTTTATCTGTTAGTATTTTTTGCTCAGCAATTTTCACAGCTTTTAAAAATACCGGTGCTTTGAGACCTCCAGTACTTTCTGATTCCTCATTTCTAATTTCTAATTTCTCATTCCTGATCACCCTCGCTTCATCCCACATTCCTTCATCAATAAACGATTGCAGCAACTTTGCACCTCCTTCCACTATTACACTCTGGATTTGTAACCGGTAAAGGGCAGTCATTAATTGCGGAACAAGACTTATATCCTTTTTCAGTTTATAATAAAAAAGATTCTCTTTTTCTTCCTGCTTCATCGTATTAAAAACAATGGTCTTTGTTTCTCCATTAAATAGTTTAAGTGATTCCGGTAGCCTTAGATTCATATCCACCAGAAACCGCACAGGTGAAGGTCCGGGCCATAGCCTTGTGGTCAGTTCCGGGTTATCCAGGAAAGCAGTGTTTGTTCCAACCAATATTGAAGCTTCCTCACTTCTCCATTTATGCACCAAACGTTTGGAGTATTCATTACTGATAAGCAACCGGGGCTCCCCGCTCTCAGAAGGAGGGTTCTGGGAGTTCTCAAATTCTGTATAGCTATTACTGGTATCGGAGACTAAAACCCCTCCTGCGGAAGGGCTTGGGGAGGCCGCCATTTTTCCATCAGCAGTCTGCGCCCATTTCAAAATAACATACGGCCGATATTGTGTATGAAAAGTGAAGAACCGTCTATTAAGCTCTTTGCATTCTTTTTCCATTACTCCAAATTCCACCTCCATTCCTGCTGCTTTCAGTTTTTCGATCCCTTTCCCATCCACTTCTTTAAACGGGTCACGGCAACCGATAACAACCTTTGGTATTTTATGCTGAATGATCAGATCGGTGCAAGGAGGCGTTTTGCCGTGATGAGCACAGGGTTCTAAAGAAACATACAATGTGGACCGGTTCAGCATACCGGCCTGGCCATTTTGAATGGCCTGACCGATACAATTAACTTCTGCATGCGCTTTGCCATATTGCTGATGCCAGCCTTCCCCGATAATTCTTTCTTCATGCACTAAAACCGCTCCCACCATGGGATTGGGTGCAACATAACCTGCTCCCATCTTCGCCAGTTCAAGGCAGCGCTGCATGTATTTTTGGTGAATAGTCAATGGTGAATAGTGAATGGTGAATGGTGAGTGGTGAATGAGATCCTGCAAATATAAACTATTCCTAAAGCGAAGAAATTGTCTCAAATAGATGATATTCACCATTGACCATTCACGTCGTAAGTTTGCTGCTCCCGCAGAACGGGATAATCTATGACGGTACAAGAGGCCTCTTATTATGTTTTAAACCAGCTCCGCAGCATTTATGAAGAAGGGGAAGCCTCATTAATTACAGATTGGATGATGGAGAAGATCACGGGATCAAAAAAAACTGAACGGATGCTTTATAAAAATTCCGTCCTCAGTCAAGACGAGGAAATTCAATTACGAAGCTTTACTGAAAGAATGATGCAGCATGAACCTGTGCAATATGTGCTGAATGAAGCATGGTTTGGCGGGTTAAAGTTCTTTGTTGATAAAAATGTTCTGATACCAAGACCTGAAACAGAAGAACTGGTGGAATGGATCATTACCAACTGTAAATTTCCTGTTGATGCATTAAAAATCCTGGATATCGGTAGTGGCAGCGGCTGTATTCCCGTTTCATTAAAAAGAAGATTAAAAAAAACTGAGGTCTGGAGTTGTGATATCAGCGATGAGGCATTGACCGTTGCCAAAAAAAATGCAAGGATACTTGGAACGGATATAAACTTTATTCAGCTTGACTTTTTAAATGCAGTACAGCGAAACCTGCTCCCCTCTTTTGACATCATCGTCAGCAACCCGCCTTATGTCCCGGGAAAGGATAAAGAAACAATGAAACCCCATGTACTGCAATATGAACCTGCAACAGCTTTATTTGTTCCTGACAATGATCCGTTGATTTTTTACAAAGCCATCGCTGAATTTGGGAAAGAACATCTCAACAAGAACGGGAATATTTATTGCGAGATATATGAAGATCTCGGTCCTGCCACTGTGCAGCTTTTTAAATCCTATGATTATACAACGGAACTGAAAAAAGATATGCAGCAAAAAGACCGGATGATAAAGTCCTGTCATGTATGATAGTAGTCCATAGTATCAATGGACATCAACCCTCTCCACTAACCTGGCTGCATTTTGTTTTGCAATACGTCTTATCCTAAACACATTCCCAAAATAAGCTGAAGTATCAGCATTCATCACTACTATGGGGGTATCTCTGATAACCTTGAATTTTCTTATCTCCCGGCTTAGCAGCGTATCAATATCGGCCACGTTGACTTTTGTACCGCCTATATAAAACTGTTGTTCCTTATCAATCGAGACCATTATATCCTGATGAGCTTTTGTATCTTTTTTAGTTTTGCCCAAGCCTACTTTTATAACATTCGGATTGGCCAGCGTGGCAACGATCAGGAAGAACATCAGCAGGATGAACAGAATGTCATTCAACGAATCTGTAAAGACCTCTCCCGCCTCACCTTTATGCTTTTTTCTGAATTTCATGCGTATAGTTTAACGGGTTGGTTCCTGTAAAATGTCGAGGAAGTCTGAAGAGGCCGCTTCCATTTTATTGGATGTCTTATCGATCTGTGTATTCAGGTAACTATAAGCTAAATAAGCACCCAATCCGATCACAAGTCCTGTAATGGATGTAATAAGTTTTGTGTAGATACCACCGGCAATCGTTCCTACTTCAAACTCGTTAGAGTTATTAATATTGGAAAATAATTGCATCAACCCGATCAGTGTTCCCACGAATCCAAAAATGGGCGCTGCTTTTGAAACTACTGACAGAACTCCTAAGTTTTTCTCCAGTTTATACATTTCCAGTGTACCCACATTGTCCATACTCTTTTCAATACTGTCCAATGGTTTACCGATGCGCTGGATACCTTTATCAATAATCCTCGCTACAGGTGTATTATTGTTCTTGGCAAAATTCCTGGCCGCAATTACATTGCCACTTACGATATTATCCCGTATAATATTCATGAAATTATCATCGATCTTAGCCGCATTCCGGATGGCGATGGTGCGCTCCGCAAACACATACACGGCAAACAGCAGCATGATGGCAAGAGGAACCATGATCCATCCGCCCATTTTGAGCAGTTCAAAAAAACTTAAATGTCCGTCGTGATTGCTGTCGCCGGTGGCGAATTTTGTTACTTTGTTCAGGGTGTCTGTAATCTGTAGAAGGTCAAACATAATTATTGTTCTTTAGGTTCGTAAAAATAATGGATTAACAGTTATACTATTTTTAGCTGTTATCAACATTTGCTGATAATTTTCACTTGAACGAGAAAAATAATGCCACGTTGTTCATGATAGGGAAGTTTTGGAGTTCTTTAACAGGTTCCAGCTATTAAAAAAGCCCGGTGAGATTTGAAATTATCTGATATTTCAAATTCATCGGGCCACTGAAAAGCTTTACCGGCAAGGGTTCTGTCAGCCTTTTGTTCCTGCCTGTTTCACCATTAATGCCTGGATTTGTTTCATGGTACCCTCCATTCCGTCAGGGCTGCCATCAAGGAATATTACGTTGCCCTTACCATATTCAGCAAAGTTCTTTATGGCTTCTGTCCACATACTGAACAAAATTACATTTGTATCAAGATTGGCCTGCTTCATTTGCTCAGCGGCTTCTGACATTCCTTTTGCCACTTCCTGGCGGAAAAGGGCTACACCCTGACCGCGAAGACGGGCTGCTTCTTTTTCTGCTTCTGCCGCAATTTTGGTTGCATTACCATCCGCTTCTGCAGATTTTGTTTTGGTGATCAATAAGGCCTGTCCTTCATTTTCAGCGGCAGCTTTCAGGTTGTTGGAAGCAACTACTTTACTCATGGAATCAAGGATCACTTTATCGAAGGTAATATCATTGATCTGCAGATCCTGTAAATGATAACCCCAGGATTCGAGTTGCTGATCAATTTCAAATTTTACATACTCAACAATTTCTTTACGCAATGCCAGGATCTCAGCTTGTTTTTTTGTCGCTACAAAAGAACGGATATTACCTTCTATCGTTCTTATCAATGCCTGCATCAGGTCTTTGTCGGCAAAAAATTTAAACGCCACTTTTTTGATCGTTTCTTCCTCTGCATTCTGTACAGAATACAACAACATGCTTTTGAAATAAACATTCGCCTGGTCAGAAGTTACCGCCTGGAACTCCAGCTCTACCGAACGGTTTTGAATGGAGACTTTTCGGGCAACTGATTCCAGGATTGGAATTTTCATATTCAATCCGGGCCGGGCCACCCTGCGGTATTTACCAAACAAAGTAATAACGCCAACATAACCCTGGTTGATGGTGAAGAGTGAGCCAAAAAAAATAATAACACCCACAAGTATCCACCAATATTCGGAAAACAATTTTGCGAAATCCATATATTAAAATTTAGAATGTAAGTTACGCTATCTTAAATCATTATTTTGTCATCGCCTGTGCTACTATGATCAACTGTTGCGACGCTCCGTTCAGGGTTCTGTTCGCTACTGAGCAACACACCCCAATTCACTTAAGTATTATGTTCACAAAATTCACCCCTCCCAGGAGGGGATATGTCCTCATTTCAATGCGATCATTTTTTCTTTCAACAACTTTCGAAAAAATAATGACTCATTGACCTAAGTTCTCCGCCAACTGGCGGATCAGGGGGCCTTTTCCTCCCACACCTGTGCCAGATACACCATCGTTTCCACTGCTTTATTCATGTCCTGCATACTGATAAACTCCAGTTTGGAGTGAATGGCCTGTTCACCGGCAAACAAATTAGGGCAAGGCAAACCCATGAACGACAAGCGGCTGCCATCTGTTCCGCCCCTGATACTTTCCATCTTCAGTTCCAGACCTGCCCGGGCAATAGCTTCTCTCGCATATTCCACCACATGTGGATTAATGTCCAGTATCTCTTTCATGTTCCTGTATTGCTCCGTTACATGGAATTCAAAACTGGCTTTGGGATGGGTCCTCATTCTTTCTTCAATTTGTGTCCGTAGAAAATCTTCTTTCTTGGCTAAGCCGGCAGTTTCAAAATCACGGATGATAAAGTCGATAGTACATTTTTCCGCAATGCCTTCCACTCTTACCGGGTGAATAAATCCTCTCTTTCCATCTGTCGATTCAGGTGACAAGCGGTCCTTGGGCAAGGCTGCCAGGATCTCGCCGCCGATCTTCATCGCATTCACCATTTTATCTTTTGCATAGCCGGGATGGGCAATCACTCCATGAATTATTACATGTACCCCGTCAGCGCTGAAGGTTTCGTCTTCTAATGAACCGGCATCCCCGCCATCCAGCGTATAACCAAAATCGGCGCCCAGTTTTTTCATATCAATATGATTTACACCTTTACCTACTTCTTCATCGGGTGTAAATAATATTTTTATTTCACCATGCTTCACATTTCTATTTGTCATTAGGAAGTTTGCCAGGTCCATTATTTCTGCTACCCCGGCTTTATCATCCGAGCCGAGCAGGGTTGTCCCGGAAGCAGTAATGACATCATTGCCCATTTGTGTTTTCAGGTAAGGATATTCACTTAGCCGCAATACCTGTGATGTATCATCCGGCAATACAATATCCTGTCCCTGGTAGTTTTTATGAACAATTGGTTTTACATGGGTACCGCTGCAGTCAGGAGCCGTGTCCACATGAGCACAAAAACAAATGATGGGAACTTTTTTATTGGTAGTAGCCGGAATGGTTGCATACACATAACCCCACTCATCCATATGAGCATCGCCAATGCCCATTTGTTTCAGCTCTTCAGCCAGTATCTTACTAAGGTCTTTCTGTTTCTCAGTAGATGGTGAAGAGGTTGATTGGGGGTCGCTTTGTGTATCTATCTGCACATATTTGAGAAATCTTTCTGCCGCGGTAAATTGGTAATTTTCAAACATATCTGTATTAATTGGGGTATCGAATATACGACTTAATGTCTGCTGCCTGAAATCCTTTTGTTAAAAACAGGGAATATGTTTATCTTTTTATTCGAAACCAAAACTTACGAATATGAAAAAATGGATCATTGGCTCTTTTGTAGGAGCCATCATTGTTTTTGCATGGCAGGCTGCTTCCTGGATGTTTCTCGGCATTCATGATAGTACCATGAAATATAGTCCCGCTCAAAATGAGATCATGTCAGTGCTCTCGGCAAATATCAAAGAAGAGGGAGCCTATATACTTCCCAGTGCTTCCACTAAAAAAGAACAGGAGCAAATGATGAAAGATATTGAAGGCAAGCCATGGGCTTCTGTTATTTATCACCAGTCATACAGTGGTAAGATGACCATGAAAATGATCCGGGGATTCCTGCTGTGTTTTGTACTTGTTTTATTACTGGTAGTAATTCTTACAAAAGGGGGGATGCCCAACTTCACCGGATTTGTAACCGGCAGCCTCGCAGTAGGTGTATTCACATTCCTGTGGGGGCCTTATATGGGCCACAACTGGTTTGAATTGCCATGGCATATGATACGGGGTGATATAATAGATTGTATAGTTGCCTGGGGACTTTGCGGAGCATGGCTGGGTTGGTGGATGAATAAGAAATAGTTTGGAGTCTATAGTCGTTAGTCAGGAGTCGGTGAACTTTTTACTGACTCCCGACTACAGACTAATGACTAACGACTATTAAAGGCTTTCCTCCAACTATTTCCACCAGTTCAAGATCAAATACAAGATCCTGTCCTGCCAGCGGATGATTGGCATCCAGCATGACGACCTCCTCTTTAATTTCCACGATAGTAACCTGGAATTGCTGACCCTGCTGGTCACTCATCCCCAGGGGCATGCCCACTTCTATATCCAGGTCTTTTGGAAACCTGTCTTTCGGCATCTCGATCACCATGTCAGGGTTTCTTGGTCCGTATGCTTCATCAAAAGGAATATTTATTGTCTTTTTTTCACCAACAGCCATACCTGTCACCCCGTCATCAAACCCTTTTATCACCATTCCGCTGCCCACTTCAAACTCCAGCGGCTCACGGCCTGCTGAAGAATCAAATGATTCCCCGGATATTAATTTGCCGTGATAATGTACCTTCACCTTATCACCAGTTTTTACCTGCGCCATCTTATTCCATTTTGAATTAAAAATAGAAAACCCGGGCGAAAGATAGCAAAAACACTAATGCAACCATTTAAATATTTAGGCCGGTCTGAGTATATATTTTCAGTACTTTACCTGCTGAACTAATAGAAAACTATGAAAGGATTTAAAACATTACTTCCCGTATTATTGTTAGCCACTGCCTTTATTGCGCAAAAGTCAATGGCACAATCTTCAGACAATGCCCCGCTTAAGACCGCTACAAATGAAAACGGGATATTAGCCGGGGCAGACAGGATAAATGTGTACCTCCCACTGATCAAAGGAAGAACTGTTGGAATTTTTGCCAACCAGACTTCAATGGTAGGCAACACACACCTGGTTGATACATTAAGAAAACTTGGGATCAATATCAAAGTGATCTTTGGGCCGGAACATGGTTTTCGCGGCACGGCTGATGCGGGAGAAAAAGTGGGTAATTACATTGATGAAAAAACAGGCATACCAGTAGTATCATTATATGGCCCCAAAAGAAAACCTTCTGCTGAAGATCTGAAAGATGTTGATGTAATGATATTTGATATACAGGATGTGGGAGTTCGTTTCTACACATTTATTTCATCCATGCAGGAATACCTTGAAGTTGCATTGACAAATCATAAACCATTATTGTTGTTGGACAGACCAAATCCCAACGGTTTTTATGTTGACGGGCCGGTGCTTGATATGAAATATAAAAGTTTTGTAGGCATGCAGCCCATACCCATAAACTATGGAATGACAATAGGCGAATATGCAATGATGCTTCTGGGAGAAAAATGGTTATCCAAAGAAGCAAATGAAATTAATGCTTATAATATAACGACAAAGCCAACAACAGATACGCCGTTTCATTTCATGGTTATCAAATGCCAGGGTTATACACACCAATCAAAATATGTATTACCAGTAAAACCCTCCCCCAACCTTCCCAACATTCAATCCATTTATCTCTATCCTTCCACTTGCTTATTCGAAGGCACAGTGTTAAGCGAAGGCAGGGGTACGAATAAACAGTTCCAGGTTTTTGGACATCCACTCTATCCAAAGAATCTCTATACATTCACACCTAATCCTAATGAAGGCGCCAAAAGTTCTAAGCTATACGGGCAGCTTTGCTATGGCTGGGATTTATCGGGTACTCCGGATGAAGTTTTAAAAAAAGTTGACAATCATGTGCAGTTGAAATGGCTGATGGAAGCTTATAAATTTTTTCCGCAGAAAGACAGCTTCTTTATCATACCCAAATCCGGCGATATGGAAAAATCTTCCATCACCCGCCTTTCCGGCAACAATGATCTATGGCAAATGATAAAAAGAGGAAACAGTGAAGAAGAAATCAGGAAAAGCTGGGAACCGAAGTTGAGTGAGTTCAAATCCATCCGGAAAAAGTATTTGCTGTACGAGGATTTTGAATGATCAGATGAACTGCATCCGGGAAGCTATATGGATCAATGAGGCTGTATTCTTGGCTTCAAATTTTGCCAGTAAATTTTTCCGGTGCGTATCCACCGTTGAAGGACTGATGAAGAGTTTCTCCCCGATCTCATTATTCGTCATTCCACCTGCGATCAGTTCCAGCACTTCTTTTTCACGTCGGGTTAAAACAATATCTGCATCATCCTGTTTTCGTAATACCTGCGCTACTTCATCACTCAGGTATGTTTTGCCTTTTGCAACCAATTCTATTGCCTCCATCAGTTCATCCTGCGTTGCATTTTTCAGCACATAACCTGATGCACCGTTATCCAGCATCCTTTGGATGAAGCTTTGCTGGTTAAATGTGCTGAGACCGACAATAAAAACAGATGGATATTTTTCCCTGACTTCCCTGCAAAGATCAATACCGCTTTTATCCGGCATACTGATATCCATTAAAATTACATCGGGTAATTGATGTTGCAGAAAAGACAGGCAGGAGGCTGCGTTGGTGGCATGCCCCATCCATTCAATGGCTTTTTCATGCTGCAGCAATGAACGGATACCTTCTATGACCATGTAATGATCATCAACTATAAAAACCTTTGTCGCCATTTATACATTCAATTCTATATGAACAGAAGTTCCTTTTCCCTTTTCGGATTTTACATCTAAGTTACCTTTTAAAAACTCCACCCGGTTTACGATATTGCCCCATCCCATTCCCCTTCCGAACTGGTCATCCGTGCGGGTTTTTGATTGATCCAATAAGGAAGTATCAAAACCTTTTCCATCGTCTTCCACCGTAATGCTGATCTCATCATTTATTTTACTCACTTGTACTATTGCTGTTTGAGCAGCAGCATGTTTCAGTGTATTATTGATCAGTTCCTGCACGATCCGGTAAATAGTGATCGCCCTTGTTTGCTCTATTACTGTATTTTCCATTCCGATAGACTGGTAACTTACCTGTAAAGCTCCTGCCTGGTTGATGTCATTACAAAAATCCTTTAAGGCAGTATCAAGGCCAAATTTCACCAATGCCTCGGGCATCATATTATGGGCCACCCGGCGCATTTCTTTTATAGAACTGTCCAGCATATCCATGCTGCGTTCAAAGGCCTGTTGGTTATCAGGCGTCATGACAAGGTTTCCTTTCATAGTCTGAAATGAGTATTTAATGCCCGACAACATACCTCCCAATCCATCATGGAGATCTTTTGCCAGGCGGGTTCTTTCCTGTTCTTCACCTTTTAATACTGCTTCTGTGGCTGTTAGTTGCTTCTCTTTTTCCAGTTCATTGATCCGTTGTAGCTGGAGTTTTTGTTTTTGCTTATAGTTACGGTAAAAGAGTAAAGAGATGATCAAAAAGGTAGCAGCAGAGCCGATAAGAACATAATTTAAAATCCTTCTTTTTTGCAATTGCGCCTTCTGAAGTATGATCTGTTTGTCTTTTTTCTCAGATTCGTATTTCTTTTCAAGTTCCGTGGTGCTTTTTATCACCTGCTCATTCAATAAAGCCGCCTGGATAGAATCATATTTCTGTTTTGCCCAAAGTGAGGTTTTAAAATCGCCGTCTCTTGCAGCAATATAGGACAGAACAGTATAAATATTCTTCAATTCATCTTTTAATGAATCTTTTGCAGCTATAGCCAATGCTTCAGTAATATTTTTCTTTGCAGCAATATTATCAGCATTAAAATAATTGGCATAGGCAATATTGTATAACGAGCTTGCCAGCATCTGGCTGCTTTGCAATTCTCTTGACAATAACAAAGATTTTTCAGCAACCTTCAGCATTTCCTTATAATCATTCCGGTCGGCATAGGTATTTGCCATATACCCATAGATAGCCGCCTCTGCATAGGTATCATTTCTTTTAACAGACTCTGTTGCAGCAATCTTATAATAATAAAGAGCACTGTCGGTAAGTTTTAGTGAAGCATAGCCCTGGCCTAATGATGCATACACCCTGTTCAGATAGCCATTGGTTCCGGTTTGCCGATAAAATTGAAGTGACAAAAGACAGTAGTCAACCGTTTTTCTGAACTGGTTGAGATTATAAAAAGCATTGGCAACATTATGATACATAGGACCCAGCTTTTCCTTTCTGTTACTTTTTTCTATTATCGCCAAGGCCTGTAATGTATACTCCAGCTGTTTATCAAATTGGCCCAGGTATTGATAAACAATTCCTGTGTTATTAAGCATATTAATAATTAATACCGGATCGTTCAACTCCCGGGCTGCATCCAGGGCACTATTGCTCTGTAACATAGACAGGTTATAATCCCCTTTAGTAAATGAAACGATAGCGCTTTGTTCGTAATAATGATAAATCCCCAATTTAAAATTTAAGCCGTCAGATAACTGTTTGGATCTTTCCAGATAATAAATGGAAGAGTCCTGGTTATTGGCTTCATAGCTGTCGGCAATCCTCAGCAATAACATGGCCTTACCTGTATCTTCCTTTGCCGATGGAAGCAGCTTTAGTAAACTATCCCTTTTTTCAACCTGTGCCTGCGCAATTACAGTTGAAATAAGAAATATAACTATAGAAACAGTTTTTCTCATACAGTAAATTAATCTTTTACTCACATTTTACAAATAAACGGAAATGCCATCCCATTGTCATCCCCTTTTTCCATGATTTTTCCTATATTTTCAAAATATCCTGTTTTTCAGGGATAGTCCCTTAGTTTTCATTTTATCACATTTGACAAAATATTTTACCATGAGACCAGGTTTTATTTTTCTGCTACTTATGTCGTCAGTACTGGCATTTGGTCAACCGGTTAAAAAGCCCGCGGAGAAACCTCCCACCCAATCCGAAATGGATAAAATGATGGAAGACGCCATGAAAGGTATGAGTGAGGAAGAAAAAGCAGAGATGCGAAAGATGATGGGTAATGTAATGCCAGCCATGATGGAGCAGAATAGCAAAATGGCTGATTATCCAGAATTCACCAGCAACAAACAACTTGTTCCCAAAAAAGATATAGTGCGAATAAATGCCATTCCAAAGAAAATGTTGACGCAAGTTGGCATTGTTCCTTATGTAACTAATTTGTACAATAAGATAATGACAAAAGGAGATGCCGCTGAAATCGCTATTGTAAAAAATGTGATAGCCCAATCACCAAAGGCAAATGATTTAGGCAGTGCAGCCATTCTTTGCATGATGCAGGGACATCCGCAGGCCGCCATGGCATTAAGCATGAAAGCAGTGCAATCTGCCCCCTCCAGCGTCAACCTGCAAAACAACATGGCTTCATTACTCACACAGTATGGCTATCCGGAACAGGCTGTTCCGGTACTTCAAAAACTAAGAAATGATTTTCCCGAAAACAGTACAGTAATGAATAACCTTGCCCATGCATGGTTAGGCCTGGGTGCCATTGACAGTGCCAAATCTATTATCAGAATAGCTGGCGGCCTGAATCCATATCATCCCGAAACAAAACAAACAGAAGCTGTGATTGAAGAAACAACCGGCAACCCGGTAAAAGCTGCAGAAGATTATGAAGAGTCCATGGAAATCTCAATAAACCCTTTTACGGAACAGCTGATAAAAAATAATAAAGGGCAGAATAAATCATACATCCCCGATTTTGAAAAAATAAAGAGTAGCATAACGATCTATGAATATTTTCCAAAAGACTGGATAAAAATTCCGGCACTTACCGATAATGTTTCAGCTTTTGAAACTAATATGAAAATCAAAAATGGATACTCAAAAATGTTTGAAGAACTCAAGGACAAGATCGAAGCCCTGACAGAAGCAAGCAATGCAGAAGTGGATGCCCTGATGGAAAAAGGTGAAGCGGAGTTTGCAAAAGAGATGATGAAGGAATCCATGAAAGGCCTGAGTATGATGAGTATGCCGGCAGTGTATGTGCAAAAAGTATTACAGGCTTACCTGCAGAAATGGGCTGAAGCTTATGTAAAAGAGGGCAGCCAGTTAATGGAAATGATAAATGCCCAAAAAATAGTAATGACTAAAATTAACGATAATGATAAATGCCCCGACCATGACAGAAAGAATAATGAATTTCTTACTTATGCCAATCCAAAAATCAGGGCATTTTATGCAAATAAGATAGAAGAGTGCCGTGTATGGTTGAATGCTTTTTGCACATGGGTCTGGTATATTGCCGGTAATCCCAAAAATTCGATAATGACTCAATGTATTGCATGGACGGCATTCATTACTGAAATAAACGAGGCGGCAATAGATAACCAGTTTGCCATTGCAAAGTCCTGCGTCAATCAAAATAGTTTTGCTGCTTCTTATATTGCCCCGCCGGAAATTCCAAATTTTACCTGCCCCACAATTGTAAGCATACCCATGGGACCTGAATGGGAACAGCTAAGTAAAGCGACTAACAACTTTGATGATAATAAGTATGCAATTAAAAAAGCAACAGAGATCCCTGTTCCTAACCATACGATTGCCTATGGAGCAGATCATACTTCAATTGCAGAACCGGGCCCGGATCCGTTTTTCAAATCAGCCAATGGAAGCATAACGCCGGGTATTGCTGAAGAAGGAAATTCTCCCGGAGAACAATTGCTTGATATGCTTAATAACGGGCCGCAAGAGACAAACACAGATGCAGGTAATGATAACGAGATAAAAATCCCGGATGCAAAGGATCAGGAGATAAACGATTTCTGGGCAAATTTTGTAAAAAATAAAATAGCCAGGCAAAAAGAGATAGATGCACAGAATCAGCAAGCAGGTGACTTCTGGAATAACTACATTAAAGACAAAATAGCCCGGCAAAAAGAGATAGATGCACAGAATCAGCAAGCAGGTGATTTTTGGAACAATTATATAAAAGACAAAATAGCAAAGCAAAAGGCATTACAGGAAGCACAGGAAAAAAGAAATACTGAATGGTTTAAAGAATACCTCAAAAGCAAAATTGCTTATTCAAAAACTGAAGAGTATAGAAGAGAACTTGAAAAAGCGACAGCAGAAAAAATAAAAAAACTCCAAAAAAACAAACTGGCCCAGGAACTCCTGAAGAAAATGATGAGTAGCGATTGTAAGAATGTAAGGAATACAAAAGATATTCAAAAAGAGTTGTTTGAGAAAGGGATGATGGAAGCCGGCGACAATATGGAAGATTTAAGAGCAAATGGCCTGCAACCAAGTCTCAGCAGCGGGCTGCAGGCACCGGGAACATTTACACCGGTAAAAGGATTGTTTAATTAATAAAAATAAGCATGAAATATATCATACTGTTCCCTGTCATTCTTTTTACAATTTCATCATCGGCGCAGGATTGCAGCAAAGAATTGCTAAAACAAAAAGCCGGAACATGGAAAGCAGGAATGAAAGGTTCAATTGTTAATGTAAGTGCGGTAGATCTGGTAAAAGAAAAAGCTGTAACGGCAGCTATCCACAAAATGATCAACACTGGCTATAGCCCAAAGGGATGCCAGGTTTTATATGGAACTACTTTTGGCAAAAGCATGGCTAATGGCCAAACCTGGATAGCCGACCCATATTATTATTCAATGTACATACTCAGGTTTTTATGCGACCAGCAAAGCGCAGATAAAACAAAATACTATGTTGACCATGCTACTCCAACAACAGTAAATATTACTGCTAATGCTATTTACTCCCTGAATACTCTTTATGCCGCAGACTTTGGCGACGATTTCAGGGGATATTTAAAGTTGACAAAAAGACCCGAAAAAAAAGACGGCTATTATTTTATAGGTGAAGAAAAGGTAGATTACAATTCGCCAATATATGAATCCAGATGGTTAATTACCTATAACGATACCCTCCCGTTTTCTTATCTCACCCGCAAGGAATATTTATTAATACAAAAGAAAAGATTAGAAAAGGCAGTAAAAGAAAACCCCGGTGAAAAGATTTATCTCGATAAGTATGTAAAAAATATAAGTGATTACTTAGGTAAATCAGAAACTGAATTGAACAAAACTGCCATTTGTATGTGGAATGATGAAGAACGATTTGAAAAGTTTGTGGAAGAAGGCACCAAAGGTTCATTTATTGCCATTAAACCTAATCTGGATTATTATCGAATAAAATTACCGAAGTCATC
Organism: uncultured Chitinophaga sp.; assembly: GCA_964525285.1. Taxonomy (GTDB): domain Bacteria; phylum Bacteroidota; class Bacteroidia; order Chitinophagales; family Chitinophagaceae; genus JJ008. The sequence continues at coordinate 55,742 of CAZGGQ010000029.1, forward strand.
GCCGCAGTTTTTTACAGTGGTATATAAAATATCAAAAGACGATCCCGTGTTTGAAGAGAACATGGAAGCCATAAAAAAAGCTGTTGATTTTACAATGCTGAAAAATATGCTTGGTAAATAATATTCCAATTATCTAAATCATTAAAATGAAAAAAACAATTCTCCTTGCACTCTTAGCTGCCAGCATCGCCGGGAAGGCACAGCCAATATACGTTGATCGTATTGGCTTCAAACTCGAAAGCATTGACGATATTGATATTGGCTGGATGGAAATCCGCAAACATACAGCAGCACCAAAAGGCAAACAACTTGGCAACAGAATTTATAGTGCCAAACAGATAGACAATTGCCAGAAGTTTGTAGAATGGATGCAGCAATCTTACCTGCCCAAGGGTTGCCTTGGTAATGTCACGTATTTTCAAAATCATATACCAAAATTCAGTGGCACAAACAGCAAGTTGGGCAATGCAATAGATATGCATGCACAAGCCCTGCCACTCATGTACGGCGCACAGACTAAAGTTCACATGTTTTTGAAAAAGGATGCACAGGGGAAATTTGTGCCGCAAACCAGCCATGGCGATTACTGGTACATTGAAGCCAATCAGCTTCATGCTATCAGCGATCCGGTATCTTTTATTTCAAGCCCCGAAGAATATTATTTTGTACTGCCCGATTACTCCTCCCATTCAAAAGGCTATAATGCCGATGACAAAGCCGCAAGCAATTTGATGGGTTTCGCTAACCACAAAAACATTGCAAGCTATAAGCATTTTTATATACCAAACTCTCAGTACGTTGTCATCATAACTAAAGACAATGAAGAACTACCTTTTGAAAAAATAACTATCGGCGATTTTTTTACACAAGTTGAAAAGCAACTTCCGGTTTGGCAAAAAACAGACCCCACATCAGCAGAAAACTTTGCACTTGCTCAAAAAAACCTTGCCAGACTAAAAGAAAAATATAAAACCAAATGGAATGACATTGCTGAAATAAAACTTTCAGGCACTCAAATTAATCTTTATGATTTTGTAAATGCAAAAGAAGGTTATACTGATATGTTTGACAACAGGGACATATATGGGAAGGAAGGCATAAACACCACATTCCCTATTTTAAAAGTAAAAAAGACAGCTCGTGAACTTTGCAAAACCGACCAGCCGCAGTGGCTCGTTATCAGGTGGACAATGAGCATGCCCAACCAGCAGTATAATATTCACCTGCACGAATCGGTCCTGAACAATTTTAATTTTGAATATGCCTATGATTATTTCTTTAACCCGGAAAAAGTAAAGGGTCAGACATATAAACCACTTCGTTCCCCATCATTTAAAGAAGCTGTAGTTGTTACCGAAGCATCAGAAGCAAGTAAAAAAAATATAGCAGATAAAAACATCCATTTCTTCGAGGATTTTTCTACCTCGGCTGTTGGCAAAAAACCAATAGGCTGGCGAATACAATATGGTCTGGATGGAGGTATTGTTGAAAATCCGGATGGATTAAACGGCAACTGGCTCCTGGTAACGAATAACACCATAACTCCAAATCAACTGAAAAAACCTTTGCCACAAAACTTTACCTTGACTTATGACGTAGTGGTTTCTCAAAATTTTACATGGGGAGCAAAGGGATTGACAATGCAATTATCAAAAGAAACTTCACCGGGCAATGCGGAATCTTTCCTGTCAGTAAAATTGCGTCCCGGCTTTGATGGTAGAGACGGACAAGCAACGCTTGAAACAAAATTTCCTTCCCCTCCAGGTTATTCCAACGGCTCCAATTGGTATGATGCTCCAGGTTTTTCCAACAACAAAAAAAATAACCGGGTTACTGTTACCATAAAAAAGAAAGAAGAAATGCTGCAGGTGTTTATTGATAATACCAAAATAGCGGAGTATGAAAAAGCAATTCCGGCAGCTCATTTATTCAATGCTATGTCGTTCTATAGCTACAACTCAGGAGCAAATGACAAATTTTATATCAGCAATATTAAGATCACAAAAGATTAATTAAACATTCATGAAAAAAATAATATTGCTGCCCTTACTCTTTCTCCTGCCATTCATTTCATTTGCCCAACCCTACCGGGAACAAAGCATACAAGACAGCCTGATCGGCTGGTGGGATAATCCTCACTTTGACAATCAACTGAAACCGGATAATACCGTTTTACAAAAAAAGAAAATTGCCATCGTGGATAAGTTTGTAGAGTGGATGAAAAAAAGTTATACCCCTGTTGGTGGTTTGGGAACTTTTACCAGGTACGTTAACAAAAATAATTGCAGTGTTTTGTTCTTGGTTTGGGATGTAAGTTTTAAAAAGGAATGGCTGGATGCAAAAGGCCGCTTCAAACCAATTGATGAACAAAATACCAAATTCAGAATAAGTGCAAATACAATTCCCGGCGGTTATGGGATCCCGTTTATCAATACAGCCACTCAATACCTGTTTACATGGCCTCCCAATGGTTACAGCATAAAAAATAATCCGGTACAGGAAACAAGCCTTTCCAATAATGCTAACACAGCCAATTTTTTTACAAGAGTAAATGAATGGAGTACAGTTTACCTGGCTCCGGGTAATAAACTTCCGGTTGTTCCTGTTACAAAAGGCGAATTACTGCAACTGGCCGAAGATGCCGTGGGAAGACAATTACAGGCAGAAAAAGAAGATGTAGAAAACAAATGGCCCGGCAATATAAAAGCACAGCAGGATGCTTTTGAATACAGAAAAAAAAATATTGAAAAATACCGTGTCAATATACAGCAACTAAGAGAAAAATACAAAGGCTCTTTGAATGAACCTGCTGTCTTACGCACCATGCAGCCCACCATTTACAGTTTTGAAATTAATCCCGACCCGTTTGCAATAAGCAAATATGAAGAAACATCGAAACAATATTTCCCGGTTTATAAAATAGACCCGGCTGTTTTGGAAAAATGCAAAACCGGCCAGCCGCAATGGATTGCCGTAAGCTTTCCTTACAAAACAAAAGAAGATGGCAACCAGTTGTATGAAATGTACAGGTCTTTAACAGAGCATTTCAATTACGGTTATGTGCAGGATTATTTTTTTAACCCTGAAAAAGTAAAAGGGATTGCCTATAAACCGGCCAATCAGGAACTGTTGAATGCAACATTAGAAGGCTATCGTAAAAAAAGCTACACGCAAAAGAAGACACCCGTAAACCCATTGCCTGCCAATGTTTATTTTATGGATGATTTTACTGTTAATGCTGATGGCAGCAAACCGGCAGGATGGTTCTTTTCAACGTATGGTAAACATTCAATGGTTACTACTTTAAAAAACAACCCGGGTAAATGGGTGCAGTTAGGATATAACAATCCTTTATCATCAACCGGCATAAAAAAACCATTGCCTGAAAACTTTATATTGGAATATGATATGGCTACTGATGGTGAATTTTCTTCCGGCGGAGGCGGAGCCGCAAGTTTGATATTAAACACCCGCCCTTCCAATACAGACGGCAGTGAAAATATTTATAACAACGGCACCAGGGTAAATATCAATATTGCATCAGGCAATGAAGCTAACTACAACGATAATAATTACAGGGGCAATATTAAAATAGATATAAACTCCACTCCTTCAGTTAACAAGCAAAATTTTTCTGAAGGTATATCTTATACCTATCCGCTTCGCGAGTTCAGCAATAAAAATACAAAAATGCATGTTGCGGTTAAAGTAAAAGACGCTGTACTTACTGTAATAATCAATAATAAACAGGTTGCTGTAAGTACAGATTTTAAAATGACTTATGGGGGCGCCTGTATCAGTTGTGGATTGCCTGCCGGAACCAGGTTCAATGCTGTTTTCTGGAAAAATACCAGCAACGATGCGGAAAATGTAAAAGTATATATCAGCAATGTAAAAATAACAAAGGAATAAGCCCATTGAAAAGGTGGAAGAAGAAAGAATATCCCTGTTTTACAGGATAAGATTGATTGGCAATAGCAAATAGATTTGAGTAATAAAATTATTAGTATGAAAAAAATAATCCTCCTTTGTGTCTTCTGTGCTTCAGTGGCAATATCATTT
>CAZGGQ010000030.1:0-59789 GCA_964525285.1 uncultured Chitinophaga sp.
GCGGCGCGGTTCGACGCCGCGCCCCAGGTAGTAGGTGCTGGCTTCGCCGAGCGAGCCACCCAATACAATTCCATCCACGCCTGCTTCCAGCTGTGCAGCGAGGCTTTTTTCAAACAGCGGCAGGTCCAATTCATCATTTGCAGTAAAGGGAGTGGTTAATGCGGGGAAAATTCCTTTCCATTCAAAATGCATATTCCTTATTTTATTCAGCCTAAAGATAAGGCATCCAAACTGTTATCGATTCACAGTGGGAAAACAATTGCAGAACCGGGATTTCTACAAATGGAGTACTCCATTTGTCTTTACTGCATATCTTTGAATTTGCTAAATTAAACTTAACTGCATATGAAACGATTTATTACCTCCATCAGCAGCCTGCTGTTTTTTCTGTTTTTTCCGGGTTTATTATTTGCACAGCAAAATGATTATTCCATATTGCTTAAATCCGGAAAATTTATTCCCGTAGAAAATATAAGCAGTGTAACAAAAAACTCTGAAGTATTTCAAAAGAGTTTATTCAGTAACAGGCATTATGTTACAATACAATTTAATTCACTGCCTGATCAGGCTGTAAAAGACAGGCTTAGCGCCGCAGGTATTCAACTGATCGATTATATACCTAATAATGCTTTTACTGCTTCTGTGTCGCAGGATTTCAATTTGACCGGTTTCAGGTCATTTCCCCTGCGAAGTGTGTTTCAGTTCACTGCTGAGCAAAAAACCATTCCCGAAATATTGACAGGCAATGTTCCGGCCCATGCGATCAAAAATGCCGGATATGCAGATGTCACGGTTATTACTTATGAGAAATTAAGTGCAGCCTCCATTGCAAATGCCCTGCATGCGATGGGTGCAACAATCCTGGAAGACATGCCGGTGTTCAGAAGTTTTACGATCCGGGTTGCAGAAAATAATCTGAAGCAATTAGTGGGCCTTCCTTTTATTCAATGGGTCGAATTCATTGCTCCACCCAACCAGGAAGAAAATTTACCGGGAAGATCGCTGCATCGTGTCAATGTTTTAAATGATGGTTCAAGAAATCTCAAAGGTGATGGGGTAAATGTAGGTATATGGGATGCAGGTGAAATAAGTCCGCACCTCGATTTTTTGCCGGCAAGCCGTCTAAATCAGATAGAATTTAATAGTCCCCAGGCTCATTCCACCCATTGTTCGGGAACGATCCTTGGCCGTGGGCTCATTGATCCGAGAGCAAGAGGTATGGCGCCTAATGCAACGCTCTATTCTTACAATTTCAACGGGAATATACAGACTGAGATGGCTGCGGCTATCCCATTATATAATCTTATTGTAAGCAGTCATTCCTATAACGATGGCGGTGGTATAACCTGCAATTTAAACGGTACCCAGATCGCATATACCGCTGTCAGCAGGGCCACAGATCTTAATCTTAATAATTTTCCCACACATTTACATTGTCATTCATCCGGTAACTCAGGCACATCCTGTGGTGGTTATATGAATATTACCGGAACCGGGAAATCGGCAAAAAATAATATTGTTGTCGGAAATTTAAGTGCAACGGAAGTTCTTGCCAGTTCCAGTAGTTGCGGTCCCGTTGCTGATGGAAGGATCAAACCAGAGATCACTTCTATGGGCACAAGTGTATATTCAACAACCACTCCGTTAAATGCCTATACTTTAATGTCCGGTACTTCTATGTCAACACCCGGTGTGGCAGGTTCCGTGACTTTATTGGTTCAACGTTACAAGCAATTAAACGGCAATGTTGTGCCTCCTTCATCCCTGATAAAAAATACTATTTGTAATAGCGCCGCTGATCTCGGTAATGCCGGACCTGATTACAAGTTTGGTTTTGGCCGTATTAACGACCTGGGAGCAGTCAGGATAATGGAACAAAACCGATATGCACTCAATACGATAGCTACCGGAAATACTATTGATGTTCCAATCACTGTGCCTGCCGGTGCCGCCCGTTTACGGGTGATGCTTACCTGGAATGATCCCGCAGCAGCCGCCAATGCAAACCCGGCGCTGGTGAATAACCTTGATCTTTCTGTTATTAACGGAGCCACTACAACATTACCATGGATATTAGATAAGAATAACCCACCTGCTCTTGCAACCAGAGGAGTTGACACTTACAGCAATATCGAACAGGTATCGCTTGACAATCCGCCAGCCGGCAGCTATACTTTAAGAGTGAATGGAACGGCTATTCCTTCCGGCCCGCAACAATATGCTTTGACATGGATCATTGACCAGCCTTATATTGAGGTCATTTATCCAAACGGCCCGGAATCTTTCAACCCGAATTCATCTGAAACCATTACCTGGGATAATGCAGGTGTTACCGGCAATCAAACCGTTGAATTCTCGTTGGATAATGGTGGAAGCTGGACGACCATTTCATCCGGCATCCCTGCATCAACCACCCGTTTGAATTGGACAGTTCCCGCTGCCAATACTGCTATCGCTTTAATACGGGTGAGCAGCGGAGCAATCACCGATGTAAGTGATGCAAATTTTAAAATACTCGGTACTGTCACCGGCTTTGGCCAGGGAACATCTTCCTGCACCAGCGGCACGGTGAATTTTCAATGGACAGCAGTGGCAAGCGCTACTCATTATGATATCTACAGTATGAATGCGGCAACAGGACAGTGGGTCATATTAACTGCGGATATTACCGGAACTACTTATTCAGCAACCGGCTTAACGCCCGGCGCCAGTATGTGGTTCACCATCGTTGCAAAAAATAATACAACAGGGGCTGTGAGTGAAAGGGCATATGCCATTAACCTCACTGTATCAACCGGGGGCGTTGGATCGATCGGTTCTATTTCAGGACCAACCACTATTTGCGGTGCAACTTTCAATGTTCCTTATACGGTACCTGCCGTGCCAGGCGCTACATCCTATACCTGGACTGTGCCTCCGGGCGCCAATATCGGAAGTGGCCAGGGCACTAATTCAATCATGGCGAATTATCCCGCCGGAAGCAACAGCGGTACTGTTACTGTATTTGCAACATCCGGCGCCTGCCAGACCGCAACTGCGGTATTGAATGTTGCCGTCAGCAGTTCTGCAATTGCTGCTCCGACAAGCGGTGGCGACCAGACAGCAACATCATGTCCGCCTACTCCTACTCCAACACTTACTGCAACAGCGACTGTTCCGGCCGGGCACACAGTAATTTGGTATGATGCCCCTACCGGTGGAAATGTGGTTTCCAGCCCGATCCTGAATTCTGTCGGCACTGTTACTTTTTATGCAGCAAGCCAGAATAACAGCAGTGGTTGTGAAAGTAATACCAGGACCGCAGTCGTCCTGACCATTAACCCGATGCCTGCATCCACTATTACTGCAAATGGTCCAATTACTTTCTGCCAGGGCGGTTCTGTGATGCTGACAGCAAATTCCGGTAATTCTTATTTGTGGAGCAATGGCGCTACCACACAATCCATAACGGTCAGCACATCCGGATCATTCTCAGTAACAGTTAATCATCCCAGTGGTTGTTCCAGTACTTCCCCGGCCACAGTTGTTACTGTTAATTCAATCCCGGCAACTACTATTACAGCCAATGGTCCCACAACATTCTGTGCCGGCAACACGGTGATATTAACAGCCACGGCAGGTAGTAGTTATTTATGGAGCAATGGCGCTACCACGCAATCCATAACGGTCGGCACATCCGGATCATTCACCGTAACGGTTATGTATGCCAATGGTTGTGTAAGTATATCACCTGCAACGGTAGTCAGTGTAAGTCCGGCGCCGGTTGTGAGTATCAGTGCATCGCCTTACACAAACCTGTTCCCCGGGCTATCCACTACGCTTACGGCAAATGTTACACCTCCCGGCACTTATACTTACGCATGGTATAAAAATGGAGCGCTGATACCCGGAGCTACTTCTGCAACATTATCAGGGATCACTCTTGACGGTATAGGTAGCTACACAGTTACCGTTACTAATACAACAGGATTGCCCTGTAGTAATATATCGCCTGCAAAGACAATAGCTGATTCTGCAACCACTAAATTGTTTATTTATCCAAGTCCCAATAGTGGTCAGTTCAAAGTTGTCTATTACTCACCCGGAACCAATGTGAAAAATACATTGACCATTTATGATTCCAAAGGAGCCCGTGTATATACAAAACTCTATACCCTGAACAGCCCTTACCAGGTAATGGATGTAGATTTGAGTAGAAATCGGGGTGGAATTTACCGGGTAGTAGTGAGCAATGCTGCGGGTAAGAAACTGGCTGTCGGGGATGTGGTGATACAATAGTATTCTAACAAATCCATTTTAAAAGCTAAATACAGAAATGTGTTTAGCTTTTTTATTACGCTCCCGGTATATTTACAAATGCTGCTAATTGTGCTCCCGGGTTTATTTCGAAAAGCGGCAGGTTCAATTCACCTTTTGCAGTAAACGGAGTGATCAGCGCAGGAAAAATTCCTTTCCATTCAAATGACATATAGCCGGTTCGAGTGAACTGATTTACACATTACTTCATACATTCACCCCCCTTATTTCAGGCCGCTTGTCAACTGCTATTTACCACAGGTGTAAAGCCATTTTACGGTTACAAAAAATGAGTTCATATTACATCGTGAATCATTTTAGTTTTATTACCGGATTAAAGTAACATGAACAGTTGTTTTTCAACAGTTCGATAAGTTCAGTGTTTTCCTTATGTCCATATAACCATCCAAACCAACTTGAAAAAATTATTTTTCATACTACTGCTGTTTAATTTTCTCTCTGCTTATACACAAGACGCCCAGAAACAGGTTCCTGCTGTAAGAACTGCTTTACCTATAAAAATAGACGGGCTGATCAATGAAGATGCATGGAAACAGGCGCCGCCGGTCACCGGCCTTGTGGAAATGCGTCCCAGCCCCGGGAAAGCGGAAGCTGAAAAAACCAAAACGGAGGTCTATCTTCTTTATGACGATGCTGCTGTTTACTTCGGAGGCATACTGCATGAAAGCAATAAAGACAGTATCTCCACTCAACTATCCGGCCGGGATGGTATCGGGGTCAATGATTTCATCGGTGTGGTATTCGATACTTACCAGGATAAGATAAATGGCCTTGGATTTTATGTGACCCCACTCAATGAACAATTTGACGTCCGATACACTATTGGCATGAACAACAACGGTGAAGACCTGAGCTGGAATGCCGTGTACAGCACAGCAACAAAGATCACCGAAGGCGGCTGGTCATTTGAAATGCGGATACCTTACTCTGCTCTTCGTTTCAGCAAAGAAAAAATGCAGAACTGGGGTCTGCACATTATTCGCCGCCGGGCCAAGACAGGCCAGCAATATTCCTGGAGTCCCATTGATCCAACCAAATTCGGATTCATGAACCAGGCAGCTGTATGGACGGGTTTGCAGGATATCAAACCCCCGGTGCGACTTTCCTTTTCGCCCTACTTTTCCATTTACCAGGCCAGGAATCCCAATATTAGTAAGGCATGGAAAACTTCGTTGAATGGAGGTATGGATGTGAAATATGGCATCAGCGATGGTTTCACTATGGACATGACACTGATACCGGATTTTGGCCAGGTGCAAAGCGATAACCAGGTTCTCAACCTTTCGCCCTTTGAAGTCAAGTTCAACGAGAACAGGCCTTTCTTTAATGAAGGCGTTGAACTTTTCAACAGGGCCAATCTTTTTTATAGCCGCCGCATCGGCGGACTTCCGATCCATTATTATGATGCCTACAATGCGATCGGTGCCAATGAAACCATCATCAAAAACCCGGTGGAGTCAAAACTCATCAATGCCACCAAGATCAGCGGACGCACCAAAAAGAAACTGGGCCTCGGCTTTTTCAATGCCATTACCAAAGCACAATACGCCATGGTGGATGATGGTAATGGCAACAAATATGAATTACTGACAGACCCGCTGACCAATTATAATATACTTGTAATTGACCAGGGCTTAAAGAATAACTCAAGGGTAACCCTTATCAATACAAATGTCCTGCGCAGCGGAAAAGATTATGATGCCAATGTTACGGCTATCGACTGGGACCTCTATGATAATAAGGTGGACTGGAATGTATGGGGACAGGTGAACCACAGCCGGCTGATGGATTACCCGGCGACCGGGAAAACACAGGGAGGGTATTTATATAATTTATATGCTGGAAAGTTCAGGGGCCGTTTCAATTTTTTTGTCAGCCGTTATTATGCCGATGATAAATATGAGCAGAGCGACATGGGCTATTTTACCAACAACAATTATATCACGCATAACCTGTATGCCGGTTACAAATGGGTAAAACCAAAATATTTTTATAATAATATTTACCTGAACCTGAATAGCAACTATACGCAACATTACCTCCCCCGCAGTTACCAGGATGCGAGGATAAATATGAATGTCAACAGCCAGTTAAAGAGTTTGTGGACCGTAAGTTTCAATAACATGCTGCTGGCACGGAGAAATGATTTTTATGAACCCCGCCTGCCGGGTTGGATGGCAAAAATGCCGGGAGCCTGGCAAAAAGGTTTTTCGGTGAGTTCAAACGGGGCTAAAAAATATTCGACTTTCTTTCAGTTCAATCATACCGGTTTTAAAAAGTATAAAACAAACAATTTTAATACCGCTTATGGCAATAACTATCGCTTCAATGATAAATTAAGCATTGGCCTCAATCATTTCCTCAGTTTTAATGATCGCGACTATGGATTTGCTTATATCAGCAACAACGCCGACAGTGTGGTGATGAGTCTTCGCCGCCGCCGTACCGCAGAAAACGTATTCAACGTAAAATATAATTTCAATAACAGGATGGCCCTTACGTTCCGGCTGCGTCATTACTGGAGCAAGGTGCATTATTTTGACTTTGTCAACCTGAAGGCTGATGGCAATACAGAACCCCTGCCCCTTGCCAGCAAAGACCCTGATATCAATGTAAACCTCTTTAATATTGATATGAACTATGGCTGGCAGTTTGGCCCTGGCAGTTTTATAAATGTGAACTGGAAAACGGCTACTGAACTATATGACCAGTTTGTGCTGAACAGGTATTATTATAACCTGAAAAAAACGCTGGATAGCCCCCAGCAGATCAGTTTTTCAGTGAAGGTCATCTATTATTTAGACTACCTGAGTTTGAAAGGGAAGGGAAAGAAAGAAAAGAAATTGTAGCAAGCTTCATTGCTTCGGCCCGGTCAGTCTCCATACATAAAATGAATGCCGGTTGAATGCTTTGTATTCACGAGACCTCACGCAACTATTCAATAAATTACATGCTGGTCACCGGAGACATCAAAAATAGCCCCGGGTTATCCTGAGTCGTTTCACCTGCTATAATAACAGCAACCCGGGAAAAAAATTAAGAGCTTTCAAAAATGAAATTTGAAGTATATTTATTATGATATAAATTAATTGCTGATAAGAACGCCAGTATGGAAAAATTAATGTATCCCCGTTTTTTAATGGTAAAGGATAACTTTTACAGCAACCCCCAATTAGTTTATCAAACAGCCCTGCAAGCTGATTTTTACGAACCTGAAGGTTATACAGGATTAAGGAGTACCACGGTTTATCATGAAAAAGGAGTCAAATCCAAACTGGAAAAAATACTGGGTATAAAGATCACCCGTTGGGATACCGATCCCGATTTAGAAAACGGGGTTTTTTATCAAACCATGTCTGAAGGGAAAAAAAAGGAAGTACCCGGGGTACATTCTGATGAACCTTATAACGACATCACGGTTGTTATTTATCTTACACCGGGTTTACCCTTCCATTGCGGCACTTCTTTATGGATGCATAAAAGAACAGGTCTTATCGACCCGCCCACCCCGGCGGCAGCACGCAGGCTGAATATGAAATTTTCCTCCCTGGTTGATCTGTTTGAAGATGACGCTAAGAAGCGCAGCAAATGGATCGAAATAGACCGGGCAGGCTACCGGCCAAACCGGATGGTGGCTTATCCTTCAGGCGCTTTGCATTCAGCAACCAATCATTATGGCGGACATTTAGAAAACGGCCGGATCTACCAGACTTTCAGGATCGGGGTTGATTGGAAAACCTTCCGGATGAATAATGCCTGATTGTTTATTTTAGTGACTACCCGCATATCTCAACTATAGCAGCTTTAATGACCACAGAAACACTGAAAAAAATCTCTGTGTTTCAGTGCCTCAGTGGCAAAATTTCAGGATGGTGGATTCAACCGAACAGTCAATTTTATTTTTCAAAAAAAGCCAGCAGCAAATCCTGGTAAGCAAACAGATCTTTTGGTTTTGTAAAAACCATTTGCCTCAACAATTGAAGCTGGGGGGTATTATTAACATTCATTGCCCTGGCCCAAAGCGCCACTTCTTCCAGCACTTTTAATTCACATGCATCTAAAATACCGCTATTTATTTTCATCTTTTTGCAAAACCTTTTAACAGCCTGTTGCCTGGCTTCTGTATAATTATGCGGCCATGCTTTTTTGAATTGGGTTAAAACCTCCCCTGTTATTTCAGGAACATCTGTTGAAATAGTATCACCCAGGTTCAATGCCATATTGCTTTGGGTAAACCGAACCAGTATTTTTTCAGAACTCCGGTAATTTTTGCGGGTCTTTATTTTATGCTGCTCTTGTTCTGCTAACCTGTACAACTCTTTGTTCACCGGTCTGAAACCATATTTGTAATAAAACCAAAACGCCCCGGTGCTGATGCCTTCCGGGTTAGCATATCCAAACATGTACGATTCCACTTCAAAATAACTGATATTGAAAACATGCTTAAAGACCCTGAGTAACTGGCAGAGCGTATATCCTGATTCGCCACCCCTGAAGGGATCAAAAATATTTAATCCAAACCTTGCCCGTGGTCCAAATATCCATGTGCCGCCATAGGATACAGGTATCCCGTTTTTAAAAAGCGTGAACCCAACACTGGATTCCAGCGGCAATTGCCTTTGTGGTATCATACCATGTACGGCTACCATTATTCCTCTTTCTAATTTAAAAAGCCTGACCGTATCCTCATCAAGGTAAGATGCCGTATCAATTTCACGTTGTGTTAAGGGCATGGCATATTTAATTGATTTGATCAATTGCTGATGGTCCGGCTTGCTCATTAGCAGTGCAGCAGGAATGGGTTCATTGATCAATTGCAGGTGATCAAATTGCTTAAGAACTTCCTGCTGGAAATAAACCTTCTGTATTGAAATGCGGTTAAAAGCACGGGAGTATTGCTGGTTTTTTGGAACTAATCTTATAAATACATCCATGTGTTCCATAAAAATATCTCTTACCAGCGGATCCAAATGTCCAAGTTGACCAAGCAGGAAGGAAACATATTGCGGGGGTTTTATATGCAATACTTCCATCAGACCTTCAAAGTCAAGGCCTGCTGTAGTTTCCTCTTTTAATAACGACGGCAATGTAACATTCATTACTTCGTTGATGGGTAATGCAGATTCAGGCATTGATTCGAAAATTGCTTTAATATCTTTTTGTATAAGCAACCAGCTCAAAAGGTCAGGTGAAAAACGGGTAATTGTATCCGTGTAGGGTAATCCCTGGTTTTCAATGAATGATTTTTTTATTGAAGAGCTATGCTTTAAGTGTACCGCGATCCGCTTCAGTTCTTTTTCTGAAAGTTTAAGTAAATGAGCATGCTGGGGGTAAGCACAGAAAAACAATAATAGATCATGATATTGCAGCAGGTATTTTCCCGAAGGTAAAGCCAATCCGCACAGGGCATTGAGCAAACCTGTTTTAAGAAGACCAGCTTCCTCATCATACCGGGTGGCTATTTTTTTTAGGGAATTAAGGGAATTGACGAACTTGTTTTTCATAATGAATGCTACAGGATTTGTCCTTATCCGATTAATTCCAGAACCCGGGTCCCATGCCAATTTAAGAATATTTTTCAACAGCTGTCAATGTTGTTTTTCTCTTCACCAGCGATTGGAACAGCAAAGTCACGCCATTCTCACTTAACTTCTTCTTTTCATTGCAAACTGATAAGCCCAGCCGATCAGTAAAAGCTGAAGCGGCAACCGCAGAATTGCGACCCATAGATAAGCGCTTTGCTGATCACAGTAATTCAGCATCATCTGAATATTGGCGGGAAACACAGCCACTAATAAAAGAATAATACCCCAGGCGGCCGGTTTACGGGTTGGTTTGGGTATCAGCAATAAACCAAGAATTATTTCACAAACCCCGCTGAAATATATGAGGAAGCAATGCCAGGGCAACCAGGGCGGCATTATTGCTTTATAAAAATTGGGGTTAATAAAATGGTTAGTCCCGGCTAGTACATAAAAAGCTGCCATGATAAACAGTCCTGTTTTTTGCCGTTTACTCATGCCATGAAAATTACTAATTAATATCATATCCATCATTAACCCAGGTCAGGTAATATTATAACACAAAGTGATAATATGCACCATAGTCGGGGTAATTGAAAGTTACTGTGAACCTGAATTACTGATAAACTCAATTTTATTAAGGTCGTATGACCAATTTTAATAACCAGATCAAACAGGTACTGATATTATCGCTGCTGATTGCGCTGATCTTACTGGCCATAAGAGAATTGCATATTTTTCTTCCGGGCCTCCTGGGAGCATTAACGCTTTATATTCTCAGCAGGGGTAGTTACTTTCAATTGATTTACCACCGGAAATGGAGAAAAGGATGGTCGGCAGGGTTGTTCCTGCTTGGTTACATGCTCTTGCTCGTTTTGGTTTTCTATATAACCGCTGTTTTATTAGGGCCAAAAATAAACCGGTTTCTAAACTCCCCTGTTGAGATCATGAACCGGGCTAATGAGGCGATCGCAGACCTGCAGCGAAAAACAGGTTTCACATTCTTTTCCGAAAACGCTTTATCGGATATCCTGGACAGGTTCTCGGCTATCATCCCGAAACTGCTGAATGATACCACTAACCTGATCATCAACCTGTCGGTCATGCTATTCATGCTTTATTACATGCTGGTTCATGGGAAAGAAATGGAAAATTACCTTAAACGAATCCTGCCGCTGAAAGAAAAAAATATTGATGTGCTGGCTTCTGAAACAAAAAGGATCGTAAAAGCCAGCGCATTGGGAATCCCCCTCATCTCCATCATCCAGGGCTTTACGGCTACCCTGGGCTATTACATATTCGGTATAGACGAATTTGTTCTATGGGGATTTGTAACAGGAGTATTTGCTTTCTTTCCTGTCGTAGGTACCATGATCATATGGATTCCCCTGGTAATCTATATTTATGCAACGGGTGATACATGGAATGCCACCGGCCTGTTCTTTTACAGCCTGGTTGTTACGGGCAATGTTGATTACCTGTCCCGCATCACCCTGCTGAAAAAAATGGGGCATGTACACCCTGTGGTTACGGTTCTTGGCGTATTAATTGGCCTCAGCCTGTTTGGTTTTATCGGCCTTATCTTCGGACCGCTGCTGGTCAATTACATTATTTTGCTTTTCAGGATATATATGAATGAATTCATTGAACATAAAACCGATTCCTGAATACAAGGTGCTAAGAATTTTTTACAAAAGAGTTATTACAAAAAAGTTGAACTACCTGATAAATCCGGGAAGCGAATCAAAATATTCGGCTTCTTTGGCTGAAAGCAGGTAATCCTTTAATCCAAATAAAACAGATTTGAAAGAAGTGTATAGTTCACGGTTAAAGTTTATAAGCGTTGAAATTTCTATTTCACTGACCCGGTTTGCCATGTTTTCTTTATAAAGCAGCTGCAAAGTATCAGAATACCCTGCTGTTACAGAACGATAAAGCGCTGTTACATCTTCAAAATGTTTTCCCCTATCCTCCTTGTTGAGCAGGGTCAGCACCTGCCGGTAAAAGTTCAATAATTTTTCCCTCGATTGCCAATAGAAGCTGAATTTAATATCATTGGATGAATTTCGTATTTGCACTATATCATGCTGGGCATCCCGGATGTTTTTTGCCGCATACATGGTATTACGGATCGCAGCAATCAATTGTTGCAGCCGTTCTGTTTCTGTTTTATGCAGACCGGCATTCTGCAGCTTCAGGTAAAAAGTATGCATTTCCCCATGAGATTGTTTGATGTGGTCATATTTTTCTGCAACAGTTTTCCGGAGAAACCCTTTTTGTACAGCAGGATTTGCCCCTATGACCTCTTCCAGGTCAAAAGAATCAAGACTATAATCAATGACATGATTGATAAAAAGATTGGTTTCACTTTCCAATGCCTCCAGGGCCAGTTCAGGGTCTGTAAGCGGCACTTTGCTGATGTAGATACTTTCATCCTCTTTATCAATAAACCGTTTCATCAGGAACCGGCTAAGCAAATTTAAGAAAGGGAAAAATAAAGCGATGGAGAAGAGGTTAACAAAGCTCTGGAAAAACACCAGTGCAATCAGGTTCTCATTTACCTTCATCATATCTGTTATAAAATAATTAACTGGCTGAAGAAACAAGAACATGATGCTGACCGTTACCAGGTTGAAAATAAAATTTCCCAGCGCTACTCTTTTCTTGGCTGTCAGTCCTTTTGCCGATGCCAAAAACAATTTAAAAGTTGTTCCTATTTCTGAACCCAGTACAATGGCGGTAGCCACATATAATGTGATAGCATTGCTGTGAAGGGCGCTTAAGGTTAGGGCAATAGTAGCTGAACTGGATTGAATAATGGTGGTTAGGAAAACACCGAGCAGCAGGAATACGATTACAGGATACTGTGTAAAAGCCGATAAATCCGTTTGTTTTACATATCCTTCCATGCCGGTTTTTATAAAACCCAGTGCAATAAAAAGGAATGCCAGGCTAAATAAAAATTTCAACCATAAAAACCATTTGCTTTCACGGCTGCTGAACGCCATCAAAATTCCGGTGATACCTGCTACTGGCAAGGCAAAACTTTCTATATTAAAATTAAACCCAAGTGTGGCGACCAGCCAGCTATCGAGTGTAGTGCCGAGATTTGAGCCGAGTATGATGGCCAGCGCATTTTCCATTTTTACAACACTGGCGCCCACCATACTTAATACCAGCAGGTTTACAATAGAACTACTTTGCAGAAAGCCTGTTACAATGGCGCCGGCCCCGATCGCTTTAAGTTTATTTTTTGTTTGTTTTTTCAGAAAGAGTTTGAAACTTCTGCCCGCTAAAAGGCGGAGCGAATTTTCCATAAAATTCATAGCCAATAAAAAAAATGCCACCCCGGCCAGCATTTTCCAGATATCAAACGAGGAAGACATGATGAGAAGAAAGGATTAACTGTAATTTTCCTGTTTCAAAATATTATACTATTGTCGCCGTCACTTGTTTTCTTTTCCACCTGATGTTCAGTAAGATGGCACCAAAAGTGATACAAACCATTAATAGAATGATCAGCCATCCCACAAACGGAGCTAAAGATATAAGTTTTAATAAAACAAACATTCCAAATGCTGCAAATGCCAATCGCCAGAAATTCCATTTTTTTTCATACCGGTTATTGAACCAGTTGGCACCCACAACGGAAGTAATAACAGTAGCAAGGAGGATAAGAATAATATACCCCAGGATCAGCAACAAACCTACCGGCACCCCGATAAGCGTAATAAAAAAAACAACAGCTGTCACCGGCAGCACAATAAAAAACAGGAACCCCATGCCCAGTGATTTTAATGTACTATTGAAGAAAGTATCAGCAGCTTTTTTCATTGTAGCAGAAAATAAATATTGCACAAGCAGGATCATGAATAAGGCCATGCCCAGGTACCAGAGCAAACCGAGTATGCTGAAGGCGCCGAGGAAATACCATTTCCCGGTTTTGATACGTAATGAAGGATCGTAAGTCGCTTTACCATTTTTCAGCGATTGTTTAAAATCGACAGAACCCTGTTTGTTCCAGTAGCGAACATCATTTTTGAAAGCTGCATCGTTCCCAATAATGATATTTCTTGCTGCCAGTACTGATTTACCTCCTATGCTGCCATTGACAGTAATTTTTCCACCCCGGCAGTCAATATCTTTTTCAATATTTCCATTCAGGAATAATTTGCCAAATGCACCTCTTACTTCACCATTCACATTTCCATCAACAGTAATATTCCCGCCGCTTGCAACCAGGCCTCCAATAGTCACTCCTTTATCTATTGTTACTTCGCCGCCTGCTATCACTATATCTCCTGTTACATTTTTGCTGATGCGTATGTTGCCTCCTACACAACGGATATCGTCTCCCACAAAACCATTGAAGGTAACATTTCCACCGGCAAGGAGTATATCGTTTGTTATGGTATCGTTGATGATAATGGTACCGCCGGCAATAATTAAATCACCATATATGGGTGCATTGATGGTGATATTTCCACCCACTACATACATGTCTTCATATACAGGCTGACTGATGACAATATTTTTGCCGTATTCAATACGGAATCCAAATGCGGGAATAAAGTTGCCGGCCATTGCAATAAGAATAAATATCTTTTTCATAAACCTGATTTCTAATTATGAAAATAACAGAACTGCTTACACGGCCCATTTCCCTTTTAGCTGGTACGCGATAAGTATGACAAGCACCCCGATGCCGAGATAGATAAAGTGCAACCAGTGGGCAGCCTGGATCAATAATAGTTGCCCCAAAATCCATAGGCTGATCATAAAGCCACCCGCCATAGCCCAATTATACCGGCTGGGATGTCTTTGCATATTGAAGAATATGGCAATAAGGTTTACGCCACCAACAATTGTTGTCATCAGTATTCCCGGGATCCTGTAATTCTTAAAAGGAGTGTTCTCCAGCAAGCTAAGGGGTAAATTCAATATGCCTCCATCCGGGTTACTGAACATCAGCAGCCCGGATAAAGCAGCTGTAAATGCAATAAAAGAAACCAGTATAAACAGGATTGTTTTCATTTTATTTTATTTTTTTATACAAGCCGATCAATTCACCAAACCCGATAATGTGTTCGCTCATCGCTTTTTCCAATTGTATTTTTTTTGTATTGCGGGGCAGATCCAGCAATGCATCCAGGGCATATATCTTGAAAAAATAACGGTGTGTGCCGGATGGCGGACAGGGCCCGCCATAATGATGTTGCACAAAATCATTGACGCCTTCTACCCCATGTACTTCATTCTCTTTGATATGATGTGTTACAGGAATATTCCATGCCAGCCAATGTACCCAGGTACCAACCGGTGTATCCGGGTCATCCATGATCAATGCAAGGCATTTTGTTTCTTCGGGAATGTCCTTAATATCCAAAGGCGGGCTGATATCAAGACCTTCGCAGCTGTATTTTACAGGGATCATTTCGTTTGTCTTAAAAGCAGGGCTGGAAATGTCCAATTGTTTATAGTCCACGGCTTTATCGGTATGTTTCATTCTTAACAATTTTAAATTGATTTTAATATTTTATGGGCTTTCCCCCGGTTCGGGTATTTCATAAGGCGGTGGATTTTCAAATGGATCTTCGTCAGGAATTATTTCAGGATCCTCCCCGGGAAGTATAGGCTCTTCCGGGTCAACAAGAGGTTTTACTTCCGGAAGTATTTTCGGCTTTGGTATTTCAGGTGGTCTGCGGGGTTGTTCATTCTCAGGCATAACAAAATATTACTATTATCAATAAACATTTTATCAAACTCCAAACGGATACGTTTCCGGTATTTGTTTTCCATCGGGCTGTATATGCAACGGATGCAACGCCTTGGTTTCATCCAAATAAATAAATGCATCATAGCGCAACGGCAAAATACTGGGCACATAATTTCCGTATTGCTCAAACTGCGGATTGTACACCACGCCAACTGCCCGGTGACCGATATGATTTTCCATAAACACATCATTCATAAAATCATCCATCAGCAGGAGTTTGTTTTCCCTGCCGGCTTCGTGCAATAAATATTCCCAACTTCCTTTTTTGGCTTCTGGCATTTGCATGTTTTGCATTTGTGCACCCCAGCTACGCCCCGCCATCACGGTTCCTTTGAAGGAGCCGAAGCCAACCAGGAAAACTCCTTTATCATGATGTTGCATCCGGGCCAGTTCACCAATATTATACATTCCTTCATCCGCCATATCCGTAGCCCTTGCATCACCAATATGTGTATTGTGCTCCCATACAATCACCTTCGAATTTTTTCCATGAAATTTTAATAACCGCTCCATAGTATCAGCCATGTGCCGGTCACGAACATTCCAGCTATGCGGACCGCCATGAATCATCGCCCGGTAATATTTTTCGGCATTCACCGCAACCAACGCATTTTGCTCTGCACTGAATACATTTTCGTAATCGGTATTGTAAGTAGGAAGTTTTTGCCGAATCTCTTTTAATAAATGCAGCACTTCATTTTCACACAATTCCGGTACAAACTGCGAAGCCCTTGCGTAGGACTGCCCTTCGTCTTTCCGGTAAGGTTCAAAACAATGGAAGGCATCTTTGGCCACTTTCAACGCAGCCTTATCCGTTTTTTTAAGATACTGCATGATGCTTTGCATACTTTCCCAAAGACTGTACACATCCAGTCCGTAAACCCCTGCTTTCTTATTGGCTGGCAAGCCCTTGTTATGCTTGTGCATCCAATCAGCCAAAGCCACTATTTCCCAATTGGCCCACATCCAGGTAGGCCAGCGGTTAAATGCATGCAAAACATTAAATGCATTTTTGTGATCCGCATCATAGCCCTTTACAAAACGATTCAGCCGGTAGCAATCCGGCCAATCGCCTTCCACCGCTATAAAATTGAACCCCTTCTCTTCGATCAACCTTTTGGAAATATATGTCCGCCAGGTATAATACTCATGTGTCCCATGACTGGCCTCACCCAGCATTACAATTCTCGCTTCGCCTATTTTATCAAATAGTGGTTTTAAATCGGCTTTGTTTTGCAAAGGATAAGCCCATTGCCTGATAGAGTTCACTATTTCACGCTCGTCCGGTAAAACCTCATTTGTGAAATGGCGTCGCATGATTTTTATTTTTTTTAATTACCGGCTGCGGTACTATTACCGCCATTCCTCCCCACCATTGCCGGAACACTTCCCGGGGTTGCAAATCTATCCGCTACAACAACCATAGCTTTCGCTCTAACAATGATCAAAGCAAATTCATTTAATCTCCCTTCACAATGAGGACTGTCAATCTTTTGTTTGATTGCGGTCATTATTGTCATCTGTTTAGTCGGGTAGATTTGCAATCATTAAACATCTATGTTATGACAGAAGATAACCAACCCATCAGCACCCTGCATAACCTGCTGGACTACGACGCCCGCAAGTTTACCAGTGCAGAAATACAGCTAAAAAAAAGTCTGCCAGGATGGATCAACCAGGCCGGCTCTTTAAAACTAAAAACGGTATTACAGAAGTATCTTGATTTTGTTCAACAGCACGTACAAAAAATGGAAACCTTCTTTGAAGAAGAAAAAATCAGTTCTCTCAGTCTGGCCAACCGGGTCATGGTGGCGTTTATTGAGGAGGCCGGGGAAAAATTAAATAGCTGTACGGACGCAGAGGTAAAAGATGCCTGCCTGCTGGCCTGCATCCAGGCCATCAATCATTTTAAAATAAGCACCTATGGAACAGCTGCTGCCTTTGCCAAAACACTGGGCATGGAAAATCACGCAGCCATTTTTCATGAGGCAGAAGTAAATGAAAAACAAATTGATGACCGGCTGTCTCAATTGGCCGAATATGAAATAAATGCCAGGGCCAAAGCCCCGATTTTTTTACCCGGATAAAAAAAGAAAAATGAATTTACGTTTTCATAATGAAGTTAACATACCGGTAGGGGAAATAATACTTAGTGGCGAACTGGTAATTCCGTTAAAAGCGGAAGCCATTATTATTTTTTCACATGGCAGTGGCAGCAGCCGGTTTAGTCCCCGCAACCAGATGGTAGCGAAATACCTGCATAAAAAAAATCTTGGAACATTATTATTTGATTTATTGACTGAAGAAGAGGATAAACATTATATCAACAGGTTTGACATTGAATTGCTCACCAAAAGATTAGCCGGTGCGACTGAGTGGCTGGAAAGACTCCCCGCTGCAAAAGATAGTCGCATCGGTTTTTTTGGCGCCAGCACAGGCGCTGCATCTGCATTAAAGGCAGCAGCTTATTTGCCGGATATTGGTGCAGTTGTTTCCAGAGGTGGAAGGCCTGATCTGGCCATGGATAATTTACCGGATGTAGAAGCACCTACGCTGCTTATTGTTGGCAGCCTTGATTATGAGGTGTTAAAACTGAACCAGGCGGCGTATATGCAATTAGAATGTGATAAAAAACTGGAAATAATAGAAGGGGCCACTCATTTATTTGAGGAACAGGGCATGATGGAAAAAGTATGTGAAATAGCTTCCGCCTGGTTTGAAAAATACCTGCAACCCATTGCAGCAAGAAAATAATAGTATGCTCGGACAATTAAACGAAATACAAATCAACAACATACTTACCAGCCAGGTATTGGGCAGACTGGCTTGTACAGATGGTAAGCAACCTTACGTCGTACCCGTGACATATACCTATGATGGCGAATATATATATGGACAGAGTAACGAAGGGCTGAAAATAAATATACTTCGTAAAAATCCGAATGTATGTTTTGAAGTGGATACGTTGATTAATATGCGGGATTGGAAAAGTGTGATTGTATATGGAAAATTTGAAGAATTAAAAAATAAAGAAGCAGAAAAAGCAAGAGAAATACTTTTTAACCGGGTTTTCCCCCTCATGACGAGCAGTACCATTCATACTTTCGAACATGAAGTAAACGATAAAGTAGATGACAGTACAAGGGTAAAATATATGATGTACAGGATTAAAATAGAAAAAATAACAGGCCGGTTTGAAAAACAATAAAACAATAATTTATGTTCCGGGACAGGATAGAGGCGGGTTTATTATTGGCCGATAAACTCAAAAAATATAAAAATGACCCAGGCATTGTATTAGCCGTGCCCCGGGGGGGCGTGCCGGTAGCTTATGCGGTTGCAAAAGAATTCGGCTTTCCGCTGGAAGTAATTCTGACAAAAAAAATTGGTCACCCGATGAATAAGGAATATGCCATTGGAGCTGCCAGTCTTACTGATTATTTCATATTACCGCATGAAAATGTTAGCAATGAATATATTGAACTGGAATTAAAACGGGTGCGCCACAGGCTGAAAGAAATGTACATAAGATTTATGGGAGACAAAGTACCCGAAAACCCGGAAGGAAAAACGGTGATCGTGATCGACGATGGCATAGCAACCGGTAACACCCTGATGGGTACCGTAAATGTGTTGCGAAAAAGTAATCCCGGAAAAATTGTTATTGGCGTTCCCGTAGCTTCCCAAACTGCGGTAGAAAAACTATCTAAAGAAGTGGATGAAGTAGTTACTGTGCTGATCCCCGAACAGTTTTATGGTGTGGGCGCCTTTTATGAGGAT
Source organism: uncultured Chitinophaga sp. (assembly GCA_964525285.1). GTDB lineage: Bacteria > Bacteroidota > Bacteroidia > Chitinophagales > Chitinophagaceae > JJ008. The sequence goes on from CAZGGQ010000030.1 coordinate 19,396, forward strand.
TTTGAACAGGTTAGTGATGAAGAAGTATCGTTTTACCTGGAAAAATTGAAGGGATTAAGAAAAACGGGGTAATTACAGCAATTCTTTTTGCCGTTAATCTGTTAATGATTAAAAGCATTACATTGTATCATTGCTTTCACATGAAGAAGATGTATCCTGGCAATTAGGCTGGAATGTTTCATGAATTAACTTTGTCAACGCAACATATCGTTTCCTATAATACCGGCTGCTTAATTTATCCGGGAATCTATATATTCCCAAAGCATAACTACTGAAACTATTATTCCGTAATTTGACAACAACCGGATGGCAAAGGAATAGGATGAAAGATTGTACACCTGAAAGTATAGAATTATAAAAACGTATGACGTATAAAACAAAAACCTCTTCCGGGTATTCTGACCTGAATAAAGTACAGTTAATTCGTGGTGGCAGGGAATATTTTGATCTGCTGCTGGAGTTGATAAACAAGGCCACTGAAAGCATTCACCTGCAAACTTATATTTATGACGATGATGAAACAGGCCGGCAGGTAGCTGAGGCATTAAAAGCTGCTGCCAAAAGAAATGTTTCCGTTTATTTATTGACAGATGGTTACGCATCACAGATAATGGCTCAACATTTTATCAATGAGTTAAAAGTATCTGCTGTGCATTTCCGTTTTTTTGAACCCATTTTCAGAAGCAAATATTTTTATTTCGGCCGAAGGATGCATCATAAAGTTTTTGTGGCAGATACAAGATTTGCCCTGGTGGGTGGCATCAATATCACCAACCGTTACAATGATATGCCCCAAAAGCCTGCCTGGCTTGATTTTGCCCTATATGCAGAAGGAGATATTGCCAGGGAACTTTGTGTGCTGTGCTGGAAAACATGGAATAACTTTCCTTTAAATATGGGCATTACTCCCTGTGAAGAAAAACAATTGACGTTTGCTTTTAATAAAGATGAAACAAGCCTGGTTAGAATGAGACGTAATGACTGGGTACGCAGAAAAAATGAAATTTCTGCAACCTACAGGGAGATGTTCCGGAATGCCCGGTCGCATATTACTATTATTTGCAGTTATTTTTTGCCCGGAAAAATAATCCGGAGATTATTGAGCCAGGCGGCAAAACGGGGAGTAAAAATAATAATCATTACTGCAGGTCCCTCTGATGTGATGCTGGCCAAACATGCTGAACGCTGGATGTACGACTGGCTGCTGCGGAATAAAATAGAATTGTACGAATATCAACCGGCTGTTTTACATGCAAAAGTAGCCGTATGTGACAGTGAATGGCTCACTATTGGATCTTATAATGTAAACGACATCAGTGCTTACGCCAGTATTGAGTTGAACTTAGATGTCCGCCATGCTGGTTTTGCTGCAGAAGTTGAACAAAAACTGGATGCCATTGTCCAACATGAATGTGTCCATATAACCCGGGAAAAACATATCAGGGCAAGGAATGTTTTCAAACAATTTGTCCGCTGGCTTTCCTATGAATTTATCCGGCTGGGCTTGTATATGCTTACTTTTTATTATAAGCAAAGAAGTTGATACACTCAAAAGGCCTGGTTTTTCCACTGACTACTCTCATCTTTTTTGCTGACCATCGTCTTAGATTTCGCCTGCTGCTGAAAATACTTTTGTTGTGTTAACAATAATTAAAACTTTAAAAAACAAGGAGGTTATATGGGAAATGCAGCATTAGCCAAACTAGCCGAAAGAACACCGTTTGTATTTGATGATTTTTTCAAACCATGGAATAATTGGTTCGAAAATGATTTATTCACCGGAAGGGCAATGACCATACCGGCAGTAAACATTACAGATAACAAAGATGACTTTACTGTTGCACTGGGAGTACCCGGCATGAAGAAAGATGATTTTAACATCGACATTGATGGAAATATGATTACCATCAGCTGCGAAAAAGAAGAGAAAAAAGAAGAAAAGGAATCAAAATTTACCCGCAAAGAGTACAATTATTCTTCCTTCAGCCGCAGTTTCACTTTGCCTGATGAAATCATCAAAGAAAAAATTGAAGCCCGCTATGAAGATGGTGTTTTAAAACTTTTTTTGCCTAAAAAAGAAGAGGCTAAAAAAACAGTGATCAGCAAACACATTGCTGTAAAATAAGTCAGCTACTGTATGACTTAGCGCCCCGTTTCGCCTGGAGGGAGACGGGGCATTTTGTTTGAATCAACCGGGCATGACAGAAATAAACCCCTGGAAATAGGTTTCAAACAAATTGACTACAGTCATCATTCTTACTGATGAGTATTCTTGCCCTCCTTGCCGGAGAAAAATACCTTTATAAGTGCTTATAAAAAAGCAGCCGGTTTGTGTAGAGCATATAACAACTACTAATCACTAAAAACCGTATCATATGCCAGAGTTGAAATTAAAACAATTGCAGTTCGAAACCGAAACCTGGAAAAGAGTGTTGGGTTTTATGACCGATGAAAATATTCACCTGAAAAACAGGCTATCAGAGATTCTTAAGAATAATTTCAATCCTAATTTACTGGAAGAAGTGGAGATTTTTCATAACAATTTTTTAAAGGAAGACGAAAGGATCGATGTATTAAAAAAAGAAGTGACCGGGTTAGATAAATTACTGGTGAGAGAGATTTTTGAAGACGGAACTATTATCAGGCAGGTGGATAGCAAATTAAAAAGGCTCAGGAATAACATAAAAATTGCAGAAGCACAGTTTACCAGGTTGAAAATGGATTTTAACAACTACCTCTCGGAAAATATTATACAGAACAGGTGAATAATTATTGCCGGTACAAAATAATACTAATAATCATTGGATGTGTTTGTGGTACTGCTGCGTTTCCCCAAATTACCCGGGAACGGTTATTGCAGTTTATTTCAGAAGAAAAAAATAACAGTAATAGCGGGACAATAGATTTTTACACCCGGTTAAATTATAATACGGCCTGGATACAAAGTAATAATTTATACAACCGGGATATTTTTTTGAACTCCCTGAAATCATCTGCTGTTTTAGGCCTTGTTGCAAGTGATTACCCGATTAAATATATTGATAGCTTAAACAAGGGATCTGTTCCATTGCTGAATAGGAATGACTCACTGGATGCCGAAGTTCGTATCACCGGTGCAGCCATTCACTTTTATAAAGATGTTGCATATGGCAATATTAAACCGTTTTTTGGCTATAATGAACTGAAATATATGCCCGATTGCAGGAACGTTCCAATTTTACTGGCCGATTTTATTGCAACCGGCAAGTTGCGGCTATTACTTACAGAACTTTCTCCTCCTTTTCCTGAAATCATATTACTGGAACAAAAAATAAACTGGTTTTATACAGTTATGGCTGATAGTAATTTTCACGAGGTAATTATCAAATCAGCACAGGTAACCCGGAACAACAAACCACTGGTATCAAAACTTCACCAGTTAGGTCTTATTATCTTTCCTGATTTTAAAATTTCAGATAGCCTGATGAAGGTCAAGGTAAAAGAAGTACAGCGCCAATTTAACCTGCTGACGGATGGAGTACTTCGCCATACCACCCTGCAGGAATTGAATATCCCCTTGTCGGCCAGGATGAAGCAGCTAAGGCTCTCCGTCAATTATTACCGCTGGCTGTATTGTCTTATACAAAACCAATCAGTAATCGTGGTCAATATTCCCGCTGCATACCTGAAAGTATACCAGGATAATAAAGCAATTCTTGAGATGCGCATAATTGTGGGTAAACAATCCACCCCCACCCCTACTTTAGCCAGTTCGGTGAGGGAAGTGATCCTTTATCCTTACTGGCATGTACCGTACAGCATAGCTACGAAAGAATTGTTACCGGCCATTAAACGAAATCCCGGTTATATTGATGCTGGCAACTACCAGGTATTAAACCCTTCAGGGAAAATTATGAACCCCTATTCTATTGACTGGCACGCATTAAGTACAAGCTATTTCCCCTATATCATCCGCCAGAGTACAGGATGTGATAATGCACTGGGATTATTAAAATTAAATTTTTACAGCCCTTTTGGCGTTTACCTGCACGATACACCAAAAAAAAGTTTATTTGGATTGAACAGGCGGTACTTCAGTCATGGCTGCATGCGGATGGAAAAGCCCATGGAATTGGGGCATCTTGTTTTAAAGAACAATATGAAAGCAATTGATACGCTGGAACAGAAAGGATGCCTGCGAAACAGGGCCCCCATCACGGTCAGGGCGGATGAAAACATGCCGGTAATTGTATGGTATAACCCGGCAGGTGTTGATTCAACAGGTAGGGTATTGTTCTATGAGGATGTATATCGGAAATTTGATTGGCTGAAAAGAAAATAAAAATGGAAGCCAACTCCATAACAAGGCAAGGACTTATTATATACACTTGCTGACCCCATCCCGTCCGGAAGAAATTTAACTGATAAGTATTCTTTTATTCAATGACTGTCATCATTTATTGGCTGTTTTTTCACAAATAACTTGCTATTATAATAAATGCGATTAATCATGAAAAAGAATAATAAATGGATCGGATTGATCCTGTTGCTGATGGCCGTAGGTTTAGGTTGCAGCACATCAAGAATAACTACTTCATGGAAAGCTGAAAATATAGTTCTTAAAAGATACAACAAGATAATGGTGTTGGGTCTTATCCGCGAGGCTGATCGCAGTATCCAGGTAAACATGGAGGATCACCTGGTTGCTGATCTAAAGGACTTAGGCTATCATGCGGTTTCATCATTCCGGGAATATGGTCCCAAGGCTTTTGATAATATGGACGAAGATGCAGCTGTTGGTAAATTAAAGAACAGTGGCGTGGACGCAGTGCTTACTGTTGTCTTACTGGATAAAGAAAAAGAAAGAAAATATTACCCCGGGAATATATCTTATTCCCCTTATGGGTATTATTATAATCGTTTTTGGGGATACAGGACCACACTTTACCGGCGTATCTATGAACCCGGCTATTATGTCACCAACACCAAATATTTCTGGGAAAGTAATTTTTATGATATGAGTACACAAAAATTAATGTACTCTGTACAAACGCAATCATTTGACCCCGCCACATCGGAAAGCCTGGGGCATGAATACGGACAAATGATTATGCAGGATATGGTTAAGAATAACGTAGTCGGGAAAGTGAGCGACATTCCCGGCAAAGCGTTTTGAAAACCCGGGTATCAGGTAACGGACCTGTGAGAATCAAAGAAAACGGCTCTTCATTAAATCCGGGGAGCCGTTATTCTATTACAGGCAGGTACCCCTGTTTCAGTTTACCAGGTTTGCAAGCTTTTGTTGATTGATAATAGTGATGCTTCCATTTATTATATCAACCATTTTTTCGTTTCGAAAATCGCTGAGTGTCCGGATAAGTGATTCGGTGGCAGTACCTGCAATGGTGGCCAGGCTTTCCCGGCTGATGTCGATAATAAATTTCCCTTCTTCCTTTTTCTGGTATTTTTGTTGCAACAGCAAAAGCGCATCAGCTACTTTTTTGCGCAGGGAATTATAGGCAAGTCCCAGTAAATGTTCCTCCTTTTCAGAAATATTTTTAGCCAGCAGTTGTATAAATTTTTTGGCAATTTCGGGGTTTGTGTTGACCAGTTCATCAAAGTCTTCCCTGGGTATTACTGCCAGTTCTGTTTCCTCCATGGCCTCTGCAGTATCTTTATAAGCCGTTCCTTCCAGCAGTGCAATATGCCCGAGGAAATCACCGGGTCTGAAAAGATCTGTAACCAATTCTTTACCATCTTCATTGGTTTTGTATGTTTTTACTTTCCCTTTTAATACAAAATAAAGCCTGTTGGGGTGATTCCCTTCCGAATAAACAATCTGCTTCTTTTTGTACTTATTACTATTACGATCTTCTGTAAAAGTTTGCAGCTCATTATTACTTTGCGACGCCTGCATTAAATGGGAAAGGCCTGCCAGGCCAGGGGTTAATTCCTGTTTCAGCAAATCAATCTTTTTTAGCCGGCTATCCACCGCATTCAGTAATTCGGTTCCGTTGAATGGCTTGGTAATATAATCATCCGCCCCCAACTCCATCCCTTTCCGGAAATCACTGCGTTCTGACTTAGCAGTTAAAAAAATGAAAGGCGTATTTTTTAAGGCATCATTTTTATGAATAGCATGCATGACTCCATACCCGTCCAGCACCGGCATCATGATATCGCAGAGAATTAAATCAGGGCTGAACTCAATAGCTTTTTCTACCCCGATTTTTCCATTTTCCGCTACAATCACTTTATAGTTAGACAACTCCAGGATTTCCGCTGTGTTATTACGGATGTCCTCATTGTCTTCTATCAGCAAAATCTTTTTCATATCCATTTTTTTTAGTGTTGAAGATTATTATAAACTCCGTACCTTTTTCCAGTTCGCTTTTACATTCCACGGCCCCATTCATCAGTTCAGCATATTTGGAAACAATATGCAGACCCAGGCCGGTACCCTGTATATTCCCGGCATTGGCACCGCGGAAAAAACGTTCCATCAGGTGCTTTTGATCCTGTTTGGAAATTCCAATGCCGTAATCTTTGACGGAAAGAGTAATTTTATTATTGCGGATAAGGGTTTTGATCTCGATCGGGCTTGTTTCCCCGGAAAATTTACTGGCATTGGAAACCAAATTCATGATGATATGCGTCAACAGCGAAGCATCCAGTGATACAATGGGGTTACCCTTATGCTGATAATTAATTGCTTGTTGCTTTTTCAGGCTGCTTTTTATTTCTTCCAGGGTTTCTGTAATCAGTTCCCGGATATTTAATTCGGTATACCGGACTTGTATCTTCCCTTCTTCAATTTTACCCAAACTCAGGAAGTCATTCAGTATATCCGTAAGCATATTGATGGATGAAACGATACGCTGCAGGTGTTTCTCTCTTTTTGGCTGGTCTTCGGTTGTTGTATATTTCTCAATTAAATAGGCTGATGAAAGCACCGTGCTGAGTGGCGTACGAAATTCATGGGAAGCCATGGAAACAAACCTTGACTTCAGTTCATTCAATTCTATTTCCTTTTTCAATGCCTCCCGCAAATTTTCTTCGGCCTTTTTTCTTTCAGAAATATCTATGGCAATACCCATGAATCCGGTTATTTCCCCGGCATTATTCCTGATGGCAGAAATGGTTAACAGGACAGGAAAAGTAGTTCCGTTTTTCCTTTTGAAATTGTATTGCTCTTCTTCATGAATATTTCTTTTTGCTTTTTCCACCATCACTGCGAAATCATCCCCGACAGTTATTCCGAATTCCTTATATAGCACGGCACGCCTTCTTGCTATTTCATTTTTATCATGAAATAAAACAGGAGTTTTCTTATTAATGACTTCTGATTCGTGATATCCGAAATTCCTCGACGCTTCAGGGTTGAACAGTTTAATAACCCCCATTTCATCTGTTGCAATAATGATGGCCCCGGCATTATCAAGAATCGCTTTTTGGAAAGACAACACATCTTCCAGGGTGTCCTTTGACAATTCCAGTTGTTGCAGGGTTTCTTTTAAGGCCTTCGTTCTTTGTTCCACTGTTGCTTCCAGTTCATCATGCAATTTTTCAATTTCAGCTTCCGCCTTTTTCCGGGGGGAAATATTACTTATAAAAGCAATAACATAATTGTCCCCTTTACTATGGTAATTGCCCAAACTGATTTCTACCGGGAATTCGGTACCATCTTTTCGTAAAGCGAACAAATTCTTACCAATACCAAGGGTCCTGTTTTGAGGTTGAAGTAAATAATTTTCCCGGAGACCAATATGTTTTTTGTGATACCTTGCTGGTATTAACGTTTCAATTTTTTTTCCCATCAACTCTTTTTCAGTATAGCCAAAATCCTTTAGTGCAAATGGATTGATGGCAGTAATTTTCCCGCCGCCATTGGTAATCAGGATACCCATGGCAGCCTCCTCAAACAGGGCTTCAAAATGGTTTGAATGTTCTATTTTCTTTTGAGCAATAAGGGGCATATGTTACGTATTACTATTTTTCCTCCTCTACAATTCGTGAAGTTCCTTAAAGATTGACCCGCGACGACTGATTATCGTCAGTTAAGTGCCTGACAAAATGCAGGGAAGAGCAGGAATTACCGGGTATTTAGTTTCAGCAAATCCGTTTTATATATTTCAAACCACATTACACTGGCAAATGCCACCCCAAAGCAAAGCCAAAACTGGCCTGCTGTAATGGCAACCAGTTGAAACAAATTGCGGATAGCAGGCACCAGGTGAAGCGCTGCAAGGAATAAAGCTGAAATAATAAGGATGACAGGAGCCAACCTGTTCTTAAAGCGGCTCGTGTAATAAATCGTTTTAGTAAACGAACGATCGGCAAAAGTGAGAAACACATTGCTGAATATGAGTGTGGTGAAAACAATGGTTCTTGTTTGCGCCAGGCTTGCGCCATGGTTCATAAAATAATAATATAAGATCAACCCTGCTGAGGCGATGATAATACCCTGCACGACACTGATGAAAAGTTCTTCGCTTGTAAATAACCCGCTGTTTCTTTCCCGTGGAGTTTGCTGCATGATGGCTTTTTCCACCGGTTCTCTTTCAAAAAAGATGGAACAGGTTGGGCCCATGATCAGTTCCAGGAAAATTACATGAATAGGAGTGAAAATATTAGGGAATGCCCAGCCAAATATTAATGGCAGTGATGCGATCAGAATAATGGGAATATGTATAGAGATGATATAACGAACTGCTTTTCTAAGGTTGTTGAAAATTTTTCTTCCTTCACTGATGGCCGTCACCATCCGTTCCAGGTTATCATCAGTAAGAATTAAGTCTGCAGCCTGCCTGGCGATCTCCGTTCCTCTTTTTCCCATAGCAATTCCAATACTGGCAGATTTTAATGCCGGGCCATCATTTACACCATCCCCGGTCATGGCTACAATTTCCCCATTGGCCTTTAACGCATCAATTACTTTCAGTTTTGCATCGGGGAACATGCGGGCAAAAACAGTAGTGCTTTCAACAACCTGCTTTAATTCATCTTCTTTCATACTCATGGCTGCTTCGCCTGTGATATATTTAAGATGATTGAGAATGCCCACTTGCCCGGCAATATTGATGGCTGTTTCAGGATAATCGCCGGTAATCAGTTTAACCTCAATCTTTGCATCATAAAATTGTTTCAGTACATTTTGAATATTTTTTTTAGGGGGGTCATATAATGCCAGCAATCCTTCAAACTTCCAGTTAAAATCATCCTGAAGAACGGGGTAAGGTAATTGAGTATGTTGTGCACTGGCTACTCCGATCACCCGATAACCATTTGAAGCGAGCGATTGAACATGTTTTGTAATTTTTATTGTATCACTATCCTTTATTTTGCAGATATGGAGGATGCGCTCAACGGCTCCTTTCGCTGCTACTACCTTAAAATTTTCATGCTCATACACATGTGTCATCATGGGCGGCTGGCCCTGCAGCGGGTATTCAAATACCATCTGTAACGGTTGATGTGATTTTATATCTGCATATAAATTATACGCATCCCAGATTGCTTTTTCCATCGCATCAAATGGGTTGAGTTCGCTTGCCAGCACAGCGAATCGCAATACATTTTCGTTTTGAAGTTGCTTTTTTTCACTTAATTCAATTACTGTATCACTGTCATAATCATAAATGGTTTTTACCTGCATCTTATTTTCGGTGATGGTGCCTGTTTTATCCAGGCATATCACACTTACTGCACCCAGGTTTTCCACAATCTGCGGTTGCCGGGAGATAATACCCAGCTTACTCATTTTATAAGCACCCAATGCCATAAAGGAAGAAAAGGCAACAGGAATTTCTTCAGGAACAGCTGACATCGCTAATGTTAATGCAAACAATAAGCTGGCCGACCATTCCCGGTAATGCAGGTAATTGACAAGAAAGATGATGAAAAAACCAATGAGCCCGAAGAAGGCCAGGCGGCGTACAAACTGGTTTACCTGGAATTGCAATAATGTTTTGGGCGGATGATAAGCTCCGACGGTTATACCTAATTTACCCAATACTGTATTATTCCCGGTTGCTGTTACCTCTGCAGTACATTTACCGCTATTGATCGTAGTGCCCTGGTATAATATATTATGCCCATTGGATTCATGCTTATCTACGGGCAGCGATTCACCAGTAATGATTGATTCGTTTACACTAAAATCATTCTCCTGCAAAATGACAGCATCCGCAGGAATATTCATGCCTTCATCCAATAGCATTATATCACCGGGAACAAGCTCTTCGGCGGAAATAATCACTTTTACACCATCTCTTACTACCGTTACTTTTGGCTCCGCAAATTGCTGTAAAGCCTTTATTGCATTCGTACTTTTAACTTCCTGGTACAATGAAATAGCGGCCACTAATATCATCGCCAGCAGCATCATGATACCCTCACTTACTTCTCCCAGGATAAAATACAATGTACTGGCAATAACGAGCAGGATGAACATGGGCTCTTTAACAATGTCCCAGGCAATATGTATAAACCGGCGTGAAGATTCTGCATGAAAAACATTTTTCCCATATTGCTGACGCAGGACGGGAACCTGCTGCATAGATAAACCCTGTGAACTGCCTGCTTGAACTACCTTTCCTGACATCCGGTTGCTGAAGATTTATTTTTGATAGCCATATCTGTAATACTGTTCCATCAGCTGCAATACTTCCCCGAAAAATTTCTTTAATTTTGTGGTATTGCAGCGATGATATCAGCCACCATTTTTCTTAAATATCCATTCAAATTTCTCCCCGGCTTTATCAGTAAATCTTTTGGCCAGTAACGAAATTCCGTATTTTAAGGTGCTTTTAAAAATACTTTCATCTTCCAGGTTCTTCTCTGTTTTGTTTTGCAACACTTTTTGGAATGTCTCTTTGGCAATATTCACGGGTCTTAAACTCTCCTTCAATTCATCCCATTGGCTGCGAATCTTTTTTTCCAGCTCTTCCTGGCGAATTTTGATTCTTCTTTTCTCAGCCTTCAATTGCATTTTGCTATTAATCTTTTTCATGGTCTTCTTTATCTTCATCATTGCTGAATAATTGCCGGATCAGAGCATTCATTAATGGCAGGCGGATGATCCTTCCCCTTCCAACCCAGACTACTATTCCACCCAGCAGGTACAAACAAGCTACGATCAAAAAACCGGCCCATGTATTTCCGATCCATTCACCCAGGCCAACCGACAAGGCAATGCTGGCAAAGATTATAAAGAACAAAAACACAAAAGCCACAATAATTCCGGCCAGCACATTAGCGATCAGCGCCGAACTTTTCTCGGCAGCACTTAATTTAGCCGATTCTATCCGGGTATTTACATATTCTTTTATCGTATCGGCCAGTTCTTCTACCCTGGCAAATGCTTTTTCCATCAGACTTTTTTTAATTCCCCTTAAAGTTACAGGATTTTCAACTCAGCTTTCTCAGGCAAATTCTTCTGCTTTTTCATTCTTTTTCTGTTCAAACCTCTCTTTCAGGTCATCGAACTTTTCTTTTCCTTTATTGATTTTCATTTTAATACCATCTGCCATCTTTTTACCCTGCTCACTGATTTTTCTCCTGGTTTCTGAGCCTTTGTCGGGGGCAAACAAAATGCCCAGCACAGCGCCTGCCGCAATCCCTGCAGCAACAGCAGCCAATATTTTACCACTGGTGTTCATATAAAAAAATTTAATTGTTTATAATGCTTGCAAGATAGTTTGCAGCTACCCCCCTGATAATGACAGCACTCACTAAAAAAAATGATTGTTGTCAGAGATCCGGAAAAACATCTTTTCAAAAAAAACCCAGTGCCGGGCCCATTCAAAACGACACGTACGCAACACTGAATCTGATGCCGTATTAATGTCATTTGTTTCCCGCTTTTTTCTTTTCCAATTTTTTGAAATACCCCCGGAAGAATATATTATGTTTTAGCGCCTCCATATTCTGGTTAAATCCATCCGTTCCTTTCTGAATATTATCGAGGCTTGCATTCAATTTGATCACCAGTAATGAGTCTTTCAACAAAGCATTTGCCGTTCCCCTTCCGTTATTTAAATCCTGGTTGATTCCTGCAACGATTTTACTGATTTCAGCAGCTAATTTGTCAGCTTCATCAGCAACGGACTTGATGGCAAGAACAGCGTCATTCAGGTTTTGTGCAAAAGAAGTATCCGTCAGCAAAGCACCTACCGAACCCTTTCCATTCTTTACATCAGTTACAATCAAATCAAGGTTATCAACCATATTGCCGGCCTTACCGGTTGCCGTACGTATATTGGCCACAGCCTTTCTCAGATCCTGCGGTATTGATTTGTCATTGAGGATTTCCCACAATGCACTGCTGTTATTGATACGCTGCACTGTTGTTTTTAATTCTGCCGCAATAACAGCCACATCATTATTGGTTTTGTACAGGGTTTGCAGCATATCCTCCGTATCCACGGCTTTTTTTGACATAAGAACGTCACCTTCCACTGCCAAAGGCGCCGGCTTCTTCGAGGGAGTAATATTGACCACTTTATTCCCCACAAATCCATCGGTTCCTATTGATACAATTGCATTATTGCGGATGATGTTCTTCATTTTCTTTTCAATAAGCATTGTCACTTCAATGACTGTATCATTCAGGATTTTTACCTTTTTTACTGTGCCGGCATGGATTCCCGAAAACCGTATATTGTTCCCGGACACCAATCCCTGTATATTTTCAAACCTGGCTTTCAGCACATACGTTTTGCCAAACAGATCCCGGTTCTTACCAATCATGTACAGCAAAAGAACCAGGAATAATAATCCACCCAGTACAAAGGCACCCAGTTTTAAATTATTGACAGCACGTTTAGCCATAATTACAGTTATTCAAAAAATTGTTTCACTTTAGGATCCTTGTTTTGTTTTAGCTCTTCATAGGTACCATTTGCATAGCAGCTGCCATCAAACAGTATCAGCACCCGGTTGCTCGCTATTCGTACACAATTCATATCATGTGAAATGATAAGCGATGTAGTTCCATATTTCAACTGTATCTCCATCATCAGTTCAATAATTTCTTTAGCCGTTATCGGGTCAAGGCCTGTTGTAGGTTCATCGTATAAAATAATCTCCGGTTTTAAAATCAATGTCCGGGCCAGTGCAATCCTTTTCCGCATACCCCCTGATAATTCGGCGGGCATCATATCCACGGTATGTTTCAGCCCCACATCTTCCAGCGCATCCATCACCATGGTATTTACATCCTGCTGTGAAACTTTAATCCAGTGGCGGCGAAGGGGGAATTCCAGGTTTTCCCGCACTGTCATCGAATCATACAATGCATTGCTTTGAAATAAAAAACCAACTTTGGCCCTTATTTTATCCAGTTCTTCATATTTTATATCTGTTATGATTTTACCAAGCATTTCAATACTTCCTTCATCGGGCTCCATCAAACCGATAATACATTTTATTAATACGGATTTGCCCGAACCTGATTTTCCAAGCACCACCACGCTTTCCCCCTTTTTTATTTCAAGATCAAAATCTATGAGTACATGATTGTTGCCAAATGATTTATATAAATGCTCAATCACCAAAACCGGCGCCCCCGGTATTTGATCTGATTTATTTATTACCTGTTTTGCTTCAGCAATCATTTTTTTTAGTTTATTCCCAGCACATCTGTAACCTGCACGGCCAGTAAATCAATCACAAAAATCATAACCGAAGAAACCACTACCGCTGAATTGGCAGACAAACCCACACCTTCCGTGCCCTTGCTGCTGTTGTACCCTTTAAAACACCCGATAATGCCAACGGCGAAACCAAAAAAGAAACTTTTTATAAATGCCGGTAGCACATCATTAAATGAAAGATTATCAAATACCTGGGCCCAGAATAAATCAAAACTTGTATTGCCACGGATATTTACACCCAACCAGGAGCCATATAAAGAGATAGCATCACCCAGCATGACCAGCACCGGCAACATTAATGTGGCAGCCATCACTCTTGTTACTACCAGATACTTAAATGGATTGGTACCACTCACTTCCATCGCATCAATCTGTTCAGTAACTTTCATGGAACCCAATTCTGCACCAATACTGCTCCCGATCTTCCCTGCAAATATTAAAGCTGTTATGACAGGACCAATCTCTCTGACAACGGCAATGGCTACAATAGCCGGAATCTGCGACTCTACTCCATAATCCATCATTGATGGACGCAATTGCATCGTTAAAACCAACCCCATAATGAATGCCGTAAGTCCGATAAGCGGAAGTGATTTATACCCGATAATAAAACATTGCCGGAGGAATTCAGCCACTTCATACCGGGGCCTGAAACATTGTTTGAAAAAACGACCCGTGAACCGGGACAGGTCACCGGCTTCAGATAAAAATTTATTTATTGCGAATCCGCTTGCCATATCGCAGAATAGAACTCAAATCTGTAAAATGATACTGATAATTCGTATGAAGGTAGTCACCAGGCCAAGTGATTATGGTCACTATTTGATAAGAGAATATAAAAGGTCCGCATCTTTTTTACTGCATAACTCTGTTCCCGGGTTCATCGTTGCCGCAGTGCCGCAGGCTACCCCGTACTTTATGGCTTCCGGAAGGCTTTTGCCCTGTGATAAATAAAAAACAATACCCGCCACCATACTATCGCCGGCACCAACAGTACTTTTTCTTATTACAGAAGGTGGCGTAATCATTTCAGCCGTTTCATTTGTTACCAACATAGCGCCGGCTGCTCCCATTGATACCACCAATACTTCACAATTACCCTTTGCAATAATTCCCTGCGCAATAGTTTTTAATTCCCCTTGCTGCAGTTCACTTTTACCGGCTAAAGTGCTTAATTCACCCAGGTTGGGTTTGAGTAAATAAACTCCTTCATCAGCTGCATACCTTAAAGCTTCGCCGGACGTGTCAACTATAAACCTGGCTTTTTTATTTTTCACCATTTTGGCCAATTGAGCATAAATATTCAATGGAATTCCCGGTGGCAAACTGCCGCTTGCAACAATAAATTCAGCATTGCTTATTTCTTCCACCGCCTGCAGGCATTGTTTCCACTCGTTTTCACTTAACGCAGTACCGGGCATCCCAAAACGATATTGATTATTGGTGGATTCATCAAGGATGATAATATTTTCCCTGGTCTCCTGTGCAGTTTCAATAATTACAGAAGCGATATTCTCTTTTTCAAGCAAGTGATTAAAAAATTTACCTGTATAACCACCTGAAGGGAAAATAGCCAGGGCATCTCCGCCCAGTTTTTTAATAGCCCTTGCTACATTGATACCGCCCCCGCCGGGTTCCAGTTTTGGAACAGCGCATTTTAATTTTTTTTCCGGAACCAGGGATGGTATTGATGTACTTTTATCTATACAGGGACTAAAAGTGATAGTGACAACAGAAGGCATACCTAAACGTAACAATTATTCATTTTCAAATCTTCCCGTTTTCTCTGTAATTACAATCCGGTAAATTACAGGTTTTATATTTCCGGGAGAACGGGGATGCACCCTTTTTTCTGAAATTTCAGGGGGGATGGCGGTTTCGCTTATCTTCATATGCATCATTCTGTCAACAAATAGTTTCATGGCATTATACCTGTCCCGTTCATCGGTTAGCTCCTGGTACCGGCCCCATACAATAACACTTTTCCACCTGGTAAAACTTTTCATCTCATCCACTTCAAAACATATATCCGGGTTCTTTCTCATCATCCGGATCTTCATCCCCGTCAATGAATGCCCGATAATAAATTTGCCATCATAAACATAGTTAACCGGCACCACATAGTTTTTTTTACCATCCGAACAACCGATGCGGCCCAATATATTTTCTTTTAATACTTCCTCTATTTGCTCTTTTGTTAATTTACCAATCATATAACCCTTTTTTGAAAACCCTATTTGAAATAATTGATAACCGTATTCCTGTCACAATGCCTCTACCGGATCAGGCGGTGATTTTATCCGCTTGATTTCATACCCGCACTTTTCAGACAGATTTAAACAACATTCAACGCGGTTCTTGATTCTGCTTTCCTGATATTCTCAATTCCTTTCAGCAATGCATCAGGATTAAAAGAGATGCTGTCAATGCCTTGTTCGACCAGAAACTGCGCAAACTCCGGAAAATCGCTGGGGGCCTGACCACACAAGCCTATTTTTACCCCACTGTCTTTTGCTTTGCTTATCATCGTAGCTATCATTTCCATGGCAGCTTCATTTTGTTCACTGAACAAATTGCTGATGATAGCAGAATCCCGGTCAATACCAAGGGTGAGTTGTGTTAAATCATTGGAGCCAATGGAAAATCCATCAAATATTTTTGCAAACTTTTTCGCCAGCACTACATTACTTGGTATTTCTGCCATTACATAAACTTCCAGGTTGTTCACGCCTTGTTCCAACCCATATTTTTTCATGACTGCAATTACCTTATGGCCTTCTTCCAAGGTTCTGCAGAACGGTATCATAACCTTTACATTCGTCAATCCCATTTCATCTCTTACCATCCTGATGGCTTCACATTCCAACCTGAACCCTTCCCTGTATAAATCATTATAGTACCTGGATGCTCCACGAAAACCAATCATCGGGTTTTCCTCCTGGGGTTCAAAATCTTTGCCGCCAATAAGGTTGGCATATTCATTGGTTTTGAAATCACTCACCCGCACAATAACATCTTTCGGGTAAAAAGCTGCGGCAATGGTAGCAACCCCCTGGGCCAGTTTATCGACAAAATACTTTTCTTTGTCGGGATAATGATGCGTCAGATCTTCAATTTTTTGCTTAACAGCAGGATCTTTCAACTCATTGAACTTAACCAAAGCCATCGGATGAATCTGTATCGCATGCGTTATGATAAACTCAATCCGCATCAGTCCCACACCATCGTTGGGATAAAAAGAAAGTTTGAATGCTTTATCCGGGTCGCCGGCGATCAGCATTACTTCAGTCGTTCCCGGTTTTTTAATATTGGAAAAATCCAGGTTGGTTTCTTTGAATGGCAACTCTCCCTTATATACAAAACCTGTTTTCCCTTCGCAGCAGGAAACGGTGATCATTTCCCCGTCCAAAATTTTCTCTGTTGCATTCCCGCAACCAACAATGGCCGGAACGCCCAATTCCCTTGCCACAATTGAAGCATGGCTCGTTCTTCCCCCTTTATTAGTAATGATGGCCCCGGCATTTTTTAAAACAGGGTCCCAATCGGGGCTGGTTAAATCTGTAACAACAATTTCACCATGCCGCAATTTGTCCGAATCAGCTGCTGATAGCAAAATCCTGGCAATGCCCGCTGCTATTTTTGAACCGATAGCCTCCCCCTGTGCTAATGTCTCCCCTTTATTTAATAATTTATATTCCTTTAACAGTAATGGATTTTTTTGTGAGTGAACGGTTTCAGGTCTTGCCTGAATAATAAACAGTCCATTAGTAATGCCGTCTTTAGCCCATTCAATATCCATTGGCTTCCTGTAATGCTTTTCAATAATTAATGCCCATTTCGCAATCCTGGTTATTTCTTCATCACTCAGAACAAATTGTTCCTGCTTATCTTTTGGAGTAACCATATTGACAACAGGATTGTTCTTGTCTGTCCCATAAATCATGGTTTTTGCTTTTTCTCCCAATTTTTTCTGAATAATTGCATTCTTCCCCAAAGCTAACGTTGGTTTAAACACAAAATATTCATCGGGTGTTACGGTACCCTGCACAATATTTTCACCCAGTCCCCATACAGCGCTTATATGCACAATATCCCGGAAACCGGATTCAGGTTCCAGTGTAAAACACACACCCGAACAGGCTTTGTCGCTGCGAACCATTTTCTGCACACCCACTGATAACGCAACTTTTTCATGTGCAAAGCCATTATCTTCACGATACTTGATGGCCCGGTCAGTATAAAGCGAGGCAAAACATTTTTTTACGGCTTGCAGCAATGCCTCTTCCCCTCTGATATTCAGGTAACTTTCATGTTGCCCGGCAAAACTTGCCTGCGGCAGATCTTCGGCAGTAGCACTGCTCCGAACAGCTACTTCAAAATAAGTATCGCCACAAAGTTGTTTGTATGCACGGGTAATGGCCAACCGGAGATTGCCGGGAAGTTCCGCATCCTGTATTAATTTTCTTGCATAAGCCCCTATTTCTTTGAGGTTCAAATAATCTTTCCTGTTCAATCGCAGCATCAGCTCATAAAGGGGCAGGTGCAAAGCATTATGGGAAAGAAATTCTTCAAAAGCAAAAACAGTGGTGGCAAAACCATCGGGAACCGGAATACCCTTTGAGGAAAGCTTCGAAAACATTTCACCCAAAGACGAATTTTTACCCCCCACTGCCGCTATATCAGCGATGCTGATTTCCCTGAATTGTTTTATATATCCATTTGTGTCCATGTATTAATAGTACTGCACTAATACAATATGATCATAGTCCTTCAGTAAATCTTCATCCACAAATTCCACATCACCCCCGGTTTCCAATACTTTCTCCATCACATCATCCACGGCATCTTTGATATAAGAGAACTTACTGTACGGTTCTTCCGCTTTATAAATCACTTCTTCGCGGCCTCCATGTTCAGCCGCATACATATAATTTTTTTCGACCACCAGCAGGCGGCCTTTATGATTCATGGCCTCCAGCCATACATCCTTCATCCCCACCGCCAGTTTCTTTTTGCCCGCAGCTTCTTCCAGCTGATTCAGTAAATCCTTTTGTTTCACCTTTTTCCAGTCCGCTATATAAGGTTCCAGTATTTCTTTCAACTTCGGCAGGGTCACTTCCTCATAATTACCATGTACAAATTCAATAACAGCTCCCGCATGTTTTGTTAGTTTCTTAAAATGGCCGAGTATTCTTTCAGGTCCCAATACAAATAGCGGCAGGTGGTAAGCATTAAGAACTATATCCAGTGCATTATCAATATGCAATAAAAATTTATCCATTATTATTTCCTTCCGCTCCGACATATCCGAAAAGTTTGCCACCCGTTCCGGCGCATCATTGACATACGCATAGACAGACTCCGGAGTGCTGGATACGATCCTGACAAAATCGTTTGAGTTACCCAAAAACATCCTGCTTTCTTTTCCGCTCAGCAGCAGCACCAGGTATTTGTGCATTTGCTTTTTACTGTACACCAGGTCACGGATCTCAAAAGATTCATCCACAATAATTTTTTCTTCCACAGCAATATCCAGGTACAATACTTTTTCAAACACCGGCGAAACATAAATGGCAATGCTTTTTTTATGTGTATTATAATTCAGGTTTTTCATAATGGCCCTTAGCTTGTGCATGACCAACACGGCCATTTCATCCGGATAATCTTCCAGTAATTCCAGTTCCACTTTATCCGCAGCAGTCTTCAGTGAATGAGCCAATTCGGTTTTCAAATTCATTTTCGGTTCAAACGGAAGAATAATTGACACGGCAGGCCGGTAATGCAATGCTTCTATTATTTCCCGTAATTCCGGCGTCATAACTGTATTCATAACAGGTTGTTTAAGGTGTGAAGCTACTTTTAACTACCCGGCAAAACCCTGACAGCTATCACACTAAACTTTGATTATCCTCATTTATTGAAAGTATATTTTGGGGGTTATTTGCCTATAGTATTTGCAAGGCTGTAGTTTTACATAAACAGCCTTTACCGGGAGGAATTTAGGTTGCGTAGCATAGTGTCAACTATAGTATTTATAGCATCAAATAAAAGCTATGCCTGAAATAGTATCATCAAAAAAATATCATTTGCAAAACAATGCAGCCCTATCTTCCATTTTTCACCACATGGCAGATTGTTACCGCTACCTGGGCAATGACAATCGGTTCAGGGCCATTGCTTATGATAAAGTCAGCAAAGTGCTGACTAACATGAAAGAAGACATTGCCGCCTATGCAATGGATGTAAAAACACTGGATGAAATTGGCGGGATCGGGGAAAGCATTGCCGGAAAAATTATAGAGTATTTACATACCGGCAAAATCAAAACATTTGAACAACTAAAAAAACAAGTACCGTATGAATTACTTGAGCTGATGGATATTTCAGGCTTTGGCCCGGCTACATTGAAGCTGCTGCATGAAAAACTGCACATCAGCGACCGGGGAGACCTGATCAATGCTTTGGAAAAAGATAAACTGTGTGGCCTGAAAGGATTTGCTGAAAAGAAAATTGAAAACATGAAACGGGCATTGAAATTATATAAAGAAAGTAAACGGATGCCACTGAAAGACGCTGAAAAAACCGGGAATGAGATACTCAGCGAACTAAGTAAAATACCCGGCGTACAAAAAGCAGCGCTGGCAGGCAGCCTGCGGCGGAAAAAAGAAACCATTGGAGACATTGATATCGTGATCCTGGCCAAACCAAAGAACCGGAAAAAAATAGTAAGCCGGTTTACAGCCCTGCCACAGGTGGAAAAAGTGCTGGCAAAAGGAATTACAAAAGCAAGTGTACTGCTGAAGAATGGGAATATCCAGGTGGATATCCGCCTGGTACATGATTATGAATATGGAGCTGCTATGTTATATTTTACCGGTTCAAAAGAACATAATATAAAACTCAGAACTATTGCAAAACAAAGAGGCTATAAAATAAATGAGTATGGAATATTCGATGCTACTACTAATAAACGTTTAGCCGGTGAAACAGAGGAAGAAATGTACCGGTTTCTGAATATAAAATACATTCCCCCGGAACAAAGACTGGACAAAGGAGAAATAGAAAAAGCGGAGTTAATAAAGAAGAAACAGCCTGACTCTTCGCACTAATTTCCTCCTATTCTTTTCAAAAAAGGCTTTACAGTTTTCCAGGTCCATCCCTGGAAGCGGCCCCGCTGCACGACTAAGTGATTACCATTCGGGTGTTGCAAAAAATAATGGAATACAAATTGCCCCCGGGGGTTTTGCCAGCCGATAACCTGTCCAAAACGCAGATCATTAAACACCAGTGTATCATTCCATTTTTCCACCGTATAAAAATGTTTTGAAAAACGAATGAGCTGCTGAAGATCTTCATGGTCATTTACCGGCTTCAATAATGAATCATTGCAGGGAAAATATTGAAAAACAATTTCTTTCTTTTTATCAAATAAAGAACGGAAGCCAACATGATAGCCACTGTCGTTGCCGGCTACCACAAACCACAAAAAATTCTGCAGGGGTGCCGGTGTTGTAAAATATCTTGTATAACTTATTTGTTGTTTACGCAGAATATCCTTTACATCGGAATCAATTCTCACTTTATTGATCAGGCAAATAAACAAATACAAAGCACTTAAGCCAAGTCCCATCCTCCACCAGCTTTTTCTTCGTGGCTTCCCTCTTTTCATATAGATAAGCGCCACACAGGCCATTCCCGGCCAGATGGAGAAAAACGGGTCGGCTACATAAATAGTATTGAAAGAAATGCGTTGATGACTGAACGGTTCAAACCAACCCACCCCATAATTATTAAATGCATCAATAAGGATGTGGATGAATATCACTCCGCCAAAAAACAAAACCCATTGCTTTAACCGGATATTATGCGGCCGGTGCCAGCGTTCCGCCAAAAAGGCAAATAACGGGGTAATGAGGGCACAAAATAAAAATGAATGCGTGAACCCCCGGTGGGATAATAAATTGGAAGATGTATTCATCCACAAGGAAGTAACGATATCAATATCCGGAATACTCTGCGCCACGGCTCCCCAGAGCATTGCTTTTTTGCCAAGGGTTTTCCCGGCAAAGGCTTCGCCCATGCAGGCTCCCAGGGCAAGATGAGTAATGGAATCCACAGTTATGATTTAGTGATTGGCCTGCTATTTCTTTCGGGCGAACTGTTTATGATCAATTTTATTTCTTCCATCAAATCTACTTGTGTTTTTTGGATCTCAAATAAGGTTTTCATTTGTTCTGTCATCAGCAGGTCCAGCTTGCCATGCAGGTTGCGGATCTCAATCTCCGATTTCAGGTTTATCATATAATCATTAATGGCCCGTTGCCTGTCTTTTTCCTCTTTGCGGTTCTGGCTCATTATAATAACGGGTGCTTGTAAAGCCGCCAATGTGGAGAGCATCAGGTTCAGAAAAATAAAGGGAAAGGGATCAAAGGGTTTGCTGAGCATATATATATTAATCACAATCCACAAAAGCATGAACAACCCGAATGCAATAATAAATTTCCAGCTTCCGCCAAAAACGGCCACTTTATCAGCGAGGCGACTTACGAAAGGCGGGTTCCTGTCTTCAAATTCCAGTAATTTGTCGGACAGCATTTTTTCTTCCTCAATGGCTTTGTGTACGATCTCCCTTAGCTTTTGAAGCTGTTCATCTTCTGTGGCGAGTAGTTGGTCAAGATTTTCTTTTGTCATATTTCAATAAGCTGGTGAATAGAATTACAGAACGGATCCCGATAGCTATGGGAATGCAACGCAACTGGTATTGATATGCCTCCGCTAAAGCCCCGGCATACAGGTAGTAACAATCCGGTCCGACGCATACATATTTTATTTGTTATGTGCAATGAACAATGGCAGTTTCACTTCTTTCATCAGTATATCGGCCATGCTTTCACGAAACCACCGGCTAATGGTTCCTCTCCGGTAGGCCCCCAGCACCACAAGAGCATTGATATGTTGCTGCAGTTTGAGATGCCTGACTATTTCATCTTCGGCCCAGCCTTTTGTGACCACATATTTTGCTTTTGGATAATGGCGCTTCATAAATTCTTTCATCAGCTTATTATCGGGCATATGCAATGTTGTGTTTACAGGATTTACAGAAATCACTTCGGTTTCCAACTGCTTTAACTGCGGCAATAAATAACTGAACATTTTTATGGCATACACCGATGAGGGCCCGCCATCATACAACAAAATTATTTTTTGAACCGGTTTATATTTTTGCGGCACTACCAGCACGGGGCATTGTGTATCGCTTAGTAAATCACGGATAAAACGAGTTGGCAATTTTTCTTTATAGTGAGTAAGGGTCTCCCCTGTATCTATTACAAGAAGGTCGCAATAAATACTTTCATGCTTTAAAGCCTGTATGGCTGTTTTCCGGTCATGGTGGATATTATATTCCAATCCTTCTTTCTGACAGGCTTTCTCAAAGTTTTTCGCGGCAGCATCACGGGTGGACCGGTCTTTTGCTTCAAATTTATTCAGTGAGCCTGCTGATACACCCTCTTTAGAAATGAATTCATAAATCTTATAACTGCTGTAGCCGGGATCGTCCATAAAAACTCCTACCAGGTGTGTGTTTGTCTGCCTGGCAATATCAATAGCGTAATCTCTTGTACCTGCTGAGAATTTAAGGCCATCAAATGCAGCGATAATTTTTTGCATACAGGCTATTTGAGGTTTTGTATTTCAAAACTATTGAAGGCTTTACCCGATTTACATGATGGCCATTAGGAAAATGAATGATAATAGTCAAATAAATTGGCTGCAAGCAAGCACTTTGAAGTAAACCTAAGTTGCTGTATTTTTAAAATGCCGGTTCCGGGTGGTTCATTCCCGGAAATCCATAAAAGAAATATTGTTTATTTTAGAGAACTATTTTAAAATTATTTGAACCATGCCATATTACAAACCTTTGGAGAAATTACCGGCAAGGGAGCGAAAGCACATTATTTCCAATATCCAGAGCCTGAGGACTTATCTGAAAGAAATGTTGCCTGGCAGAACAAACAGGAGCAGCTTGCTTTTAAGTACCTGGAACTTACGGGAGTTTTCCAATTCTGAAAACAGGCTGGAGGAATCCTACTGGTATATAGCTGAAATTATTTCTTTTTTTGACCTGGTGGCTGTGCAGGAGATCGGGAATGATATGTCGGCCCTGAAAAAGCTGATGGACATTTTGGGGTATAAGTTTGATTATATCGTAACAGACACTCCCAATACGGAAGGCGGAAATGAAAGGATCGCATTTATCTTCAATACCGGCAAGGTAAAATTTAAAAACATTTCAGGAGAAGTAAGCCTTGACAGTAAAGAACAGAAAAAATTCAACCTGCCCAGGGGCTTTGCAAGGCCTCCTTTTGTTGTAGCGTTCCAGGCCAGTTGGTTCAGGTTCAACCTCTGCAACGTACATATTTATTATGGCAGCAATAAAAAGGACAAAAAGACCGGGGAAAAAGACAATACCAGGAGGAAGAACGAAATCAGCGCCATCGCCCAAAAGTTAAATACACGGGGGAAAAAGGAAGATGTAACCTATATCCTCGTTGGTGATCTGAACATCGAGGAGAAAGATGACAGGTATTTTAAGGCCCTGGTGGGAGATAAAAAAAACAAAACCGGTTTTTTCATCCACCCCAAAAAGCATCCCCTGTTAACCAACAGCAAGCTTACCAAAGCTTTTGACCAGATTGCCTTCAACATGCATAACATTTCACTGAAGGACCTGGATATAGAAGAAGAAAATAATAATGTAGATATAGGTGTTATTAATTTTTATGAGGCCGTTTTCAAGGATGAAAAGCTATACAAACCGATGGCGAAAAAAATGTATGAGTCTAATCATAAACAAATGCCAAAAAACTGGAAATTTGACAACTGGCGAACATTTCAAATGAGTGACCACCTTCCGTTGTGGATCGAATTGAAAATTGATTTTACGGATCAATACCTCGAAACCATGAAATCAAAATCGAAGAGCAAGACAAATTACAAAACACAAATTCCAAAATAGTGGCGGCTTTTTTTTGATCCGGAATTTAAATCAAAAAGCGAACTGTGATTTGATATAAATATACTTATAGGTCAAATGACTATTTAGGGTCTTCCTGTAAACTCTAAACAGACCATTTGATTTAAAAAAATCCAGGTAGTTTTTTTTTGATGATTTGCGATTACGGGTTGCTGCTTTTTTAATTGTTTTTTTCAGGTGGGGACATAACGATACGATCCAACAGCTCTTGATGGAATGAACGGACTTGGTTTGCCAGGTATTAAGCTGCCCTAGACCGCTGCGCTGATGCCGCTATGCGATTGGCAATGTTGACAGCATTGCTGGTAAGGATGCCCAGGAATATCCAGCAGGTTTCGGTAATCTGATTACGGGCGGGTATTTTTTGCAGCAGATAATGATTTTTCTCATTGCCAAAACTTCCTTCCAGAATAGTGCTCCTGGCAATATTGAGTGTTTTTCTTAAGGCAGCAGATTGCTCAATGTGCCGTATTTTTTGTTCGCCCTTTGGAATAAAATTGTTGGCAATATTATTTTCCCTGCAATACCTGCGGTTGGCATTGGTGGCGTAAATCTGATCGGCGGATTGATGGGTGGCTTTGCCAAAAAGTTTTCGCTGCAGATAAATGCCACTTTGCAGCCGGGTACCTTCATTAAATGCATCGTAGCTGAAATGTTCAATAAAATTGATGCCATCGATCTGTAGCATATTGACTTTGGGGCCAAATTCTACTGTCTTATTTTCTTTGCCCCGAACAATGGGCCGGATATAGGGCTTGCTCAATGATACAATGCGGTTTTTGATTTCACCAGTTTGTCCGTAAAGCTTACAAGATCATCTCCAAATTCTTGTTTAAGGAACTAGCCGACTTATCAGATCGAAACAACTTCTTAGATGAAGCATCCCAATCTTTTTGAAAACAGTATAATCCTGTAAAGATGTCCCGCCTTTCGCCACGAAATGCGATCCGTAAAACAATAGGCGATTTGCCATCTTTGTTGCTGAAAGAAGTTCGACAAGAGAACGTAAAATCGGCGTTGAGTAATTCCTGTATAAATAGCTGTAAATTTTAAAGCTAAAAATTCACAGTCTGATGTATCTTTCAAAGTTCAATCCGCGCAAAATCATACAAAAATAATTGGAGTAAAGTCGAACGGGGGTGTCGTAAAAAAAGTACACCAAAACTACACCCCCTTTATTGCACATTTTTGCAGAGTTATGCAGACTTCAAAAAAAATAAAATCCTGCTAATCATCAGTTAGCAGGATCTTGCATTTTCTTGCATCGTTGCCTGGAGGTCCCGAGCGGATTCGAACCGCTGTAGCAGCTTTTGCAGAGCTGAGCCTAGCCACTCGGCCACAGGACCTTTTGAATGACAGCGAAAATAAGATATTTTTGTTAATTGGATTTAGTCATACACCCCTAAACGATTAAAATGAGCCGTATTGCAGAATCAGAATTGATCATCAATCCCCGTGGAGCAGTGTATCATTTGGATCTCCGTCCCGAAGAAATTGCCGGAACCGTTATCACCGTTGGTGACCCGGACAGGGTTAAAGAGATCAGCAAACATTTTGATTCGGTGGAAGTGAAAAGACAGCACCGTGAATTCATCACTCACACCGGTTATGTAGGTAAAAAAAGGCTTACAGTATTATCATCCGGTATTGGCCCCGATAATATTGATATCGTCGTGAATGAACTGGATGCGCTGGTGAATATTGACCTTGAAACAAGGGAAATTAAAAAACAACTGCGGTCAATCAATATCATCCGGGTCGGAACTTCGGGATCGTTACAGCCTGATATCCCGACTGACAGTTTTGTATCTTCCACGCATGGCCTGGGTATTGACAACCTGCTGAATTTTTACCGGCATGAACAAAATGAAGAGGAAAAACAATTGCTTCATTCCTTTGTCACCCATACACAAATACACGGACAGATCAGCAATCCGTATATCTTCAGCGGGGCGGCTTCATTGATCAAGCATTTTGTAAAAGATTTTCACCAGGGCATCACGGTCACCTGCCCGGGTTTTTACGGTCCGCAGGGAAGAATACTGAGGCTCGGTATCCGCAATCCTGAACTGGTTGATCGTCTCACCGATTTTCGTTTTGGCCAGCACCGTATCGCTAATTTTGAAATGGAAACATCGGCCATCTATGGTTTGGGGAAATTATTGGGGCATCATTGTCTTGCCATAAATGCCATTGTTGCCAACCGGGTAAAAAAAGAATTTTCAAAAGACGCTGCAACAACCATTGAGAAACTGATACAAAAATTTCTTCAAATATATTCTGACAACATCTGATGAGATGGGAGTGGGGAATGCCAAGTGGGGGCTGGGGAGTGGGGAAAAAACGGTTTTAGTTGAGGAATTAGACTTTATTTTAAAAAAAACAAATGTGAATTTGAGTTCCTAAACTTTTTTATATGCTCAATTTATCACATAAGAACCTCGATGTTTACAAAATATCTTTAAAACTGACAGAAGAAGTTTATAAAGCATCCAAAGAATTTCATAAGGAAGCATTGTATGTTCTGGTCACACAAATCCGTCGTGCAGCAATTTCTGTTTACAGTAATATTGCTGAAGGAGATTCAGGGATATCCAGGAAAGAAATGAAACGATTTTATGAAATTTCAAGAAGTTCACTGGCAGAAGTTGACACTCAATTTGAAATAGCCATTATCTTGGCTTATTATCAAAAAGGGCAAATAAAAGAACCGGAACAATATCCTGGATCAACTTTCAGAATGCTGAGTAAAATGATCTCTAACCTGAACCTAAACCCTACTTGCCACTAACCAAACCCATTCACTTGATGACATTACATTTTTTCAAATACCAGGGCACCGGCAATGATTTTATTATTGCGGACAACAGGAAGAATAAGTATTCAACCCTGACATCGGACCAGATCCGTAGTTTATGTGACCGTCGTTTTGGCATTGGTGCAGACGGGCTGATGCTGCTGAATGAAAAACCCGGTTATGATTTTGAAATGAAATACTTTAACGCCGATGGCAGGGAAGGAAGCATGTGCGGCAATGGCGGGCGTTGCATGATAAAATTCGTTTACACGCTGGGCATGCACCGTGAAGTATATAAATTCCTGGCCGTTGACGGCACTCATGAAGCCGAAATTGATATCGATGGCATCGTATCACTGAAAATGAAAGATGTAAGAACAATTAAAAAATTTCATACCGACTTTATCCTCGATACAGGATCACCGCACTATATAAAAATGGTGAATCATGTAATGGACATGGATGTGTTCAAGAAAGGATATGAAATAAGGCATAGCAAAGAGTTTGAAGACGATGGCATTAATGTGAATTTTGTAGAACAAACCGATGAACCCGATAAGATCATTGTACGCACTTACGAACGCGGGGTGGAAGATGAAACCCTTTCCTGCGGAACCGGTGTAACGGCCGCTGCTCTTGTATGTTACCACAATGAAAATGGATTTAATGAAGTAGAAGTGAAAACTGCAGGCGGGTTACTGACAGTTGAATTTGACCGCGTGGATGAAGACCGGTTTGAAAACATCTGGCTCTGCGGTCCCGCTGAAAAGGTTTTTGAAGGAACTGTGGAAATAAAATAAAATGACCGGGAATTTAACCATTGACGAAATAGAAGAAAAACTTCATTCAGCCGCAATTGAATTCAACAGGTATTGTGCTTCATTGAATGATGACTGGTTCTTTTATCAACCGGAGGGCAAATGGTCGCCGGCGCAGCAGGTTAAACATCTTATTATTGCTGCCGGCAATACCAGGCTTGCATTTGCATTGCCAAAATTCTTTGTTCGCTGGTATGCAGGTAAACCGAACCGCTCCTCCCGCAGTTATGATGAACTGGCAGCCAAATACAAATTAAAATTGCTGCAGGGCGGAAAGGCAAGTGGCCGTTTTATTCCCAAACCCATATCAGCCAGCTACGGTAAACAAAAAATGCTTGACCAATTTAAAAGGTCCATGGATAAACTGATGCGTGCAATAAATTCAAAATGGAAAGAACCACAATTGGATCAGTACATCGCCCCTCACCCACTCTTAGGTAAGATCACTTTACGGGAGCTTGGCTATTTCACCATTCATCACACCTATCATCATTTAGAGTCCATACAAAAAATGAAAAATGAGGAGTAAAGGATCGTAGCACTTTCTAATTCTTTATTCCTTATTTCTAATTTCTTATTTACCTTGCGGCCGTGATTCAGTATTTTAAAAATATTAATCAACTGACGGTAGAGATAGACAAGCCGGAAGCGGGAGCCTGGGTCAATGTATCCCCCCCGCTGAAGCAGGAAGAATTCTCGGGGCTTTCGACCGGACTCGAAATACCGATCGACTTTCTGACCGACTCGCTGGATATTGATGAGAGAAGCCGTTTTGAGGAAGATGATAGTGTAAAACTTATTGTCATTAAAACACCTACGGAAAACGACTCCTTCAATGAAAGTGATGCCTATTATATCACCATTCCCATCTGTATCATTCTTACCCAAAACCAGATCGTAACGGTAAATTCATTCGACAACCCGGCCATCAAAAAGTTCTTAACCACTTTCCAGAACCGTGATACAGGAAAAAAGAGTATGATGGTGCTGAAGATATTTGAAAAGATCACCCAGGCTTATATGCAATACCTGAAAGAGATCAATCAGCGCCGGAATGCCATGGAACAAAAACTATATGCCAGTAACCGGAACGAGGAGTTACTGGAACTGATGAAGATCCAGAAAAGCCTGGTATATTTTGTAACTGCACTTCGTTCCAATGAGATATTGCTGATGAAGATCAGCCGTACCAATTTTTTAGACATGAACGAGGAAGAAAAAGAATTCCTGGAAGACCTGATCGTGGATATTTCACAAGGTCTTGAAATGGCCAATATTTATACTACTATACTCAGCAGCACCCTCGATGCATTTGCCAGTATCATCAGCAACAACCTGAACAATGTAATGAAGCGTCTTACTTCCATTACGATCATTCTTTCCCTGCCTATTCTTGTAACAAGTATTTATGGAATGAATGTGGACCTGCCTTACCAGCGTTCGCAGCATGCCTTTTACATCCCGGTAATTATTTCTATAGCTGTATCTGTGATCATTGGCTGGTATTTTTTAAAGAAAAAATGGTTCTGATACCCCTGAACGATGTTCGCAACCTTCTCCCGCCTATTGCGGGATCGGTTGCCAAAAGGGGAATTTTATCCTAACACATTCATCTCTATTTTTGCTTTTCACTGACAATATTTTATTTATGTTCAATATAAGGGTTTATGGCATTTTGATCAATGAACAAAAACAGGTGCTGGTAAGTGATGAATTGATCCGCGGTAGTTATATTACCAAGTTCCCCGGCGGCGGTTTGGAATTCGGCGAAGGTACCCGGAATTGCCTGCAACGGGAGTTCCTCGAAGAATTGAATCTGCAAGTAGAAATTGGCGATCATATTTACACAACTGATTACTTTCAAGTATCCGCTTTCAATCCCGATCACCAGATCGTTTCTATTTATTATTTTGCCAGGGCGCTGGAAGATATCAAAACGCCGCTGAGAGATAAGGAATTTGATTTTGACGAACAACAACTAAGGGTTTATGCATCAACCGGGGAAACAGAAACCTTCCGCTATATTGATTGGGATAATTTTTCAGCGGAAAGTGTAACCCTGCCGATCGATAAGATCGTCGCCAAAATTGTGAAGGGAAAATTTTAATCATCCCCCATCGCCGCTTTTTTCATCGCTGCTGCCTGCTCAGCCCCCAGGTATTTTTCAATCCTGTAGTGAACAAAATAGATAACCGGGGTCAATATTATTGCTACCAGGAATTTATAAATATAATTCACTACTCCGACTGCAATAAACAAACTGAAAGGCCAGACAAAATCATTTTTTGAAGCGTTTACCCTGGTTCCTATATAAAAAGCAATGAACAGCACCACGAAACTATCAATGAATTGAGAGATCAGTGTAGAACCGGTTGCCCTGAGCCAGACTCTTTTTTCCCCGGTCACTTTTTTGATCTTATGAAAAATAAATACATCGATCAGCTGGCCAAGTATAAATGCTGTTAAGGAGCCAATGATGATAAACCCACCCTGTCCCAGCACACTGTTATACGCTTTTTCCATATCCGGCACGCCGCTGCCCTGCTTGCTGGTGATAAAAAAATCAGCCGGGATTAATTTCATGGCGCCATAGAAAACAATAAAAGCGAATGCAATCAAGCCTGCGGTCAGGTAAGAAAGGAACCTTACTCCTTTCATGCCATAATATTCATTGATAATATCGGTCATGATAAATACCACAGGCCAGAGTAAAACCCCGGCAGTAAGATTAACAGTAAGATCGTTCCCGAATAAGAAAATATGCAGGGGCTGCAGGCCCAATGTTTTTTCCAGTGAAAAGATCTTCACCCCGATGATCTCAGCAATGAGCGCATTGGCGATAAATATCCCTGCCAGTATGAGGAAAAGCCGGGTGGGTTTATTTTTGATAATAGTATGGATCATATGTCAACCTGAGAATATAAATAGTTTATATAATAAATATAACCAAGCAGAATTAACAAAACCAGGATATTCGCAATAATCAGCCATCGTGGCACAATCATCGCAGGTTTTTTCCGGGCCAGCCACAATACCAGGTAACAAATCAAAGTAACGGGGACTATGATCATCCCCATAAAAAAGCCAATAGTAATAATTGTGGATACGAGGCTTTCATCTTTTACCCAATCCCATATAAGCAATGAAAGGGTCAGCAAAAAAAAGATGCCGCAGATAAAAGCCAGTCTTGACAAAAATAAAAGCCAGCGCATCGGGATTTTAGTCTAAAATAGCATTATTTTGTCAGCTTAATATTGAATTTGTATTAAATGAATCCATAAAATTTTCTGGCTATCATACAAACAGGCGAAGAAAATTTTATGGCGAATTCCCAGCCGGTCAGGCGGGCATCTGCCTTAATTAAAAAAATAAAAGATATACTGATGAACAATCGCCAGCTTAAAAAATTTCTCCCGCATATCATTGCCGTTGTTGTATTTATTGCCATCTCTGCTATTTTCTGTAAACCCGTAATAGAAGGAAATGTATTGAGCCAGGATGACATTACCAAATGGAAGGGGATTGCGCAGAATTCATTTGATTATAAAGAAAAGAATGGCCACTTTCCTCTCTGGAATCCGAATCTTTTCAGCGGTTTGCCGAATTACCAAATAGCCATGCAGGGTAAAAGTGTATTGCCGGACATGATGAAAATATTGTCGTTAGGCTTACCTAAGCCAATGAATTTCTTTTTTCTTGCCTGTATATGTTTTTATATTCTTTGCCTTGCATTGCGGGCACGGCCGGTCATTGCCATGCTCGGAGGGTTGGCATACGCCTTTTCCACTTACAATGCGGTTGTGATCAATGCCGGGCATGACACGCAAATGTTCGCTACCGCTTTTATGCCTTTATTACTCGCCGGTTTGATCCTGACATTCGAAAAGAAATACTGGCTCGGTCTTGCCGTAAGTACATTGGGAGCTTACCTGCAGGTAGGGTCAAACCACCTCCAGATCACTTATTATTTTTTCCTGGTCGCAGCTGCAGTGACCCTCAGCTATCTTATAATATGGATACGAAAAAAAGAATGGAAACATATCATGATAGCTGGTTGTATTACGGGCTTTGCCGGAATAATTGGACTAGCAGGCAGTGCGATGACATTGATGACAACGGCAGAATACACAAAATATACGATCCGTGGCGGTAAAAGTATTTCAATAGATAACCAAAAAGACACCGTTACATTAACAAAAACCTCCGGCCTGGACACTGCCTATGCGTTTGAATACAGCCTCGGAAAAGCAGAGTCCTTCACCCTGCTCATGCCCAATGCATTTGGCGGTGATAGCTACAAACATTTATCGGAAAATTCAAAAGTGGTCAGCAAACTCACTAAAGCGGGGGTCAATGAAACTGTTGCACAACAACTCGCCACCGAACAACTTCCACGCTATTGGGGCGAATTACCTTTTACAGCCGGACCCGCTTACCTCGGTGTGTTCATTTGTTTATTAGGATTAATTGGATTTGTAATTGTCAAAACTCCTTTGCGATGGGGGTTGCTGGCCATAACCTTGCTGGGGATCATCCTTTCCTGGGGCAAACATTTCGCCGGCTTTAATACTTTCCTGTTCCAGCACCTGCCATTATATAATAAATTCCGGGCGCCTTCCATGGCGCAGGTAATTCCACAATTGACCATTACCATCATTTCAGTACTTGCGCTGCAACATTTATTGTTCAATGAAAAAAGCAGGGAGCTTCTGAAGGTGAATTTTAAAAAGATATTGTACATAACCGGCGGTTTGTTTGCTTTACTTTCGCTCCTATACGTTTCAATGAATTATTCGGCTGGCTATGATAATGAATTGTTACAAAATTTCGCACAACAGGATAAAAATGGAACTATCGGTCGTGCCGTTGTCCAGGGAATGAAATCAGATCGCCAGGCTATGTTCGGCGGGCAAATATTGCGGGCCTTGCTCTTTGCTGTCATGCTTATTGGTCTTCTATATTTCTATATGAAGAATAAGATCAAACCGATGGTGGTTGCCATATGTTTATTAGTGATCGGCACCGCAGAATTGCTTATTACCAGCAAAAATTATTTACCTGATGAAACCTATGTGACTCCGGATGATCTGCAATCCGAGCATTTCAACCCGACACAGGTGGAGCAACAGATACTCGAGGACAAAGACCCGAATTTCAGGGTATTCAATGCCACGGTGAATCCTGTGTTTGACGCAAGGACATCTTCTTTCTTCAAAAGTATAACAGGCTATCATCCTGCACGTTTACGAATTTACCAGGACGTTTTAGATAAATACATATCCGGTGCGAATTACAACCCAGCAGTACTCAATATGCTGAATGTAAAATATTCAATAGTAGGAACTCAAGGGACCGGCAATGAAGTGGTTCTGCCAAATCCATATACATATGGTCCTTGCTGGCTGGCCAAATCAGTAAAAACAGTGGATGGACCTGTTGAGGAATTTCTCGCACTCAGGAGCAGTAACCTGAAAGATACCGTGGTGGTTGATAAAACCTGTAAAATAAATGCGATCACCGCTGATTCTTCAGCATCGATCAAAATGCTGAGCTTTGATAATGATAAGATAGAATATGAATCGAATGCGACCAGCCCGCAATTTGCTGTATTTAGTGAAGTGTATTATCCCAAAGGCTGGAATGCCTACCTCGATGGCAAACTCACGGAGTATTGTAAAGTGAATTATCTTTTGCGTGGCCTCCCGCTTCCCCCGGGCAAACACATCGTAAAATTTGTATTTGAACCGGCATCGGTAAAGAAAGGAAGAACAATCATGTTCATTGCATCCATTCTTATTGCCATCTTTTTCATGGGTGGCTTGTTTATGGCATGGAAGGGAAGCAGGAAGAAACCAGGAATTAGAAATCAAAAATGAAAAATTAAAAATTAAAAAGTGGCTTCGTAAGTGACAATAAATTAATTAACAGGTTGGCGTGATGGGAACGAGCCCCGAAGGGACGGTAAAGAATTAGAAATTAAAAAGTTATGACATGTGGAACCATTCTTTACTTTCTCATTCTTTATTTTCCTGTTTCTAATTTTTTATTCTTCTAAAATGAAAAAGGTTCTTGCCATAGCCCCTTACCCTTACCTTCCTTTTTTTTCCGGTGGGCAAAAAGTTATTGCAAAATTTTTTGAATATTTCAGCAAGGAAGTTGAGTTGACTGTTATTTCTGTAGCGGAGAATGATTTTTCTCTTGCAAAAACCTATAAGACGATCCCCCTGCTCAAAAAATCCTTTGCGAGATATTACGACCGGAGCCTTGTTTCAAAAATTACTGCAGTAATAAAGAAGGAAGGATTTGATACCATTATCTGCGAGCATCCTTATTATGCCTGGCTGGCCTTTCGCATCAGGAAAAGAACAGGAGTAAAGACCATCATTCATACACATAATATCGAATACCAGCGGTTTCGATCCACCGGACGTTGGTGGTGGCCCATCTTAAGAATTTATGAGAAATGGAGTTTTAAAAAAGCAGATGCCCTCTTTTTCATTACCCCGGAAGATAAAAATTTCGCTATAACGAAATGGAAGATCGAAAAAGAGAAATGTATTGACCTTCCCGTTGGAATAGATATGAAAAACTACCCGCAAGATAAAGCTGAATGCAGGGTCCAGGTTTGCTGGGAACACAGGATCAGCCAGGAAGAAAAAATTTTATTGTTTAACGGTCTGTTGAATTACAAATCAAACCTGGATGCATTGAAAGTCATCCTGGATGAAATAAACCCTCTTTTACTCCGGCAGGAGTCTTTCAGGTATAAAATCATTATTTGTGGCAAAGGATTACCCGAAGAATTAAACTCATTAATAGGCTACGCTGATATGAATATTATTTATGCAGGTTTTGTAAAAGATATTGAAATGTATTTTAAAGCTGCTGATATTTTTTTAAATCCCGTACAAAGCGGCGGCGGCATTAAAACAAAAATGGTGGAGGCCATTGGATTTGGAGCGACAGTAGTTGCAACCAGGACCGGGGCGAGGGGAATTGATACAATGGCAACAGGCGATCAACTTATTATTGTAAATGATAATGACTGGAATGAGTTTGCCAGGTCAATAATCAGCAATGCTGATAAAATGGCGATAACCCCTCCGGCTTATTATGATTCTTATTCTTGGGAAAATGTAGTGAAGAACATGATAATATCTCTATCGGATCAGGCGGCCGGTCAGGCGAAAAATGATTGACCTGATCCAATTTCTTGTTACTTCTTTGGTCACGAATATCAATTTGAATATAAAATAATATAACCCCTTCCCTTCCCGCAGTTTCATTATTTCAAGTTCATGCTTCATCATCGTTTTCCGAAGCTTCCATTGCTTTGCCTGGTCCGTACTGCCGCTATGAATATGAATGATCGTTGTTTCGGAACAGAAAAGGATTTTGTAACCCAGGTTTTTGATCTGCTCACACCATAACTGATCTTCCCCGTACATAAAAAAGCGGTCATCCATTTTTTTCCCGGGCAGTTGATCAATTACTTTCCGGCGAAAAAGAAAAAAAGCTCCGTTCACCCAATCACATTCTATGTTTTCATCATGCCTGAAGTATTTACCCAGCATAATCTTTGCCCTTTTTTTGTAAGGCATCAGCCAGGGAATAAAACGGAACAGGTCGAGCAACTCCCAACTTATTGTTCTGAATCGCCGGGCAGAATACTGAACTTTCCCGCCGGGATAAACCATCCTGCAGCCAAGCACCCCGGCTTCCGGCTTTTGCTCCAAATGATCAACAGTTTTATGGATGCTGTCTTCCTGCAGGATACAGTCACTGTTTAGTAATAAAATAAAATCGCCGCTTGCCTTTTCTATTCCCAGGTTATTGCCATAGGCAAACCCGCCGTTCCTGTCACTTTTTATCA
Organism: uncultured Chitinophaga sp.; assembly: GCA_964525285.1. Taxonomy (GTDB): domain Bacteria; phylum Bacteroidota; class Bacteroidia; order Chitinophagales; family Chitinophagaceae; genus JJ008. Next base: position 55,553 of record CAZGGQ010000030.1, read on the forward strand.
GTTTTACAGCCGGGAATTCCTGTAAAAAATTTTCCGGATCGCATTCTGTCGATGCATTATCAACTAAAATGATCTCGTACGCCGTCTTACCGGTTTGTTCAATAACAGACCGGATACATTGACTGGTTAAAGCAAATGTGTTGTAGTTTATTATTATGACTGAAACCTTCATCGGCAATTGGTGTAAAATGACTTAATATTGCAGCCTTAAATCCGGTAAAATTAATGGTTCAGGAAATAAAACAGTGCAGGATAAGCGGCAGCAGCAATTTAGTAAATGTATTATCATTAGGCGAACAATATCTAACCGGTGTTTTCCCCGCTTCAAAAGACCAGCCTGTCACTAAAGGTCCTGTTGACATGGTTTGGTGCCCGGAAAGTGGCCTGGTTCAGATGAAACAATCCTACAGCCTGGATGAAATGTATGGGGATAATTATGGTTACCGTTCCGGTCTCAACCAAAGCATGGTGAACCATTTGCAGAATAAAGTCAACACACTGCTGAGAAAAGTCAAGACTGCATCCAACGATATCATCCTGGATATTGGCAGCAATGATGCCACTTCCTTAAAATGTTATCCTGCCCATCTTCGTCGCATCGGGATCGACCCGACCGGTAATAAATTCAAAGAATATTATCCTGCTGATATATCCCTGGTTCCAGATTTTTTTACTGCTGAAAATTTCAGAAAGATATTTCCTGCTGAAAAAGCAACCATTGTTACATCCATCGCCATGTTCTACGATCTGGAAGACCCGGTAAAATTTGCGGCGGACATAGAGTCTGTTTTGGCAGATGATGGAATCTGGCATTTTGAACAAAGCTACCTGCCTTCTATGCTCCGTACCAATTCCTACGATACCATTTGCCAGGAACACCTGGAATATTATTCACTTATTTCTGTAAAATATATTTTAGATAAAAGCAACCTGAAGATCATTGATATTGAACAGAACGATATGAATGGCGGAAGTTTTGCCGTTACGGCTGCAAAAAAAGATTCGAAACATGTTCAGAATACCGCTGTCATCAACTGGATGCTTGAAGAAGAGGAAAAGATGGGTTTGAAAACCGAAAAACCATACCGGGAATTTGCACAACGGGTACAGGAACACAGAACAAGCCTAGTCAGCTTGCTGGATAAATTAAAAAATGATGGTAAAAAAATAATTGGTTACGGCGCCTCTACCAAAGGAAATGTGTTGCTTCAATATTGCAATATCGGCACCCAATACCTTGACTGCATCGCCGAAGTAAATGAACAAAAATTTGGCGCTTATACACCGGGTACCCTCATCCCGATCGTATCAGAAGCTGAAGCAAATGCTATGAAGCCGGATTATTTGTTTGTATTGCCCTGGCATTTTCGTAATAACATTCTTGGTCGCGAAAAAGAATACCGTGCAGCTGGCGGAAAGTTTATCTTCCCTTTACCATTTATTGAAATTGTGTAAAAATGAAGCCCCTGAAAGGTTTATTTATCAATACAGAAAAAGCGATTTGCAGCATTCACGAATCAGGGTTGATGGTTTTTAATTGTATAAAAGATTCCGCAAATTATTCCTTGGATTATCTCGAACTGAAAAAAGAAGAACTTACTATTCCGGCAACCTATGATTTTTACCTATTCAACTATCATTTCAGCACCACCGGCTGGTTGGATACAAAAAGCATAAAAAAATTACCGGGGTTAAAAGGTACAATTGTCCTGGAGATATTACCGAATGATCCCTTTGTATACTGCTCTCCCTTTGACTTTGATTTCTATTGTGTGCTGGACCCTTCCATGACCTTCAAACATAAAAAAGTATTTGTTTTCCCCCGCCCTCTTGATGAATATCGGGGCGAATTATCAAAAAAAGAAAATGAGATCCCCGTAATCGGGACTTTTGGATTTGCTACAAAGGGAAAAGGCTTTGAACATGTAGTGGAAGCGGTCAAAAAAGAGTTTGAAAAAGCAATTGTCCGTATCAATATTCCGCATGGCACATACACAGATCCCAGCCACCTGTATGCACAGAAATTGGCGGCGCAATGCATGGTGCTCGCAAAAGATGGTGTAGAAGTTATTACTACTCATGATTTCATGACCAAAGATGATCTGATATACTGGTGCAGTGAAAATACGCTGAACTGTTTTTTATATGACCGCAATATGCCGGGGCTTGCCGCTACAACCGACCAGGCCATTACCAGCGAAAGACCCCTCGCTATTTCTGACAATTCCACTTTCCGGCATATCAGCAAATACCTTCAACCCTTTCCAAAATTGTCTCTCAAGGGTTCCATTGAATCATCAACAAAGTTTGTGAAAAAGATGAAAGAGGAATGGTCGGTCAAAAGCTTTCAGCTCCTATTTGAAAAAATGCTGGATCAACTTTCAGCAAAAAAAATGGGAGTTACAACTGATTTATCCCCGGTGAAATTATCGTTGCTCAATAAGCGGTCATTTCGGTATAAATTTGACAAGTATTTCAGGAGGCTGACGAGATTATATTATAAATCACCTTTGTATGCGGCTTTTCATTGAAAAAGTTTTCCGGAAGATTTACAGCAGCTATCTATACCCTCACTCACGTATAAGCTATTCACAAAACGGGGAAGACCTGATCATTAAAGATCTTTTTTTCCGCCTTCAGATTCAGCACCCAACTTATCTTGATATCGGCGCCAATGAACCTTTTTTGATCAGCAATACTTATTTACTCTATTCAAAAGGAAGCAAGGGAGTTTGTATTGAACCGAATCTTTACCTGTATAAAAAATTGAAAAGAAAGCGGAAAAAAGACACCTGCATCCATGCTGGCATTGCCTTTGATGAAAAGACAGAAGCCGATTTTTATCTTTTTCCAAAAGGAGCCAATGGCCTGGGCACTTTCTCCAAAAAAGAAGCTGAATTCTGGGAGACGACCGGCAACAGGAATATTGGTAAATACAAAGTGGAATCCGTGATAAAAACAGCCCTTGTTAGTATCAATGAAATAATGGGTACATATTTTTCTCCTCATCCCAATTTTATAACCATAGACGTTGAAGGTCTTGATCTGGAAATATTGCAAACCATCCATTTTGATAAATTCAAACCTGAAGTATTCTGTGTGGAAACGCTTGGTTATGGAGACAATAATACAGAATTAAAAAACAGGGAACTGGTAAATTTCCTGGAAACGAATGGTTACTTTATTTATGCAGACACTTATATCAATACCATATTTTGTAGAAAAGATGCTTATACTTCTTTAATGCAGCTTTAAGGGTCTTTGCTTTCGGAAATAATTCCGCCCCATAAAATTCTTCACAATTTTCAGAGATTTTCCAAATTTTCCCCTCCTGAAAAACATAAAGCTGTATTTAAGCAAGAAAATTAAACGGGGCTTCAGTTCCCGGTGATACTTCGGTTTACAAACAGGAATTCCATTATTCAACACATCACAGATCAATTCAACAGCATGATCGGTCCCTGCATTGGTTGTTTCAATGATCAGTGAATCATCCAGGCCCCAGTATCGATGATCATAAGCGATGGAGGCAAACCTGAACCCCACACCCCGTTTCAGGAACTGTATCATGGACAATCGCTTTGCCCAATCGGTTGTAGCCATCCAGGTAATGCCGCTGGAGCAACCTATGAACAACGTGCAGTATTTGGTAAGCTCTGCGTTTTCCCGGAGGGAAAGCAGGTTGCCGATAATGATCCGTTCATGCGGAGTATCCAGTTTGAGATGTGTAGAAAAGATAAATAGCAGGTTATTAAATCGCTGAACCAGGGGCAGGGCCACTGCTAATGCCCACTCCGGATCAACAAAAGATTGTTCGCTGAAAGCAGAACATTCAAATAAAACAACATGCTTGTATTTATCCAACTGGTATTGCTCAGCAAATAGCTTTATCTTTTTAATTTCATTTTCATATAAACGCAAAACCGGTCTTGCCTCCACAGTTACAGGATGAGGATAACTATTGTAGATCGAACCACGGGTTGTACCATCAAAATTGTGGACATTAGAAGGATATACTTGTGTAAGGAAAACTTCATCAAACTCACCTGCTTCTTTCCTTTTCAGAGCTTCCTGTTGAAAAGATAACCAGCCTTCCTTCACCCCGGCTTCTTTATCGACCAGGTGCACTTCCCAAACCACATCCACATCAGGATTATTTTCAATAACCTGCCTGCAGAAGTTGCTGATGGCCCAGGTAAGATGACAACCGGGATAATCTTTTTTTATTTGCTTGATT
>CAZGGQ010000031.1:0-59537 GCA_964525285.1 uncultured Chitinophaga sp.
TAATTACAATAACAGGCAGCCCTTCCGTTAGTGGTGTATTTAATTACACAGTAAATACTACGGGTCCATGTATAATACCTACAGCTACAGGAAGGATAACAGTTACAGCTGATGGCACTCTTACATTAACTTCTGCTCCCGGAACAGATAATCAAACGGTTTGTATCAATACAGCCATCACAAATATCACCTATGCAATCGGCGGCACGGGTACTGGCGGCAGTGTAAGCGGATTACCCGCCGGGATCACCGGAACTTTTGCAGGAGGAGTGATAACTATAACCGGGACTCCAACGGTAAGCGGAACATTTAATTATACGGTAACAACTACGGGTCCATGTGTAGCACCTTCTACTACGGGCACAATAACAGTTACAAGCGATGGCACTATTTCATTAACCTCTGCAGCCGGAACAGATAATCAAAATGCCTGTATCAATAACCCTATAGTTCCAATTACTTATGCTGTAGGCGGCAGCGGCACTGGAGGCAGCGTAAGCGGTTTGCCAGCCGGAGTCACAGGAACTTTTGCCGGAGGAGTAATAACAATATCAGGAAGCCCTTCTGTCAGCGGAGTATTTAATTACACAGTTACTACCACGGGCCCATGTGTGACACCTACCGCTGCCGGAACAATTACTGTTACGACAGTGGCCACAATAGCATTAACTTCCGGGGTTGGAACAGATAATCAAACCGTTTGCATCAATACAGCCATCACAAATATCACCTATTTAATTGGCGGCAGTGGTACAGGAGGCAGTGTTACAGGATTACCAACAGGAGTAAACGGAAGTTTTGCCGCAGGTGTGATTACTATTTCAGGCACGCCTACTGTATTTGGTACTTTTAGTTATACGGTAAATACTACAGGTCCCTGTGGTACACCTTCCGCTACCGGAACAATAACAGTGAATGATAATTCAACATTGAGTCTTTCATCAGGGCCGGGCAGTAATATACAGACAGTATGCATCAATACTGCGATAACCAATATTGCTTATGCCATAGGCGGAGGAGGAACCGGCGCTTCCATCACGGCAGGATCATTACCGGCAGGAGTAAACGGCGTATATGCCGGCGGAGTGTTTACCATCAGTGGCACAGCAACCGCAAGCGGCACTTTCAACTATACAGTAGGAACGAGTGGTCCATGTATAAATAATTCACTGTCGGGAACCATAACAGTTACAGCCGATGCCACATTAACATTGACCTCGGCACCCGCAACCACTAATCAAACTGTTTGTATCAATACGCCGATCATTAATATTACTTATTCAGTAGGTGGCAGTGGCACAGGTGGCAGTGTAGGCGGTTTACCGGCCGGAGTCACCGGAACATTCGCCGGCGGAGTGATTACAATAACAGGTACGCCTTCCGTAGCGGGAACATTTAATTATACAGTAACCACTACTGGCCCATGTGTGAAACCTACCGCAACCGGAACAATAACAGTGAATGATAATTCAACATTGAACCTCTCATCGGGGCCGGGAAGTAATGTGCAGACAGTATGTATCAATAATGCAATAACCAATATTACCTATGCAGTAGGCGGAGGAGGAACCGGTGCATCCATAACAGCAGGATCATTACCGGCAGGAGTGAGCGGAGTTTACAGTGCCGGGCTGTTTACCATCAGTGGAACAGCAACAGCAAGCGGTACATTCAACTTTACAGTAGGAACCAGTGGCCCTTGTATAAATACTTCACAGTCGGGAACAATAACAATTACTCCGGATGCTACATTAACATTGACCTCCTCACCCGGAACCAATGTGCAGACAGTATGCATCAATACTGCAATAACAAATATTACTTATGCTATAGGCGGAAGCAGTACCGCTGCATCAATAACAGCAGGATCGTTGCCGGCAGGAGTGAATGCTGTATACAGCGGCGGGCTGTTTACCATCAGTGGTACAGCAACAGTAAGCGGCACATTCAACTTTACAGTAGGCAGTGCGGGTCCTTGTGTGAACCCAACGCTGACGGGAACAATAACAATAAATCCTGACCATACCATGAGTCTGAGTTCAGCGGCTTCAACAACAAATCAGACAGTTTGTTCAGACAAGCCGATAGTGTCTATTGCTTATACTTTAAGCGGTGGCGCTACGGGAGCCTCTGTAACAGGATTACCTCCCGGAGTGACCAGTTCTGTATCAGGCAGTACATTAACCATTAGCGGTAACCCTACCGTAGCGGGTTTATTCAATTACTCGATAAACACAACAGGTAACAGTTGTATCACTGCAGCAGCAAGCGGTACGATCTCCGTTTTGCAGACACCGTCCATACAATTCGATCCCGTTACCGGGGTTTGTGCAAATGTGCCTTCATTCCAGGTAACAGCCAGCCCGGCCTTTGGAGTATTTTCGGGGCCTGGTATTAATGCAGCAGGTTTATTCAATCCTGCAACAGCAGGAGCAGGCAATCACATCATCCGCTATACTTTTACGGCTGTGAACGGTTGTGTAAATTTTAAGGAACAAACACTTTCTGTTTTCCCGATGCCGCCAACTAATGCAGGCCCGGATAAATTTATGCTCGAAGGCGGACAGGTAACATTAACACCTGCATTGAATGCAAGCATGCCGGTAACTTATCTCTGGACACCAGCTCAGTACCTGAGCGACCCGACCATTGCTTACACGATCGCTTCTCCTCCGGATGATAAAACGTATACATTAACAATTACTACCGATAATGGATGCAGCAAAAGTGACCAGGTATTTATCAAAGTGTTGAAGGCTCCGGCCATTCCTAATATTTTCAGTCCCAATGGTGATGGCATACATGATACCTGGTTGATACAATACCTGGAAACCTACCCGGGATGTACCGTTGATATATATAACCGGTATGGCCAGAGGATCTATCATTCCGAAGGTTACAGCAAACCATGGGATGGAACAATTAATGGAAACCCTGTTCCTATAGGAACTTATTATTATATCGTTAATCCGAAAAACGGCAGAAAGATAATGTCAGGTTATGTAGATGTAATCCGTTAAGCAATGAAAATGAAAATACTAATTATCCCGGTGATGTTATTGTGTGTGCAATTGTCGGCGCAGCAGCGTCCTCATTACACCCAATACATTCTTAATAACTACATACTGAATCCTGCCCTCAGTGGTATTGAAAACTATACGGATGTAAAGATCAGTACCCGTGACCAGTGGGTAGGATTGAATGGCGCTCCGAAGACCAGTTATTTCTCGATCCAGGCCCCGATCGGCAAAGGCGATTACCGCACCTCTTCCACTTCCTTTGAGGTGCCGGGTCAAAACCCGAGAGGAAAATATTACTGGGAAAATTATACGGCTGCTGAACCGCATCATGGCATCGGGTTAACGATGATCAATGACAGGACCGGTAGCTTTAACCGGCTCACCATTAATGCGACCTATGCTTATCATTTGGGATTAAGCCCCACCACAAATCTCGCAGGCGGATTTTCAGCCGGTATCACCAATGTAAGCCTTGATAGATCCAAGCATGATTTTTCAGGAAGCGGAGATCCGTTTGATCCGGCAACCAGCGTGGCGATCAACAATGAAATAAACAAGATAAGACCGGACCTCGGTGTTGGTTTGTGGTTGTATTCAAAGAATTATTTTATCGGCGTTTCAGCCCAGCAGGTGATCCCGCAAAAACTCTCTTTTACCGATGATGCCACTTATATCGCCAAAGGAAGACTAGTTCCGCACCTGTTTTTAACAGCCGGCTACCGCTTTATGCTTGGGGAATCGGTGAATGCGATCCCCTCCGTGATGCTGAAATATGTCGAGGGTTCGTCCAAAAACAGTTTTCAGCCGGAGGCAAATTTAAAACTGCAGTACATGGACATGTTCTGGTTAGGCGGGAGTTATCGCTACCAGGATGGATATGCCGCCATGGCGGGGATCAATGTCAGCAATACGTTCAATGTTGGCTATGCATATGACATTACTACCACAGCCCTGAATACAGTGAGCCGGGGTACCCATGAAATTCTGGTTGGATTTCTGATCGGCAATAAGTACAGCGAGAAATGTCCCCGTTGCTGGTAAGGTCTGACCGTCCCGGTCTGACCTCTTTTTGCGTGTGGGGAGGAGTTTTCATTTTCAGTTTATACAAGCTTTTCAATCCGATTTTGTAACTATTTATTCAGGTCATAGTAAAATCCCTTAGTTATTCCTATATTTATTCGGTAAATTCGTCACGGGTTTCTGCACATTCAGGACTTTGGACTAATGAGAAAATTTTACCTCTTAAGTACCCTTGTACTAACCATACTTATTGGAAGTACATCTTATGCCCAGGACTTTTCTAATAAGGGTAAAGATTTCTGGTTGGGGTATGGTTACCACCAATTAATGTCGGGTGGCAATAATCAGGAAATGGTTTTATATTTTGCCACTGATCAGGTTACAACAGTGACAGTTACTATTCCTGGCACTGGCTATACTGCAACTTACCCTAATATTCCCGCAAACACTGTATTTGCAACGCCACCATCAGGAGCAGGCGGAATACCTAAATCCGGCGCCCAGGATGCAAGAATGACAACACAAGGGCTTTTTAGCCGGGGAATACATATAGTAGCTGACAAGCCTATTGTTGCGTATGCACATATATACACTTCAATGGTATCAGGTGCAACAATATTATTTCCAACCACTACGCTTGGAAAAGAATATTATTCCATTAATTATAGAAATATTTCTAACAGTAACAACTCAAATTGCTGGTTTTATGTTGTTGCTTGTGATACAGGAACTACTACTGTTGAAATCACTCCTTCCGGAAACACAACTGGTGGATGGATAGCCGGAACCACCTATACTGTAACATTAACACAGGGCCAGATTTATAATGTAATGGGAGTGTTTACCAATGCTCCACCCAATCCGGCTACGGGGGTTGACCTGACAGGGTCTAAAGTAATAAGTATAGCCACAGCATCGGGAGGCTGTAAAAAGATCGGCGTTTTTTCCGGAAGCGGTAGGATCAGTATAACCTGTAATGGTACATCATCGTCATCTGATTATTATATGACCCAGGCATTTCCTAAAGCTGCCTGGGGGAAAAAATATTTAACGGTGCCAACAGGAGGCGCTATGGCCAACAATATTTACAGAATTTGTGTTTCAGATCCGACAACAATAGTAACTCATAATGGCGCCCCGATAGCAGTACCGCTCCAGAATAATTTTTATTATGAATTGCCGGCGTCATCAAACCCTAATTTGATTGAGGCAGATAAACCGATATGTGTTGCCCAATACATTACTTCCCAGGGCCATTGCGGTAATGGAAGCCCGGGAGACCCGGAAGTAATGTATCTGAGCCCGGTTGAACAAAATATTGCCAGGGTGCTTTTTTATTCTACTCCTAATACTGCTCCCAATATTAACCAGCATTATTATAGCGTCATTATTCGTAATTCAGGAACTGCCATCAGTTCTTTTACGCTGGATGGGATACCTGTTCCTCCGGCATCATTTACTGTTCACCCGCAGGATCCAGGCTTTTCCTATTTAACCCAGGGGATTACTGCCGGACAGCATACCATTCAATCTGATTCAGGTTTTAATGGCACGGCTTACGGTTATGGTCCTGCAGAATCCTATGGATTTAACATCGGTACCAATATCCGTGACCTTTTCCAGTTTATCACTATTCAAAACGAGTATGGAACTGTAAGTTTCCCGGCTACCTGCAGGGGAACTCCTTTTCATTTTGGTATGGTGTTTCCTTACCAGCCAACCCGGATTGAATGGCAATTCGGCCCTGTACTTAATGGCATGGGAATTCTTGATACCACCTTGATCAATCCTGTGTTTGATTCCACTTGGGTGGTGGCAGGCAGAACCTTGTACCGCTATATGCTGCCATCAACTTACTACATAACTGCGGTTGGCACCTACCCGATAAAAGTAGTAGCCACTAACCCGACTCCCGATGGTTGTGGTAATGAACAAATAATTGATTTTGATGTGCAGGTATTCGAACCTCCGGTTGCTGATTTTAATTTTGTAACAGACGGTTGTGTTACAAGTCCGGTCAGTTTTACTGATAATTCCAATACAGGGGGCAGACCTATTATAAGCCGGCACTGGAATTTTGGGGATGCGACGACCAGTAATCTTGCAGCCCCTTCACATCTGTATGCTGTATCGGGCACTTATAATGTAAAATATTCACTGATCACGGATGTAGGTTGTCTTGCCGATACGGTAATCCACCCGGTAGCACTAAACGATCTGCCCCTGGCCAACTTTACTGTTTCCGCACCCTTATGTCCGAATGTCCCTGTTGCATTTACGGATATGTCCACTGTTACAGGTGGCGCTGTCATCAATCAATGGACATGGGATTTCGGTGATGGTTCACCGCCTGTAATTGTTATTGCCCCCAATCCTCCTAATCAGACCCACACCTATACTGCCCCGGGAACTTATAATGCTACGCTGCTGGTGCAAACAACTACCGGTTGTGGAAGCCTTGTATATACTTTCCCGGTAATAATAGTTCCTGACGGCACCATTACTTTAACCTCAGGGGTTGGAACGGATAATCAAACTGTTTGTATCAATACACCCATCACTGATATTACTTATGCGGTAACTCTCAGTAGTAACGGAGGTAGTGTAAGCGGGTTACCAGCCGGGGTGACCGGAACTTTTGCAGGGGCTGTGATAACTATTACAGGAACTCCAACTGTCAGCGGTACTTTTAATTATACAGTAACTACAACTGGCCCCTGTGTAAATCCTACAGCCAGCGGAACAATAACAGTTACTCCTGATGGGACTATAACTTTAACATCAGCTGCCGGAACCGATAATCAAACAGTTTGTATCAATACCCCGATCGTTGCAATTACTTATGCAGTTGCTGGCAGTGGCAATGGAGGCAGTGTTGTCGGATTGCCAGCCGGAGTCACCGGAAATTTTGCGGGCGGCATAATAACAATAACAGGAACTCCTTCTGTAAGTGGTGTATTTAATTATACTGTAAATACAACAGGCCCTTGTGTTAATCCTACAGCTACAGGAACAATTACCGTTACACCTGATGGCACAATAACATTGACCTCCGCACCCGGAACAGATAACCAAACGGTTTGTATCAATACCGCAATCACTAATATTACTTATGCGGTTGGTGCCAGTGGAACCGGAGGTAGTGTAAGCGGGTTACCTGCCGGTGTTACGGGAAATTTTGCAGGCGGCGTGGTAACTATTTCGGGCACACCAACTGTAAGCGGAACATTTAATTATACAGTAACAACTACAGGCCCCTGTGTAAATCCCACTGCTGCCGGAACTATAACAGTTACACAAGATGGAACGATTACGCTAACCTCTGCGGTAGGAACGGATAACCAGGCTGTTTGTTTAAATTCTGCAATAACTGCAATTACTTATGCAGTTGGCGGTAGCGGAACGGGAGGCAGCGTAAGCGGTTTACCTGCCGGAGTTACCGGAACATTTGCAGGAGGCGTAATTACAATAACAGGCAGCCCTTCCGTTAGTGGTGTATTTAATTACACAGTAAACACCACGGGTCCATGTGTAATTCCTACCGCTACAGGAACTTTAACTGTTCACCCGCTACCAAACAGCAACTTTACTTATAGTGCACCATCCTGCGAAACAGGGGTAATAAATTTCACTGACATATCTGTTGCCAATGTAGGCAGTATTATTAGCTGGGCCTGGGATTTTGGTGACGGTAGTCCGATTGATAATACGCAAAATCCATCACATACTTATGCTGCTTCAGGTACTTATAACGTTACACTTATAGTTACTACCAATAATGGTTGCGTGAGTATTGAGCCGTCAAGACAAGTTGTTATTTATCCAAGACCATTGGCTGGATATATTATTCCGGAAGTTTGCCTGAGTGATACCTATGCACAGTTTACGGATACAAGTAAGGTAACTGCACCAGATGTGATCACAGCATGGGTATGGAATTTTGGCGATCCGGGAAGCGGGCCTCTGAATACATCCACCTTACAGAATCCGCAGCATAGTTATTCTGCTACGGGTCCCTATAATGTTGAGCTGATCGTCACCAGCAACAGGGGTTGTAAGGATACGATTGTGCAAGTATTAACGGTAAACGGAAGTTTCCCGGTCGCTGATTTCACCGTGGTTAACCCCACAACATTATGTGCCAATGATTCTGTTTCCATTGCTGAGGCTTCCACTGTTTTCCCGGGTGTCATTACCAAGATTGAAATTTATTGGGATAATGTTGGGTTCCCTGCAGTTTTTGATACAGACAATTTCCCGGTTTCAGGAAAAATTTATAAACACTTATATCCAAACTTCCAGGTGCCACTCACCAGGGTGTTTACCATCCGCTACAGGGCTTATTCAGGTGGTGTTTGTGTAAATGACAGGCTAAGGAATATAACAGTAAATGCAGCACCCCTGGTTCAGTTTAATCCTATGCCAAACATCTGTTATGATGCGGCTCCATACCAGATCACCCCGGCTATAGCGAGTGAAATAGGAGGGGTGCCGGGTAATGGAATTTTTACAGGTCCTGGTGTGTCATTGACCGGGTTATTCTCACCTGCTGTAGCAGGGACAGGCACCCATCGGATACTTTATACCTTTACTTCAACAGCAGGGGGGTGCATTGATACCGCCAGTAATACCATAACAGTTTGGGATACTGCTTCAGCAAAAATTGACGTTCAGCCGCTGGCATGTGAACGAAATAGTATAAGTTTCACCAGCACTAATTCAACAATACCAGCGGGTAATGGCAGCATTATTGGCTGGACATGGAATTTTGGCGATCCGGCAAGCGGGGCGGCCAATACTTCCACATTACAAAATCCGTCTCATTTATTCACTGGCTGGGGAAATTATAATGTAACACTATTTGTTACAACGAGCAATGGTTGCAGAAGTACCTTACGGACTTTACCTGTATTTGTAAACCCGGAGCCTAAGCCCAATTTCAGCACACCGGCCAGTTCCTGTTTGCCCGATGCCAGTGTTGCATTTAGCAACCTTTCTACCATTGCCGATGGCACGCAGGCATCATTTATTTATTTATGGAATTTTGACGACCCGGGTAGCGGAGCTAATAACACATCAACACTGGCTAATCCATCACATACCTATATTTCGACCGGGCCATTTAATGTGAACCTGCAGGTAACCAGTGCTGCAGGTTGTGTAAATAATATTACTATCCCTCTGACCACCGTTCATCCGCAACCACTGGCTTCCTTCACAACTGATAAAATTGATGTATGTATCGGCAGTGGTATTGTATTCACCAATACCAGCAACCCGCTTGATGGAACCATCACCCAGTATAACTGGACCATGGATGATGGCAATGCACAGTCTTCACCAACCTTTACATATACTTACAGTTCACTTGGCACTTACAATGTGAGCCTGTTTATATTTAACAGCCATGGCTGCCGCAGCACAACAGCTACAAAAACTGTTTTTGTAAATCCTTATCCGCCGGTAAATGCAGGCCCTGATAAATTTATGCTCGAAGGCGGACAGGTAACATTGACACCTGCATTGAATGCAAGCATGCCGGTAACTTATCTCTGGATTCCACCTCAGTATCTGAGCGACCCGACCATTGCTTACACTATTGCATCACCTCCGGATGATAAGACCTATACATTCAGGGTGACCACGGATAAAGGTTGCAGCGCCACCGACCAGGTATTTATTAAAGTACTCAAGCTTCCGGCCATTCCGAATATTTTCAGTCCTAATGGAGATGGCATACATGATACATGGTTGATAGAATACCTGGATACATACCCCGGAAGCACCGTTGATATATATAACCGGTACGGGCAGCATATTTTTCATTCTGATGGTTACACTAAACCCTGGGATGGAACTATCAATGGTAACCCTGTTCCTATAGGAACTTATTATTATATCGTTAATCCGAAGAACGGAAGAAAGATAATGTCCGGATATGTGGACGTGATCCGTTAAATATGAAACATGAAAAAGAAATTATTGATCATCCCGGTCATGTTATTGTGTGTGCAGGTGGTGGCGCAGCAGCGCCCTCATTACACCCAATACATTCTTAATAACTACATACTGAATCCTGCCCTCAGTGGTATTGAAAACTATACGGATGTAAAGATCAGTACCCGTGACCAGTGGGTAGGATTGAATGGCGCTCCGAAGACCAGTTATTTCTCGATCCAGGCCCCGATCGGCAAAGGCGATTACCGCACCTCTTCCACTTCCTTTGAGGTGCCGGGTCAAAACCCGAGAGGAAAATATTACTGGGAAAATTATACGGCCGCTGAACCGCATCATGGGATCGGAATGACGATCGTCAATGACAGGACAGGCAGTTTTAACAGGTTCACTGTTAATGCGACCTATGCTTATCATTTGGGATTAAGCCCGACGACAAACCTCGCAGGCGGATTTTCAGCCGGTATAACCAATGTAAGCATTGACAGATCCAAGCATGATTTTTCAGGAAGCGGAGATCCGTTTGACCCGGCAACCAGTGTGGCCATCAACAATGAAATAAACAAGATAAGACCGGACCTTGGCGTTGGATTATGGTTGTATTCAAAGAATTATTTTATCGGCTTTTCAGCCCAGCAGGTGATCCCTCAAAAGCTTTCTTTTACCGATGATGCGACTTATATAGCCAAGGGAAGACTGGTTCCGCACCTGTTCTTAACAGCCGGCTACCGCTTTATGCTTGGTGAATCGGTGAATGCGATCCCATCTGTGATGCTGAAATATGTCGAGGGTTCATCTAAAAACAGTTTTCAGCCGGAAGCGAATTTAAAACTGCAGTACATGGACATGTTCTGGTTAGGCGGCAGTTACCGCTACCAGGATGGATATGCCGCCATGGCGGGTATCAATGTCAGCAATACGTTCAATGTTGGTTATGCATATGATATCACTACCACAGCCCTGAATACCGTGAGCCGCGGCACCCATGAAATTTTGGTTGGGTTTCTGATCGGCAATAAGTACAGTGAGAAATGTCCCCGTTGCTGGTAATGGTCTGACTGCGGTATGATCGTGCCGGTCTGACCAATTTTCGTAATTTAAAGATGAACGATCTTCTTACTGCGGACAGCTTTCAGCCTGTTCAAAGTTTTCTGTACCTGCTGTTTCGTTTCTTCAATTATTTGTAATGTAATGTCTGTATCCGGGATACCCGGGAGATTATTCAGGGAGAGTTCCTGTTTGGTCATATCTAATTTGCAGATAGCATCTGTATATACTTTTTGCAGGCTGTCAATGCGGATATTATTTACAGCTTTTGCCAGTTGATCATTCACCTGGTTCCAATCTACTTTATCATAAGCAAGCCGGAGTTTGTTTTCCCATTTATTCCAGTCCATTTTATCCAGCTCTTTCCGGTAAGTGTCTTTCAATTCTTCTTTCTCTTTTTGTGTGAATACGTCGGCAATATTTTTTTCCAATGCTTTCCATTCTTCATTCTCCAGTACTTTCTTTGAAGCATCCATGGCAGCTTTCACCTGTGCTTCCTCGTATTTTTTTAATTGCAATACTTCAACGGGCTCATAACCCGCCTGCAGGTAGGCAAGGTTTGCGTTGATAATCCCGGAATAGAGGGGGGATTCCAGTTGATTATTGTCATATCCGGCAGCTTCAGGTTGTGCAACAACTTCCCTGCTGCTTTGGATTATTAGCGCAGATTTCTGTTCTTCAGGAACGGGCGTCACTGCCGATTCACTGATACTGGTAGTAAAAAAATTAAATGGTGAAGAGAGGCTGGCAAATGTACCCGTTGTCTTTCCGCCCGGCGGCTTACTGATGATCAATAAAGCGTTAAGGGCAAAAATGCAGATCAACCCGGCCAGTAGCCCTGCGAGTTTATTGAACGAAAGGGTCGGTTTTGTTTTTACACCCATGATCAGTTCTACCCTTTGTAATAGATCATTTTTTTTCCCGGCAACTCCAACAGCCAGCGGTTTGTATTCATGATTGGTTTTCTCCAATGTTAATAAAGCAGTTGCATATTCATAGGAATCATACTGGAACTGCAGCACCATTTCATCACAGCTTTTCTCCCGTTCTCTTTCCACTATTTTTACAAAGCCCTTTACAAAAGGATTAAAATATAGAATGGATTGTATGAAGTTGATGATAAGATTGATAAGATAATCGTAACGCCTGATATGTGAAAGTTCGTGCAGGAGGACCGCTTCCATTTGCTGTGCAGATAAATGATTGATGGCGGCCAGCGGAACCAATATCACCGGTTTCAGGAAGCCAATCGTAACAGGAGAAGAAACAAATTCGGATACCCAGATATGTACCGTTTTTTTGATCCCCATCCGGGCAGCTACTTTATTTACGAATATTCTCCATTGCACATCCATCTTCTCCAGCCCGTATTTTCGGATGACCTGGACATAGCGATAGTTCCTGATAAAATGTGCCACTGGCAATACCAGCAGCAACAGGTAGAGAACAGAAGCTATCGGAAGTGTCTGTTGCAACCAGTTGCTTAATTGATGATTTTCCTCAGTATTCAGAAAAGAAGTGCTGAGAATGGCCTGGCCTGAAGCAGGGTTGCTGTAAAAAGAAACAAAAGTATAAATGAACAAGGCAAAGCCTGTTATTAATAATAAGGAAGCCAGGGAACTCCTGAAAGATGATCTGGCTGGTTTAGTTATCCCGGTTATGACATGGTAAATGATCCATAGCAATGCCATCTGCCAGAGGCTGTTAAGCACAGCCCATCCCAGTGATTGCAGAAAGTTGGCCTGGCTGGGTTCCATGTTTACTTTTTAAGACTGTCGAGTAATGCCTGGATTTTCTCCAATTCCTCACGGCTTGCTTTATGGCTTTCATCACCCAGCGCCTGGATAACTAATTGGGTAGGGGAGCCGCCAAACAAGTTGTCAATTATTTTGCTCAGTAAATGCTTTTGGGTTTTTTCCTTGTTCACGGCTGCCTGGTAGACATGGGTACGCATCGAATCATCCCTTTTCACAATTCCTTTCTCGTTCATGATCTGCATCAGTTTCAGGGTGGTGGTATAGCCCACATTCTTGGTCTGGCCCAGTTCTTCATGCACTTCTCTCACTGTCGCTAATCCTTTTGTCCAGAGGATCTGCAGAATTTCCAATTCGCTTTCTGTGGGTTTTATCATTTTTGGCGCTGACATAGTTTTCAGGTTTCGTTTAGAGCCCGAATATACGACTATTTTCGTATGACCAAAAAAAGACAATATTATTTAATTTTTTTTAACAGTGTGTAACATTGAGACGGGAGTGGGGGTAAAAGGTTACAGGGTATAGAAGTCAATCTTTTTAATAGGAAAACGAAACAGGGATGCCTGTTATTTCAGCAGTTTCTTTACAAACTTTAGCCCGCTGTCTGTTACTACGTTGATGATATATTCTCCCGGCGCTAAATATTGGGCTGTTATTTCGGTAAATCCTGAACCATTTAAAATAGGAATTTTAGCCGAATGTATCTGTTGACCGGCTACATTATATAAAATGATCGTGGCGTTTGCGGATGAAAAGTTCCGGAGATAAACATAAAACTGGCTTTGTATAGGATTGGGAAATACCTGTACAATGTTTTGCCCGTTGGTTGCATCAGGTACTTTCCGGGAAACATTGTTCCGGGTGATGAGCCAGTATTCAGGATCGATCAAAACGGTATCAGGTATAAATCCGATGTTGCGGAAAAAGATTTCACCGTTGCTGGTATTATCCAGCACAATAGTTTTTTGCTGTGTGGCATTTTTAAAATTTAATGCCACGGGTAATTCAAAAAAGCCTGTGTTCGGATATGATGCGCTTTGATTGATTTTAATTTTTACATAACTGCTGCCCAGAGGCGTCCATTCAACCGTATAGGCGGGGAATCCATGGCCCTCATACCAGTCTTTGAAAAACCCGGTAAGGTCTTTACCACTAACCTGTTCCAGGTTTCTTTTCAGATCGTTTGTAGTGGCAAACCCATAACTCACTTTGGGATCTTTTGCATATTGTCTGACCGCCTGGAAAAAAACCGAATCGCCCAATATCCACCGGAGCATATACAAGAGGTGTGAACCTTTGGTATAACTTAAACGACCGTCAAATATTCTTCCTACGCTGGTCGTATCATTCACTTTAACCGATCCGCCGGGTTGTGATGTGATATAAGCAATCTCATTTTTCCGGGTAGTTATCGTGCTTGCCGGATACTTTGCTTCCATATAAATACTTGCCAGGTGGGTGGCAAAGCCTTCGTTCAGCCAGATATCTACCCAACTTGCACAGGTGATCTTATCGCCAAACCATTGATGTGCCAGTTCATGTGCCATTAAACTTTCACCGGGTGACACAATAAAGGTTGCGGTCTGGTGTTCCATTCCGCCTCCCCAGCCAAACTGTACATGGCCATATTTTTCTTTAATAAAAGGATATTCGCCAAACAAATTGTGGAAAAGTTGCAGGGCATTCAACACAAGGGGAGTATTGGCCTGGAAAGAAGCTAAGCTTTCAGGATAACAATAGGTCTGCATCGGAAGAGAAACAGCACCCAACTGCACGGTGTTATTAAACACAGAATAATTGGTAACAGCAAAACAAACCAGGTAGGATGCAATAGGGTAGCGGTGTTTCCAATAAGCAATTTTTTTTGTGCCGCCACTGACCAGTATCTCGCTTTGCAATAAACCATTCGATGCGGCTTTATAAACTGCCGGAGTAGTTACAAATACATCGATCGAATCTGCTTTATCATCCAGCCCGTTCTTACAGGGCCACCAGTCGCGGCTGCCATAAGGTTCACTCAGTGACCATAACACCGGGGTGCCGGCATGTGTAGATTGAACAAAAGATCCAAAACCGGTGTTAGGGGGAACTCCTTTATAGTAAATACTCACTGAATCAAATACACCTGCATTCACTACGGAAGGAAAATTAACCTGTAAAACATTTGAAGAATGCTGTTTGACAAGAACCGAGTTACGTTGCTTCACACTATCTGCAATCAGCGGAGCCATCAGATCGAAAGAAACTGAATTTGCGGAAGTAGTGATCGTATAATATACCGTTATCTTGCCGGAGATATAACGGATAGCAGGGTCAACTTCCCACTCACAGCGGTAATATTTTACATCAAAATTATTAGAAGCCAGCGTTGCATTTCCCCGGTTGGCAATTCTTTCATGGCCCAGTCGTTCCATTAATGCGATATCCTCTACACTCTTGTAATCAGCAGGCGGGAATTGTGCAAAAGCCTTTATCGACAGCATTAATAAAAATGTAAAAAGGATCCGCATAAAAATATTTTTAAAATATATGGGTATAAAGCTCCGCATTTTTTCTGACAACCAGGCTGGAAAGATCGACAACATATATTCCCTTTGCAGGAAAACCTTTTGTTTGTGTGCAGTGTTAAGGAGTGCTTATTTTATTCCTTCACAATTTTTTCATGTGTCCGGTTGCCATGGCTATCCTGTACCCGGAGCAGGTAGATCCCGCCGGCATGATTACTAAGATCTATCGTGACAATATTATCAGCTGAATAAATTGTTTGCACAAGCTGCCCTTTGATACCATATAGCATCAGTATTTTTTTACCAGCCGGCAACCCGGAAATGACGATCCTGTCTTTTACCGGGTTAGGGGTTATTAATATACCCGTTACAGCGCCGCTGCAATCAGTAAGTGTACGTACGGCACTGTAGGTAAAGGACCCGCTACGATCAATCATCTTTAATCGGAAAAAATAATCCCTGCCCGGCTGCATCGGGAATTGATAACTGTAATTTTTTTCGGTATGGCTGTTGCCATATGCGTTAAGGGTTGTTGCTTTTGTGTAGGCAGCGCCATCATGGCTGAACTCTATTTCAAAGGTCGCCATATCAACTTCAAAACTTGTAGAAAAATCAAGGAATGCCACACAAGTATTTTTAGATACGCTGAAGTGTTGAAGGATCACCGGCAAAACCGCAGGGAGTTTTACCGAAGTATTGTTGCGGGTGATCAACCAGGCATCGGGATCTGTAAAAACCGTGTCGGCTACAAACCCTATGGATCTAATAAATACTTCTCCGTTGACTAAATTATTAACCAGCACGGTTGCCTGTTGTGTTGCATTTTTAAATTGCAGGGCAACGGGCAATTCAAAAAAAGGAACAGAAAAATGGGAGGTTACCTGGTTCATTTTGATCCAAACATTTCCGGAACCTAAATTTGACCATTGCACATGGTATGAGGGATAACCCTGTCCGCTGAACCATTCGTTAAAGAAGTAGGTTAAATTTTTCCCGCTGGTTTGCTCCAGGTTTCTTTTCAGGTCGGCTGTTCTTGCAAAGCCATAACTAACCGCAGGGTCTGTTTGATAATTCCGGATGGCAGGAAAAAAAACGCTGTCACCCAGTATCCATCGCAACATGTATAATAAATGACTGCCTTTATAATAACTCAACCTGGAATCAAATATCCTGGACACGTTCGTGGTATCATCCACTTCCACCGAACCACCCGGTTGGGAAGTGATATTGTTTATCTCGGCTTTTCTCGTATTGATAACGGATGCCGGGTATTTGTTTTCCATGTACATGCTGGCAAGATGGGTGGCGAATCCTTCATTGAGCCAGATATCCTTCCAGGAACCACAGGTGATCTTATCTCCAAACCATTGATGGCCCAATTCATGAGCGCATAAGCTTTCACCAATATTAACTACAAAAGTGGCAGTTTGATGTTCCATTCCCCCGCCCCAGCCAAACTGTACATGACCGTATTTTTCATTCATGAACGGATATGGGCCAAAGGTAGTATCGAACAATTGCATCGCATTTAAGGTATTGATGGTACCGTTTTGAAAACTGCTTAAACTTTCGGGATAGCAATAGGTTTGCATGGGTAAGATGCCGCCACTCAACTGCACTGTATTATTAAATACAGTATAATTGGTTACGGCGAAACAAATAAGGTAAGATGCAATGGAATAGCGGTGTTTCCAGTGTGCGGTAATTTTTGTGCCGGCAGCAGTGATGGTTTCGCTCTGTAAAATTCCATTACTGGCTGCTTTGTACGCAATAGGGTTGGTAACAAATACATCTATCGAATCTGCTTTATCGTCCAGCCCGTTTTTACAGGGCCACCAGTCGCGGCTTCCGTAAGGTTCGCTAAGCGACCATAAAACAGGAACGCCAGCATGTGTGGATTGAACAAATGAACCAAAACCGGTATTGGGTGGTATGCCCTGGTAATAAATACTTACCGAATCGAAAGTGCCGGGCATAACAATACCGGTTAAATTAATGGTCAATGTATTGCTTGTATGTGATTTTGCCATCAGCACATTGCGTTGCTTCACACTGTCAACCACCAGGGGATTCATCAGGTCCAGGGCAATGAATCCTGTACCAGAAATTATAACATAATAAACTGTGACAACTCCTTTGATATAACGGATGGCGGGATCCACTTCCCACTCACACCTGTAATATTTTACATCAAAATTATTGGAAGACTCTGTTGCATTTTGCCTGTTGGCAATTCTTTCATGACCGAGGCGTTCCATCAGGGCAATGTCCTGGATGCTCTTAAAATTGTCAACGGGAAGTTGAGCAAAAGTTTTTAGCGATACCAGTATTAATAATGTAAAGACTATATGCATAGAAATAATTTTCGAAATCATCCGGTATAAATTTCGCAATTTTTTAATAGATATTCTGAAAACAATCGGGTTTATTATGAGTTTTTTCAAAATAATAGGGCATTTTAGAATTAACAAGACAAAAAAACCAAAATAAGTGATGTAAGAAAACTCTAATTTAGTACTTCGAAAATTCAATCTTGTTTAAAGTGACCTGCTTTAAATTATTCATATCCGGACTATCACTACTATTTTTTTCTTCTGTTTATTCCCAAACTGTCAGCTTTAACTATTCAACCAGTAATAATTTATTTTGCAATCCACAGGCTGTTACATTTACCCAGAACTGTACCGGCAATCCTGTTAGTTTTATCTGGAGGTTTGGTAATGGGCAGAGTGGATCATCAGCAACACAAACTGTTACATATGCATCGCCCGGAACCTATATAGTTAGCTTAACAGCAGTATATTCAACAAAGGCTATTACGGTAATAAAGACTGTTATAATCAATCCTACTCCAACTATTTCAATTCTTGCAGACAAGAGTTATATGTGTCAGTTGGGCAATATAATTTTTACAGCTCCGGGTAGTGCATTTATTTCCAGATATGAATGGAATTTTGGAGATGGCACACCGGTTCAGGTTACAACTATTAATACTGTAACTCATTTTTTTGCCAATTTTAATAGCTTCAATATTTCTGTCAGGGGAGTTACGGCAGCGGGTTGTTCCGCCACGGCTTCAGCAAATATCAGGATTGAAAAATTTCTCATTGAAAATGATTCAATCACACCAACTAGGGGTTGTATACCGGCAAATACAATATTAACTGCTTCCGCTAATTTTCCAAACGGAGATTTTGTTGCAAATTATGCATGGAATTTTGGTGATGGTACTCCAATCGTTAACACCGTTGTGAATAATACAGCACATACTTATAATATTGTTACACCCATAACCACGGCGGGTGTAACCATGACATCTGCACAGGGATGTACAAATCAAAGTACATTTCCGCCATTTGGTTTTGGAACCCCTCCTTTTAACAGCAATGCAGTTACCAGCGATGGAAGAAGTATTTACTGTGGCGGTGAAACAATAAAATTTAATGGTTCCGCTGTCAATGCCAACACGTATTCATGGGATTTCGGTGATGGCAATATTGGCATTACCAACGACACTACCATCAGTCATAAATATCGTTCGCTTGGAAATAAGAGAGTGATTTTAACTGCTGGTTTTAATGGTTGTGATGGGGCAAAGGATACAATAGATATTACGATCATTGGTGTGATAGCAGATTATACATTCGTTAATCAATGCAGTTCAAAAAATATTTATTTTTTCAACAATTTGTCACAAGGTAATGTTTCTGTTTTTCGCTGGACATTCTCAGACATTCCCGGCTCGCCTGATTTTACTAATTATAATGTAACCCATGCTTTTCCTGTTAGCGGGTCATTCAACACAAAACTATATTTATACGATTCCTTAACCGGGTGCAATGACAGTCTTATAACGGAGCAATTTACTGCAACTCCTTTTTTGACAAGTAATAAATCGAATGTATGTAAAGACAGCCTGATACAATACAATGTGGTGAATCCTTATCCTGTTGCCAGTAACTATCAATATGAATTTCATGTTCCCGGTTTATCGGTAAGAACAGGAACTATTTCTTCCTATGCTTTTAGCCCGGTAGTTCATGGAAGCTTTCAGGATTTTGTTGTGATAGACGGGCCGGGCAATAATACATGCAACGACACATTGTATTTACCGGCAAATACCTATGTACGGGGACCCGTATTGGATTTCTCAGTACCAACTGTTTCCTGTCTTTTAAATAATTCTTTTCCTGTTACAAATAATACCTTTCCTTTTTTTTCCCAGGATACTATTACAAGATGGGAATGGATCTTTGGCGACTTTACTTCCAGTAGCTTACAATTTCCGCCTGCACACAATTATACTTCCGATGGTTCTTACTATATTTTTTTGAAGGCAACGGATATTAATAATTGTGCACAAAAAGATTCTGTACTATTAACCGTATACCCTCAGCCCGAAATAGCAATATTTCCTGAAAGAGATACTCTTTGCTCCGGGCAGTTCCTTAGCCTCCTGGCTTTTACAGCTGATACTTTATGGTGGAGAACGAATTATAATCTTGCCTGTATAACAGCTGCCTGTGATACCGTATCAGTAAACCCGCAGATCACTACAAACTATATTGCAGAAGCTAAGAATCAGTATGGATGCATCAGTACAGACACAAGCTTTATCAGAGTGTATGCACCGTTTACTTTGCAGGTGTTTCCGTCTGATACTTCTGTATGCCCTAAGGCAATTGTACCGTATAAAACTAATGTAAATGGTATTGCTACCTGGAGTCCATCCACTTATTTAAATTCTGCTGCTATTACTAACCCCATCAGTAAACCTGATACTTCTATTTCATATAGCATTATTGTTGCTGATTCCGCAGGATGTTATGCTGATACTGCTTTTGCAAATATCCAAACATATCCGTCGCCTGCTGTAAATGCAGGAGTTGACCAGGTTATTCCTTATAATAATGCTTTTATATTAAACCCAACTTATAGCTCAGGTATAACTAATTATCTCTGGTCACCTCCTGTTAATTCACTTTCTTGCACTGCTTGCCCTGTTACAAATGGAATTGCTGCTGAAACAGTTAAATATACTATTGTGGTTTCAAATTCAGATGGCTGCAAAGCTAAAGATGATATCATTGTTTTTGTTGCCTGTAACAAAGCTAATCTGAACATCCCGTCAGCTTTTACCCCAAATAATGATGGCCGGAATGATATGTTTTACCCAATGACGAGAGGCTATAAAATAATAAATAAATTTATAGTTTATGACAGGTGGGGCAACAAAGTTTTTGAGCGATATAATTTTATTCCTAACCAACCATCGTTAGGTTGGAATGGGAACACAAAAGATAAACAACCATCCGGCACGGCAATATTTGTTTGGGTAATAGAAGCAACCTGTGATTTGGGAGAGAAACTAAAGTCGCAGGGAACAGTTGTGCTGATTCGATAAGAAGAGACGTTTATTGATAGCCCCAAAAAATCGTAACAGGCACAAAAAAATAAGCCCCCCTGTAGAAACAGCGGGACTTAATGTAATGGTTCTGATTAAGCTCTTGTATAGATGTACTATTGATACTGAACTGTGTTTGTTTTGTTTACCGATGCTACTGGTTCAGTTACATTAATTGTTTTTATTATTCCCATTCCACCTGCGGAAGGAAGTAATGGAGGTTCTGCTTTTTTTGCATTTATCTGAGCAAGGGTAGGGGCAATGACCAAAGATACTATAGACATCAACTTGATCAAAATATTCATTGAAGGCCCTGAAGTGTCTTTGAATGGATCACCTACTGTGTCACCGGTAACAGATGCTTTGTGTGGTTCTGATTTCTTATAAAACATCTCGCCATTTATCTCCACACCTTTTTCAAAAGATTTCTTGGCATTATCCCATGCGCCGCCGGCATTGTTCTGGAACATTCCCATCAACACACCGCTTACAGTTGCGCCGGCTAAGAAACCGCCTAATGCTTCAGGGCCTAATGTAAATCCTATGATCAACGGAGAGATAATTGTAATAGCGCCGGGCAATAGCATTTTCCTGATAGAAGCATTGGTAGAAATGGCCACGCATTTTTCATATTCAGGTTTGGCAGTTCCCTCCATGATACCCGGAATGGTTTTAAACTGCCGGCGAACTTCTTCCACCATGGCCATCGCCGCCTGGCCTACTGCACGGATAGCCAAGGATGAGAAAATAAAAGGGATCATTCCGCCAACAAACAAACTCGCCAACACTTCTGCTTTATAAATATCTATATGCTGATTATCCTGGGGAAGGGCAACACCTACAAAGGCTGCAAACAAGGCCAGCGCAGTTAATGCAGCAGAAGCAATGGCAAAACCTTTTCCGGCAGCAGCCGTAGTATTTCCAACTGCATCGAGCACATCTGTCTTTTCACGGACTTCTTTGGGAAGCTCACTCATTTCAGCAATACCACCTGCATTGTCAGCGATAGGGCCGAATGCATCAATAGCTAATTGCATGGCCGTTGTTGCCATCATACCGGCCGCGGCAATAGCTACACCATATAATCCGGCAAACTGGTAAGAGCCAAAGATACCGGCCGCTAAAACTAATATGGGGAGGAAAGTAGATTCCATACCAACGGCAAGTCCGCCAATAACATTGGTAGCATGACCGGTAGATGATTGCCGGATGATTGATTTCACAGGGCGTTTGCCCATCGCAGTATAGTATTCTGTAATCGCACTCATTAACGTACCTACAATTAATCCAACAGCAATGGCGCCCATCACATCCCATTTTGTAAATATAAAACCCCGCAGTTCCATGGCTTCCGGAAGGATCCAGTAAACCAACCCGGCTGAAGCAATGGCTGTCAGAACAATGGAACCCCAGTTACCCATGTTCAGGGCCCTCTGCACATTGTCTGTGTTTATTCCTGCAGATTCACTTATCCGGACAAACCAGATACCAGCGATGGAGAATAAAATTCCAATACCTGCTATCAGCATTGGCAGAACAATAGGCGAAAAACCATTAAGTGCATCTGCTGTAATCACAGTTGTTTGCTGACCCAGTACAATTGTTGCCAGTACTGTTGCCACATAAGAACCAAAAAGGTCGGCGCCCATACCAGCCACATCACCCACATTATCGCCAACATTATCAGCGATCGTGGCAGGGTTTCTTGGATCATCTTCAGGAATGCCTGCTTCCACTTTGCCCACCAGGTCGGCGCCAACATCGGCAGCCTTTGTATAAATACCACCACCCACACGGGCAAATAAAGCTATTGATTCGGCGCCTAGTGAAAATCCTGTCAGCACTTCAACAGTTCTTATCATTTCATCACTGCTCACAGGTGAATCGGGTGCGAAATACATTTTTAAAACAATAAATAAACCTCCCAGGCCAAGCACAGCAAGACCGGCAACACCAAGACCCATGACAGAGCCCCCGGTAAAAGAAACACTCAATGCTTTCTTTAAACTGGTACGGGCAGCATGGGCGGTACGGACATTTGCTTTGGTTGCGACCTTCATACCAATATAACCGGCGGTGGCACTGAAAACCGCACCAACAATAAACGCCCCGGCAATTAACCAATGGGAGTGAGGATTTGTATAGGCCATTACTGCCAGCAGTATGGCAACGATCACTACAAAGTATCCGAGAATTTTCCATTCAGCTTTCAAAAAAGCCATGGCGCCATCAGCAATATATTTGCTAATCTCTTTCATTCTGTCAGTTCCGGCATCCTGCTTTGAAACCCAGTTGAATTTGACCAGTGTGTAGAGTAAACCAATCAGGCCCATGACGGGAACGAGATAGATCAATTTGTCCATAAACAGTAATTCTTAGAAAAATTTAAGGACCTCCTTCGTCCCTATTCATTCGGGAATTCGGCGGTCAAAGGCGGCAAAGATAGGGGATGGGGGGCAATGCCCCAAACACCTGAAGGGGCTTTAGAATCAGGAGTTTAAAGAGGAAAAAGCAGCTCCAAGGCTCTCTATAATATCTCCTGCTATCATTGCTTCCATCGAAAGTCCTTTAATAGCAAAATCTCCGGCGAGGCCATGCAGGTAAACGCCAAGAAGGGCAGTTTCAACAGAACTATATCCTTGTGCCAATAATCCTGTAAGAATTCCAGTTAATACATCGCCGCTGCCGGCAGTAGCCATTCCCGCATTACCTGTTGAATTGAAGAAACATTTTCCATCTGCTGTTGCAATTAGTGTATAATGTCCTTTTAATACAATAACCAGATTCAATTCTTTCGCCTTTTGCAGCACCAGTTGAATGCGGTCAAAATCATTAGCAGATTCCCCAAACAATCTTTCAAATTCTTTCGGGTGCGGAGTAAGGATTGAACCAGGAGGAATTAATTTTAATAACCCTTTTTGCGAAGCAATTATATTCAATGCGTCTGCATCAAGAACGAAGGGTCTGAGATAATTTCTTAATACTTCCTTGAGCATCTTTTTAACTTCTGCTGCGATCCCAATACCGGGGCCGATGCCAACGGCTTCATACTTACTTAAATCATCATCAACTTTTATATTAAACTCAGCATTGATATCCGTCATTACCATCGCTTCCGGAACAGCGCTTTGTAAGATATCATAACCACATTTTGGAATATGAACAGTAAGAAGTCCTGCGCCACTTCGCAGGCAGGCTTTGGCTGATAATATGGCTGCACCGATCTTTCCATAACTGCCCGCTATCAACAAAGCATGGCCAAAATTACCTTTGTGTGCAAAGCTGTTTCTTGGTTTGTAAATAGTATGAATGATCATATCATCCACCAGTTCATAGGGACCCAGTACAGCGTTATAAAAATCTTGATGCAGGCCAATATCAAGAATATGTACTTCGCCAATGTATTCCGCATTTTCAGCAACAAGGAATGCAGGTCTGTAGCATTGAAAGCTCAGGGTATGTTTTGCTTTGATAATTGTATTTCCTTTTGAAGAACGGTCTGTAAATAAACCACTCGGAATGTCAATTGAAATGATTTCACATCCTGATTCATTAATGTGGTCAACCAGTTTCGCCGTTACGCCTTCAATACCCCGGTTCAGCCCAGAACCATACAAAGCATCAATGATAATCTCATTTTTTTTCATTGCATGAAAATCTTCTTCTGTCTGTATAAAGTGAATATTAGCGCCGGGGTATTGGTGAAGACGGGCCAGGTTGGATTGAAAGTCTTCCGTGCCTTTATGTCCCGATCCGATAGCTATCGGATCCAGGATATGTACAGTGACGGGAGAATTTTTTTCTGCCAGCATCCTGGCAATGGCTAATCCATCGCCGCCATTATTTCCCTTGCCGCAAAAAATAGAAAATTTATTTTCAACATAGCCATTCTCTTCCAACCAGTCCACGCATTTACCCGAAGCCCTTTCCATCAGGTCAATGGAAGCGATGGGTTCATGCTGGATGGTATATTGGTCCCAGAGCCGTATTTCTTCTGCTGAAAGTATTTTCATTTCACCCTAAAATTGGGAAACTTTTTCCGGAAAAAGAATGACTTTATGTTTGGCCGCTTTTATGCTTCCCCGTACACAGTATATTTGCAGTATGGTAAAAACAAGCATGACCAGTTATCCCAAAGAAAAGATCAAAATACTTTTTTTAGAGAACATCAGCGATGTGGCAGTAAAGAATTTCCACAAACATGGATACGAGCAGGTGGAAAGAATAAACAAGGCAATGACAGAAGACCAACTGGCTGAAGCCATAAAAGATGTTCATATATTAGGTATCCGTTCCAAAACACAGATCACAAAAAAAGTCCTTGATGCTGCCAAAAAATTACAAGCCATCGGTTGCTTTTGTATTGGGGTAAACCAGGTTGATCTGAAAGCCGCCACCAAAAACGGGGTAGTGGTTTTTAATGCACCTTATTCCAATACAAGATCGGTGGCGGAACTGGTGATCGGCGCTTCTATCATGCTCATCAGGAGGGTACCGGATAAAAATAAAGCGGCGCATGAAGGATTCTGGATGAAAGAAGCAAAAGGAAGTTTTGAACTGCGCGGTAAAACCATGGGAATTATCGGGTATGGAAATATCGGAAGCCAGGTCAGTGTGATGGCGGAATCGTTGGGCATGAAAGTTGTTTTTTTTGATGAAGCGGTCAAATTACCCCTGGGCAACGCAGAGAAGGCTAAATCGATCAAAGAATTGCTCCAAAAGTCGGATGTGCTGACACTGCATGTTCCCGGAACTTCAAATACCAAAAGCCTGATCAATAAGAATACACTGAAGTATTGTAAAAAAGGAGCCATAGTGATCAATTTTGCAAGGGGCACGGTGGTTGACCTTGAAGCTTTGCGGGCAGCTATTCTCGATGGGCATATTGGCGGTGCGGCCGTGGATGTGTTTCCAATGGAACCTGAAAAGCAGGGTGACCCGTTTCAAACCCCGTTACAGGGATGTCCCAATGTCATACTTACCCCGCATATCGGGGGCAGTACGGAAGAAGCCCAGGAGAATATTGGGGAAGATGTAAGTGCAAAACTTTTTAATTACCTCGAAACGGGGATCACTTTCGGTTCGCATACCGTGCCGGCGCTGGCATTACCGCCTCAGGAGGGAGGTCACCGGATCCTGCATATACATAACAATGTGCCGGGGGTATTATCGGAAATAAATACACAGCTTTCCAGAAACAATATCAATATTCTTGCGCAATATTTAAAGACCAATGATGATATTGGTTATGTGGTGCAGGATGTGGACAAGAATATTTCTGCCCATGCATTGCACTTGCTGAAAGAAGTGAAGGCGACGATCAAGGTGAGGATGCTGTATTGACGGGTTAAAAAAATGTAAATGAAAAATATCTTATTGGCTGCTTTTTTTGGATTTTTTCTTTTACCGGCCTGTAAAGAACCAGTGAAGAAACCTAAGCAAACGGTTACAGATGATTATAAAAAAAGGGCTTCCGAAAGCAGGCCTGACCAGAAAACCGGCAATGGAGATTACAGTATTTCAGCATCAAAAGGATGGACCAAATCAGATACCATTATGATGGGGGAGCGGGTAGTTTTTATACAATCACCACGGGAAGGTGCCGGAGATGATTTTATTGAAAATGTAAATGTAATCACTGAAAAAGTTGGGAACATGGATATGGAAGAATACCTGGATAGAAGCATCTCTGCTTTGGAAAAAGGGTTGAAAAGTTATGATCAGGAGAAAATTTCAGACAGGAGTATCAATGGTTTAGAATTCAAATGTATACGGTATTCCCATGACTATGCTGGCAACCTGATCGATGTTGATGTTTATTTGACTTTACATAACAGCATGGCTTATATTATTACCTGTAGTGCAAAAGGCGGGACGATTTTCAGGTGGGAGCCGGAGTTTGAAGAAATTATCCGGTCGTTTAAGCTGAATTGAAATATAAAAAAATTTTAAAAACCGGGATACCGGAAGCAATATCAGACCAATCGCGACGGTTTAAGTGATTTATCAAAATAGAACCTGTTTTATGCGGCCAGAACGATACTTACATTACTCTTTTTTTTCCCGCTTATAAGATAATATCCAAAATGTTTCCGGTATAACCCCAATATCATTCCTAATAGGGGCCCATACACATTATGCCATCTCTCTTTTTTCATGCGGAGGCCTTTATTTTTCCATATTTCCCTGGCAAAAAATTTCAAACTAACCCAGGGCACATAGGCAACAGAAGGGGCTATATGCAGGCTTATTTCCCTGATCGTTATATCCGCCAGTCCATGTTGCTTTAATTTTTCTTCAAATTGCTGAATATTCCCAAAGCAGGGGAGTGCCCAATACCTTACAATCTTTTTGTACAGGAATGAAAAGAACCGGGGAAGTTTATTATTGTGTTTTATAAAACCATCAGCAATACAAAACCGGCCACCGGGTTGCAGTACCCTTGCCATTTCCGAAATAAAATTTTCTTTATCAGCTCCGCCGGCATGACAGGCACTTTCCAATGCATACGCATGTGTAAAGTAATTATCTGCATAGTGTAAGTCTTCAAAATTGTCTTTTACAACAGCTACCTGGCTGTTTAAATTTTCATTGTTGATAAGTGATACTCCTTTTTCTACCTGGTAATCAGAAATGGTAATACCGGTAACTTTTGCCAGGGGAAATTTTTTAGCTGCATATCTTGCTACCGTGCCCACACCACAACCGAGATCGGCAATATGGGTATTTTCGTCCGGGTTGATATGCAGTTGGTTCAGCACCTCTGCATTCATATTCACCAGCATTTTTTCCAGTGAAAATATATCTTTCAGTGATTGGCAATAGCCGAAATGCATATTGAAGTTCGGGCTCCATGTTTCATAGTCGGGGCCGGCAATATCATAGTATTCTTTTATTTCCCGGTAGTCTTTTCCGGGGATTGCATTTACAACAGCGTATTTTTGAATACTTTCATGTGTGTAAAGGGTTCCCATCCATTCAGGTTAACAATATAAAGGTACGACGTAATAACAATATTTTCAATAATTATTGAAAATATCATAAATTTGTTCTGTAAAACATTTGCTATGAAAGTCGTTATAGTCGGGGCAGGCTTTGGCGGACTCAGGCTGGCCCGCAAACTCAATAATAAACCGGGTTTTGAAATCATTCTTATTGACCGGTTCAATTATCACCAGTTTCAGCCCTTGTTTTACCAGGTAGCCACGGCCGGGCTGGATGCCAGTAATATTTCCTTCCCGTTGCGGAAAGTATTTCACAAAAGCAAAAATGTGAGGATCAGGCTGGCTGAATTAAAGCGGGTGATACCCGGCGACAACAAGATCATTACCGACGCCGAAGAGATCAGCTATGATGCATTGGTGCTGGCCACAGGCGCCGATACTAATTTCTTCGGTAATTATAATATTGAAGCAAATACTTTTCCGATGAAGTCAACAGTGGAAGCATTGAAATTGCGATACCGGTTACTGCAGAATTTTGAAAAGGCATTGACGGTTGCGAATGAGAATGAATTGCAGCGACTGATGAATATAGTTGTAGTTGGTGGCGGACCAACAGGAGTGGAGCTGGCTGGCGCATTAGCTGAAATGAAAAAGTATGTATTGCCCAAAGATTATCCCGAGCTTGATTTTTCCAAAATGAATATTTACCTGCTTGAAGGAACTGCAAAGACTCTTGCGGCCATGAGTGAGAAATCGTCGGTACAATCAAAAAAATATTTGGAACGATTGGGAGTGACAGTGTTTATCAATACAATGCTGAAAGAATATGACGGACAAAATGTGATAATGAATGATGGCAACAGGATCAGTGCCGCCACGGTAATATGGGCTGCCGGCATCAAAGGCAATATTCCTGCTGGCATTGATAAGAGTTTAATAGCCAGGGGAAACCGGGTAAAAACAGACAGGCGTTGCCGGGTAATTGGATATAATAATGTTTATGCCATCGGGGACCTCGCCTATATGGAAACGCCAAAATACCCAAACGGCCACCCGCAGGTGGCACCGGTTGCTATGCAGCAGGCCGACCTGCTAGCCGGAAACTTTAAACTGATCGAAAGAAGATCCCTGTCTGCCGGACAGGCAGGGAACCCGGACAAACAATATGAATTTGAATACCGCGACAAAGGCTCAATGGCAACGGTTGGAAGAAACCTTGCTGTAGTGGATGTGCCAAATCCAAAATTACATTTCGGCGGCTTTTTTGCATGGATGATCTGGATGGGTCTGCACCTGATGCTGATACTGGGAGTAAAGAACAGGTTCTTTGTATTCTGCAACTGGTTATACAATTATATTACATACGACCAGAATCTGCGATTAATATTTAAAGAATTCAATAAAACAACCCCTAAATCCACTTAGGGGATCGATGTAGTCAGAACACAATTTCTTGAACCACATAGGCACATAGTACACAGAGAAATTCACATAGAACTTTACTATGTGGCAGCCTATGTACCTATGTCTCTATGTGGTTCAATTTAAAGCTCTTTGAGAATTTTCTTTGCCCGTGATTTAAAAGCTGCCGATTCAAGATCCCAGCGGTCTTCAATGATCGTTTTCAATTCCTGTTTTATTTCCGGATACTGTTTGGATAAATGCTGCAATACAGTCAGGGAAAATGCTTTGACAGCGGGCTTTTCGCCAGGGGTGATGATATAATCAAAACAAATATTCATTACTTCGCCATGATATTTTTTTGGAATAGCAATATCCTGCAAGATCCGGACTGTATTGCGTTTAACAGCGTCATGTAATCCCGGTTTTCTTAGATTTTTTACAAGCCTGCCAAAATGTTTTTGTAGTAAGGAAGGGTGGGCAATAGCTGCATAACTTAATGACCAGGAAGCAAGCTGGACTAACGGGAATTCGTTGTTCAAAAAAAGATTGAACAGTTCATCAAAGTTTTGTTGGTTGCTGCCGGCCCATTTTGCGATCCGGCTGCAGTTGGCGCTGGAATGTTCTGACAGTATGGTTTCCCGGAGCAGCATTATTTAGGCGTAAACTTACTGCCGACAAGGATCAGTTCGCCATCAGTCAATTCAATACTTTTAAGTTTCACCACATGACAGCTTGCTTTTGTGCCCTTAACAGGGTTGGTAATTTGTATTACTTTACTGTCGCCCGGCTCCATGTTTATCAATATATAATAATCCGTTCTTGTCTGGCCATTGTCCTTTTCCATATTTACTTCAATGTAGGCTTTCTGGATTGTGACGCCAGCCAGGGTATTTTCAATGGTAACGGTGCCCGGATCCGGGTAAGCCAGTTTTGAAACAAGGTACTGGTCTATATTGGCGAGAATGGCATTCTTATCATGATCGCCGGATGAACTGTCCGCTACAACCGATCTTGCTGTACCGGCTTGCTGTGGATTTTCCCTTGGTTGAACTTTAGCCGACATCGTATCAGCAGATATTTTTTCAAGAGTATCCGGCGCATCTGCTTTTGTTTCTGCGCTGCCACAGGAAGTAAAAACAATGGATGCAATAATAATGGAGATGGGGAGTATCTTTTTCATAGCAGGTTAATTTAGATGCAAGCTACGGCAGGCGGGGAATTCCGGCAATACCTGTTACCCACAAAAGAATCAACCCGATAAGAACGATTTATGCTTTTGGAAGGCTACGCCGTTTCGGGTTAATGATATTTGAAACTAAGGTATAATATTTTCCTATAATGTAACCGAACATTATGTTACTTGATATTGCGGTGTAGCGTAAGCGTTAGCAATGTCATTTAACATCAATGTTTATTATAAGAAAACTATTTATTGCGCTGTTGAAGCGGATTTTTCAATGTATTCAAGAGAAAAAACAAGGGTGTATTAAAACCTTTTAACGAGGCGAAGCCGAGTCATGATGTCATTTCTCTTCATCTTTCAATAAGTCTAATATATCAAGCTCTCCGTACTCCGCAAAAATTAAATCATCAAGAGACTGACGAATTAGTTTTGCCTGTTGGTTATACCAGACTATAACCTTTTCAAATTCTTTGTTGTGTATTTTTGCGGCCATCTCTGCCAACATTAAAGTGTTCGTTTCTGTTTTTATTGCAATTCTTTTTAGAACCGATGCGTTCAGTCTTTGACACTTTTTCCAAAACCGAATCAGGTCGTTAATTTTTTCTTCGTTTGTCATCTTCCCAAGTTACAACCTTTTCAGATTATGTATTAAGCAGCCAAGCCTTTTTTCTCACTATGTTCTATACATTGAAAAATCCGCTTCAACAGCGCAACCAAAGATAAATAATGCTTTTCTTATAATTTATGTTATGTTAAATAAATATACATGACTTTGTTGCCCGCATGGGAACTATTCCCTTCATTTCTGTTTCGTAATGTACCCTATTGCTTGTAGATTTACTTATGAAGAAGATGAAGACGAAGTATGGGCACTAAGTGAAGGCCAAATTTCAAACTACCCCCTGCCAAGAAATGAAAAGAGGAACTTATAAAAAACGATCAAATGGACCTACTGTATAACAATAAATTCCAGAGAAAGGATGGTAAAGTATTCTGGATTACAATCTTTAATGAATATGGGACAGTAAATATTCATATTTACGGAACTGATCCAGAAGGCAACCAATTAAAGGGAAAAGTATTAAGGAACTATGTAATCGACTTTGATAATTTAGGGGCTGCGCTAAACGATGCAGAGTCGGCAGCGAGAGAGCTAAATACCGACTAAATTTCAAACTGACCTACTACTAAAATATCCTATCAAAAATCTCACTTTGTCTATATTATTATACCATGAGAACTTAGATTATCTTAGTGGAAAGTTTTTATTATGACAGACCAACAAAAGGAATTGATTATAGGGGCAATAATATCTGAAGCCGAAACCAAAGGGAGTTCGAGAGTTGGATATCATGCAGAACAAATATTAAAAGAATCATTAGACGGAAAGCCTATCCCTTACAGCATAAAAAGTAAGTTAGAAGGTTCTATTGTATCTAATCGTAAATATAAAAGTCGTAAACACCCAAATTTTGTAAATGACTTTGAAATTATTTTAAACGCTGATTACAAAGAATCAACATGGGTAGAAAGGAATCCATTTTGGGATAGAGTTAGAACAGGAAGTATTTCAGCTATATTTTCTTTAATTGTAGGAATAGGATTATACCTATTAACAATGCAGAAACATAACCAAAGGGAAATCCAACAAAACAAGCAAATCCAAACCCTAAGTGATTCAATAACCACACTTCGAAACCTTATTAAGGATTCTCAGTAAATATGCTAAGTAATTATGATAAATAAGAAAACCACCTCAAGGTGGCTTTCCTATTACAACTATTTTACTTATTTACTTAAATAATGTTCCCTGACTTGGGTCGAATTTGAATCCTAGTTTTTTTATTGCTGACATCCCTAATAAAAGCGGGGCAGTATTCGATTTTACAATACTTCCTCTAACATTCTTTAAGAGATAATTTCCAATTTTAAGTTCTCGTATATTAATAACAAAACCCTCTTCCAACTGTCCATTAGCAATTCGATATTTTTCTATATCTACGATATCCTCAGGCTTTAAATACCCATTCTTCAACATAAAAGTTGCTTCAGTAAGTGAAATTGAAACATCCGATGCTCCTGAATCAAAAATGAAATTCATTTTTAATCCATTTAGTTCACAGGGTACTTCATAAGTGCCACCAGATCTTACTTGCATTTTTATTACCCCAACCTTTGATGTGATGGCTTCAATATTGGAAGGAGTTTTTCCTATAGACTCATACCTTTCATTCCACTTCTTCTCCTCTGCTTCGTATTTAGCCACCTCAGCCGGTTTTCCCTTGGCTTGTATCTTTTTAAATGTATATACATCCGCAATTTTTCCGGCCAGGTTCCTGTACTGCGCTTTTTCTCTTATGCCCAGCGTAGTTTTTGCTGCAAATATTACAGCAGCCTTTTCATAAGGTATTCTTTCGGTTTCAAGGGCTTCTCCGTATTGTTTGTCAAGAAGGTCTCTTTTAGCAATATCTTCTTTTGATGCCATGGTTCCGGGCTTTGTTCTTCTTTTCATATCGGCTGCATGGGCAGCTCTCTGGTCATTGATTATCTCCGATTTATTATAGAAATGATCCCCTAAATATAAAAAAGCATCAATTGAATCAGGCTGTGCATTCCCTGCTTTATTGAAGGCATTGACCATTTTAAGTTCAAAGGCTACAGTATCGAATGCTTCAGGCACATCATCTTTCAGCGGGTAAAAGGCCCTGTAGATAATTTCTCCCATCCATTCATTGGCCTTAAAATTATTGGGGTCTGTAGCCAGCACCTCTTCCACCGCCTTTACTTTGCCGGCAAGCGTTGTTTCCAGGCCTACGGCAAAGTCAATTTTATCAAAAACGAAGAATTCACTATTCGGGTACAACTCTTTACCGATGGCTTTATATTTTTCAAAGGAAACATAATCTTTTTTTCCAAAAAAATAACTTACCAGGAAACGGTACACACTTTCAAATCCATCTCCGGTGATTTTTTTATCAGCAAGACGGCTATAGTACAAGGCTGCGTCAGCTTTATTATTGCTTTTCTCTGCGGTGATTCCCGCAAGGATCAATACATTGGTGTCAATGGATGCGGTCAGTAATTTTTTTTCTATCAGCAGGTCAGAATAGACCACTGCTTTTTTTAACTTGGCGAAAGCAGCATCCCATTTTTTACCAGAATAATCATTATACCCGGAGGAATAATAACTGGAATAAAGATTTATCGGGCCGTTTTGATAGACAAGATCGCCGATCAGGCTCATGGAGGGGTCCATTTCTTTATACTTTTTAAAGGCTGCTTCCCCCTCATCAGCCAACTGGTCCCCTGCTGCTGTATTCTTCATAGTCTCATCCATTGATAAGGTAGAGTACACAAGTGTTTTCAGTATATACGCCTCAGGTTTGCCGGCAAATTTTGCGGTGAGCATGGCTTTGTCAAGATCTTCTTTTGCCTTTTTATACTGGGTAAGAATGACCATATTTTTTATTGACTCATAGCTCTGGGCATCAGCCACAAAAGCAGCCAAACAGACTGATAGGAATAAAAGGATTTTTTTCATCTGTATTTTTTGATTTTAAATTACTGATTATTCTGTTATGTCACTGGTAGATGGATTTTCGCCCGAACCGGTTGCGTTGCCATTTCCATTTGAACCGTTCTCTCCATTTCCGTTTTGTCCCTGGTCCTCGATCCGGGTAATAGCGGCAATTTCATCGCCTTCATCCAGCCGGATCAGTTTTACTCCCTGGGTGGCCCTGCCCTGCTCACTGATACCACTGACCGGCATCCGGATGGTGACACCACTTTTACAGGTTATCATCAGGTCCTCGCTTTCTGCTACGGCGAGGATGCCAACAAGGCTTCCTGTTTTTTCAGTTACATTGATCGTTTTTACTCCCTTACCGCCGCGGTTAGTGAAGCGGTATTCATCCACCGGGGTTCTTTTACCAAATCCCTGTTCACTCACCACCAGCACGGTTCTTGATGCTTTCTCTTCCTGGCTTACACATATCATGCCTACCACTTCTTCTCCGGGTTCATCGGCTTCGATACCGGCTACACCAATAGCGCCGCGACCTGTTGCTCTCACTTTCTCCTCAGAGAAACGAATAGCCCGGCCGCTTTTAACAGCCATCATGATCTCACATGTTCCATCCGTCATTTTTGCTTCCAGCAATTCATCTCCTTCATTAATGTTTATCGCATTGACACCGGTCTGGCGGGGACGACTGAAGTCTTCGAGTTCTGTTTTCTTGATAATTCCCTTGCGGGTGCATAGCACAATATTATGCGATTTCACAAAATCTTCGTCTTTCAGATCTTTTACATCCAATACTGCCCTCACTTTATCATCCGGGGGCAACTGTACCAGGTTTTGTATGGCCCTGCCTTTCCCGGTCTTCTCTCCTTCCGGTATTTCCCAGATATTCAACCAATAGACTCTTCCTTTTTCCGTAAAGAACAGCATCGTGTGATGCGTGGAAGCCACAAATAAATGTTCAATATAATCTTCTTCCCTTGTTTTTCCACCCATCACTCCCCTTCCTCCCCTGCGTTGCTGGCGGTACTCATCAGCCGGTGTACGTTTGATATATCCAAGATGTGAAATGGTAATAACAACATCCTCTTCTTTGATAAGGTCTTTGATCTTTACTTCATCATCAAGGTAGGTGATCTCTGTTCTTCTTGCGTCGCCGAATTTTTCTTTTATTTCTGCAAGTTCTTTTTTGATCACCTCAAAACGCATGGGCTCATTGGAAAGCAACTCATTTAAGTGGGCGATCAGTTTCATCAGTTCATCAAATTCTTCTTTGATCTTGTCTCTTTCCATGCCGGTAAGCCGCTGCAGGCGAAGTTCCAGTATGGCTTTGGCCTGAATTTCATCCAGTCCCCATCCGGCATTCACCAGGTTATCTTTAGCGATATCCGGTGTGGCTGAACTTCGTATTAAAGCAATTACTTCATCCAGGTGATCCAATGCAATGAGATAGCCTTTTAAGATATGAGCTCTTTTTTCTGCTTCTCTTAATTCAAATTGTGTTCTCCTCACTACCACCTCGTGACGGAATTCTACAAATTCGCTGATCAGTTCTTTTAGATTCAGTGTTCTTGGTCTTCCTTTTACAATGGTAACATTGTT
The DNA here is from genome assembly GCA_964525285.1 of uncultured Chitinophaga sp. Taxonomy (GTDB): domain Bacteria; phylum Bacteroidota; class Bacteroidia; order Chitinophagales; family Chitinophagaceae; genus JJ008. The sequence goes on from CAZGGQ010000031.1 coordinate 35,361, forward strand.
GATACCATAGGAAGTCTGCAGGTCAGTGAGTTTATATATCTGGTTAATGATCACATTGGCGATCGCATCCCTCTTCAGATCGATCACTAACCTTGTACCCTCTTTATTATTTGATTCATTATTTACATGTGAAATTCCTTCTATCACTTTTTCATTAACGAGTTCACCGATCCGGTTGGTGAGTGCATCACGGTTTACCTGGTAAGGCACTTCGCTGATGATGATCTGTTCCCGTCCGCTGGCTTTTGCTTCTACAGTTAGTTTTCCTCTTACCACTACCTTGCCACGTCCAAAGTGCATGGCAGCCTTCACTCCTTCCATTCCATAAATAACACCACCTGTTGGAAAATCAGGTGCTTTTACATGTTGCATCAGTTCTTCAATGCTAACATCCCTGTTATCAATGAAAGCAATACATCCATCAATCACTTCGCTGAGATTATGCGGCATCATATTCGTGGCCATACCTACGGCAATACCACTGGAACCATTTATCAGCAACTGCGGAACCCTGGTAGGAAGAACAGAAGGTTCTGTTTCAGAATCATCAAAGTTCAACTGGAAGTCAACGGTATCTTTTTCAATATCGTCCAGCATGTGTTCCGCCAGTTTTTCCAACCTTGCTTCTGTATATCGCATGGCGGCCGGGCCATCACCATCCTGGTTGCCAAAATTACCCTGGCCGTCAACCATCGTATACCGCATACTCCATTCCTGGGCCATACGCACCATCGCATCATACACAGATGTATCACCATGCGGATGGTATTTACCCAATACCTCACCCACAATACGGGCTGATTTTTTATAAGGTTTGTTGAAATGAAGCCCCAATTCATTCATCGCATATAATACACGGCGGTGAACCGGTTTCAGTCCATCTCTTACATCAGGAAGGGCACGGCCAACTATGACCGACATCGAATAATCAATGTAGGCGGTCTTCATCTGCTCCTCAATGTTCACGGGAATTATCCGGTTACTGTCGCTGGTTTCAAGTGGCTCAAAGTTCTCTTCCATCTGTGATTTTCCTTCTTCTTTTTATTTGAATTTCGTATGGGTCAAGGGCCGAAAAATGACCAATTTTTTAGGTCTGCAAATCTAACTTTTCCAATGCTGAAAACCTGATAATATGAGATGTTTTTTTGCTAAGAGATTAAAGGAGAAAAGGGGATAAAAAGGGGAATACAGACGCCCCTGAAAAAGGTTAAATCTCTCCTCTTTTTGCTCATTTTCTCTTTCTTTCTTTTAGCCTTTTGTATTAATTTTCCAACTCTTTCAACCAGGAATTATTATGAAGACGATCCTATTATTTGGCGCCGGCAAATCAGCTACTGTTTTGATTGATTATTTAGTGGAAAATGCCATTGTTGAAAACTGGAAGATTATAGTGGCTGATGCCGACCTGAAACTGGCGCAATCGAAAATTGGAAATTCCCCGCTGGCAACAGCTGTTTCATTTGATATTAATGATAAAGAAGAAAGGGCAAAGCATATCCGGCAGGCAGAAATTGTTATTTCACTGCTTCCTCCTTCCCTGCATATTGAAGTGGCGAAGGATTGTGTAAAACATCATAAAAATTTACTGACGGCTTCCTATACAGATGATGATATAAAAAAACTACAGCCCGAAATTGAAAAGAATAAGCTTTTATTTCTCTATGAAATGGGACTCGACCCCGGTATTGACCACATGAGCGCCATGAAGATCATCGATGAGATTCATGATAAGGGCGGTCTTATCACTTCATTTAGATCTCATTGCGGCGGCTTAGTGGCCCCGGAAAGCGATGACAACCCCTGGCACTATAAAATAAGCTGGAATCCCCGTAATATCATTATGGCCGGAAAATCGGGAGCACATTTCAGGGAAGATGGTGTGGAAAAGAAAATGGCTTATGAAGAATTGTTTGCTGCAGAAAGAGTAGTTGAAATACCCGGTATAGGTTTACTCAGTTGGTATCCGAACCGTGATTCATTGGGTTATACCCCGCTTTATGGTTTAGAAGATACAAAAACTTTTATCCGTACCACCCTCCGGCATCCTGATTTTATGTATGGGTGGAAAAATGTGATCGACCTGAAGCTGACCGATGAAACCGCTCAATATGAAACGGATGGCAAAACTTTACAGGAAGTTTTTAAAGAACACATGGACAAAAATGGTTTTGGCGAATGGCTGAATCAGAAATTAACAGACCGTTTTGCCGAAACCCGGAGCCTGATGGAAAACCTGATGAAACTAATGGATGCGGAGAACGAAGCCAATGAAGAAGGCGAAAAAATTCCTGATGCCTTTATGACAGCAGATGAAAAAGGGAACATTGAAGAAATTGCAGTGGATGATGTAAAAAATAAGGCGGCCGCATTTGTGGCTCAAAAAATGCATGAAGCCAACCTTACACTTAAACAGCTTTTCTTTCTCGGGTTGGATGACCAGGATACATTGGTGAATAAAGGATTCTGTAGCCCCGCTGATATTTTACAATTCGCCGTTGAAAAAAAACTTGCTTTGCGGCCTTATGACAAGGATATGATCGTGATGTTGCATGAGATTGAGTACAGGGTCGGGAGTCGGGAGTCGGGAGCCTTGCCTACCGGCAGGCAGGTCAGGAGTTCGTTGGTCGTTAAGGGAGAAAATAGTTTGAGGACTGCGATGGCCAAAACTGTTGGTTTGCCATTGGGTATTGCTGCTAAGTTGATTTTAAATGGTAAGATCAGGCTTACCGGTCTGCACATACCCACACATAAAGAAATTTATCAGCTTGTTTTAAATGAATTAGAACTACATGATATAAAATTTCATGAGTCTGTTACATCTGCCTGAGTAAACCAATCAGTTCACTGACTCCTTCTGTAGCAGGTTTTTCAATCAGCGTGAGGTTTTTCATGGGTGAAGTATAGGGAATTTTTTTATCAACAATGAACTTTGGAGTTTCTGATTCAACATAGTTGATCAATCCTGCAGCAGGATAAACTACCAATGAAGTTCCAACAACCACAAAAATATCAGCGCTATAAACGACAGGCACGGCTTCTTCCATTTTCGGTACCGGTTCTTCGAACCAAACGATATATGGCCGGAGTTGCGCACTATCTTCAGCCAGATCGCCCATCTTTATATCTCCTTTTATTTCATAGATCAGCGACTCATCCCTTTCACTCCTCATTTTGAAAATTTCTCCATGCAGGTGAAGGACATTGCCGGAGCCGGCTCTTTCATGCAGGTCATCAATATTCTGTGTGATGATAGTAACATCAAAATCTTTTTCCAGTCCGGCAAGACCAAAGTGGGCTGCATTTGGGCTCGCTTCAGCTACATTTTTTCTCCTCTCATTATAAAAATCAAGAACCAACTGGGGATTTTTTTTCCAGCCTCTCGGAGTGGCCACTTCGGTTACATCATATCCTTCCCACAATCCATCGCTGTCACGAAAAGTTTTTAACCCGCTTTCTGCACTGATACCGGCGCCGGTGAGAACAACCAGTTTCTTTTTTGCCATGTTCAAATTTAGTAAACGTTAATTAGTTAATTGGTTTATTAGTTTATTGGGTGTGAACTATTGTGGTAAATTCACTTCCACAAGAACCAGTAACCTGATTAACTAATAAACCAATAAACCAATAAACCAATAAACCAATTGTCCGGACTAATTCTTTGCCAGCGATGTGGCAGCCTGCACTAATTTGATGAACTCAGTCCTGTACCCATTGTCATCATTTCCTTTGGCTGATTTTGCAAGGCTGATCACCTGGTTATAAGTGGCTTGTTGTTTATACTCAGAACTCCTGAGCAACAAACCAAATTCTGCCACTGCCGCTGAGAAACGGAAATTATCAGAAGTATTTATCATTTCCGTATGGTTATCAATCACGGAGTGAGTGATGAGCTTACTTATATCTTCATCGGGTTTTTTATAGCGAAGTTTGATGGTCATTATTTCATTTGTATTGCTATTCACTACTTTTTTGTCATTGCTCTGGTATTTCAACGGGTCAACAGATTTGGTAAAATCATCCTTCACTCCCACAGTTATTATTTCATACAGGGCTGTTACGGTATGGCCGCTTCCCAATTCACCGGCATCCTTTGCATCATCATTAAAATCTTCTGCTGCCAACATGCGGTTCTCATATCCTACCAAACGATAAGCCTGGACTTTCGCCGGGTTAAATTCGATCTGTATCTTAACGTCTTTGGCAATGGTGAATAAAGTGCTGCCAAATTCACTCACCAGCACTTTTCTTGCTTCATTGATGTTGTCAATATAAGAATGATTGCCGTTGCCTTTGTCAGCCAGTTGCTGCATTTTATTGTCCTTGTAATTACCCATTCCATAACCCAGCACGGAAAGAAAGACGCCCCTTTTTCTTTCCTTCTCTACCATTCTTACCAGTTCATCATCGCTGCTGGGGCCTACATTAAAGTCGCCATCGGTGGCAAGAATAATCCTGTTGTTCCCGTTCTGTATATAATTCTCACTCGCTGTTTTATAAGCGAGTTGAATTCCTTCGCCACCAGCGGTGGAGCCACCTGCTTCCAGGTTATCAATGGCTTCTTTTATTTTTATTTTATTGACGCCGCTTGTGGAGGGCAACACCAGGCCTGCACTTCCGGCATAGACAACGATGGCCACTTTATCTTTTTCCCGCAACTGGTCAACCAGCATATTCATGGACGCCTGCACCAATGGTAATTTATTAGGTTCATCCATTGAGCCGGACACATCCACTAAGAAAACCATATTGGAGGCAGGGAGGGTATCAACCGGAATTTCCTTTCCCTGCAGTCCGATATGCACCAATTTGTGCTGGGCATTCCAGGGACAATCAGAGATTTCTGTATTTACGGTAAACGGGTCGCCGTTACCAGGTTTGGGATAATTGTAATCAAAGTAGTTGATCATTTCTTCGATCCTTACTGCGCCGGCCGGTGGCATTGAACCATTTTCCAGGTATCTTCTTACGTTGCTGTAAGCAGCTTCATCCACGTCAATTGAAAAAGTGGAAAGAGGATTTTGTGTTGCAGCGAGGAATTTGTTTTCAACGATATTGTCGTAGTCTTCCGTGTTGAATTGTTTCTCATTGAAATCTTTTTGGGCAGGAAGAGCAGATACTTCATTGTCTGTTTGAATTTCAACTTTAGAAAAGACTTCGTCTTCTTCTCTGGATGGTGGTGGGGCCTGAACCATTTTTTTTGCATCATCGGTTTTTAAATCTGTCAGCGTTACTTCCGTTCCATTTTTTTGTTTTGAAGAAGTACTGCTTGTTTTTTGGTTACAGGCAACAGCAAAGCAGAGCATGGCGACTGCCAACACAGCGATTTTGATTTTCATGACTATATTTTTTTGAGTTTCAAAATATGAGATGCAGAACTTTTGTTTTTGCATAAAGGACAACGGAACTCTATTCCGTTTGAATGGCCGGAACAGAGTTCCGGCTTCCTGCCGGATAACGGAACTCTATTCCGTTTGAATGGCCGGAACAGAGTTCCGGCCTCCTTCCGGATAACGAAACTCTGTTCCGTTGAAGAAGCCGAAGCGGAGTTCCGGTTTCCTTCCGGATAACGGAACTCTGTTCCGTTTGAATGGCCGGAACAGAGTTCCGGCCTCCTTTCGGATAACGGAACTCTGTTCCGTTTGAATGGCCGGAACGGAGTTCCGGCTTCCTGCCGGATATCGGAACCCTGTTCCGTTATTTAGACGGTGCCGGAATCGGAGTTCCGGCTTCCTTTATTTTGATAAACAAAACAGTTGAACTGTCAGCACCCTGCACCTGCAGGCTATCCAATGTCAGCTTTACAACTGAAAAGATATTACCTGTTGAGTCACTGGCCCTTTCTTTCCACACTAATTCATTGTTCTTGTTCCATTCATAATGTGAAGTGTCGGCTTTGACAGAATCGTTGAGAGACCGTAGAATGTTACCATCTTTCAGGAAATCATAGGTGTAGCTGCTGAAGACGGAATCTTTTCCGGCATCTGCCTTCCATTTTCCAACGATCCATTCTTTCTTAATGTCATTGGTTGTTGATGTGTTTTTTTTCTTACGGAGTAAAAAGAAAACTCCTGCTCCGGCCGCTACAATAAGCAGCCCGATGAATAGTTTGTTCATGGCTATACTTTTTTAGTGATTAAATGAGAACCAGGGATTGATTCTTTAATGCATCAAAAAGTAACCTTCCCGATTTGTTAAATGAATTTTTGTATGAACAACTAAGACCCGACTCAAGACTTCAGACTAATGACTAACGACTCAGTTCTCTCCCGCCAGTTCCATCACCACTTTCCATTCAGCATCAGAAACCGGCTGAACGGACAGGCGTCCTATCCTTACCAGCGCCATTGATGCAAGGCGTTTATCTTTCTTGATCGTATCTAATGTAACAGGGGTCTTTAATTTTTTATGCGGATTGAGATCAACAGCCACCCAGCGGTCATCGGTGGTGGTTGGGTCCTGGTAAAATTCATTTGCCACTTTAGCAATGCCGACAATATTTGTGCCTTCATTGCTGTGATAAAAGAAAACCTCATCCCCTTTTTTCATATGGCGGAGATGGAGACGTGCAGCGTAATTCCTGACGCCGCTCCAGCAGGTCTGTTTTTCTTTTACAAGATGATCCCAACTGTAGGTTGTGGGCTCCGATTTTACTAACCAGTATGCCATACGAATTATTTTATTGTAACTGCCTGCCAAAGCGGGCGAAAGCATGGTTACCATCCACTCGCCAACACATCGGCAAGGTGCATCGTTTGCAATTTATATCCTTTATGATTGATATACCCCTGCAAATGCATCAGGCAGGATGTGTCAGTTGAAATAAGATAATCCGCCCCGGTAGCCAAAGCATGTTCCACTTTCTGTTCTCCCATCGCAATGGAAATGGCTTCAAATTTTACGGCAAAGGTTCCGCCGAAGCCGCAGCAGGTTTCTACATCATTCATCTCCGCCAGTTCAAGTCCTTTTACATGTGACAACAGTTTTCTTGGCTCTTCTTTTATTTTACATTCCCTTAATCCTGCACAACTGTCGTGGTAAGTTGCTTTGCCTTTCAATTTGGCTCCTACGTCTTCTATTTTCAGGATATCAATCATAAACTCTGAGAATTCAAAGATCCTTTTTCCTGTATCTGCTACTTCATGATGTAAAAAAGAGTTCTCAAACAATTTACTGTAATAGTTTCTTACAAATCCCACACAACTTGCACTCGGGGATACAATACAATCGCTGCTGCTGAAATCTTTCAGGAACTTGCTGCAAACGGATTTGGCTTCATCCCAGAATCCTGCATTGAAAGCAGGTTGTCCGCAACAGGTTTGTGCGGCGTTATAACTGACTGTGCAACCGGCTTTTTCCAGCACTTTGATCATATTAAATGCCGTGGCCGGAAAAAGCTGGTCAACAAAACATGGTATGAATAGCTGAACGTTCATGCCCCTGTCCCCTAAAAGGGAACTTAATTTTATAATGGTTAATTATTTTTCAAATAACATCCTATTCGTAGTGCTAAGCAATATTTCTTTAAGCGTTTTACTTTCTTGAAGATTTCTTCGACTTAATTTCCCTTTTAGGGGACAGGGGCAACATCTTCAATGCAGTTATCGCTGCCTCTTCTCCTTTATGCCCATGCTTACCTCCTATCCTTTCCCTTGCCTGTTGCTCATTATCTACTGTCAGCACGCCAAAGATAGTTGGCACAGGTAAACTTAAGTTCAAATGAACGACAGCTTCAGTCACTGCTTTGCAGATATAATCAAAATGTGGCGTATTGCCCCGGATAACACAACCTAATGCAATAAAGGCATCCGGCCGTTTCTTTCGTCCTGTATTTTCCCAATAACTTTTTATACCAAATGGAATTTCAAATGCCCCGGGAACTGTAATTGCGATTATTTTTTTTACATGATGTTTCTGCAGTTCTGATACACAACCTTTTTCCAGTTCATCAACTATGGCAGCATTCCATTCTGTTTTTACCAAAACAATACAGGCATCCTTATTCAGAATGCCTGTATCTATATGTAATAGGTTGCTGTTGGTAACTTCGGCCATGATTAGTTTTCCGTATTATAAACGCCAAGCTGAGCCAGGAAATTATCAGCATCCTTTGCCTGTTCAGTATTCGGGAATTTTTCCTTTAACTCTTTATATAAAGAAATTGCCTCTTTTGAATTCTTCATCCCCCTGTCAGCTAAATAGGCAGCCATAAAGAGGGCTTCAGCCGAACCGTCTACATCTTTTTCAAAATGCCGCGCTGCTTTTTTATAATAATTCAGTGCGTCGGCGTTCTTGCCCAGGTCTGCATACGCATCGCCCAGCAGTTTATACGCTTTTGCCTGCAGCGGTTTTGACGAAGTGCTGAACTTTTTCAGGTACTTAACCGCTTTTTCATTTTCATTCAGTTTGAGATAGCAACTACCGGTATAAAAATTAGCCATCTTTGCTGCATCAGTACCGCCATATTTGCTGATCACCCGCAGGAAGCCATCATACTGCCCATCCCCATTTAAAGCCAGGCTTACCGAATCAATGCGGTAATATTCTTCGGCTTTAAACATGGCCTCAGCTGCTTTGTCTTCTTTCGGGTTTTTAAAATAGTTCTTGTAGATGTACCAGCCACCTAGAGCTAAAATAATGACGGTGCAAATGATCGTTACGGGTCTGTTATACTTTGCCCAGAAATCTTTTGCCTTTGCAACCACTGCTGCGTCGTGGTCTGCTTCCTGCACTTGTTTCTTGTCTGCCATAATTTTATTTGCGAGGCGAAGCCGAAGCGTCCCCTCTTTTTTTGTGATTTATTAATCTACTATAAAAGGATAATGCTGATCCATATATACATCTTTCAGCACTTCGCTGTCATCCGGCCAGGGGCTTTCTTCTGCAAATTTTACTGATCCTGTCACCATATCATCCACTCTTTTATTGATCACGTCAACCTCTTCCTGCGTGGCAAATTGATTATCCATAATTGTTCCCAGCACCTGCTGTATCGGATCCTGGCTTTTGTATTCATCCACTTCTTCCTTGGTCCTGTACTTCTGCGGATCACTGATGGAGTGGCCTTTGTACCGGTATGTTTTTATTTCCAGTAAAGTAGGGCCGCCTTTTTCCCTTGCTCTTTTCACCGCCCTGCTCACGCCATCGTGTACTGATTCCGCACTCATGCCGTCAATGGTATCGGCCGGCATCTCATAAGCATCTGCCAGTTTGTAAATATCAATTACGTTGGAGGTACGTTCAACCGAAGTACCCATGGCATAGTTGTTATTCTCGCAAATAAAGACCACCGGTAATTTCCACAGCATCGCCAAATTAAATACTTCATGCAGCATTCCCTGCCTTGCTGCACCATCGCCAAAGAAACATAAAACGATATTATCCGTACCCCGGTATTGTTCAGCAAAAGCCAACCCCGCACCTGTACCAATCTGGGCGCCAACAATACCATGTCCGCCAAAAAAATTCACATCCTTTCCAAAAAAGTGCATGCTGCCACCTTTTCCTTTAGCACAACCTGTAGCCTTACCATACAATTCGGCCATGCAACTGTTTACTGACACGCCTTTGGCAATGGCCAAACCATGATCCCGGTAGGCAGTTATAAACAGATCTTCCGGGCGGGTGCCTGTCATGCAACCGGCAGCAATGGCCTCCTGGCCGATATAAGCATGAAAGAAACCACGGATCTTTCCCTCCATTTTATATTTCTCTTCCGCCATCAGTTCAAACTGGCGGATCAGCTGCATTAATTCGTACCAATACAAGTAAGTTTCCTTCGAAAATTTGGTAGCCACCGGTCAAAAATTTTGTGCTATTAATCCCGTTTTTACGGGACGCAAAAATAAGGGAAAAAGGACACATAAGGCACAAGAATTCAAGGGGCAAGGTAGAAGGTACAAGGAACAAGGCACAAGGTGCAAGGTCGAAACACAAATGGGAATTTCGTTCTGTAGGGTTCTCTTGTATCCTGTACCTTGTGCCTTGTTCCTTATTAATGCTTCGTCTTCAGCACATATCACTGGTTCAGTTCAAAAACTACAGCAAAAGGTCTTTTAGTTTTAAAGAAAGGATCATTGGCATTTGCGGCAAAAATGGAGTGGGCAAGACCAACCTGCTGGATGCCATCCACTATCTCTGTTTTACCAAAAGCTATTTTACAAGACTGGACGGTACCAATGTGCAGCATGGGAATACCGGCTTCAGAATTGAAGCAGCCGTTTCGTTGAACGACAAGATAGAAAAAGCGGTTTGTATTCTCAGGGAAACGGGCCGGAAAGAATTTTGGGTGAATGAGGGTATCTATGAGAAGTTCTCACAGCATATTGGCCGTTATCCCTGTGTCGTCATTGCTCCGGATGATGCCGAACTGATAACCGGCGAGAGCAAAGAAAGACGGACGTTTTTGGATGCATTGCTTTGCCAGCTGGATGCTGAATACATGAAGCAATTGATCGTATATAAAAAAAATCTGGAACAAAGAAATTCATTATTGAAAACATTTGCCGAATCAGGACAAAAAGATCTTTCACTGCTTGATGTACTCGACGAACAACTCATTAAACCGGGCAATTATGTTTTCAATAAGCGAAAGGAGTTTCTTATTTCCTTTTTGCCTTTGGTCAAACATTTATACAACGATATATCAAAACAAGAGGAGGATGTGAATTTATTTTACGAAAGCGAGTTGTTGCTGGCTTCATTTGAAGAGTTGTTGAAATTGAATCGTACCAAAGATTGTATCGTTCAGCGAACCAGTTCCGGCATTCATCGTGATGACCTGGAGATACAATTAGGCAAACAGGATTTTAAAAGCATCGCTTCGCAGGGACAGCGGAAGAGTTTATTGTTTGCTTTGAAGTTGGCTGAAATGGAAGTGCTGAAAAAGGAAAAAGGTTTCGCCCCTCTCCTGCTGCTGGATGATGTGTTTGAAAAACTTGATGAAGACAGGATCGGCAATCTGCTGAATAAAGTTTGTGTGGAGAATGACGGGCAAGTTTTTATTACGGATACGAATGAGGAGCGACTTCGTTCACATTTGGAAAGTCTTTCAGTTGGGTATCAGTTAATAGCTTTGTGAGATGATAGTGGAAAGATGATAGATGATAGTTCTTGCAGTTCAGGATTTTCTATATTTAAAAGGAAAACTTCAATTTAAAATAACTATCATCTATCCACTATTATCTATCATCTAATTTCTATCTTTACGTTATGGGCGAATATTCTCTCGGCGATGCAATGAAAAAATTCCTGGAAGGAAGCCGGATCAAAGGCGGCATACAGGCTTTGCAGATCGAAGATATCTGGGAAGAAATAATGGGTAAAACCGTTGCCCGCTACACAGACAAACTCCAGATCATCGGTGATAAACTGATCATAAGTACCAATGTGGCTCCGCTTAAGAATGAATTGATCTACCAGAAAGAAAAAATCAAGCAACGGGTGAATGAGGCCTTGGGACAGAAAGTGGTGAATGAAGTGATAATACAGTAATAGTTTAAAGTTTAATAGTCTAAGGATTAATGTTCTTCAAAGTGGTAAAAGTTTGTTTTGATTACAAACAACATTAAACTTCATACCTTAAACCTTAAACTTATTCTACCCTCACTCTCGGATCAACCACTCCATACAAAATATCAGCTAGTATATTTATTAAAATAAAAAAAGTAGCAGCAACCAGCACCGCACCCATCAGCACCGGGTAATCCAATTTTTCCAACGCATCCACGGTTACTTTTCCGATTCCCTGCCAGCCGAAAATATATTCAACGAAAAATGCTCCGGCAAGTAATTCGGCAAACCAGCCGGTGACAGCGGTAATAACCGGGTTCAATGCATTGCGCAATCCATGTTTCCAGATAACAGTTCGTTTACTCAATCCTTTTGCATAGGCGGTGCGGATATAATCCTGGTCAAGCACATCCAGCATGGAGCTGCGGGTAAGTTGTGTAATGATCGCTAACGGACGAATGCCTAATGTAATGGCAGGAAGAACCAGGTTCTGTAAAGTTAATCTTCTGTGCCCTTCATCATCAATGGCAAACCAACTGCCGGAGATATGCAATCCTGTCCAGTCGCTTAATACAAAGCCAAATAAATAAGCAATGATGATGCCCATAAAAAAGGAAGGTGCCGATATGCCGACAATGCTGGAAAAGATAGCAGATGTATCCATCCAGGTATTTTGTTTTACAGCCGCCATCACTCCCAACGGAATGCCGATCGCTACAGCAATGAACATGGCGGCCACCGCCAGCATGAGTGTGCCGGGCAGGGCCTGCATTAAAATATTCCATACGGGTCTTTTGCTCTGGTAGGATTTCCGCAAGTAGGGGATCTTCATACCAAACTTTGTGGAGCCCCCGATAAAAAATCCTTTCAGGTTCTTCTCTTCAATATCTTTTTTACTGTGAACACAGATGGGAGAAACATCATTGAGATAATAAAGAAATTGTTTGAATTTGGATATCTTCTCTCCTTTCTCATTGATCAGGTATAATTCTTTTCGGATATTGGCCTGTGTGGCTGAATCACCTGATTGTCCCATCACTATTCTTGAGGGATCCCCAAAGCCCTGGAATAAAAAAAATACCAGCACCACCACTCCAATTAATACCAGGAGGCCATAGAGAAGTTTTTTAGTGATATACTTAAGCATGTTGTTGGTTACTGATTTGCAGTCATTTCATTCAAGGCATTAAATATTTTCCAAACAAAACTAACCATAAAATATATCCTGTAATTCCGCCTGTAAGTCCTGAAGCAATAAACGTCAGTCGTTGCTTTGTTGGAACGAATTTAAAGATAATAATTACTAAAACGATTGCCCCGATAATTGCTGTTAATGTAGTAATTGTCCAGCCCGGGAGTTGTAAATATTGAGACAGTTTAATTTCGTCTCCACGTTGTGAGAATTTTCCATTGAAAAAATAACTGCCAATCCACGTAACAAGATTTGCAGTTTGTCTTAGCCAAAATAGAGAAACAAAAACTATGAACCATTGTACGAAAGAAAGTTTCGTTGCATGGGCAAATGAATTGCGAAATAAAAAGAGTAAAACAAGCCCGATCGTCCCTGTCAACATTGTTTCAATTGGTCCGCCAAGTGTAATCCAAAAACTGTCAGATGGATTGATTGCCTGATTGGGATTTGATCCTGCCCACCAGGCAGAATAGTAATTGATGCCTGCATCATAGCCCAAATATTTAGCTACAACAAAATGTCCACATTCGTGAGTAAGTGTCCCAATGATTGTCGCAATAATAAACGAAATGAATAACCAAATAAATAGTCGTTTGTCAACGCTCATCGGTTTGAAGTTGCTGTTTAGTATATTAGCCTGTAACCTGCAAATAAGAGCTACTCAATCCGCGCCTTTTAAGGAGTCACCCCCACCCTTTTTACTGCTGCCAGTATTGAACCCATTTTCTTGTAACTCTGTTTATCAACGATAGTCCCTTCTTTCAATAAATAAATACATGGATTGGTTCGGGCCGCGGTCCGAACTGCTGTATAATCACATTTGAAAATTGGAATATCAGCAAAAACGCTGTTCTTTATTTTTCCAGGAGCATCACCTGGCTTTGTGGTTATCATATAAGCCGGGATGTGCTTTGCCTTTGCTGCTGCATATAATTCAGCAAAACCCTTTTCCCATTTTGCAACAGGAATGGAAAAGTCTTCGCAGAATAAAAGAATGGCATAGGGCTGACTGAGGACGATCTGCGTGGAGTCTTCATCAGTAATCCCTGACAATACAAATCCATGTATCGGTGCATCCGCATTTCCTTTCCTGATCAGTTTATCCTTTCGACTGACAAATTTGTAAGTGTCGAGATCTTTCGGAAGTCCGGAAGGAGAAAATTCGAATTGTTTTCCGTCTTTTTCATAAATAAAAACAATTGCTATGCTATCGGGCCTTGCACCGGCCGGTATCTTCATTTGTTCATTGATGTTCTTTCCTTTTTTATAAGGCAGGCAATCCACCACCGGCAGGTAGTTCAGCGTGTACCATTGAAAGCCAAAACCCAGGAAGGTAATCCCCAGCATGGACCATGTTGTCGCTTTTTCTCCAAATAGTGGTTTAATGTATTGCTGTTTCCAAAACAGAAATCCTATCAGGATGGTCAGTATAACATCTTTCAGGAAAGAAGTTTTCGAAGTAATCGGCAGGCAGTCACCAAAACAGCCGCAATTTTTTGGAGTACCTGTGAAATAAGTATAGCCGGTAAGAAAAGTAAAGCATACGATCAGCAATAATAGCAGCCAACTGAATAATTTGATCCTCCAGCCAAGCAGCAATGCAAACCCGGCGATTATTTCAAAAGCGTTCATCAAAACGGACATCAGCAAGGTCCAGGAGTTGAATTTGGTCATGTGCCACAATTCAAAAAATTCCTGCATCTTATAACTCAGGCCCAGGGGGTCGTTTGCTTTTACCAATCCCGAAAAGATGAATAAAAATCCTACGATTATTCTTGCTATGTTGACTGTTGTTTTCATATTTCGATAATGTCTGTTTAATTGGTCATACAGGTCAAATCAGTCATCTAGGTCATATACTAAGCGCAGGGTATTTCGATTTGACCCATTTGACTTATATGACATATATGACTTACTGACTTCTCACTTATCTTTATCTTCAAAAATAACAAACAAAGGCTAATGTTTACGCTGAATTGTAAAGGACGGCTGCTCGTGGTGGAAAAACCATTGGTGATGGGCATTATAAATGTTACACCGGATTCTTTTTATGCGGGCAGCAGACTGGAAGGAACCAATGCGGTTTTGCAGCAGGCGGAGCAAATGCTGAAAGACGGAGCCACTATTCTCGATATCGGAGGACAAAGTACAAGACCGGGCAGCGAGAAATTGAGTGCGGAGGATGAATTAAAACGGGTGATCGAACCTATAAAGGTTATTCTTCAGAACATTCCTGAAGCATTTATTTCCATAGACACTTATTATTCTTTGGTTGCTAAAGAAGCTATTGCTGCCGGCGCTTCCATCATAAATGATATCAGCGCAGGAACAATGGATGAAAGAATGATTGAAACAGTGGCTGGATTAAAAGTTCCCTATGTGCTGATGCATATGCAAGGTACACCGCAATCCATGCAGCAGCATCCGCAATATGATGATGTAACAAAAGAAATACTTGATTTTTTTATCCTTAAAAAAGATGAACTGCAAAAAGCCGGTATTACAGATATTATTATTGATCCTGGATTTGGTTTTGGCAAAACCATTGCGCACAATTTTGAACTGCTACGCAATCTTTCTGTTTTCAGCATGCTGGATTGCCCCCTGTTGCTGGGCATTTCCCGCAAGTCCACTATTTCCAAAACATTGGGCATTACTGCTGAAGAAACATTGAACGGTACAACAGTTCTTAATACGATCGGGTTGATGAACGGAGCTGCTGTTTTACGGGTGCATGATGTGAAGGAAGCTGCAGAAGCGGTAAAGTTGTTTGTCGCATACGGCAACTCCTGAAAATGGAAAAGAGCAATCTTTTCAGATCACTCTCTTTCTACCACAATTTTTCAATCATGGCCTTACCCATCAGTCTTCCATAGACAATTCACAGGACCGGATGTATTATCAGACAAAGCAAAAAGTACGGTGTAAAGTTTTCAGGGAACGCTATTCAGGGGGTGCGGAGGTTTGAACCGGATCAATGGACTAAAAACGGAGCCTTTCAAAAAAAATACCCATCCTTCGATGGGTACAAAGTTGCAACATTATTTAATACGATGACTATTTTACCACTTGAGCGGCATCAAGTTTATCAAATATTTATTTTTGAGGTCTCTTTAAAGGCGTTTCCACTGGTTGCTCAATCGGTTGATCTGAAACTTTTATTAATTCCACATCGAACTTTAGCGGCTCAAATTGTTTAAAGGGAGATCCGGACGGGGGATTTTTTCCATATGCCAGGAAACCCGGAATAAATAATGTGCCCTTTCCACCTTCTTTAAACAATAATAATCCTTCATCCCAGCCCCTGATCACTTCAGCAATACCTAACTGGAAAGGATAAGAAAGTGATTGAAAAACGCTGTCAGTGCTTAAGAGTCTGCCAGTATATTTTACCAATACAAATTTGCCTACTTCAGCCTGGTGACCTGAGCCCTGCTGCTTTATTTCAACGAAAGTTCCTTTCCCTGTTTTTTGGGCATTGATTTTTCTATCGGCGAGGTATTTCTCAATGTCCTGTATTTCCCTGGCTATTTCACCTGATTTTAGAAGTTCTTCATCTTCTTTCTTCAACTGTTCTTCCCTGTCTTTTTTCATTTTTGCCATCATCTGTTCCTGCACTTTTAATTGACGGGGTCTGTCTCTTTCAGCTTCGCGGTTATAATCAGCCTCCCCCAGGCTGTCAATTCTAAAAACTTCCACTATGCGTACCATGGTGGTCAGCCTGTCTCCTTTTTTTGCGTTGGGTGGCAGAAACGGGGATTCCGGTTGCTTTAATAATGTATCTGCCATTTGCACGGTAACAAGACTGTCACCTTTCCGCAGCATTGTCATAACTTCCTGCACATCGTAAGAGGGCTTTCCTGGCATTTGAGCCCTCACTTTCAAATATCCCGGAAGTTTGCCGTAGCTGTCATAACTTTCCATCACGGAGTCGTTATACCTGATCCTGTAATTAAATTTAACAACATCCCCCACCCTGATCAATGAATCATTCCCCTTACCGGGAAAAATTCTGTAAACAAGACCACTTTTTGTTTTCTTGTATGATATTTTCTTGCAGCTTGTAAAGGCAAAAGCTACAAGCAGAAGAATTCCAAATTGCCTGATTGTTTTCATCTGTTTATTTTATAATTTTTAGATAAAATTACTCACTTCCAACGGGTGCGATAATGAATGTTATTGATTGACATTTCATTTTTAATAATTATTGCAAAAAAGCTACATTTTCTTTCATGGCCTGTTTAAAATACTGAACTGTTTTTTCCAGGGAATCGCTGCTGTGGCCGCCGGATGCTGAAAAATGTCCGCCTCCGTTGAAATAATTGCGGGCAAAGCTATTGCAATCAAAATCACCTTTGCTGCGGAAACTCCATTTGCGTTCTTCATCCCTGTCAATAACAAGCGCCACCAATTTAATACCCTGTATCGACTGTGGAAAATTGACCAGTCCTTCTGTATCGCCGGTCTTTACCTGGAATTTCTGCAAATCACTTTTGGGTATGGCTATCAGCACCGTATTATATTCATAAAAAACTTCCATCCGGTGCAGCAGCACATGACCCACAAACCGCAAACGGTTTTCCAGGAAATTATCAAACAATTTTTCGTGTATGCCCCCATGTTCCAGTCCTCTTGATTTAAGATCCGCTACCAGCTTATGCACTCCTGCATGCGCAGACCGGAAACGGAAGGATCCCGTATCTCCCACTACACCGGCATAAATGCATTCACTCACTTCTTCATTAATTTTATCTGCATGACCGGAATCAACCATCAGGTCATAGATCATTTCACAGGTGGAACTTTTGGAGCTGTCACTGGCGCCATAGTCAAACGAATCTTCGTCGGGTTCCTGGTGATGGTCAATCAGTATTTTGGTACAGTCAAGCTGTTTCAGCTTTTCCGTCATCGTTTTGCTGCGGTGAAAAATATTGAAATCAAGACAGAATAACCATTCCGCTTTATCCAGGACCGCTTCTGCTTTTGGTTTATCCATTTCATAATCCATCACTTCCTTTACTCCCGGCATCCAGTTTACCCAGCCCGCCCAGTTGGTGGGAGAAATGACCGTAACTGCATGTCCCAATTGAACCAGGAAATGCTTCAATGCCAGTGATGAACCCATTGCATCTGCATCAGGCTTTTGGTGAGTAGTGATCACTACACGGCGGGGTTCAGTTAGTAAAGGAAATAATTCTTCCAGCGGCTTCATCATAAAGGTTGCAAAAGTAAGGAAATCGGTTCGGAGTTTGGAGTTCTGAGTTCTGAGTTCAGAGTTCGGAGTCGTTTTAGTTGGGGTCGGAGTTTTCATTTTCGGGATTTGACTCCCGACTCCGAACTCCCGACTTTCTCCTACCTTTGCGGCCGAAAAATAAACGTGGTAATTATGAGCAACCGAACATTCACGATGATCAAACCTGATGCTTTTAAGAACGGGCATGCCGGTGCAATTTTAGACCGGATCCTCCGGGAAGGTTATAATATCAGGGCTTTAAAGATGACAAAACTTACTCCGGAAAAAGCTGCCGAGTTTTATGCTATTCATAAGGAAAGACCTTTTTTCAAAGATCTTGTTGAGTTTATGTGCCAGGGTCCTATTATTGCAGCGATACTTGAAAAAGATAATGCGGTGGAAGATTTTCGTAAACTGATCGGCGCTACTGATCCGGCGAAGGCAGCACCCAATACGATCCGTAATTTATATGCCGCTTCAGTTGGTGAGAATGCGGTTCATGGAAGCGATAGTGATGAAAATGCAGGAATTGAAGGAGATTTTATGTTCTCTGTGCTGGAACAGTTTTGATCAGAGGTTCCTGTAAATAACGTCGGCATTTGCTGAAACCGGTTCTATCTTGTAAACCAGAATTCAAGTTCTTTCATATGTTTGATAAGATCGCCGCTTGGATAAATTATTTCGGCTTCCATTCTCAGATCAAATTTTCCCGTGCCGACATTTATTTCACTGTAGGGCATAAATAATTGCAGGTCTTTATACACCGCTTCATCATAGGCCGGTTTAAGGCTTTTATATACCGCCAGTTGCCCGTTCTTACTTCTGTATTCAGTGCTGACCCCGTCAATCTTCTCCCCGTTTTTCTTTTGAAAATAAACAGCCGCATAGGCATCAATACCTTTCATGTTGATGGCCGTAAACTTAAGATGTATCCGCATTCCCTTTTTCCCATTTTCTGTTACATCATAGTCGATCCACATATCTTCAAAAGTTGCATCTGCTTTAATAGTTGATTCCGCATCGGCCGGGCTGCCGGGTTTGGTATATTCAAAATCATAAAAAGTTAACTGTTCGATCATACCCCCTGCTTTGTAGATCAGTTTCACATCCATCGTCAGGTCATAGGCTCCCGGCTCCTGGTCCAGTTCACTGTAGGGCATAAAAAGGGCGAGGTCATCATAGATGGCAGGATCGTAAGCCGGCTTAATGGCTTTGTAAAGAGCCACATCACCCGCTGTGCTGACAAACTTATCGTTCTTGTCTTTCAATACGCCGGCCATTTCATCATTGTAGGTATAATAGACGGCTAAGAATGCATCCATATTTTTCATCTCATAAGCCGTGAATTTGAGATGAATTCTCATGCCTAGTACATCGTTTTCTTTTATGTTGTAATCCACCCAGATGGAATCGAAGGTTGCGCTGGGTTTGGGAGACTTGAAATGAATTTTTGGAGAACCTGTTGCGTTGGCAATGACGATGGTTGCAAAAGAGAATATAAGGAGGCAGATGATCTTTTTCATCGTTGAATGATTTCTTTATTAAAAGTAAAGAAAATTGCGGCTAAATAAAAATCATTTTGGTTGATTTTTTACACAGTTCATGTTGTGCGAAGTCTTATTTCGGACCGTAATCAATTTCCTTAGTCAATACACCATTCTCGCTATACCATTTCCAGATTCCAACTTGCTTTCCATTCCAATTCTCATATTCCATTTTAACTTGACGGGTGATATAATACTTGATAGACTTTCCATGACCGTATCCGTTCTTGTAGCTAACTATATCATTAAGTTGGCCGCCAGGATAAAAGCAAGTTGATTTTGAAATATACACATTGTCCTTTTTACATTTTCGTTTCTCTTCAACACAACTAGCAACTCCTGTGGAATTTACTGGATAGTCGTATGTGTATATTATACTGAAGATAGAGTCGGCGGTGTATACAATCTCCATTGTTTTTCTCCCCAAACTATCGACACCCCTTTCTTGTGTTAAGTTGCCATCTTCAAATGTTTGAAATTCGGTTTTTTTCATCACAGGATTATAGATAGTCCAATTTCCAGTTCGCTTTCTGTTCTTGTAATTGCCAATTATCAGAGCGACTCCCGGATATTCCTTTGAATAGACTGAATATTTTCCATCACGAAGTTTTTCCTTGAGCGTAAACCCGTAGTCCTGCGAACAGTAATAATGGTACTTCATGTATCGCTTATCTCCATAATCAATAATATATTCCTGTCCGACGGAAGTTGTTGAAATAAACAAAACGATTAAAATGAAAAACCATTGTCTCATAAGTTTTTTCAAATGATGCAATTACTCTTTGAATTGCATAAGGAGTGTAAAGCCATACAATCCGAAATCTTATATCTCCCTCAACTTACTCAGCTTATTCTCCACCGGCTCCACCGTATAACCTTCTTCCCGCAATAAATAAATAACTCCCTTCTCTCCCGGTAAATGCCCCGCCCCTACTGCAATGACCAATGACTTTTCTGCCATCAATGTTTTTAATTTCTTTACCCAGTTCTGGTTGCGGTTGTAAAGCAGGAGATCAGTAAAGCCGGCCATGCCCGCATCCGTTTCCACCATCAGGTCCTCTAATTTTTTCAGATCCTGGTTCTTGTAAGCCTTAAACATTTCTTTCATTTGCTTATCCTCCTTATCCCCGGTGCCGGCGTTTTCAATATAGCTTAGCAATTGCTGCGCCTGTAGTGTGTAGGGTATGCTGTCCAGCATTCCGGCCTGGTAGGCCATTGTTTCGAGCCCTTTTATTTTTTTGCCGGATAGTTTTGCTTCCTCCATGATCACCTGCTCCATCATGGCCGTGTTGTCACAAGGCAAGGAGCCTTCTTCCAAAGTAGAAGCTGCCAATATCGGTTTAAAAGTTTCCAGCATAGAAAACGGCAGCATGGAGTTTTTGCTTTCAAAATAACTCTTCACTTTCTTATAATCTTCCTTACTCAGCAGATCCTGCAGGGTAGTATCACCGTTCATTTTCATTTTACCTATTGCGCCCATCATTTCAAAGAGGTTATCCAGGTCCACTTCAAGATATACTTCATCACACTCATTGATGGCATTCTTCATATTGCTGCTGAGCAAGGCATCGTCGGCACAAAGCATATGAATAGTCCCAAAGAGGTAAGAAGGTTTTTCCAAACCATTGCCACTGATCTTCCAAAGCAGGGTCTTATTTTCATCGGTATGCTGGGCAGGGACGGAAATTGCCAGGAGACTCACTAACAAGACTGCACTGATACGTTTCATTTGGTAAAAATTTTAAGCAAATTACTGAATTGTGAATAGTGAATAGTGAATGGTGAATCAAAGCAAAGATCTTTCCAAAGAGAATTTGTGACTTTGTGGCAGGGCCCCACCCAGATCTGTTCATTTATAAACGAGTTTATCCCTCAATTCCCTCTCCCTGGAGAGGGAATTGAATATGAATTTCGTTTTGAAAACAAATAATCGTCGGGTGAGGCCGCTTTGGTCAGTAAAATACCTCGTTCCAGTACCTGGAAAACTTTGTTCCCCATTTCACCATCAATTCGTCTGGAGAAATTGGCAGACCCAGCTCCTGCCTGATTGCAAGAACAGGAAGATTTACCCCGGCGCCCAAAGCAGCGGAGATAGTTCCCTGCACACGGGGATTGATCTCAAGAATTAAAAATTGTCCGGCCCCGGATTTTTTTACCTGTATGCCGATATTGCCATGCAATTGAAGCGCTTTGATGATCTGCCGGCAATAATCAATGATACTTTCTTCTTTTACAAATTCACCTTCCACGCTGATGCCGTTGATCATCTTCATTCTGAGCCGGGGAACAATTAATACTGATTCACCATGGTTGGCAAGGCAATCAACAGAATATTCTTCAGCAGTCAAAAATTCGCTGATGAGTAATTCTGGAAATAATCCGGAGCAAAGAATGCGAAGAGCCTCATCCAGGCTGATATATGTTGATGTTGGTTTATGGTTGAATAACAGATCAAGTTCATCCATCTGTTCACTGATGATCCGGAAGCCACGGCTGCCATTCGAAACAGATGGTTTAAAACAAACTGCTTTGGAAGGATAACCAAGTTCTTCAACTGCTGTATTAAACTGATCAGTGGCGAGCGGAGCCGAGCCATCAACAACCCTGAAATCAGGAACGGCTATTCCCCGCCATTGCAGAAATTCATAGAGCCTGCTTTTGTTATTGGCAATTTCCAGGGAGGCGGTTGGAGAAATCAGCAATTTTGCGCCGGCTAATTCAAATTCTTTAATGTGTTTTGATAAAGGGATCAGTTCTTTTGTAACCAGCGGGAGTATAACATGAATGTTTTTCTTTTTACATATCGAAAGCAAGGTTTCTGCGAATGAGGGATCAGTGGCAAAAGGAATTGTTTCAAAATCCTTGCTTATGTACCGGCCTACTGCATTCGGGTTGGTATCAGCAGTTATGACATGAAAAGATCGCTCCTGTTGCAAACATTTCAGTATACCTGCTGCTCCGGGAGCGCCGCCGCCGGTCATTAATATATTTAAAGATTCATTCATTTATCGTAAATAATATCCGTTCATTTCCAAAAGATTTATTGGACTTTTTTATTAATCTAACCATTTCCTGAAAATCCAGCAATTTAGCTTTGCGCATATAGAAATCTAGTTTTTTCCTTTTCCCGCAATTATCGGTGTACCAAATTTTGTAGTGCCTACGGCTTCCAATACTACCTCCTTCATGATATGCCTGGGGGTTTGCATCAATTGCAATTAAGCTTGTAAAAGGTATGTTTTCTGAATTTTTATTAAAATGTTTAAAACTAATTGAAGAATTATTATATGTTAAATTGGGATTGTAAAAAAGCTGAACAAACAAATATGAAAAAACAAAAAGATAACAAGGCAATGTAATCAATAATGATAAGCCCGGTTCATTAAACATAACAAAACCTAAAACGGTTGCTACCGTTGCAATAAATATTTTGTCTCTAATTGCTCCTGAGCTTGAAATTCTTTTCATCTGATCAATTTACAACAGCTTCTTCGCCGTACATCTGTCCTTTAAATTTAAGTGAAGGAGATGAAATAAATTTTCCAATCCCTAAATCATTCCATTTTGCATCCACTGCCCTGATCGTTGCATCATCTGCCACAATAATATTCGGCCAGTCCCTTTGAAAATCATCATATTCTTTTGTCTTCCTGGTGCCGTCAAAACCCATGCAAGCTGTGTAGTCGTGAGTCGGCTTGCCTGCCGTAGCTTCAGCGAAGGCAGGTCGTTTAGTGAGATGATGATCTCTTTTTGGGTCGAGGTTGTTGCATAAACGCCATAAAGCCGTTGGAAGGTCGTTTGCATCAACTGTATGCTCCACATAAAGAATCATCTTCACTCCTTCTATTTCGTTTAATGCACAAACCAGTTCATGCAATTCTTTGATATGTCCCTTCCTGTTTTTCTTTACAGAAACAATGAGGCAGGGAATTTCTTTCTTCAGCAAAGACACATTAACACCTGCTATCTCAGAAAATTTATTTTTCAAAGCAGTTGCTATGTTCCCAGGCTCATGACTAACGATTAACGACTTATGACTATCCTCTTTCTCTTCGTCAAACTTAAAAGTTCCGTCAATACACATCTTTCCACCAAAACCCAGTTTACTGCAACTATGATCCAGCACATCCATCGGCCCTGTCGAAAAATAAATATCAGTCGCAGGATTCATGTTTTTAAATACGACTCTCGCCAAACTCTCATAGTCTGATAACTTTAGTGAATCTAAAGCCCCGCCTTCGGAGGTTCCCGAGCGAAGCGAAGGGAAGGAACGAAGTTCGGGGGAGGCAAGAACCAATATTTTATTAAACATCATCTGCCCCGCCCCCCACATCGCATTCATCACTTTTTGTCCCTGCCCTGCATAATCTTTTCTGATCTTTGTGATAACGAGATTATGAAACACCCCTTCCACCGGCATGTCCATATCAACAATTTCCGGAACCATGGTCATTTTAATAGGGGCCAGGAATATTCTTTCCGTTGCTTTTCCCAACCAGGCATCTTCCTGCGGAGGAATGCCAACGATGGTGGCAGGATACACCGGGTTTCTTTTATGTGTAATAGCAGTAATATGAAATCCTGGATACCAGTCTGGCAATGAATAATACCCGGTATGATCACCAAACGGCCCTTCCCAGATCAATTCATCATCGGGATCAACATATCACCGCCCACTTTTTCAGCACGCAACTGTGCCT
>CAZGGQ010000032.1:0-56897 GCA_964525285.1 uncultured Chitinophaga sp.
TACCGGAGTCGAACCGGTGACCTTTTGCATGCCATGCAAACGCTCTAGCCAGCTGAGCTAAACCCCCTTTGTTTGGGATTGCAAATATAACCGGGGCAGCTCTTTGTTCCAAAACAAAAACCCGAAACCCGCCGCAATTCTTTATAAGATCATACAGGTTGTCAGGTTTCAGTTTATTAATTTAGTTTTAGAATATAAAAAATCTTATACTCATAAATATTTTCTGATGAAAAAATATTATCTCCCGATAGTTGTCGCCACAACCTTGTTGCTTTTCACTAACTGCAATAACAACAATAAAGAAAACAACAACACAAACAACAATAGTCCTTACACATCCAAACCATATGTGGAGCTAAAGCATCCTGAATGGAGCAAGAATGCCACTATCTATGAAGTGAATGTCAGGCAGTTTACCCCGGAAGGAACTTTCAAAGCCTTTGAACCCCATTTGCAAAGACTGAAAGATATGGGCATTGATATTATCTGGCTGATGCCGATCCATCCCATCGGTGAAAAGAACAGGAAAGGAACATTGGGCAGCGAATACTCTGTAAAAGACTATTACGGGGTGAATCCCGAGTATGGCAACCTTGACGATTTCAAAGCATTGGTGAAGAAGATACACAGCATGGGCATGTATGTCATCCTCGATTGGGTGGCTAATCATTCTGCCTGGGATAATAAACTGGCTACCGAACACCCTGACTGGTACACAAAATCATTAGATGGAAATTTTCAACCCACTCCGTGGTATGACTGGGATGATGTGATTGATTTTGATTACAATGTTCCTGCCATGCGGAAGTATATGACAGATGCCTTAAAGTATTGGGTGAAGGAAGCGGATATTGATGGCTACCGTTGTGATGTGGCCGGTTTCATCCCGGTTGATTTCTGGGATAATGTGAGAAGAGAATTAGATGAGATCAAACCAGTATTCATGCTGGCCGAATGGGAATCGAGGGACCTGTATAAAAAAGCATTTGATATGACCTACTCCTGGACACTCTGGGATAAAATGAAAGATGCCACTGTCCATAAGAAAGGCGCCGGTGCATTGATAGAATATATGGCGCATGATGTTGGCTCTGTGCCAAAGGATGCTTACCGAATGGTGTTTACCGATAACCATGATATGAATAGCTGGAATGGAACCCAGTTTTCCAATTTTGGAGATGGATTAAAAACCTGCATGGTCTTCTGCAGTGTTGTGAACGGCATGCCATTGGTCTATAGCGGACAGGAAGCAGGGCTTGATAAATCATTAAAATTTTTTGATAAAGATTCTATCACCTGGAAGCCGCATCCTTTTTATGACCTTTATAAAAAACTATTTGAACTGAAACACAAGAACCAGGCTTTATGGAATGGAGGATGGGGCGGAGAAATGGTTCGTATATATAGTGATAAAATGAACGAGGTTGTTTCATTTTCAAGAGAAAAGAATAGCGACAAAATAATTTCCATTCTCAACTTCAGTGATAAACCGGTAACAGTGAAACTGAATTCAAAACATCATGCAGGAACTTATAGGGATTGGTTTAGCGACAATCAATATGTGTTGAAGGGTGATGATGCGATCAAATTAGAAGGTTGGGGGTTCTTGCTGTTGGTGAGATAAAATGACCTGATTTATGAAACTACTTACTTATTGGGGAGTTTTTTTTACGAAAGTTGAAGTTGTATTGTCGAAACTCTCGCAGAGAGTTAAAAATCTTGCATATACTACACTAAGAATTGAAAATCATACCAACAATATTGAGCTATTGAAAAAGCAAAAGGTTCGTACTTTCGACAATACATACGTTACCCACAAACTAAAACAAGTATCACCATGAAAAAGATGATCTTATTTTCTGCATTATTTTTTTCAACCTTTCATCTATTAGCACAAAACACCGGGCAAACGCCTGTTCCAGCTGACTCTGCAGTGAAAGCTCCTATTGATAGTGCAGCGCTCTATGGATTTATTCCCCAACGGCCAATAAAAGTGGGAGGAGGACCTGCCAACCAACGACAATACCTGGAATCACTCCGGGATGCCCAGGGCAAAAAAGTGACTTATGAAAGGCTGGGAAGTTGCTGTCCATATCCCAGTTCATCTCCGGGAGCAATGTTTGGAGGCGGTATGTTAGATATCTATGAGATCAGGTATAAAGATGCAGAAGATAAGAAGCAAAAGGTTTCTGTTTATATTTCATTTTATGATTATGAAAAGCCTAAAGCGATCAAAGGATTCACATTTGAATGATCAGTAAGTCTTTCAAAAAAACTCCCCCACATCAAGAAGGAGTTATCATCTATTATCTTTTAACTATTATCTGCTTATTCCCCCCAAATATTATCCTTCCCCTCCAGCCACAACTTCACCTGTTCTGTTGTCACTGATTTTGGTCTTTCCAGCGGGAAGTTCAGTACCCTGTCCCAGCAAAGACTGGCCAGCACGCCCAGCGCCCGGCTAACGGCAAACAACACCGTGTAATATTCATATTCCACCAAACCGTAATACTCTAATAAAGCGCCGCTATGTGCATCCACATTTGGCCAGGGGTTTTTTATTTTGCCCATAGATTGCAAAATGGGGGGCACTGTTTCATAAATATCCCATACCGTATTTACCAATGGATCATTTGGCATATGCTTTTTACCAAATTCCATCTGCGCTTCAAACCTCGGGTCTGTTTTGCGCAGCACCGCATGTCCGTAACCCGGCACTACTTTTCCTTCACTCAATGTTTTTTTTACGTATTCGGCGATCTGTTCTTTGGATGGTGATTCTGTTTTTAATGCTACCCGCATTTCAAAGATCCATTTGATCACTTCCTGGTTGGCGAGGCCATGCAATGGACCGGCCAGCCCATTCATCCCGGATGCATAACTTAAATAAGGATCGCTCAAGGCAGAACCCACCAGGTGCGTTGTATGTGCAGACACATTGCCACCTTCATGATCGGCATGAATGGTCATGTACAACCGCATCAGTTCTTTAAAACTTTCATCTTCAAAACCAAGCATGTGGGCAAAATTGCCGGCCCAGTCCAGCAAACCATTGGGCTGGATATGTACGCCGTTCTTATATTTTCTGCGATAGATATAGGCCGCTACCCGGGGTAACCGGGCAATCAGATCCATGGTATCATCAAAGATCGCTTCCCAGTAGTCTTTTTTATTCATACCTGCTGCATACTGTTTGGAAAAATGAGACTCTGTTTGCAGGGCCATCACCGCTACTACAAACTGCGTCATAGGGTGTGTATTCACCGGCAATGCCTCGATCGTTGCAAAAACATGGTTGGGTACATGGCTGCGTCGCTGCCAAACGGAAGTGAGATGATGGACATCGTCGTCGGATGGCAGATCGCCAACCAGCATCAGGTAAAATAATCCTTCGGGGAGTGGCTCAGATCCGCCGGGAAATTTGGTTAATTTTTCCCGCAGCTCCGGGATCGAATAACCCCGGAAACGGATCCCTTCCTGCGCATCAAGCAATGATGTTTCGCTGACCAGCCCGGTAATGCCCCGCATGCCCTGGTATATTTGTGAAAGCTGTACTTCGCCAATCACCTTGTTGCCATGTTCTTTCAGCAGGTCTTTAATTTCATGCGCAACTGTATCAGCTTTTGCTTTGAACCTGTCTTTAACTATTCCCATAATAAATGATTTTGGAAAATTTTTTGAGAAAATATTTCAAGGACGTAAAGTTACATGAAGGATGCTGGTACTGCAAAAACAAACATGAAACTTTTATCAATTAATGTTATGATATTAATCATTTCTAAACTCCAATCATTGACCGGGAGAACAACCTACTTAGGTGTCTTTTTGTAAAGCCAGTAAGCCACTGCTGCAAATGCAATATTGGGAAGCCAGGCAGCAATCAAAGGAGGAAAATTTCCTTTGGTGGCAAATACAGTAGAGAACCTGTCGGATACGATAAACAATGCAGCGATCGTGATACCCAAAGCCAGGTGCATACCGCTGCCACCCCGGTTCTTACGGCTGGCGATCACAGCGCCGATCATTGTCAGCAATAAAACAGCGGCCGGTGTGGCAGTGCGGCGGTACCGTTCCACTTTGTATATATTTAATCCCTCGGTACCCCGCTCCTCCTCCTGCCTGATGAACGCAATCAACTCAGGTGTGGTTAATTTATCTTTCAGGTAATCATCTTTTCTCAGTTCATTGGGCTTAAGGCTGATGTTCAGGTTCATGGTATCATACCGGTTTTCCTTTTCACTGAGGCTGTCAACTATTCGTTCCACCACATTCCTTAGTTTCCATTTCCGGGTGGCTGTGTCCCAGTTTACAGGGCTGGCACGAAGATTATAGACGACTTTATTGTTTTTCACTCTTTCGAGAAAAAAGGAAGTGGCCGTTTTGCTGGCGGTATCATAACCTTTTATCCCTATGTATGTATTCGAATCGATCCGCCGGTAAAAGCACCTGTTGCAATCCGTTTCATTCCGGTTCTTGGTAGGATCATGGGTGTCAACAAACTTAGCTTGAAAATTACTGCGGATAGAATTGGCCTTCGGTATCCAGTAGCGGTTGCCCACCCAAAGCAAAGCTGCCAGTAATAAACCACCAATAAGGTAAGGCCGCAAAAAACGGTTATAGCTGGTGCCACTGGCCAGTATAGCAATCACTTCTGACCGGGTAGCCATGCGGCTGGTAAAAAAAATAACAGCAATAAAGACAAACAAGGGGAACAGCAAACTCCATATCCAGGGAACAAAACCCAGGTAATACCGGCTGATGATCTCGCTGGTACTCAGGTTGGCCTTTACAAAATCATCTGTTTTTTCGCTGCTGTCAACTGCTACGGCAATAACGGTGAACAACAACATGCAAAAGATAAAAGTGACGATGAATTTTTTCAGTATGTACCAGTCGATCTTCCTCATCTGCCTGCAAAGAAAGAGAATTATCCGCTAAAGGGACTGTGAAAGTTAACCGCCATGGCATAGCCCGGAA
Source organism: uncultured Chitinophaga sp. (assembly GCA_964525285.1). Classification (GTDB taxonomy): domain Bacteria; phylum Bacteroidota; class Bacteroidia; order Chitinophagales; family Chitinophagaceae; genus JJ008. Next base: position 4,978 of record CAZGGQ010000032.1, read on the forward strand.
TAGAAATTTGAAAATGAAGTATTCAGCATAGGATCTTAACATTTTCTTTTTCCATAGCGAAATTTTTATCTCTGACTTTCTTTATTTTTAATACAGGTTCTTTTGCGAATGTATCATTCACTAAAAAAATAAATATGAAAAAATTATTCCTTGGAGTATTTGTACTGGTTTCATTCAGCAGCTTTGCCCAGGACACAACAAAAGTGGAGCAATACTGCCGCCTGGTGGCTTACAACAAATTATTATCCAATAAAGTCAATATTGATGTTGACTTTGGACAAGAAAGAAAATTCTTCAGCGATAACAGGCTCAGAGATGAGGAAAGCGGCAAAATAAAAAAATTCAATACCGTAACGGATGCCCTTAATTACCTGGGGTCGGAGGGTTGGTCGCTTGTTAATGCTTACCCGGTAACAGAAGGCTCATCCAGTGTTTATTATTTCTATTTTAAGAAACTGTTCAGGAAAGAAGATGTGAGATAGTGAATGGGCAAGAGAAGATTTTCCTTATTCACTATTCACAATTCACTAAGCACCTTACAGCCTGGTCTGCAACCGGGGTAATATCTCTTTTTTCCAACCGGTAAAATTACCTTCCTGGATATGTGTTCTTGCCGTAGCTACCAGCCATCTGTAAAAGGAAAGATTGTGAACACTGGCAATCGTCAGCCCGAGAATTTCTTTTGATTTCATTAAATGCCGGAGATAGGCTTTGCCGTAATAATGGCTCACTTCACAATCAAATCCATCATCAAGCGGAGAGAAATCCTTTTCCCATTTTTTATTATCAATATTAATAACGCCTTTTGTAGTAAAAAGCATGGCATTTCTTCCATTGCGGGTAGGCATCACACAATCAAACATATCTATGCCCATAGCGATACATTCTAAAATATTCCAAGGAGTGCCCACTCCCATCAGGTATCTTGGTTTATGGGTTGGTAAATGATCGCAACACAGGTCGCAGATCTCATACATAACATTTTCGGGTTCGCCTACACTTAATCCGCCAATGGCATGGCCGGTTGCTTCTTTTGATGAAATGTATTCACAGGATTGTTTTCGCAGATCTTTAAAAGTTCCTCCCTGTACGATCGGGAAAAGATTTTGGGTATAGCCATACTTTGGCGAAGTGGAATTGAATTGCTCAATACAACGGTCAAGCCAGCGATGTGTCAGCTCCATAGAAGTCTTTGCATATTTAAATTCGCTTCCTCCCGGCGGACATTCATCAAAGGCCATGATAATATCGCCGCCGATGGACCGTTGAATGTCCATTACATTTTCAGGAGTGAACAAATGTTTACTGCCGTCAATATGCGATTGAAAGGTTACTCCTTCTTCCCTGATCTTTCTTGTTCCGGCCAATGAAAAAACCTGGTAACCGCCGCTGTCGGTAAGAATGGGTCTTTCCCAGTTCATGAACCGATGAAGACCGCCTGCATTTTCAAGCACGTCCAAACCAGGCCGTAAATATAAATGATAGGTATTGCCCAGGATGATCTGCGCTTTTACATCATGCAGCAATTGCTGCTGGGTCACGGCCTTTACACTGCCCACGGTACCTACCGGCATGAAGATGGGAGTAAGGATATCGCCGTGATCTGTGGTTATTTTACAGGCTCTTGCTTTTGAACCTGTATCTGTATGCTGCAGTTGAAATTGTAATGCTGCCATTAAATCGCAATTTAAACAATATGCAATAGACAATTGGCAATACGAGCCCCAGAAACCGACATCAGTTGCTTTTTGCATATTGTCCAGGCCCATTGTCTATTGTTTATGTGGAAAATCTTTTGCCTGTTGCCGGTTGCTTTCTACCTTCGCCGCCATGTCATATTTCAACTGGGGAGAAATTATTTTTTATTCTTTTGCCGCCGTCACTACTATACAGGTTTTCTATTATGCCTGGTTTTTCAGCCGTATCGCTTTTTATAAACTTAAACCTAAAATTCAAACTCAACAACACCCGGTATCTGTAATTGTTTGCGCCAGGGATGAAGATGAGAACCTGGCCCGCAACCTGCCGGGTGTACTGGTACAATCATACCCCAGCACTTACGAAGTTGTGGCTGTGAATGATAATTCTCTGGACGATTCAAAATATATCTTACAGGAATTAAAGAAAACATTCAAATCATTGAATGTGGTGGAACTGACACAGGAAGCTAAATTGATCTCCGGGAAAAAATATCCCTTGTCCGTCGGTATACGGGAAGCTAAACATGAAATACTACTTCTCACCGATGCTGATTGTGTGCCGGCCAGCGAACATTGGATCGAGAAAATGCAGCATGGCTATAATGAAAACACAGAAATCGTCCTGGGATATGGCGCCTATCACAAACGAGGAGGTTTGCTGAACAAACTGATCCGTTTTGAAACTTTTCATACAGCCCTGCAATACTTCTCTTATGCACTGGCGGGCATACCGTATATGGGTGTTGGAAGAAATTTATCCTACAAAAAAAGTTTGTTCTTCCGCAACAAAGGTTTTTCTTCCATCAATCATATTCCCGGTGGCGATGATGATCTTTTCATCAACAAAGCAGCCACGAAAAAAAATACGGCGGTAGTCATTGATCCCGATGCCATCACCCGTTCCATTCCAAAAACAAGCTGGGGAGGCTGGCTTCGTCAAAAATCAAGACATTACAGCACTGCAAAATTTTATAAACCGAAACATAAGATTCTTCTTGGTTTATATTTCGCCACCCAATTTATTTTTTATCCGCTGCTGGCTGCAGCCATTATTTTTTATGACTGGAGATATGTAATGGCTGTATTTGGCATTCGTTTTTTGCTGCAGGCTTTCGTTTTATTCAAGGCTATGAAAAAGATGGGTGAAAAGGATCTGTGGCCCTGGTTTATTTTTTTGGACATGTGGATGTTCTTTTATTACATCATTTTTGCACCGGCATTGTGGAGAAACCCAAGGAAGGATTGGTAGCCTCACCCCCCAACCCCCCTCTCCACAAGTGGGGAGGGGGAGCGTGGACCCTGTTTATGGAAGTTATACTTAAATACTTTACTGAATTTTCTGAAGAGCAGCTCAGGCAATTAAAATTATTGGGGGTATTGTATAAAGAATGGAATGAAAAGATCAATGTTATTTCCCGGAAGGATATTGATGGTTTATATGAAAAGCATGTATTACATTCCCTCAGCATTGCTGCTGTTTTTGATCCGATAGCTATCGGATTTGCAGACGGCACGGAAATAATGGACCTGGGAACAGGTGGCGGTTTTCCGGGCATACCGCTGGCGATATATTTTCCACAGGTAAAATTTCACCTGGTGGACAGCATCGCCAAAAAATTGAAAGTGGTGGAGGCTGTTGCAGAAGCCATCGGCCTGAAAAATGTAACAACACAGCATTGCCGGGCAGAGGATATTAAGAACAGGAAATTTGATTATGTCGTTTCAAGGGCCGTAGCTCCGTTAAAAGATCTGTGGAAATGGTCCAGGCCTTTATTGAAACCAGGACTAAAGACTAATGACTCACGACTAACGACTTCCCCAGGTCTTATTTGCCTGAAAGGTGGCGACCTGGCCAATGAAATACAGGAAAGCAGAACAAAGCCACGGTTAATGCAAATAGTTGAAATATTTCCTGAAGACTTTTTTAAGGATAAGATGATCTTATATATACCCCGTTGAAGAAATACCTGTTCGTGGTATTGGTCGGATTTGCAGGAAGTCCCATCTTTGCCCTGATGAAGGAAATTTCCGTCTGTATAGTTGATGATAATAAAGAACTCCGTAATGCGCTGGAAGAGATTGTCAGCATGTCGGAGGGATTTAAATGTGTTGGCACCATTGGAACAGCAGAGGATGCACTAAACCAGATCCCTTTGTTAAAGCCCGATGTCGTATTGATGGATATCAACCTGGGTACCCCTGAAACCGGAATTGATGTAGTAAAAGTGTTGAAACCCCGGATTCCTGCCATCAACTTTATGATGTGCACGGTATATGAAGAAGATGAAAAGATATTTGAAGCCCTTAGCGCCGGCGCCAGTGGTTATATATTAAAAAAAACCAATCCAGCCCGTCTTTTAGAAGCTATCCGTGAATTATATGAAGGCGGGGCTCCTATGAGCAGCCAGATCGCCAGGAAAGTAGTAGCCGCTTTTCAACAACAATCTGATAACACCAATACAACACAGGACCTGGATATGCTTTCTGTCCGGGAAAAAGAGATCCTGAAGTTTCTTTCACGGGGTCTAATGTATAAGGAAATAGCCTCCCAATTGTTCCTCAGCCCCGAAACAGTACGTAAGCATGTTTATCATATTTATGAAAAACTGCATGTAAACAACCGGGTGGCTGCTGTGAACAAATTTTACGGAAGATAATTTTTGCAGGTTTTTGCAACAACTCTTTATTGTTTAGGATAAAAAATACCACGAAAGTGGTATTGTAGCATTCAATAGTCCATTATACCTTTAAAAAGTAAAATCAACATATTTTACCCTGGCCATTAACCATTAACCTTTCCTTTAGGTAGAAAACAAGGGCCTTGATCAAAAACTCAAAAAGCCTCCGCTGGAATCCCCTCGGAGGCTTTTCAATTACTGTTGCTGTTTTACCATTTTAGTTCAAGCCGGTTGTTTTTTCTTTCCACATCCGCCATGCGCTGCGAGGCATCGATCTCAACGATTTTAAAATCAGCCAGCTTTTTGTTTGTTTCAATTATATAAGTACTATGTGTCCATTTCCATGGCTCATATGTTTTCCGGGGATTAGTTGAATCTTCCACTGGTTTTTCTCCAAACATCAGGTTCATGGGAATATAATGAAGTTCCTTGTTTCCATCTTTAAATGTTAACTGCAGATCAACAGGCATCGGCATCAGGCCAATACGGCTTAACCTCACTTTAGTTTTACCTCCTTCCTCCCACAAACTATCAATGCTGTAATCAATTGTTTTGGTTGAATTCACCCAGTATTCTTTATACCAGTCCAGTTTAATCTCACTCACTTTTTCTGCCACACGAATAAAATCTGAAGCATTTGGATGTTTGAACCTCCACAACCGGTAATACTCAATCAGGATCTTATCCCGAACCGGGGCTCCAACAATGTAACCCAGTTGTTCAATAAATACATCTCCTTTTGAATAAACAGCAGGGCCATAAGCTGCATTCAGGTTATAATGATCGGCATGAGTAGTCAATGGTTCTTCTTTTCCGCTTTTAACAAGCGAATAATATCCATTATAGCTTCCACTATAAGCAAAGCCTTTTTTGTTTTCTAAAAAAGCAGTTACCCTGTCTTCCGCGTAAGATGTAAATCCTTCATCCATCCATCCATAAAGAGATTCGTTGCTGCCAAGCACACCGTAATACCAATTGTGCAACCACTCATGCAACCAGGCACCGGGTCCGATGCAAAGAGTAGACATCGGGTATTCCATTCCTCCGTCGCCACCGTGAATGAATGAAAATTGTTTATAGGGGTAAGCTCCAAAAGTTTTTTCAATAAATGGTAAAGCTCTTTCCGCATCGGTAAGCACCTGCTCCCATTCCTGCGCAGGAGCATTGGTGGTTTTGTATAAAAGATGAAAGGTAAGACTGTCTCTTATTTTTTTTGTTTTGTGAATAAATTCAGGATCGGCTGCCCACATAAAATCATGTACATTGGGTGCAAGAAAACGCCAGGTTAACTTAGTGCCGGAAGGTCTTTTAACTTTTGCTCCTGCATTCTCATATCCATAGCCAACCTGATTGGGGTTTTGCAGGTAACCGGTTCCTCCCAAAATATATTTATTATCTATAGATATGCTCACGTCAAAATCTCCCCATACACCATAGAATTCACGGCCTACATAAGGAGTGGGATGCCAGCCTTCATAATCGTATTCACACATTTTTGGATACCACTGGCTCATGGAATAACGAACCTTTGAAGTTGGATTGTCCCTGCCGCTCCGGCGCACCTGCAAAGGAACCTGTGCTTCAAACTCCATATCAAAAACTACTTTCGACCTGGGTAAAACAGGTTTATCAATTTTAACTTCTAAAATAGTTTCCAGCATTTTGAATGACTGTGGCTTACCATTCATTTTCAATGAAATGATCTTCTGATACCCGATTTCATCCGGTTTCAGGTTCAGTATCCTGTCTTTCACCCGTTGGTCCCAGTCGGGCCGGGCGCCGGAGCCATTCACGCCGCCTTGTCTCCTGCTCCTGGTATCCATCATACTGCCGGGCTGAAAAGCATTGAAATAAAGATGATAAAAAACTCTTGTCAATGTATCAGGAGAATTATTCCAGTATTCCAGTTTTTGTTTGCCTGTAAACCGGTTGGTCTGCACATTCATGTCAATGTTCATTACATACTTCACCCTTTGTTGCCAGCGGTCAGGCTGAGCATAGTTGACAGATGATAACTGAAAGATGATAATTAAAAAAAGAGCGATTTTCTTCATGTATTATTATTTGAAGTGGTAAATTTCGCCAAATAGATGTTATGGCAAAAACAAAATTGATTGACGGCTATCCTTTTGTTTCATATTCCAAGGAAACATACCCGGCGGCTGAGATGCAGAAAAGAAGTCTTGATTTTTACAAATGGATGGATTCAAGAAGAACCGCCAGGGATTTTTCCAATAAACCCGTTCCAAAAGAAATTATTGAAAATATCATTCTCACCGCATCCACCGCCCCCAGTGGCGCCCATAAGCAGCCCTGGACATTTTGTGTGGTCAGTGATCCAGAAATAAAAAAACAAATACGTATAGAAGCTGAGAAAGAGGAATATGAAAGTTATAACGGCCGGATGCCGGAAGAATGGCTAAAAGACTTAATGCCCCTGCAAACTGACTGGAGAAAAGAATTCCTGGAAATTGCTCCTTATCTGATCATTGTTTTTAAACGGAGTTATGAATTGGAAACAAAGTCAGACGGAGACCGTCAGACTTTGTACAAACATCAGAACTATTATGTAACCGAAAGTTGTGGTATTGCTTGTGGCTTTTTACTGGCAGCAATCCATCATGCCGGGCTCGTCGGATTGACACATACACCTTCGCCGATGAATTTTTTATCAAAAGTGCTGAACCGGCCTGAAAATGAAAAACCGTATTTGCTTATTCCGGTTGGATATCCGGCGGAAGAATGCTGGATCCCGGATATAAAAAGAAAAAACATAGATGGGATATCAGCCTGGTATTAGTTTTTTCCGGCAACAATGATCACAATCTCCCCTTTTACCGTTTTCTCTTTAAAATGATCGCAGACCTCACGGAGAGTGCCTCTTTTATTTTCTTCAAACATCTTTGAAAGCTCCCGGCTAACAGAGCAAGGTCTGTTTTCTCCGAAATAAGTAATGAATTCTTCCAGTGTTTTCACCAATCGTAAGGGAGATTCATAAAAAATCATTGTTCTTTCTTCTTCTGCCAGTTGCTTCAACAAGGATTGTCGTCCTTTTTTCAGGGGCAAAAAACCTTCAAAACAAAACCGGTTTGTTGGAATACCGCTGTTTACCAGTGCAGGCACAAAGGCTGTGGCCCCGGGTAAACATTCTACCTTCACTCCTACTTTGATGCATTCCCGTATCAATAAAAAAGCCGGGTCGGAAATGCCGGGAGTGCCGGCATCAGTAACGATGGCCATCTTTTTCCCTTCCAGTAACTGACTGACCAGGTGCTGCAACACTTTATGCTCATTGTGCTGGTGATAAGGAGAAAGTGGTTTGCTGATCTGGTAATGGTTGAGCAGGTGCGAAGTTGTTCGGGTGTCTTCTGCGAGGATAAGGTCAACTTCTTTCAATACTTCTATTGCACGGAGAGTGATGTCTTTCAGATTGCCGATGGGTGTGGGAACGAGGTAAAGCATACCCCCTGTCCCCCTAAAGGGGAGACTTAAATCGTAGGTTTCTTTTTTTTTTTCAAATTCAATCAAAAAAGAAAGAAATTAAGTAATGAACGAAAATTTCCTTACTCCCCTTTAGGGGATGGGGGTATTGATACTTCAAAATATTCCATCACCGGGTTAGCCAACAACTTCTTGCCCGCCTCTTCTGCGATTTGTTTTGCTTTATCGGGAGAGTCTGCATTGACCTGCAAAGTGATATTCTTTCCGACTCTTACATCTTCAACACCGCTGAGTCCCAGGTTTTCCAATCCTCCCATTACGGCTTTTCCCTGAGGGTCCAGTAATTCTTTCAGCGGCATTACTTTTATCTGAACAGTATAGGTCATGCTGGTTTATTTTTGAACAGCAAAGATAAAAGAACATAGGCCAATATGATGACCGGCACAGACATCCAGGTAAAAATAAAAACAGAAGCAATAGAGATAACGGCCAGTAAATATTTAGGTAAATTATTTTTAATACTGAAGTCTTTAAATTTCAGGCCCATCAATGGTATGGTTGAAACCATCATGTAAGAAAGCAAAAAAGTCAATCCATATAAAAACCATTTGTTGAGCAATAAATTGATAACCCATTGCTGGTTAACGTTCCAGTATATCAATGGTAAAGAAGCAACAAACATTCCGACTGCAGGAACGGGCATGCCTTTGAATGAAAATGACTGGCTCTTATCTAAATTAAACCTTGCCAACCTCCATGCTGCAGCACCCGCTAATAGCAAAGAAGGTAAAAGCCATAGTTGCGAAATATCCAGGCCCCCCTGTTCCTGTGCAAAGCTTAAGCGGAGAAACTGATAAATGATCATAGCCGGAGCTACACCAAAACTTACCAGGTCGGCCAGTGAATCCAATTGCTTACCCATTTCTGAACTGGCCTTAAACAGCCTCGCAACAAATCCATCCAAAAAATCAACGATAGCAGCTAACCCGATAAACAAAGAAGCCATCCATATTTTTTCAGGTGTATTGCCCAATTGCTGGGGAGTGATGACGATATTACCCTCACTGTCCAGCGGGAGAAGGAGCACATTTTGCTGAAGTATAAAAATAATGGCAATACAACCAAAGACCAGGTTGAGCAGTGTGAAAAAATTCGGAACATTCTTCATGCAGTTAAAATAAATTTATTTTTTCATGAGGGTTTCTATCTCTTCTGCAGTAATGGGGATATTCTGCATCAGATCCTTGTTACCATTCTTTGTTATCCAGAGATTGTTTTCTATACGGACTCCCATTTGCTCTTCTTCAATATAAATACCCGGTTCTACGGTGAATACCATTCCTGCTTTAATAGGTTCAGTTCTCGTACCCAGGTCATGCACATCAATGCCGAGGTGATGAGAAATACCATGGTACAAATATTTTCGGTAAGCCCTGTTCTCGGGGTCTTCATTTTTTACTTCAGTTTTTCTAAGCAACCCGATCTTTAAAAACTGTTGTGTAGCCTCTTCGCCTACTTTATCGGTATAATCTACAATGCTGATCCCGGGCTTCAGTAAACTCTTTGCATAATCATGCAAATGTAAACAGGCATTATAAACAGTCTTTTGCCTGCGGCCAAATTTTCCATTCACCGGAACGGTCCGGGTAAGGTCAGCACAATAGCCGCCATACTCAGCTCCAAAATCCATTAATATCAATTCACCTGCTTTGCATTCGGCATTATTGCTAACATAATGCAATGTTCTTGCCCTGTCGCCGCTGGCTAATATGCAGCCGTAAGCCTGGCCGGTAGCTCGCTGATTCAAAAACGAATGAAATATCTCCGCTTCTATTTCATATTCCATCACTCCGGGTTTGATGAACTGAAGCAAACGACGGAATGTAGTATCAGTAATATCAATTGCCTTTTGCATTACTTCTATTTCAAGCGCCGTCTTGATCGCCCTGAGTTCTTTCATGATCTTAGCCGCCCTTAAGTAATTGTGCAAAGGAAAACGGCTTTTCATTTCATCAATAAAGCGATAGTCCCTTGATCTTATCAAATTGGCTTTCCTGTCATTCTCATTGCTATCGAGGTAAATATTATCAGCTAAGTGGATCCATGGCTGCAACAGGGCGTCTAAACTGTCTAACCATACAATGGTTTTAATACCACTCATGGCCTGAGCTTCATTTACCCGCAGCCTTTTTCCATCCCATTTTTCTTTCAGTTCATTGGGGCGAACCAATATTAATACTTCACGGTGTTTTGGATCGGGGTTGTCGGGAAAAAGGATTACCATGCTGTCCTCCTGTGTTACCCCGCTCAACCAGAAGACATCACTGTTTTGTTTAAAATGATAGATGGCATCGCCATTCATGGGTACTTCATCATTGCTGACAAAGATGGCAATCGAGTTTTTTTGCATCCGGCTGATGAATCGTTCCCGGTTATTTACAAATATTCCGGGGTTAAGTGGCAGGTATTTCATGATGTTGTTTTAAAGCTTAAAGATAAAGAGCCGCCAGTCAGTAACCTGACTTTCACCACAAAGTAGCAGAAATGGGTTAAAAACGAATGTTTTTCAGGAAAAAGAGAACGTTTTTAAAAACTTTCAAAATCAAGTGATCCCGGCAAATTTAAATTGAATTTGATGCCTGAATTATTAGTTGAAATTTGCTTGGGGCTAACGCCTGTTTGTGTTGAAACAGGTTTGGCCTTACCTTTGCTGGCACATCAAATCCGATTGCTCATATGTCAGTTCCAACCATTACCATCCTTACGAAGAACCTGTTGCGACTGGGATTAAAAAACACTGAAAATATTCATTATCAGCTATCACCCGAAGAATTAGTTCATGACTCTATCCGTATCGGCGAGGGTGTTCTGAACGATACCGGCGCCCTTGTTATCCGCACAGGGGAATTTACAGGGCGATCGCCAAAAGACAAATTCACCGTAATAGATGAAACCACGGCTGACTCTGTTCACTGGAATGATTTTAACATCCCTATTGAACCAAAATATTTTGATATCATTTATAAAAAAGTATTGGACTATACCGGCCAGCTACCTGAGTTATGGGTAAGGGATTGCTATGCCTGCGCCGATCCCCGCTATCGCCTGAACATTCGCGTCATCAGCGAAAAGCCATGGAGCAATCTTTTTGCTTACAACATGTTCTTACGGCCAAAAGAAGCAGAATTGGAATCTTTTGAACCTGACTGGCATATCATTGCGGTACCGGGATTAAAACTTGATTCCAAAGAATGCGGTACCCGCCAGCATAATGTATCATTAGTTTCTTTCAAACATAAAATGATACTCGTGGCCGGCAGTGGTTATACCGGTGAAATAAAAAAGGGGATCTTTACTATTCTCAATTACATTTTACCCCATGAAAAAAATGTACTGAGCATGCATTGCAGCGCTAATATGGGTGAAGACGGTGATACGGCGATCTTCTTTGGATTGAGCGGTACCGGCAAAACCACATTAAGTGCCGATCCCCGCCGCAAATTGATTGGTGATGATGAACATGCCTGGACGGCTGATAATATTTTCAACTTTGAAGGTGGTTGTTATGCAAAAACAATCAACCTGACTGAAGAAAAAGAACCGGAAATTTTTCGTGCCATCAGACCGGGTGCTTTGTTAGAAAATGTTACGTTTTATCCCGGCACGAACATCATAAATTTTGATGATGCCTCCATTACTGAAAATACAAGGGTATCCTATCCGCTGCATTTTATCAGCAATGCATTGGAACCATCCATCGGGAACCTGCCCAAAAATATTTTCTTCCTTACCTGTGATGCATTTGCAGTGCTGCCTCCCATTTCTAAACTCTCCCCGGGACAAGCGATGTATCAATTCATTTCAGGATATACTGCCAAGGTAGCCGGAACAGAAGCTGGGGTAACTGAACCCAAGCCGACATTCAGCGCCTGTTTTGGTGCACCGTTCCTTCCATTGCATCCCGGCAAATATGCCCATATGCTGGGCCACAAAATGCAGGAGAATAAAGTAAATGTATGGATGATCAATACCGGGTGGACAGGCGGCCCTTATGGAGTTGGCAGCAGGATGAAATTGAAATTTACAAGGGCCATGATTACTGCGGCCCTGGAAGGAAAACTGAACGAAGTTCCGTTCGAAGCCGACCCGATATTTGGCGTAGCGATTCCAAAAGAATGTCCCCATGTGCCAACAGAGGTATTGAGACCAAGAAATACATGGGCCGATGGGAATGCCTATGATGAAAAAGCAAAATACCTTGCCGGTTTGTTTGTGAAGAATTTCGAAAAATATGCTTCGGGTGTATCTGAAGAAGTGTTGGCCGCAGCGCCTAAAGCTTAGCCCCTGTATCAACCCCTATCCCCTGAAGGGGGATTTAAACAGACGTATCATTAAATACTTCAAGAATCATCATTTAGTATTTCTTTTAGAATACATATGATGACATTTGCGTTAGATTGTAACCTATGATTCGTTTAAAAAATATCCTGCTCGTTATCTTTTTAGCTGCAGCTAACTTATCTTTTGCTCAGGGCAACCCCGTCCGCCCGGCAGGCGGGGATGAAGAACTACTTGACTGGAGTGGTACCAGGAAACTAACATGGAAAGATTATAAAGCCAGCCCCGATCCTGAAAGTGATGCGGCCGCTTCCACTACTTCTTATCTCGCTATTGAATACAATATTACCAGCAGCAGTTTTGGTTTCAAAATACAATCCCGGTTTTCCAAAACCCGTTCATGGGGATTGCACAAAACAGATTATATCCTCAGTCATGAGCAGGGGCATTTTGATATTGCTGAAATATTTGCCCGTAAGCTGAATAAGAAAATGAGTGAATACCGGTTCGATAAAAAAACCTACCAGAAAGACCTGAATAAAATTTACCACGACATCCTGGAGGAAAAAGAGAAGATGCAGAATGATTATGATAAGGAAACCAACCACAGCATCAGGAAGAAAGAACAGGCGGAGTGGCTGATAAAGATCCCAAAAATGCTGGAGGAATATGCTGATTATGCTGATTATTAAAGTTCAAAGGTTAGCCTGACATAAGATTTCACGCAATATCCATCCTGCACCGATGGGAACCATTTGCCGGATAATTTTAAAACCCATACGATCTCCTGGTACTTCTGCGCCGGAGACCTGGTCATCAATTCAAATTCGGATAAATTGCCATTTTTGTCAACCTGGAAACGAACTTCCACTTTCTCATTTTTCTTAAACCCTTTATCAAGGTTTTCCTTTACAAATTTTTTCCATTTATCCTCCCCACCCGGGTAGTATGAAGATTGGCCGGAACGATCGAATATCCTGTTATCCTCTTCCGTATTGAAATTGTATTTGCAGGAACAGTTAAATCCTCTTACAGAAAAAGTAGTGTCTTTGAAATCTTGTGAGTAAGTATGCAAACCCGTAAGCAGGGAAAGCAGAAGAAATGACTTTCTCATACTCTCTTTTTAAAACAACCCGTATAACTGTGCATCCACCTTCCGGATGATCTCACCGAAGTGTTCCTCATTTTCCGGGAACCTGTTTTTATCAACATCAATGATCAGCAACTGACCTTCTTTATAATCGGCGATCCATTTATTGTAGTATTCATTCAGTTTTTTTAAATAATCCAGCCGGATATTTTCTTCATACTCCCTTCCACGTTTTTGAATATTCCCTACCAGGGTAGGAACAGAAGCATTGAGATAAATCAGCAGGTCTGGTGGCTGCACCAGTGTTTTTAATGTCTGGAAGAAATGAAAGTAGTTATCAAAATCCCTTTTGCTCATCAGCCCCATCTCATGCAGGTTGGGTGCAAAGATGTTGGCATCTTCATAAATGGTTCTGTCCTGGATGACGGTCTCTGTTCCTTTCTGAATTTCCACCAACTGACGAAGGCGGCTGTTCAGGAAAAATATCTGAAGATTAAAACTCCAACGGGGCATATCCTCATAAAAATCCATCAGGTAGGGATTATGATCCACATCTTCAAAGTTGGGGATCCACTTGTAATGCTTGCTCAGCATTTCTGTCAACGTGGTTTTACCGGCGCCGATATTGCCGGCCACTGCGATATGCTTGGGTTTTGATTTTGCTTTTGCCATGCCCCTATCCCCTGAAGGGAAATATTTTTGAAGTTAAACATTTTTGAAGCGGCGATAAAAATATTGAATTCCTGTTTCCCACCAATAATTAATAATAAATAATCAGTAATAGTTTAACCCTATTGCCTCCCTGACCAGTTCCATCGTTGCTTTAGCGCTTTTCCGGGCCTTTTCTGCCCCTTTTTCCATTACTTCTTTCAGATAATTTGTGTCATGGCGGATCGCTTCCGTTTTTTGCCGGATCGGGGTAATGAATTTTACCATATCCTCCCCCAGCTGTTTCTTCATATCTCCATAGCGGATGCTGCAGTTATCATAATCCTGTTCATATTTTTTAACGGCTTCTGCAGCACTCACCATGTTCATCAACAAAAAAATATTTTCTATATAATCAGGCTTGGGGGTATGAGGTTCCGTTGGCCCTGCATCTGTTTTAGCCTTCATGACTTTTTTCCGGATCAATTCATCATCATCAGAAAGATACAAAGTGGCATTTTGATTTTCACTCTTGGCCATTTTACCGGCGCCATCAAGACCCGGCACTTTTACCAGCTCGCTTCCATAATTGAATGCCCGGGGTTCGGGAAACACTTCACTATAACGATGATTGAAACGTTTGACAAAATTGCGGGCCATTTCCAGGTGTTGTTCCTGGTCTTTGCCAACCGGTACCAACGATGCCCGGTGAAGAATAATATCGGCGGTTTGTAATACAGGATAGGTCAGCAACCCGGCATTTACATTTTCCGGATGCAGCCTTACTTTTTCTTTAAAGGTTGATGTTTTTTCGAGTTCGCCTTTGTAAGCAAGCATATTCAGGTATAGATATAATTCACCCGTCTCATGAATATGGCTTTGGCAATAGAGGGTCACTTTATCCGGGTCCAGTCCGCATGCAATATTTTCCGAAAGAACCCGGTGAACATTCAGTTTTAATTCTTTTGTATCGGGGTGTGTAGTTAATGAATGCAGGTCAGCCACCATAAAAAAGCATTCATATTCTTCCTGCATCCGCACATAATTGCGAATAGCCCCCATGTAATTACCCAGGTGCAAAAAACCCGTTGGGCGAATGCCGCTCATTACTATTTCCTTCTTTTTCTGCATCGCGGCGAAGGTAAGGAAGAGTCCGGAGTCTTTAGTCGTTAATCACTAACAGCTTGGCTAACGACTAACGACAACTAACGACTATCTTTGCTTCATGGAAGTAAACGATTCGCTGGTTGATAAGCTGGCACATCTTTCCCGGTTGGAGTTTAATGAAACGGAAAAGGTTGAAATCAAAATTGACCTTCAGCGGATGATCGCTTTTGTGGACAAGCTGAATGAATTGAACCTTGATGGGGTGGAACCCATGCTTTTTATGAGTGAAGAAGTGAATGTGCTGAGGGAAGATGAAATAAAAGGCTCTATCAGCCGGGAAGATGCCCTGAAAAATGCGCCATGTCATGATGAACAATTTTTTAAAGTACCGAAGGTGATAAAGCCCCCATCCCCTAAAGGCGTGTAATAAATACTCTGGTTATCGAAAAAGATTTTAATAAAATGCAATCAGCTTCAAAAGAAAATTTTCAAAGACCCCCTTTAGGGGATGGGAGCATCATTCATCTTGAAAATATCTGCAAAAGCTACTTCATGGGCAAACAGGAGTTGCAGGTGCTGAAAGAAATTTCACTGGATATTTTTAAAAGTGAATATGTCGCACTTATGGGGCCATCCGGCTCGGGTAAAAGTACCCTGATGAATATTATCGGGTGCCTTGACACTCCTTCCGCAGGCAATTATATTCTGAATGACCGTGATGTTAGTAAAATGGAAGATAATGCACTGGCCGAAGTCAGGAACAAAGAAATTGGTTTTGTGTTTCAGCAGTTCAATTTATTACCGAGACTGACAGCATTGGAAAACGTGGCGCTGCCATTGGTTTATGCCGGCATGGGGAGAAAGCTGCGCAACGAAAAGGCAATGCATGTAATGGAAATGGTGAGCCTGACGGACAGGAGTCATCATAAACCCAATGAACTTTCTGGTGGCCAATGCCAGCGGGTGGCCATTGCCCGGGCTTTGGTAAATGATCCTTCCATTATCCTGGCTGATGAACCTACCGGAAACCTGGATACGGCAACTTCTTACGAAATCATGGATATTCTGGGCCAAATACACAGCAACCATAATACGATTATTTTGGTAACCCACGAAACTGACATCGCCAACTTTGCCCGCAGAATTGTAAGATTAAGAGATGGGATGGTTGAAAGTGATAAAAAAAATGAACCCATACCTGCACATAATTAAGTCATGGCTTCAAAAATATATACCAAAACCGGCGACAAGGGCACTACATCCCTGATTGGGGGAACCAAAGTATCCAAAGCAAATATTCGCATAGAAACGTATGGCACCGTGGATGAATTGAATTCATGGATCGGTCTTGTTACCGATCAGATTGATCACATCCCGATAGCTATCGGGACAAAAAAAATATTGAAAGAAATTCAGGACAGGCTATTCACCATCGGCTCATCACTGGCCTGCGATCCGGAAAAGGAATCTAAAATGAATATTCCCGACCTGCTGGAAGCGGACATTGAATTATTGGAAAAAGAAATAGACAGGATGAATGAAAAAATGCCGCCAATGAGATCATTTATATTGCCCGGTGGCCATGTGGCGGTTTCATCTGCACATGTGGCCCGTTGTGTATGCCGGCGAAGTGAACGGCTTTGTGTAACGCTGCAGGAGCAAAATATGTTTGTCGGGCCTCTTGTCATTAAATACCTCAACCGTCTTAGTGATTATTTATTTGTACTGGCCCGTTTTATTGGTCACCGGCTGAAAGTAAAGGAAATTCCCTGGAAACCCAGGGTTTAACAATTTTTGGTAGTGGTACAGTTTGAAATTAGGCTCTGCCAATCTCTATTCAACCAAACTCCATTTTGGCTTTTTTATTATTCTCCGCGTACCATAGTCTCGTTGAGAAATTGCAGTAATTATTGAATTAGTACTTTTTTCTTCCTGAAATTCTTTTATGACCAACCTTCCGGTTACCTTAACTCTCTTTCCGAGATATTTGTCTTTCCAATCATCAATATCATCTAAAATATAAAGAATACTATCATCTGTTCGCACAGCGGCATGGTGTTTAAGTACTAAAGTCGTACCTACAACAGTTATCTCATTTTCACTTGGGTTACTCTTACATTTATTTAAGTTAACAGAAAAAAAAGTTAGCAGCATTGATATTGAATATATTTTTGCCAACATAATTGAAATTTAATTTAAAGGTTAAGCCGCTAATATCTTTTTATATGAGCCTCTTTTCTCTGGGGCTTCAATAACTACTAAGTTAGCAATATCTTCAATAGACATGGGGGTTTTTTGTTAGACCAGCTTGCATAGCCGGTGTAATACTTAATGATGTATGGATTTTGCAGAAATTATAATAAACAAAATAAAGCGAAATAGCATGACAATGATTTTGGATTTTCTTGCTGAACGCATTGGTTAATCTTGTAAAACGTCTCATGTGCATACGCATAGTTAAGTTTTGTCTTTCAACATAGCTTGTTGAAACAAACTTTGGATTAGGTTCGCCGGAAATCTTTGTTATTTAGTTGCGAACCCGATCCAATAACCCCACCACCGCCGCCCGGTCCATTAACTGATACGACCATTCAAAACATATCTTATGGCATAAATAGCAGCCAGGTATTAGACCTTGGTTTGCCGGCCAGCAGAACAACGGCTACTTCTTTGGTTGTTGTTGTACATGGAGGTGGCTGGTCAACGGGTGATAAAAACGAATTAACCTGGCTCCTGAATGGTTTAAAGCAAAGAGGCTTTGCCGTAGCAAATATTAATTATCGCCTTACGCTGAATACCCCGGATAATTATAAAATGCAACTGGATGATCTGGACAGTGCAGTTCAATTCACATTAAGAAAAGCAACCACATACAGCTTCAATGGCCAGAAATTATTTATCGTAGGTCATAGCGCCGGCGGGCATCTCTCCCTGGCATATACATATACAAGAAATGCCGGCGGAAAAATAAAAGCAGCAGGTTCACTGGCAGGACCAACTGATCTGTTTGCGATGTCCTACTACAATTTTATTCTTTACAATCCTATTTTGCAACCCTTCTTAGGAGTTCCATTATTTCCTTCCACCCCGGCAGCAACCCAACGTTATAAAGACTGCAGCCCCCATTACCAGGTTTCGGCCCTATCCTCACCTACCATTTTTTTTCACGGCGACCTGGATCCTGTTGTGACGATTGATCAAAGTACAAGCATGTTTGTAAAACTGGGCATATTTGGGGTAGATAAAAAAATGATCACATACCCATTTACTTTCCATGACTGGTGGACAGATGGAACCAAGACAGCCAATACCATGGATGAATTAAGGTCCTGGTTTAACGGGCACCTTTAAAATGTGGAAATGAAATACTCTCTTTATTGCGGTTTATTAATTTTCACATTTACCACATTTCCACATTCTAACATTATCAAATTATCTTCCCATCCTTCATATACAAGACCCGGTCGCTTAGTTTTGCCAATTCTTCATTGTGGGTTACGATAAGAAATGTTTGATTGAGTTTATTCCGCAGGTCAAAAAACAACTGGTGTAATTCTTTTGCATTGGCGCTGTCGAGGTTACCGGTTGGTTCATCTGCAAACACAATATCCGGATTATTGATCAGCGCTCTTGCTACTGCCACCCGTTGCTGTTCACCGCCACTCATTTCATTGGGTTTGTTGTCCATGCGGTGGGAAAGGTTGAGTATTTTTAATAACTCCCCTGCTTTTTCTTTTACTTCTGCTTTTTTTCTGCCAGCCAGCCAGCCCGGTATGCAAACATTTTCCCAGGCCGTGAATTCAGGTAATAAGTGATGAAACTGGAATACGAAGCCAATATGTTTATTCCTGAAAGCAGCTAGTTTTTTACCCCTCAGCAAATTTATTTCTATATTATTCATATTTACAGTTCCCATATCTGCTTTGTCCAATGTTCCCAGGATGTGCAATAAAGTACTTTTTCCCGATCCCGATGGCCCAACAATTGAAACCACTTCTCCCTTATTGATTTTGAGGTCAACTCCTTTCAATACCTCTACTGTTCCGTAGCGTTTATAAATATTTTTACCGGTTATCATGGGCCAACAATGGGTTTAATAATTCAAATATCCTTAAAATGAACCCGACTGCAAAACTGCAGATATTCATTGAGCTAGTTTTTTAAGAAATCATTGAAATACCTATTTACAACTAAGGATTTGGAAAATTCGTTAATACAGCTACATTTGCGGAAAATTAAGGGGGTTTAACCCTTAAAAAGCCTTATTCAAAAACTAAACCCCGGGAAGATGTTTTGGACCTTAGAATTAGCCTCGTACCTTGAAGACGCACCCTGGCCGGCCACCAAAGATGAGCTGATAGATTACTCTATCCGCAGTGGCGCCCCCATTGAAGTAGTAGAAAACCTGCAGGAACTGGAAGATGAAGGTGATGTGTATGAGACCATAGAAGACATCTGGCCCGATTATCCGACACAGGATGACTTCCTGTTTAATGAAGATGAGTATTAAAAGCCCCCTGACCCCCGAAGGGGGAACCTAAATTTGAAGCTCAAATATTTTCATGACAACTCTTAAAGAACAAAGCCTCCACAATGGAGGCTTTGTTCTTTAAGAAATATTACTATTTGAAATGAATGATTGCTCTAAGTTCCCCCTTCGGGGGTCAGGGGGCTATTCCAATCTTCTGCATCACTTCATTGCTTACACCCGTAGAGGAATATCCTCCGTCATGAAACAGGTTTTGCATGGTTACCATTCTTGTAAGATCAGAGAAAAGTGTGACACAATAGTTGGCACAGTCTTCTGCGGACGCATTTCCTAATGGTGCAATGGAGTTGGCAAAATCAAAAAAGTCACCAAACCCTTTTATTCCTGTACCGGCTGTTGTCTTTGTCGGTGATTGAGAAACTGTGTTGATCCTCACTTTTTTCTCAACACCATAATGATAACCGAAGCTGCGGGCTATTGATTCCAGCATGGCTTTAATATCGGCCATATCCGTATAAAAAGGATAGGTCCTTTGTGCAGCCATATAGGTTAATGCCACCACACTGCCCCATTCATTGATAGCATCCAGTTTTCTGGCCACGGCCAGCATTTTATGAAATGACAAAGCAGACACATCAATTCCCTTCATGAAATATTCATAATTAGATTCTGTATAAGGGATCTTTTTCCTGATGTTTACACTCATACCTATGGAATGCAGTACAAAGTCAATCTTGCCACCCAATATTTCCTGTGACCTGGTAAAGAGATTGGTCAGCTCTTCTACATTCGTGGCATCTGCAGGAATAATTTCTGATCTTGTTTTCTCCGCCAGTTTATTGATTTCACCCATCCGCATAGCAATGGGAGCATTGGTCAACACAATGGATGCCCCTTCTTCGTATGCTTTCTCAGCTACTTTCCAGGCAATGGAATTTGCATCCAGAGCACCACTAATGATCCCTCGTTTTCCTTTTAAAAGATTATATGCCATGAGCCATTGATTTTATTCCCGTAAAAATAAGAACTTATTACTAAGCTCCCGGAAACACTATTTTAATTATGAAGACCAATAAAAAAGTATAAACAAATATCAATGTAACTGCTGCCAGCACGCAAAGAATCAATTTTTTCATAGACTCCCGGGGCCTGATGACTTTCCGGAGGTAGCCGAACAAAATATAAACCGGGATCAGTGAAAAAAGAATGATGGCTAATATGGCAAAGGCCTTCAATTTCAAACCTTACAATTTATTAGCTGCAAATTAATAACATATCTGCCAGACACTCATTCACCTCCCCCCTTTCCTTTATCTTCGCAGCTATTAAAAGTGAACGCCAAACATGACGATTTCTTACAAATGGCTCAGTGAATACCTGCCCGTAACGGTTGAACCGGACAGGCTTAACCGCATTCTTACTTCCGTCGGGCTGGAAGTGGAAAGCATGGAAAAATATGAAGAAATAAAAGGAGGGTTAGTTGGGTTAGTCATTGGTGAAGTATTGAGCACCGAAAAACATCCCAACGCCGATAAACTGATACTGACAAAAGTCAATATTGGCAACGGCGAACCCTTACAAATTGTTTGTGGCGCACCCAATGTTGCTGCCGGACAAAAAGTGCTGGTAGCAACTGTTGGCAGCACTATTTATCCAACTACCGGGGAGCCATTGACGATTAAGGCAGCGAAGATCAGGAAAGAAGAAAGCCAGGGAATGATTTGCGCTGAAGATGAAATTGGTTTGGGAACATCCCATGCAGGCATTATGGTATTGCCCGATGAAGTAATAGTTGGAACGGCGGCCACTGATCATTTTCAACCTTATGAGGATATTATTTACCAGATAGGTCTCACCCCCAATCGCATGGAGGCAATGAGCCACTGGGGGGTAGCCAGGGATGTTTGTGCGTACTTGAATCACCACGACAAAAAAGACCTGCCTACCGGACAGGCAGGTATTAAACCTAAGCAAACAAACGGCAATGGTTTTAAAGTTGACAATACTTCTCTCAGCATTGATGTGAAAGTTGAGAATGAAAAAGCCTGTCCCCGTTATTCAGGTCTCAGCATGGCCAATGTAACCATCAAAGAATCACCAAAATGGCTACAGCAAAAATTAAAAGCTATCGGGCTCCGGCCCATCAACAATATTGTTGATATCACCAACTTTATTCAGCATGAAACAGGTCAGCCGCTGCATGCTTTTGATGCGGATAGGATCGCTGGCAAAAAAATAGTGGTAAAAAACCTGCCCGAAGGAACAAAGTTTATTACCCTGGATGAAAAGGAAAGAAAACTGAGTGCAGAGGATCTGATGATCTGCGATTCCAGAGGAGGCATCTGCATTGCCGGTGTATTTGGCGGATTGCACAGTGGTGTTTCTTCTGCAACAAAAAATATTTTTTTGGAAAGCGCCTTTTTTGATGCAGTAATAACCCGCAAAACTTCTTTCCGCCATGGATTAAGAACCGATGCAGCATCAAGGTTTGAAAAAGGAACCGATATCTCTGCCACGGTGAATGTGTTGAAAAGGGCAGCCGGTCTTATTAAAGAAATCTGTGCCGGTGAAATAGCTTCTGAGATCGTGGATATATACCCAAAAGTAAAAGAGAAAACAGAAGTATCCGTAAAATATCATTTCATAAAAAAATTGAGCGGCAAAAATTATCACCCTGATGCAGTGAAAAATATTCTCAATAGCCTTGGCTTTGAAACACTGAAAGAAGGGATTGATGAACTGAGAGTGGCGGTTCCTTATCACAAACCAGATGTCAGTTTACCCGCCGACCTGGTAGAAGAGGTTGTAAGAATTGACGGGTTAGATAATATAGACATTCCTGAAGTTATTACGATCACTCCTGCCATAGAAGAGAATTATGCCAATGAAGTTTACCGGGAGAAAGTGGCTGATTACCTGGTTGGGCAGGGCTTCCACGAAATGATGACCAACTCTATTACCAATGCTGCTTATTTTTCTGAAGAAGAGCAGCAGCTGATGGTAAAAATGATGAACAGCCTGAGCACTGAATTGAATATCCTCCGCAACTCTTTGTTTGAAACTGCTCTTGAAGTAGTTGCACGAAATCTGAATCACAAAAACAATTCACTTCGCCTTTTTGAATTTGGCAAGGCCTACAGCACATCCGGGTCCGGCAAACCAGCCCCGCCGGCAGGCAGGTACATTGAGACAGAAAAACTATGTGTAGTTATTAGCGGGAACAAAAATGAGGACAGTTGGAAACAGAAAAGTTCTTTGGCGGATTTCTTCTGCCTGAAAGGTATTGTTGATGCTGTATTAAAGCTATTGGGTATAACTCCCGATTCTGCTGAAGTACTGGAAGTGCCAAAACTCAGCAATTATATTGTTTATAAATTCAATAACCAGGTGGTCGCCGGGGCAGGTGAAGTAAGGAAGGGTATGCTGGACAAATTCGGCATTAAGCAACCCGTATTCTTTGCCGGCCTGAACTGGGCTGTACTGGCTGAATTAGCTTCCGGGCAACGTGTGAAAATAAAAGAACTGCCAAAATATCCATCCGTGCAAAGGGACCTTGCCATGATTGTATCCAAAGATCTGACCTGGGAAAAAGTGGAACAATCCGTGCAAAAAGTTAAGCTCGGCAAATTGCAGGGTATTAAACTCTTTGATATATTCGAAAGTGAAAAACTGGGTGCCGGCAAAAAATCAATGGCTGTTAACTTTACTTTTTTAGATGAAGAAAAAACGCTGACCGATATTGAAATTGATGGCTGGATGAATACGATCATGACAACCCTAGAAAAAGATTTACAGGCTGAAATCAGGAAATGAGTACAACAGAACAACATCTTAAACGGATACAGGAAAAACTGCAACAATTGCTGAAGCAGTATGCTGTACTGATGAAAGAAAACAGTAAGCTCAGGGAAGAATTTGAATCAGCTCGCCAAAAAATTCTGGTTCAGCAAAAAAGCGCAGACGAACTGAAACAACAGGTTAGTATATTAAAAATAAGTGCAGGAGATATGAATGAAGCAGACAAAAAAGAGTTTGAAAAAAGGATCAATGGATACCTTAAAGAGATTGACCGTTGTATTGCGATACTGGGAGAGTAAGAGTTTCCGGTTTAAAGTTTAATGTCTAAAGTTGTTAAAGGACAAGCATCTTATTGCTGGGAAAAATTCGAACTGAAGAACCTTAAACGTTAGACTTTCAACATTAAACCCTTTTCACCAAATTCATTTTCATTTCATCGTCCCCCTGTGAAAGTTCAAGAGTATAGCGTCCGTAAGGAAGATCATTTAATCCTTCCCATGTTAGTTCTTCCCTGCCTGTCAATAAATCTTTTTCCATGGTTCGGCATACAATTCCTGTATCATCTTTTAAAACACCACGAAGGCAAATACCTTTGGGCATATTGAGTTGAAGTTGCAACGCATCAATAAATACCGATGACTTAACTTTGGCAAACATGACAAACGTTTAAATCGTTTCCTTAGGTGTCCTTAACCTGTAATTTTCGCGGAAGATGGCTTGCAGTTTTTAACGGGCATCGAATATAATAAATAGATATTGAAAATTCCAAATATATGAATGAATTAATTGCTATCTCGGCCTTTATCGGAGACCGTAGCTACCGGATCAAGATCAACCCGGCCGATGAGGAAGTGGTAAGAAAGACCCTCAAAACAATCAACGACAAGATTGTTGAATTCAAAACCCTGTTTGCCGGCAAAGACATGCAGGACTATATTGCTATGGTGCTGATATGGTATGCTACCGAACAACATGCCGGTACTACAGCCAGCGTGGAAAAAGAGAACCTCGCTGACCAGCTGAATGCGATTGAAAGGCTATTGGATAACCAGTTGAATGAAATAAAACTCTAAAGACCGTAGCAAGTCTAAAAAAATCGTAAATCCTGCCTGAAAGATGCCCGGATATCAATTTCCACCTTAACCATGGGGATTAGCCCCCATTTTGTATCTTCGCTGATTACATACTTCAACCCAGTATGAAATTATTATTAAAAAATAGCATTGTGCAACACTTAAACAAAAACATTCATGGATCCGAATATATTATCTATCATAATAGGTGCTGGCGCCCTTATTATCGGCCTTGTAGCGGGTAAACTGATATTTGCTAAAAACGCAGGTAAAAAAGTAGAAGAAGCCGAGCTCCAATCTCAAACCATACTTAAAGAAGCCGAACTGAGAGCTGAAACCATCCGGAAAGAAAAAGAACTGGAGGCAAAGGAAAAGTTCGTACAGATGAGATCAGCGCATGAAAAAGAGGTAAATGAACGCAGCCGTAAGATAAACGATACCGAGAGCCGGATCCGGCAGAAAGAACAATCCATCAACCAGAAAGAAGGCAATCTCGACAAGCAGATAATGGATAATGAGATCATCAAGGACAACCTGAACCGCCAGATTGAATTGGTAAATATCAAAAGAACAGAGTTAGAAAAACACCAGGAAGAACATATCCGCCGCCTGGAGAAGATTGCTGGACTTTCTGCTGATGAAGCCAGGGCACAGTTAGTAGATAGCCTGAAACAGGAGGCTCATACCCAGGCGATAGGTATACAACAGGAAATAATTGACGACGCCAAACAGAAAGCCAATAAAGAAGCCCGGAAAATTATTATTCAAACGATCCAACGTACTGCTGCGGAACAGGCCATTGAAAATTCAATTACCGTTTTTAACCTGGAAAGTGATGAGATCAAGGGTCAGATCATTGGTCGTGAAGGACGTAATATCCGGGCCATAGAAGCGGCCACAGGTGTTGACCTGATCGTGGATGATACTCCGGAAGCTATTCTTTTATCGAGTTTCGATCCTCTTCGCCGTGAAATAGCCCGTTTGAGTTTACAAAGATTGGTTGCTGACGGGCGTATTCACCCGGCAAGGATTGAGGAGGTAGTGGAAAAAACAAAAAAACAGATCGAAGAGCAGGTGATGGAGATTGGCGAAAGGACCGTGATCGAACTCGGTATTCATGGTCTGCATAAAGAATTAGTGAGAATGGTGGGCAGGATGCGATTCCGTTCTTCTTATGGTCAAAACCTGCTGATGCATAGTCGGGAAACGGCAAACCTTTGTGCAACAATGGCTGCCGAATTAGGTATGAATCCCAAATTGGCAAAAAGGGCGGGTCTGCTTCACGATATTGGCAAAGTTCCGGACGAAGAAAGTGAACTGAGCCATGCCTTGCTTGGGGCCAAGTTGGCGGAAAAATATGGTGAAATCCCTGCTATTGTTAATGCAATTGGCGCCCATCATGATGAAATGGAAATGCAGTATGTTATTTCCCCTATCGTACAGGCCTGCGATGCTATAAGCGGCGCCAGGCCGGGCGCCCGCCGGGAAATTATGCAGCAATACCTGCAACGCATTAAAGACCTGGAAAACCTGGCCATGGCTTACAATGGTGTAGAAAAAGCCTATGCTATCCAGGCCGGCCGGGAGTTAAGGGTGATTGTTGAAGCAGATAAAGTAACAGACCAGGAGTCAGAAAAACTTTCATTTGAAATAGCCCAGAAAATTCAGACCGAAATGACCTTCCCGGGTCAGATTAAAGTGACAGTGATCCGGGAGAAACGTGCTGTGAATGTCGCGAGATAACTGTTTATGTCTAAGGTTTAAAATTTAAGGTTCTGAGAACCAGTCGGGCATTACAACCTGGAAAAAACATTAAACCTTAAACTTCAAACTTTAAACTGTTTCCACTACCTTTGCCCTCCGTAAAAATCAGCATTATGAACGCCATAGCATATGTACATGAGCAATTGACAGGTAAGAAAGAATTCCCGGCTTTTAAGCCCGGAGATAATATTACTGTGAATTATAAGATCATTGAAGGCAATAAAGAAAGAATCCAGTCTTTTAAAGGTGATGTGATCAAAAAGCAGGGGACCGGCCATACAGCCACTTTTACGGTTCGCAAAATCTCCGATGGCATTGGTGTTGAAAGGATCTTTCCTTTTTATTCTCCCAATATTGATTCCATCGAAGTGAATAAAACCGGCCATGTTCGCCGTGCCAAGCTGTTTTACCAGCGTAAGCGCAGCGGCAAAAGTGCCCGTATCCGCGAAAAAAGGATGGCTACTGAAGCAGCAGAGTAAATTTTCAGCATATAAATTTGAAATGCCCTGGATACTAAGCGAACCCGATAGCTATCGGGTCGGAGTAGTGGGCTTTTTTACTTTTTACCGTTCTTTCAACTAATAATTCCTTTTTTTTTCATTACTTACTATCTTTACTATCTAATATTTTGATTATGATACAACCTGTTTTACTGGGTATGCTTGGCACCAATGAGATCATTATCATCCTGGTTATTGTATTGCTCCTGTTTGGTGGCAAAAAAATTCCCGAATTAATGCGTGGCCTTGGTAAAGGTGTGCGGGAATTCAACGATGCCAAAACCAATGTAAAAAAAGAGATCGAGGATAGTGCCAATGATGTAAAGAATGCGCCTAATACAAATAACTGATTTTTCTTTCTTCCCGCTATTTTAAACCCAAAAAGCAATTGCTTTTGTTTGACTTTTCTTCCATTGAGCAATATCATGCCCAATTACAGGAAGGAAATGTGACCTGTTTGCAGGCAGTTGAATATTACCTGCAGCGTATTCATGCTGCTGCACACCTCAATGCATTTGTAGAAGTATATGCTGATGAAGCTTTACAAAAAGCAAAAGAGCTGGATAAAAAAAGAAAAGGCAGCAATCGCAAAGGAAAATTGCATGGGGTTATTGTTGGTTTGAAAGATGTGATCTGCTATAAAGACCACAAGGTTTCTGCTTCCTCAAAGATCCTGAATAACTTTTCTTCCCTTTATTCTGCCACAGCCGTGGAAAGACTGTTGGCAGAAGATGCGATCATCATTGGCCGCTGCAACTGCGATGAATTCGCGATGGGCTCCAGCAATGAGAACTCGGCTTATGGGAATGTATTAAATGCCCTGGATGAGACAAGAGTTCCCGGAGGTTCATCAGGGGGTTCTGCTGTAGCAGTTCAGGCAGGGCTTTGTATGGTTTCATTAGGAAGCGATACAGGAGGCTCGGTCCGGCAGCCTGCGGATTTTTGCGGAATCATCGGGTTGAAACCTACATACGGAAGAATTTCCCGTTATGGTTTAATTGCCTATGCTTCATCGTTTGACCAGATCGGGATATTTGGAAAAAATACGAAAGATGTGGCGATCATGCTTGAAGTGATGGCCGGGCCTGATGAATTTGACAGCACAGTTTCACAACAACCAGTTCCTTCTTATTCCACCAATCTTATACCAGATAAAAAATTCCGCTTTACTTATTTTGATGAGGCCTTGGATCATCCGGTTCTTGATCCTGAGATCGCTTTATCCATTAAAAAGCTGATGGAGCAATTAAAAAAAGAAGGGCACACAGTAAGACCTGTCGGATTTGATTTGCTTGACTACATAGTCCCCGCTTATTATGTTTTAACAACTGCTGAAGCCTCTTCCAACCTTTCCAGGTATGATGGTATAAGGTTCGGCAACCGGGTTCCTGGATCCGATCCTGAATTAACAAAGTTTTACAAACAGACGAGATCAGCGGGTTTTGGTAAGGAGGTGAAGAGAAGGATCATGTTGGGCACATTTGTGTTAAGCGCCGGTTACTATGATGCCTACTTCACCCGTGCTCAAAAAGTGAGAAAATTGCTATATGATAAAACACGACTGATCTTCAACGATTTTGACTTCATATTACTTCCAACCTCCCCTGTTACTGCTTTCAAAGCCGGTGAAAAAATGAACGACCCGATCGCCATGTACCTCGCTGATATTTACACGGTAATGGCCAACCTGGTTGGAATTCCTGCCATTTCACTACCTCTCTTTTCACACAGCAATGGAATGCCCTTTGGCCTGCAAGTGATGGCAAACCGGTCTGATGAGTTATCTTTGCTCCGGGTTTCAAACCTGCTTTTAAGTAAATAAACCCCGTAAAACTTTAATAGTCATATAGTTTGAAGAAGTTAAAGCAAATAACAATAATGGGCATTCTGGGCTTTTCGCTGGTACAGGCAACAAGGGCCACTGGGATTCAGCAGAATTTGGGGATAAGGACTGTGATCACAGATACCAGTATCAACAAAGATTCTCTCGGTTTGAATACCATTCCGCTCAACGACCCGAAACAAGGTTTTACCAATCTTTTTACTACTGCCGTCACGGGTGATGGTGTAAATGGCGCCAGGTTAAATCCAATGGCTATCAGTTTTGTGGATAATTATATATCCAGGAACCGGAAAGGTTTTTTAGCCATGAAGGAATGGGCCAGGCCTTATCTTGATATGATGGATGTCGTTCTTGCCCAGCATGGGCTTCCCAAAGAACTGAAATATGTTGCTGTCATTGAGTCGGGTTTAAAATATAATAACATATCACGGAGCGGCGCTGTGGGGCCATGGGCCTTTATGCCGGCTGCTGCCAAAGAGTATGGGTTGAAAATGACAAAGCACAATGACGAAAGATTAGATTACTATAAAAGCACCCATGCAGCCGCAAGCCTGCTGACAGATTTATATACCAGGTACGGCGACTGGTTATTGGTTATTGCAGCTTACAATAGTGGTCCGGGAAATGTTGATAAGGCGATCCGCAAGAGCGGTGGAAGCAAAGATTTCTGGGCATTGCAATATTATCTGCCGAATGAAACCATGAATCATGTCAAAAAATTTATCGCCACACATTATATAATGGAAGGAGAAGGCGGCATTACAACAGTTACCAAAGACGAAATGAAAGACATACTGGTAACCGGTAATGTAAATCTCAGCAAGGATGAAATAAAAGATTCAAGAGTGCAATCGGTAACAGGCCGTTATAATTCCATGGTCATTACCAAACATATCGACCTGGATATAATAACCTTTAACCGCTACAATCCGGGGTTTGATAACCTGGTTGCCACCAATGGCAATTATGATCTACGCCTGCCCAATGACAAGATGGATGTTTTCCTCGCAAAGAAATTCGAGATATTGAATGAATCCATGCAGTTGCTGCTGAAGCCGTCAAACAGTGGCACACAATAATTGCCCATTAATGTTCCAGTACCCTCTTCATTGCTTCTGCTTTCAATAAACATTCTTCCCATTCATTTTCCGGGTCACTGTAAAAAGTGATCCCTGAACCGGCCTGGAAAGAAAGATATTTGGATGCGGCATTATACATGATGCTCCGGATAACCACATTAAAATCGAAGTCTCCATCCGGTGAAATATATCCAACGGCCCCTGAGAAGATCCCCCGTTTAGTTTTTTCATACTGCTCGATCAACTCCATCACTCTTTTCTTCGGCGCACCGGTCATCGAGCCCATCGGGAAAGTGGCGTAGATGATGTCCCGGAAAGAAATATTGTTTTTCAATTCCCCGCTCACTGTCGAAATCATCTGGTGCACCTGTGGAAAAGAATAAATTCCGAATAGTTCATCCACTTTTACGGTTCCTTCTTTACATACTTTAGCCAGGTCATTTCTTACGAGGTCAACAACCATCACATTTTCCGAACGGTCTTTGGCGCTTTTGCTCAATTCATTCCTGCTCTGTTTGTCTTCTTCAGCATCACCGGTTACCCGTTTTGTTGTTCCTTTTATAGGCTGTGATAAAATTTTATTTTCCTGTTTTTTTAAAAATCGTTCGGGACTTGCGCAGATCAGCCATTGATCATTTACTTTATATAAAGCAGAAAACGGGTTAGGTGAAATGATGCTGAGTTTTTTGTAAATGGTAATAGGATCAATCACCACATTTTCTGCAAAAAATTCCTGGCAGAAATTTATTTCATAGCAATCACCTCGCAGAATATGCTCCTTTAATCTTTCAACGATCTGTTTATATTCCTTTTTTGAAACCCGGTTTTGTATGCCCACCCTTTTAATGGTCATAGAATCCGGCAATGTAGCAACGTTGATCTCTGCAAATATTTCTTCAGGGTTTGATGCATCAATGTTCATTTCTTTTTCATTGAACCTGATGACGATCTCCGGTTCGAAGAAGAACAGACCGGGAAACTGGATCCTGTCAGGATGTGAGGAAGAAAGTTTTTCGATCTCATTTTTCAGGTCGTAACCAAGATGTCCGAAAAGCCAACCGGGTCTTTCATTGATGAACTGCTGTAGTTGTTCCAATGCATTCCCAGGTTCTGCTTTTAATTGTCGCTTCACTCCTGCCGCCAGCAGGCATTCCACAGTATGTGGCTCAGTCTGATATTGATGATTGTCTAAAAAACAAAAAGTGCTGAACCGTTGTATCCAGTTCAACACTTTTTGCTTCAGCTCCTCAAAGTCGTTAATGGTAAAAGTGCAGTTAGTTAAGGCTCTTGTAGTCAAAATAGTATACAAACCTCTCCGCCAGCCGGCGGGTCGGGGGTTTAATAATCATCCTCCTCATCATCATCATCATAATCCTTATCATTAAAAAGATCTTTAAATTCCTCGTCTTCAAAAGTAAAGTCCTCATCTCCGGCTTTCTTGCCACTGCTGTCAGCCTTTTTTATTTTTGATTTTGGAACATCAAATTCCTCGAAGTCAGGATCCCACTCTTCTTCTTCTTCTGGTTTTTCCCACTCATCAGGTCCATCGTCTACGCCATCGTCATCATCATCCTCCTTCTTTGTTTTGGATGATGCTACAGCTTTGCCAGGCTTCTTTGAAACGGAAGTAGTTTCTATATCATTATCAGCCTCATCATCGTCATCTTCTTCCAATTGTTTAGCTGGCTTGGAAGAAGTTTTTTTTGCTGAGTCTTTAGCAGATGCTGAACCAGTTTTCCCGGGGGATTTTTTTTCCTTATCAGGTTTTGACGGCATAATCTAAAAGGATTGAAGGTGTAAAATTTCAGCGAAGTTTTTAATCCTCCAAATTTTTAAAACGTTTTTTTTGATTAAATAATATTTCTTACCGGGCCACCTCAATGATTTGCTCCCTTTCCGGCCCGTTTGATATGTAATGTATCTTTACGCCAAGGTATTCATTAATGTAATTAACATAGGTTTTCATGCTATCAGGCAAGCCGGCATAGGAATTCGCTGCACTGCTGGATACATTCCACCCTGCAAATTTTTTATACAGCGGTTCAGGCTGCTGCCTGTCCATCTGGAAGGGTACTTCCCTGCTTTCCTTTCCATTTAACTTATAAGCTGTACATATCTCCAATTCTTTGAACGCATCCAGTACATCGGCCTTGGTCATTACTATTTTGGTTACCCCGTTGATCATGCAGGCAAACTGAAGCGCCACCAGGTCGATCCAGCCGCATCGCCTTGGCCTGCCGGTGGTAGCGCCGAATTCATTACCGGTTTTTCTCAATGCCTCCCCGGTCTCATTATCCTGTTCCGTGGGAAACGGGCCACTTCCCACTCTTGTGCAGTATGCCTTGGTAATACCGATCACATCTCTTATTTGTTGCGGAGCCACACCTAAACCGCTGCAAACCCCGGCAGAAATCGTACTGGAAGAAGTGACATAGGGAAAAGTGCCAAAATCAATATCCAGCATACTGCCCTGCGCCCCTTCTGCCAGAACTTTTTTGCCATTCTTAATATGATCATTTATAAAATATTCGCCATTGACAATATTCTGTTGTTTCAAAAATTCCAGCGCCTCAAAAAATTCTTCCTCCCATGCCGTAATGTCTTCCTGGAAATTATAGTTATCAAGCAACCTCTGGTGCTTCATCCTGAGTTTGATGTAAGCGGTCGTAAAATTTTTATCCAGCAGGTCTCCTACCCGCAAACCATTACGGCCGGTCTTGTCCATATAAGTGGGACCAATACCTTTCAATGTTGAACCTATCTTTTGATTTCCTTTGGATAATTCTGCGGCTTTATCCAATGCCCGGTGGGTTGGAAGAATAAGATGGGTACGTTCTGCGATAAAAAGATTTTTTTTCAGGTCAACGCCAAAAGAAGCCACCAGTCCACATTCTTTTTTCAATATTACAGGATCAAGCACTACACCATTGCCGATTAGGTTAGTGGCCCCGGCATGAAAAATACCGGATGGTATCTGGTGCAGCACAACTTTTTTCCCTTCCACATACAAAGTATGCCCGGCATTTGGCCCTCCCTGGAACCGGGCTATCAGGTCATAGTCTTTGGCAAAAAAGTCAACTATTTTTCCTTTTCCTTCATCGCCCCACTGAAGACCGAGTATTACATCTACCATACATGAATTGTTTGTTGCTCCCCTCTCCGCCCTGTGGAGAGGGGCCTGGGATGAGGTCGCAAAAATACGGGTTCATAAAAAGGCTGCCGAATTAAATCGGTAATATCATTTATCATTTATACACTAAATCAGCAGCAGTTATCAACGTATCAGTAATACAGTTCCTTTTTTGGTAATTACCCGGTTATCCCTTGTTACAGCCTCTATCAGCCATACATATACCTCCGCTGGTTGTTCTTTCCCCGCAATTGTTCCATCCCAACCATCGTTTTGTTTTGTGGTAGAAAAGATCATTTGCCCCCAGCGGTTGAAAACCCTGAAATAGTTATAGTTCTTAATACCAATGGGGACTGGTGTGAATTTATCATTCTTACCATCATGGTCGGGCGTAAACCCTGTAGGTACATAGATATCCGGCCCTTTGGACACTTTTATCCTCACATACCCCTCGCCCTTGCAACCTTCGGTAGTTGTAGCAACCACCTGGTAAGTTATATCATCGCCAATAGCGCCTACAGTTACTACCGGGTTAGGAATATTAGTATTACTTAACCCGCCCGCCGGAGACCATGAATAAATAATTCCTGCCGAAGTTACCTGTAACTCAAACCTATCACCGGGATATGCCGTTGTATCAAAAGGAAATGTATATACCCGCAAGGGTCTTGATACCACGACTTTCACTTTATCTGTAACAAGAGAATGGCATCCCACCACATCAATTACTGATAATGTATAGGTAGTAGTTATGGTTGGAGTAGCTATCGGATTAGCACCAACCGTAGTATTCAGGTAAATGGCAGGCGACCAGAGATACTGGGCTCCTCCTGAACCCTGTAAAGTATCCGACTGGCCATAACAAATATCTCCATCCGGTCCTGCATCAGGTATCGGGGCCTGGTTCACAGTAACGGTCATCGAATCACTGGTGCTGCACCTGCCCAATACCACATTAACGACGTATTTTGTTGTTACAGACGGATTGGCCACCGGGTTTGAAATGCCGGTATTACTTAAACCCGTTGCCGGTGTCCATGCATAGCTGGTTGCATTGGTTGTTAATTGCAGTTGGGCAGATGTGCCATCACAAATAGTTACATCAGCCGGCCGGTTCAGGAAAAGATTGATAGTTAGTCCTACCGATGTAATAAATGAAGTGGAACAACCAAGATTATCTTTTACAGTAATGGAATAATTGCCTGGTGCAACATAAAACCTGCTGGATGACTGAAAATTGATACCATCCATCGAATAGAGATAACCTGCATTGCCTCCGTTTGCAGATACATTTATCTGGCCATCATTTCCTCCATCACAACTTGCATTTGCATTTATTGATGATGCTGTCAACAGGGCCGGCTCTGTTACAGTAACATTTCTTGCAATAATACAATCATTAAAATCCTTAATAGTGATCGTATAATTACCGGCGGGAACATTGAAAATAGTATTGCTTTGCCAGGTAAACCCGCCATCAATCGAAAACCGGTATGGTAAAACACCTCCGGAGGGTATAACATTGATCATACCATTGTTTTCTCCATTACATCTTACGGCTGTAATAGCCGATGCTGCAACAAGCGGAGCAGGCTGTGTTATACTGACTGTTTGTGACCCAGTACAACCATTTGCTGAACGGTAGGAAACTGTGTAAAGATTGGCAACCAAACCTGTAAACAAGTTACTGCTTTGCCAGTTTACTCCGTCTATTGAATATTGAAAAGGTGGTACACCAAGAGCCGGTTGGTTTACTGAAATTGCTCCGGTGGCATCGCCATTACATAAAACATTTGTTTTAATGACAGTTGTTGTTAAGGGTGGCCCGGGCACTACCGTTAACGTAACTGTATTACTTATACAACCCGGTGCATCCCTGACTACAACGGTATGAATGCCTGATGACAGGTTGGTAAATGTATAAGGATTGCTTCCTGCTACAGGGGCAGCCCCATCAAGCGAGAATGAATAGGGAGGAGCCCCGCTGACGGCTGTTACCGTAATTGTTCCATTGCTGGCACCATTGCAGGAAGTTGCTGAAGATATGGCACTGGCTGTTGGCCCGTTTCCGCTGGCTACATTCACATTTAAATTAAGGGTGCAACCCACATTATCTCTTATGGTTACAAAATGAAGCCCTCCTGAAATATTGGTAAACGTATAAGGATTGGCGCCCGCCTGAAAGGGGCTGCCATCAATTTGCCAGGTAAACGGGGAAGCGCCAAAAGTTGCAGTGGCGGTTATCGTTCCGTTATTTACTCCCTGGCAGGAAGCAGGCGTAGATACAGTATTACCGAGTACACCCGGCCCTGCAACAACATTTGCATTAATTATATTACTGCAACCCACATTATCTGTAATTGTAACTGTATGGGGACCTGAACTGACATTAAAAAAAGTATATGGGCTTGTTCCTATTTGTGTTGCACCACCATCTAATTGCCAGGTAAAAGGGGCCATACCGGCAGTGGCTGTGGCAGTGATGCTGCCATTGGCTACTGTAGCGCAGGAAGCACTGGTACTGGACGTGCTACCATTAACCCCAGGGCCTGTTGGCACATTTACCACTATCACATTTGTCTGGCAACCCGTAGCATCCGTTACTATTACATTATGATTACCTCCAAACAGATTGTTGAAAGTGAAAGGCACGGCTCCCGGTACCGGAAGAAAACCATCCAGTTGAAAAGTGTAGGGACCTGTGCCATTCGTTGGTGTTACTGTAATTGATCCGGTGCCTACAGCCGCACAGGCCGTTGCTGTGCTGGAAGTATTAGCAATAAGATCATTGTTTTTCGCAACCGACATGTTGATCGTACTGCTACAGGTAAAAGAAGGATCTCCAACAATTATTGTATGCGGGCCAAAAGATACATTGGTAAATGTATAAGGGCTTGGCCCTGTCACAGGTGCACCTCCATCTAATATAAAAGTATATGGCGGAGTTGCTGTTCCCGGTGGAACTGTAACCGTAATAGTGCCGGAAGCTGTAAAACAACCTGTATTCGTTGTAACAGCAGTAGCATTAAGTTCTGTGGTAGCACTCTTTGTTATATTGACCGTGTCTGTTCCATAAATTTCAACAGCAGGATTATCGAATTTGGAGTAAACAGATCTGATAATATATGCTGTGGTGGCGCCGATAGGAGGACATACATTGGGAAACGACGCTTCCAGTTTACCATTACCTAAATTGCTGCTGGTACCTGTTGTCAGCAAGTTGCCTGAAATATCATATAATTCGACCCTTTTAAAAAGTGCTGCGCCGGCCGATGGTACAAAACGATATGATTCATACGTGACGCTCCATGGATTATCGGATGCTCTTCTTCCGTTCACCATCAAGGCCTGGTTTTTTGCAAAATTCTGAATGCCGATCATAGCTCTTCCATCATTCCAGCCTAAACAGGGTTGCGAGCTGAAAACCAGCACTTCAATTATCCCGGTTGATTCATACAAAACGATCTGGTGAGTATTTTCTATTAATAAATTACATCCGCCTGTAACAAAATACAGCGGCAATTTATAATAGCTCAGTATCCATTTTCTGTGAGGAGAAGTACCGATGGTCTTACGCTGAACAATCCTTGTAGGTGAAGTAGGATATTCAGGATTAAGGTCATGGTATGGCCCCATGATCAGAGCAGCATCGTATAAGCTGCTTGGCAGATCTTCCGGCACACCAGCAGTTGCACTGAGAAAATTTATATCTCTCAGCATTCCATAATGAGCAAATTGTCCTGTCTTTGAAACATCAAATGATACAACCCCATTTGAACTGGCGATAAGATTGTTATATACTGTTCCATAAAAAGGAAAGGGGAATCCAATACCAATAACGTTGCTGTAGATATCATCAATGGTCAGGCTGGTGGTATCGCCTGTGGGATCATTTGGCTGTATGTACAGCGGGAAACAGGCTGTAGGTGTAGCTCCAATCGGGTTCACAGTATATGAACCTGAAGAAACATGAATATCTGGTATGGTAGCCTTAAGTGTAAAACAAAGGGTACCCTGGCAGCGCCCGATCACTGTATCCCTGGTACAATTAAATTTAAAGCTTTGGGCATATAAAGACCCCGTTGCAA
The DNA here is from genome assembly GCA_964525285.1 of uncultured Chitinophaga sp. GTDB lineage: Bacteria > Bacteroidota > Bacteroidia > Chitinophagales > Chitinophagaceae > JJ008. The sequence continues at coordinate 41,744 of CAZGGQ010000032.1, forward strand.
TGAAAGCAAAAAAGGTTAAGGCCAAAAACTTTAGAGATCTCATAACAGAGGTATAATTAATCAGGGTTTTCTTCACAAAATCAGCTTACAAGTTACACAAAATACCGGCCAAAGTGAAGCGGAGGGCCTTTGTAAAAAAGCCATCCGCCGGCTGGCGGATGGCTTATCAGCTAAATCTTTTTTAATCATTACCTTATCATGGCCACCGTTCCCTGGCGGGTTAATAACTTGCCGTTTTTATCTACTCCCTGTGCCATGAACACATAGGCACCGGTGGGTTGTTCTACACCCTGTAATTTACCGTCCCATCCTTGGTAAAGTGTGGTGGAAGAGAATAACAACTGGCCCCAGCGGTTAAATACTTTGAAATAATTAATTGATTTGATACCAACAGGGAACGGATAAAATATATCATTCAACCCGTCTCCATTGGGAGTGAAGGCAGTGGGCACATAAAGTTCAGGACCTTTATACACTTTCAGATTTACATAACCTTCGCCTCTGCAACCGGCAGCAGTGGAGGCTATCACCTGGTATAAGATATCAGATCCTATAGGACCAACAGTCAATACCGGGTTGGGTATATTCGGATTGCTTAATCCCGTTGCCGGAGACCATAAATAAAATGTGGCAGCTGAAGTGGCATTGAGCTGGAACTGGTCACCGGGATAACCGATCGTATCATACGGGAAGGTTTTCACTTTTATCGGTGGCGTTACATCTATTGTTACCTGGTCTGTTGTTAATGATTTGCACCCGATGGCATCAATAACTTCCGACAAAATATAGGTTATTGTTTTTACCGGAGTGGAAACAGGATTGGAAATACTTGTACTGTTGAGATTAGTTGAAGGTGTCCATGTATATTGGACGCCACCTGAGCCCTGCAACTGATAGGTCTGCCCATAACAAATAAAACCATCGGGGCCTGCATCAGGGATCGGCGCCCCATTCACATTCACGATCACAATATCATTGGCGCTGCAGCGACCCAGTGTAGCAGTTACAGTATATGTGGTTGTTACCATTGGATTGGCAACCGGGTTAGAAATGGCTGTATTACTTAAACCCGTTGCCGGCGTCCATGAAAAGACAGTAGCATTGGATACCAGTTGTAATTGTGTTGAATTTCCTTCACAAATAGTTGGATCGGTTTGCGGTGTAAATGTGAGATTGTTGGTTAGACCAACAACAGTATTAAATGTAGCACTGCAACCTAGGTTATCTATTACTGTTACTGTATAAGTACCCGGCGCTACATTAAATATATTGGACGGTTGAAAATTAACCCCATCAATCGAATAAGTATAGCCAGAATTTCCTCCCGCCGCATTTACGGTGATAACTCCGTCATTGCCACCATCGCAACTGGCATTACCATTGACAGAAGCAGCCGTTAATACCGCAGGTTCTGTTACTGTTGCTGCCTGGATGGTAGTGCAATTGTTGGCATCACGGATAATGATCGTATAAGTTCCGGCAGCAACTATGAATACATTACCTGGCTGCCAGTTAACCCCGGCATCAATAGAATATTGATAAGGAAGTATTCCTCCTCCTGCAGTAACGGTGATGATCCCATTCATGTCACCATTGCAAACAGCTGCTACAGTTGCAGCGGAAGAAGTCATCGCAGCCGGTTCTGAAATGGTAACTGTTTGTGAACCCTGGCAACCCAGGCTTTCCCTGTAATACACCGTATAGTTACCGGCAGTAAGACCATTAAAAATATTGCTGGCCTGCCAGTTTACTCCATCGAGTGAATATTGATAAGGCGGATTGCCAATTACCGGTTGTGTTACTGTAATTATTCCGGTTGCTCCTCCATTGCATAACACATCAGTTAACGTGACTGTAGTTGTCAATATCGGTCCGGCATTAACAACAACTGCAATAGCGCCGGAAATACAACCCGCCGCATCTGCTACAACCACAGTATGAGGCCCGGCTGCCACATTGGTAAAAGTATATGGAATTACTCCGGCAACCGGTGCGCCGCCATCCAAAGCAAAAGTATATGGCGCAATGCCATTAGTAGGAGTAACTGTTATTGTTCCATCGGACGCTCCGCTGCAAGTAGTGGCCGCCGATGCAACCGTAGCGGCTAATGGCGGGCCGGCCGCTACAATTACATTAATAATATTGTTACAACCAAAATTATCTGTGATGGTTACCGTATGCGGGCCTGCTGCAACATTTGTAAACGTATATGGATTGGCGCCGCTTTGAGGGGCGCCTCCATCCAAACTATATGTAAATGGCGCAGTGCCGGCTGTAGCATCAGCAGTAACAGTTCCATTAATTGCTGTCGGGCAGGATGTGGGAGTACTGGTTGCATTTCCGCTTACACCGGGACCAACAGCAACAGTAACTGTATTTGTATAACTGCATCCAACATTATCTGTTATTGTTATTGTATGAAGTCCTGCAGCAACATTGGTAAATGTGTAAGGATTGGCTCCAGCTTGCGGGGCGCCGCCATCCAATTGGTAAGTAAATGGAGCCGTACCGGTAGTAGCATCAGCAGTAATAGTTCCATTGGGAACAGCAGCACATGCCGTAGCAGTGCTGCTGAGATTGGCAGTTATTCCAACCCCGGCATTTACAATTACATTCAACCCTACAGCACAGCCAAAATTATCAGTAATTATTACAGTATGAGGACCCGCCGCAACATTAAAAAAAGTATAAGGTGATGTTCCAGGTACAATGGCGCCAAGATCCAGTTGCCAGGTAAATGGTGCAGTACCTGTTAATGCAGTTGCAGTTATTGTTCCATTGGAAACAGCAGGGCATGATGTGGGAGTGGTGATTGCGCCTCCACCGTTAGGTGGTCCCGGATTTACCATTACAGATAACAATACATTACAGCCAATATTATCTGTTATTGTTACCGTATGAGGACCAGATGCTACATTGGTAAATGTATATGGTGATGCTCCCGGCACCGGTGCAGCTCCATCCAGGCTCCAGGTAAATGGTGCAGTACCTGTTAATGCAGTTGCAGTTATTGTTCCGTTGGCAGCGACCGGGCATGATGTGGCCGTGCTGGTTGCACTTCCTGTATTGCCGGTTCCGGCAGCAACAGTTGCTGTTAATAAAACATTGCAACCAATATTATCTGTTATTGTAACCGTATGAAGGCCGGCGGCAACATTTGTAAAAGTATAAGGTGATGCTCCCGGCACCGGCGCAGCTCCATCCAGGCTCCAGGTAAAGGGTGCAGTACCCGTTAATGCAGTTGCAGTGATAGTTCCATTGGAAACAGCAGGACATGATGTGGGAGAGCTGACTGCACTTCCGTTGATACCAGGACCGGCGGCAACATTTTCGACGAGCAAAACAATGCAGCCCAGGTTGTCTCTTATTGTTACGGTATGCAACCCCGCTGCAACATTGGTAAAAGTATAGGGTGATGCTCCCGGCACAAATGGTCCGCCATCTAATTGCCAGACAAATGGCGCCATACCTGTTAATGCAGTTACTGTCAAAGTACCATCTGCTGCTGCAGGGCAACTGGTTGCTGTACTTGTAGTGCTACCCGTTACTCCAATACCTGCTGGAACATTTACATTCATAAGAACGGATGAACATCCAAGTCCTATATCGTTAACTAAAATTGTATGGAGTCCCGGAGACAGGTTGGAAAATGTAAAGGGTATTATGCCGGCTACCGGAGCTCCCCCATCAAGCGAAAATGTATAAGGACCCGTTCCTCCGGCAGAAGTGATAGTAATGCTGCCATTGTTTACTCCGATGCAAGAAGTTGCAGTGGCAGAAGTTGTGGCAGGAATAGTTCCAGTTACGTTTATTGTCACAGGTATGCTTGTATTGCAAACAGCTCCGAAATCTCTTATGAATACTGTGTAATTGCCGGCAGCCAGTCCAGAAAAAACATTACTGCTTTGCCATATTATTCCATCCAATGAATATTCATATGGTGCTGTACCGCCTGAAACTCCGGTAACAGTTATCGTACCATTAGAAGTTCCGCAACCGGCTGGAGTTGAAGTGGCAATACCAGTAAGCGAAGCCGACCTGTTTATTCTCACCGTATCTATACCAAAAATTTCAACAAGGGGGTCATCAATTTTTTGATAGGTTGACTTGATGATATAAGGGGTAATAGCACCGGCAGGAGCACAAACATTCAGGAAAGATGCTTCAAGGCAGCCTGGGACAAGAGGGCTCGTTGTTCCGGTTGCAATTAAATTATTAGATAAATCAAAAAGTTCTACTCTCTTCAAAAGAGAAGGTCCGCCATCAGGAACAAACCGCCATGTTTCATTCATACCAATTGTACCCCAGGCAGGGTCACTCATTTTTCTTAGTGGGGGAGACATTCCCTGCGTTCTGTTAAAATCCTGGATACCTACCATGGATTTACCTCCCTGCCAACTAAAACAGATTTGCTTATCGAAAATTTTCACTTCTATTATTCCTGTTGACTCATACAATATTATCTGGTGAGTATTTTCAAATAAATTATTACAGGCCCCGCTGTACAATGGCACTTTATAAAAACTTAGCACCCATCTCCTATGGGGTGCTGTTCCCCAAACCTGGTATTGTATCTTCTTTGTTGGTGACGCCCCTACTGAAGGATCAAGGTCATGATAAGGACCCATAATTAATGCCCTGTCATAGGAACCATTAGGCAGATCCCCAAAATTCTGATAATGGGAAAAGGCATTAGCCAAACTGATATCAAAACTCAGGTACCCATTTGTACTTGCCACCAAATCATTATAAGTAATTCCATAAAAAGGAAAAGGAAAGCCGATATTAACCACCGCGCTATACCTGTCGTCAATCGAAAGATTTGTAGGTGATCCTCCTGGATCATCCGGGGCTACATAAACCGGGAAACATGCAGAATTAAAACTTCCCGGATTAAGAGAGTAAGAACTTGTTTGTCCATGAATATCCGGAATTATTCCTTTTAGTGTAATACATAAATTAGGAGGACATCCTGGAACTATGGTATCCCGGGAGCAATTAAATGAAAAATTCTGGGCCTTCAGGTTGAAGGATAATAAAAGAAAACAGCCGATGAATGTTAGCAGCCTCAGCAATTTCAGTCTCATAATCAGGTGTTGGTTGTATTAGGTAAACCCCGGATGTTTAACAGGGCGACAAGTTAATCAAAATATTGTTTCGGAGCCTCATTTTGGCGGCGTGGTTGTTGACAAAAGAGTCAGATTTCCCTTTACGATGGAATATCTTCCATATCATAGCGTTCCACTGATTCAATGCCGGGGAGGCTGAGCAGGTTCCGCACCAGGTTATCCAGCTCTTCTTTATCATGCACATAGAGCCGGATATTGCCTTCAAACAATCCTTCCTTGGCTTCAATGGTAATAGCAGAAATATTAATTTTCAGATCACCTGAAATAAGATTGGTTATTTTATTCACCACGCCTACATCATCCAGGCCGATGATCCTGATACCGGTCAGGAAGGATATCTCTTTGTTCTTGGCCCACTTGGTTTTAACTACCCGGTGTCCATAGCTGGCTAATAATTTAGCAGCATTGGGGCAATTGGTGCGGTGGATAGTAAGGCCTTTGCCGGTGGTCACAAATCCAAACACGTCGTCGCCCGGAATGGGTTTGCAGCAATTGGCGAGATTATAAACGATCTTATCACTGCTCTCGCCAAAAATAATAAGCTCGGCATCTTTTTTCCCGGGCTGGGGAATGTATTCTGTTTTTTCATGCTGGATCTTTACCGGCCTCGGCGCTTCAATTTTATCGCCAAGCACTTTAAAATCTTTCAGATCTTTCAGGTCAATATTTTTTACCGAAACCTGGTAAAACAGATCAAGGTTTGATGGCAGTTTATACCAATGTACCAGTTCCTCAATATTGTGTTGTGACATAGACGCCCCCAATCCTTCCAGTTTTCTTTGCACCGTGTACTTTCCTTCATCAGCTACTTTTCTTTTTTCTTCCTTCAATGAATCCCTGATCCTTCCTTTTGCTTTGGAGGTGATCACAAAGCCCAGCCAGTCTTCCGAAGCTTTTTGTTTATTGCTGGTGATGATCTCTACCTGGTCGCCGCTGTGCAGCTTATGGCTGATAGGAACCAGCTTATGATTCACTTTGGCGCCGATGGTCTTTACGCCAATAGCGCTGTGAATGGCAAAAGCAAAATCCAAAGCGGTGGAACCTACAGGTAGCATCTTTACATCACCCCTGGGAGTGTACACATAAATTTCTTCCGCCAAAAAACTGGTTTTAAAATCCTGCAGAAAATCAATGCTGTCTGTTTCCTGGTTACTGATTACTTCCCGTATCTGTTGAAACCATTTATCAAAACGGCTTTCGTCGGCGGCATCTTCTTTATATTTCCAGTGGGCGGCCAATCCTTTTTCTGCGATCTCGTTCATCCGCTTGGTCCGGATCTGCACTTCCACCCAATTGCCCTGCGGGCCCATGACCGTGGTATGCAATGCTTCATAACCGTTGCTCTTGGGATTGCTGAGCCAATCCCTCAATCTTTCCGGTGAAGGATTATATTCATCGGTGATCAGCGAATAAACTTTCCAGCAATCTTCTTTTTCTCTTTCCGGCGGAGAATCGAGAATGGCACGGATGGCAAACAGATCATATACTTCTTCAAACTCCACCCCCTTCTTTTTCATTTTATTCCAGATGGAGTGGATGCTTTTCGGCCTTCCGAATACATCGGCGTTGATATTAGCTTTCTCTAACTTTTCTTTAATGGGTTTGATGAACTCGTTAATAAATTTGGTTCTTTCTTTTTTTGTTTCAGTCAGTTTCCGGGCCAGCTCCTTATAAATATCAGGCTCCATATACTTCATGGCCAGGTCTTCCATTTCTGTTTTGAGATTGTACAGTCCCATCCGGTGTGCCAGCGGTGCATATACATAAACTGTTTCAGAAGAAATTTTCAGTTGTGTCTCCCGCTTCATGCTGTCAAGCGTCCGCATGTTATGCAGCCGGTCGGCCAGTTTTATCAATATCACACGGGGATCATCCGTCAGGGTCAGTAATATCTTTTTAAAATTTTCTGCCTGCTTCGAAGCATTGACATCAATGACATTTGAAATTTTGGTGAGACCGTCAACAATACGGGCAATCTCATTCCCGAATTCCCTTTCCACATCTTCTAAGGAGATATCTGTGTCTTCAACCGTATCATGCAGTAATGCACAGATCGTGGAACGGATACCCAAACCAATTTCATCGGCACAAATCTTAGCTACAGCGATCGGGTGAATGATATAAGGTTCCCCGCTTTTGCGCCGCATGGTCTTGTGTGCATCTGCTGCCATTTCGAAAGCTGTTCGTATAAGATCTTTATCGCCGGGTTTTAATTTGGTCTTTAATACCCGCAACAGGGAACGGTATTCCCGCAGAATGAGTTTCTTTTCCTCTTCTTCATTAAGATTATACTTCGGTATCTGCGCAACAGTTTCCATTAACTACGAATTTACGAAAAAGCTTCCTTCCCTTCTGCATAAATGGCCTACATTTGCAACCCTATTTGATAGTCATATCTGTCAAATAAGTCAAATAGGTCAAATTCGATATAGTAACTGACGTATAGACCCATTTGACTGCTTGACGGAAATTGCGGGTGTGGTGAAATTGGTAGACATACCAGACTTAGGATCTGGCGCCGTGAGGCATGGGGGTTCGAGTCCCTCCACCCGCACAAAAAGCTGTTAGCTGTTAGCTAATAGCTAAAAGCTAACAGCAAAAAATATGGCAACAGTTACCAAAGAAAACATCGGCCCGCTGCACGAGAAGCTGACCGTGAAACTGGAAAAGACCGATTACCTTCCTTCATTTGAAAAGGCTCTGAAAGAATACAGCAAGAAAGCCAATATACCAGGCTTCAGAAAAGGAATGGTGCCGGCCGGACTGATCAAAAAAATGTATGGCACTTCATTGTTTACGGATGAAGTATTGAAAACAGTTGACCGGGAGTTGAATGGTTACCTGCAAAATCTGGATATTTTTGCCCAGCCGCTTCCGCTGGAGACTGATATCCGCCAGATAGATGTCAATAATCCTGCAGATTACAGCTTTCATTTTGAGATCGGCATGAAGCCGGAATTTCAATTGCCTGATCTGGAAAAAGCAACAATCACCCGTTACGTTGTTACCGTTACAGATGAAATGATCAGCAAAGAAGTTGAGCGTTTACAAAACCGACACGGAAATATGAAGGATGAAGAAATGGTAACCACCGAAGAGAATGTGTTGAATGTAAATTTTGTGGAAACAGATGCAGATGGCAATGAAGTGGAAGCTGGCATTAAGAAAGACAACTCATTGCTGGTAAAATATTTTGCCGAAAGTTACCGGAACAACTGGATGGGCAAGAAAAAAGAAGATTTCGTAGCAGTGCAATTAAAAACTGCCTTTGATGATCCTTCGACAGGCTCAGGAGAAAGAGAATGGATCATCAGCGACCTTGGGTTGAAAGAAGACGCCTCTGCAGCCGATAAGTATTTTAAAATTGTAATTACAAAAGTGGGTTTGCTGGAGAAAAGGGAATTAAATGAAGAATTCTTCACCCAGCTTTATCCCGGGCAGGATGTAAAAACAGAAGAAGATTTCCGTAATAAAATAAAAGGAGAAATTCAGGCATACTGGAATGGCCAGGCAAGGAACCAGATTCACGACCAGATTTTTCATGAACTGGTGGATCATACTCAAATAAAGTTTCCGGAAGGTTTTCTAAAGAAATGGATGAAAACCCAGGGAGACCCATCGACAAAAGTTCAGGGTGACAAAACAGATGAAGAAGTAGAAAAAGAATTCCCGGCATTTCTGAGTCAGCTAAAATGGACATTGATCTCTGATAAAATTGTTCAGGATAATGCTATACAGGTAGCTGCTGATGAAATAAGAGCTTTTGCGAAACAACAACTCTTCAGCTATATGGGTGGCGCCAACCTGAGCGATGACCAGCCCTGGGTAACTGATTATATAGAAAAAATGATGAAAGACAAGAAATATGTAGAGGACTCTTACAACCGCATACAAACACAAAAAATATTTGAGTGGACCGAAACACAGGTAAGACCGACCGATAAAGAGATCGGTGCAGAAGAGTTCACTAAAATGGTCGAGGCGCATCAACAGCATCATCATTGAGTGTAGTTAATTGGTTGATTAGTTAAAAGGTTGATTGGGGTCGTTCTTCTTCAGCCTTTTTTCGTTTAAACAGTCATCTTGACAGTGATTTTGTGGTTTTCCCTTTTGGACGGATATTTGAGGAGTTGTCTGACCGGATAATTGGTTGAAAAGTGAACTGTAGCATCAAACTTTTTAATATGTCTCCCAATTACCCAATTAACTAATCATCTAATTAACTGAACATGAGTTTTAATTCAGAATTTGAAAAATATGCGGTGAAACACCGTGGCATTTCCAGTAACACGCTTCACGGCTACGCTTCGCAACTGGTTACCGGCATGACGCCGAACATCATTGAAGAACGTTCATTGAATGTAGCTGTCATGGATGTGTATAGCCGGCTAATGATGGACCGTATCATTTTCCTTGGCTACCCAATCAATGATGAAATAGCCAATATAGTTACAGCACAATTGCTTTTCCTGGATTCTACTGACAGGTCCCGGGATATTAATATGTACATCAACAGTCCCGGCGGCAGTGTTTATTCCGGGCTTGGTGTGTATGATACCATGCAATATGTGAGCCCGGATATTGCCACCATTTGTATCGGCGTAGCCGCATCCATGGCCTGCGTATTACTGGGAGCAGGCACTAAGGGAAAAAGAGCTGCCCTGAAACATGCAAGAGTAATGATGCACCAGCCCAGCGGCGCTATCGGTGGACAAGCCAGTGATATTGAAATAACAGTGAATGAAATAAAAAAGCTGAAGCGGGAATTGTATGAAGTGGTAAATGTGCATACCGGCAGACCCATTGAACAAATTGAAAAAGATTTTGACCGTGATAACTGGATGACTGCAGCAGAGGCCAAGGAATATGGACTGGTGGATGAAGTGTTGCTGACAAATGCAAGGAAACAGAAGGCCCCCTGAAGGGAATGAGAAATACGGAATAAGAAAAAAGAAATGAGAAAGTAAGCTTCGTAGGGATGATATCTTCTTAGAAGGATTTTTAAGATGAATTGTAAGCTCCGTAGGGGCGACATATTTGTCGAGTAGAATTACCGAACGATGAAGAGTGCGAGGGTCGATGATAGTAGCACTCAAGCTGGAAACAAAAAATATTTACAAATGAGGAGATTGCTTCGGCTTCGCCTCGCAAAAAAACAAATATGAACCGCAAACAATTTTTATACAACGACAGGAAACAGGAAGATGACGATGAGACCGAAAAAGCTGATAAACGGGATGACCTGCTGATGCTGAATAAACGACTGGAAAAATATTTCTTTGAAAAAAGAAGCGTTTACCTCTGGGGTGTGGTGGACGATAAATCAGCAAGGGAGATAGTCTCCAAATTTTTATTGCTGGATGCCGATAAGCCCGGCGAAGAAATAAAATTTTATATCAATAGTCCGGGCGGCGTTGTTACAAGCGGTATGGTGATGTATGATACCATGAAAATGCTGAAGAGCCCGGTTAGCACTATTTGCATGGGCCTGGCCGCTTCGATGGGCAGCATCTTATTAAGCGGTGGCGTAAAGGGAAAGCGTTTCATTTATCCCCATGGCGAAGTAATGATCCATCAGCCGTCAATAGGCGGTCATATACAGGGGGTCAGTACAGACCTTGAGATCCAGGCCAAACAAACCCGGAGAGTGAAGGAGATCGGCGCAAAAATCCTGGCAGAAAATTGCGGTAAAACGGTGGAGCAGATCATGAAAGATTTTGACAGGGACTACTGGATGGATGCTGATGAAGCCATCAAATACGGCATCGTTGACAAGCTGATTCAGAAACTCTAAACTCCTGGCAACGAGACTATTAGGTTTTCATTTTAAATAAAGCCGTTCCTTGTCGGAACGGTTTTATACTTTTGTGAGTTACAAATGCGTTTGTACAACGTCTTATTCTAAGAAAAAATGGCAAAAAACCCCCTACACTGTTCCTTTTGTGGCCGCAGCCGTGATGAAGTTAAGATCCTGATTGCCGGGCAGGAAGGCCATATCTGTGAAAACTGCGTGGAGCATGCCCGTGAAATTATTGACCAGGAGCTTACGATCAAAGACGACAAGACGACTTCTGCTTTCAAACTCACCGTAAAAAAACCAATGGAGGTTAAAAAATTCCTGGATGAATATGTGATCGGGCAGGATGATGCTAAAAAAGTGCTGGCGGTTGCCGTGTACAACCACTACAAAAGGTTACAGCAAAAAAGCAACGAAACCGCAGCCAACGAAGTTGAAATAGAAAAGAGCAATATCATCATGGTGGGTGAAACAGGAACGGGCAAAACACTTTTGGCAAAAAGCATTGCCCGGATGCTGAATGTTCCTTTTACCATTGTTGATGCTACGGTATTTACCGAAGCCGGTTATGTAGGAGAAGATGTCGAAAGTATTCTGACCCGTTTATTACAGGTTTGCAATTATGATGTGGCGGCTGCCGAGCGGGGCATCGTGTACATAGATGAAATAGATAAGATCGCCCGGAAGGGAGATAATCCTTCCATTACCCGTGATGTAAGCGGTGAAGGTGTGCAGCAGGGTATGCTGAAACTGCTGGAAGGGACCGATGTGCTTGTTCCGCCACAAGGTGGAAGAAAACATCCGGAACAAAAACTCATTAAGATCAACACACAGAATATACTTTTCATTTGCGGCGGTGCTTTTGACGGTATTGATAAAATAATTGCCCGCAGGGTGCAAACCAATACCATTGGTTTTAATGTGGACAAAGAACAGCAGGAAAGCATGAAGAAGAACCTGCTGCGCTATATAAATGCCACCGACCTGAAAGCATTTGGATTGATCCCTGAATTGCTGGGCCGTTTGCCGGTGGTTACTCACCTTGACCCGCTGGATGCAGAAACACTTAGAGCCATTCTAACTGAACCCAAGAATGCGCTGGTCAAGCAATATAAAAAACTATTTGAGCTGGAAGGCATTCAGCTGACCATTGACGAAGACGTGCTGAACTTTATGGTGGAGAAAGCCATGGAATATAAACTGGGCGCCAGGGGCCTCAGAAGCATCTGTGAAGGTATTCTGACCGATGCTATGTTTGAAATGCCATCCTCCAAAGAAACGCAATTCACACTTGACCTGGAATATGCCAATCGGAAGTTTGATAAGAGCAAGCTGAGCCTGCTAAAGGTAGCATAGTATTTTTGTCAATAGGTCAAACAGGTCATTTAAGTCATTTAATGCCGGAGATGTTTTCTGGCATTTTTCTTTTCCTAACTTCAAACCTTAAATTTTTATATGCAGGAACTGGTTGATAAACTGAAAGCCGAAGCCGGACTCACGGAAGAGCAGGCCAAACAAGCTATAACTACCATCAAAAGTTTTGTAGTGGAAAAATTCCCGATGCTGGAAGGCGCAGTGAATAATGTTTTTGGCGGGGAATAGCTATGTCACACTTCCTGCCCCACCGGATGGCGTGGGAGTTGGTCGAAGCATTGACATTACGTTACTTAATATCCCTGCACTTCTTTCCTTTTGGAAAATTTGCTGCTTCGTAAGGGCTCATGGCCCTGTGGCAGGACTGAAATACAATACAGGCAATGATCAGTAATAGCATTATTCTTGTCTTCATAGCTAACAGATTAATGAATGAAATTAATACCTGCTTATTATAAAACAGGTATAGAATTACTACTGGATTATTCTTTTTTTGTTTGTACTTCCACCTGCCTGTTTATAGAAACATTACTAAAACAAACATCCCCCGATTCATCGGGGGATGTAGAATTAATGGGTACATTCTTTATTTGGTTTTTCAGTCCAAACATTTTTCTCCCTCTCCACCAGTGGAGAGGGCCGGGGTGAAGCTAACTACAACCTCCCTGGTTACCACAGTTATTGCACTTATAACAAGTGCCGCTGCGCATCATGATGTGACCACACACATTACAGGCCGGGGCATCACTCTGCATACTCTTAGTAGCGGCACTCATTGAATCCATTCCATTCTCAGCCTTCACTGCCTGGGCAGCCCGTTGGTTCTTTACCGGCTGCGGCGCTACCGTTCCTGATGAAGGAGTAACACGAACACTGGACAATTCAGGATCTTTTGCATACTCTAATTGATTGGATGGAACTTCATCCCAGTCATCGGCACCTGTATTCATCACTTCAGGTTTATCCAATACATGTACCAGGTCAGTACGTCCCAGATATTCATAACCTAACACCCTGAATATTAAATCAACAATTGAAGTAGTTGTTTTAATATTCGGATGCTCAACAAAACCGGATGGCTCAAACCTGGTGAAAGCAAATTTATCAACAAACTCTTCCAGCGGCACACCGTACTGCATCCCGATAGAAATAGAAATGGCGAAACAGTTCATCATACTACGCATCGTGGCGCCTTCTTTGGCCATATCAATAAATATTTCACCGAGTGTACCATCGCCGTATTCACCGGTGCGGAGAAAGATGGCTTGTCCGTTGATCTTTGCTTTTTGTGTAAAGCCGCGGCGTTTGGCTGGCAAGGCGCGGCGTTCAACGATGCTGGCTAATTTTCTTTTCAGTTTGGTGTCAGGAGAAGCCTGCACTCTTTTCTGCACTTCTTCCAGCAATTCTTCAACCGTAAGCAATCCCAGGTCAACGATATTGGATTCTGGTTGCTGGTTACTGGTTGCTGGTTGATTTTCATCAGCGACAGTTGTTTCTGTTTTTTTCTTCTTGTCAGATTTGTTGCTGAGCGGTTGAGAAAGTTTGGAACCATCGCGGTACAAAGCACATGCTTTCAAACCCAGTTCCCAGCTAAGCAGGTACGCATCAGCAATTTCTTCCACGATCGCTTCGTGCGGCAGGTTGATCGTTTTGGAAATAGCGCCGCTGATAAACGGCTGCGTAGCTCCCATCATCCGGATATGGCCATGCGCATGAATAAAACGCTGGCCTTTCTTTCCGCATTTATTGGCACAGTCAAAAACGGGCAGGTGTTCATCTTTCAATAAAGGAGCTCCTTCCAGCATCATGGTGCCGCAGATATAATCATTGGCAGCTTCGATCTCTTCGTCACTGAAACCTAATGCTTCCAGCAGGCTCCATTCAAAATCATTGTATTGTTCAGGTGTAAAGCCAAGCCGTTGCAGGCATTCTTCACCCAAGGTGAATTTATTAAAAACAAACCCTATCTCAAAAGCTGTTATGGCAGCAGCATCCAGTCTTTTAATTTCATCGGCAATAAAACCTTTTTCGCTTAATGTCTGATGGTTGATAAAAGGCGCCCCTGCAAATGAACCGGTCCCTGCAGCATATTTAATGATAGCGTCTGTTTCTTTTTCAGAATAACCTAAATTTTTAAGAGCTGCCGGTACTGACTGGTTGATGATCTTGAAATAACCACCACCGGACAGTTTTTTAAATTTCACTAACGCAAAATCAGGTTCCACGCCGGTCGTATCGCAATCCATAACCAAACCAATGGTTCCCGTTGGAGCGATAACAGTTGCCTGTGCATTCCTGTAACCATACTTCTCTCCCATTTCAACTGCATCATCCCATGTTTTGCAGGCTGCTTTCAGCATGTAATCCGGGCAAAATTGTGATTTAATACCCTGTGGTTTCAGGCTCAGGCTTTCATATTCATCGGCATCATAAGCAGCGAGCCGGTGGTTCCGCATCACTCTCATCATATGAGTTTTGTTTTCCTCATATTTTGGAAACGTGCCAAGTGCCCGAGCCATTTCAGCTGAAGTTTTGTAAGAAGTACCCGTCATGATTGCTGTAATTGCAGCAGCTATTGCTCTTGCTTCTTCACTGTCATAAGGGATCCCGCTTACCATTAACATCGTTCCGAGATTGGCATAACCTAATCCCAATGTTCTGTACTCATAACTCAGTTGTGCCACTTCTTTGGAAGGGAACTGGGCCATCAAAACAGATATTTCCAGCACCACAGTCCACAAACGGCAATTGTATTCATAGCCTTCTACATCAAAATGATTTTTTTCTGTATCAAAAAATTTCATCAGGTTGGCTGATGCCAGGTTACAGGCTGTATTATCAAGGAACATGTATT
>CAZGGQ010000033.1:0-54618 GCA_964525285.1 uncultured Chitinophaga sp.
CACAAAATTCTGCCTCACCCATTCATCAGGCGTCAGCAACAGCCATTTTTTGCGAAGAGCATCAAAAATGAATTCTTTCCCTCCCTCTTTTTTAATACGGAAGTCCGGTTCCGGGTAATTGATGACCACCATGCTTCAAAAGTAATTGATTAAATTCGCAGTCATGAAGACCAAAGAAGAAATAGTACAGAACTGGTTGCCCCGCTATACCGGGGAATCGATGGAAAATTTTGGCGAGTATATTCTCCTCACCAATTTCAGCAACTATGTAAAAATGTTTGCCGAATGGAACAACGTGAAGGTGATTGGCGAAGGCAAACCCATGCAATGTGCCACGGCTGATAATATCACCATAATAAATTTCGGTATGGGCAGCCCAACAGCAGCAACTGTCATGGACCTGCTTTCTGCCATTCATCCCAAAGCTGCATTGTTCCTGGGCAAATGCGGCGGCCTGAAGAAACGTAATAAACTCGGAGACCTGATATTGCCCATCGCAGCCATAAAAGGCGAGGGAACTTCCAATGACTATTTTCCTGCTGAAGTGCCTGCCTTGCCGGCATTTGCTTTACAAAAAGCTGTCTCTACCACCATCCGGGATTATGCTGTGGATTACTGGACCGGCACCGTGTACACCACCAACCGCCGGGTATGGGAACATGATGAACCTTTCAAAGAATACCTGCAAAAGATAAGAGCTTATGCCGTTGATATGGAAACAGCTACAATTTTCACGGTAGGTTTTTATAATAAGATCCCGACAGGCGCTTTATTACTGGTGAGTGATCAGCCCATGATACCGGATGGAGTGAAAACGGAAGAAAGCGATCAGAATGTTACGGCACTGTATGTAGAGACTCACCTGAAAATTGGTATTGATTCGCTTAAACAATTAATGAATGATGGCATGACGGTGCGGCATCTGAAATTTTAAAATCATTTTATATGAATAAATTTATTTTATTACCGGCATTTATCACGCTGCTTCTTTCAAACAGCAATTGCAGCAAAAAGAATGCAAATGTTGTTAAATATAAAGGCAAACTGGAAATAAAAGGAATATGTATGAATTATACTATCCGGCTGCTCGAAGGCAATATTGATACCGCAAAGATTAACGCAAACTGGACCGATGAAGTAACGGGAAAACAATATGCCAATGTATTTGGACTTGGCAGCCCCTGTAGTTTCCCTGCAACTATTAAAGAAGCTGATGAGTTTTATTTTACGATTGACACGACGGCTAAGCAGGAATGTGCTGTGTGCATGGCTTATTACCCGACACCGCCAAAAAAAATACCTGTAAAAGTGGTTGATAAATAATGCAGCCGTTATTAAGCATACAAAATCTCTCTGTTGATTTTATATCAGAATCCGGGACAACCCAAGCATTAAAAAATATTTCTCTTTCCGTCAACCGGGGCGAAGTGCTGGCATTGGTTGGTGAATCCGGCTCGGGAAAATCCGTTACTTCACTTTCTATTTTACAACTCCTCCCCTCGCCACCTGCAAAATATGCCACAGGTGAAATTTTGTTTTCTGAAAATGGGGATACACAAATTGACCTGCTGAAAAGAAACCGCTATGAGATGCAGGATATCCGTGGTAATAAAATCGCCATGATCTTCCAGGAACCGATGACATCCCTGAACCCGGTGCTTAGCTGCGGCAACCAGGTAAAAGAAGCGATACAACTGCATAAAAAAGTTTCTGACCTTGCAGCAAAGCAACAAACCATCAATTGGTTTGAAAAAGTAAAACTGCCTGATCCGGCAGCCATCTTCAGCCGGTTCCCGCACCAGCTCAGTGGCGGGCAAAAGCAACGGGTTATAATCGCCATGGCTATGTGCTGTGAGCCTTCCCTGCTTATTTGTGATGAGCCGACCACAGCATTGGATGTAACCGTGCAGAAAACGATCCTGCAACTGATAAAGGAGCTGCAGCAACAATCCAATATGGGAGTGATCTTTATCACACATGACCTTGGTGTTGTCGCTGAAATTGCGGACCGTGTCGTGATGATGTATAAAGGAGAAATAGTGGAGCAAAATAGTTTGAAAGAAATTTTTACCCGTCCGCAGCATCCTTACACAAAAGCATTGCTGGCCTGCAGGCCGGTGAATCATGAAAGAGGGAAACGGCTTCCTGTGGTTAGTGATTTTCTTGAGGAAACGAACCCGATAGCTATCGGGTCTGAAGTCAGAAGCCTGCCTGCCGGAAAGGCAGGACAGAAGTCGGAAACACCCCCCCTGACCCCTGACCCCAGACTTGTGACTTCAGAACTCAGGACTCAGACCCCTGTTCTCCTCAAAGCACAAAACCTCTCCGTCTGGTTTCCCGCTAAGAAAACGATGTTTGGCAAGGCCCGTTCATTTACCAAAGCAGTGGATGATGTGAGTTTCGAAATATATAAAGGTGAAACATTGGGACTTGTTGGTGAAAGTGGTTGTGGCAAAACAACATTAGGAAGAACCTTACTGCGATTGATTGAACCTGACTCCGGAAAAATTATTTACAATGGTATTGACCTGACTGCCAAAAAAAGAGATGAGCTGCGTTCCTTACGTAAAGAAGTACAAATTGTTTTCCAGGATCCTTACTCTTCATTGAATCCCCGGTTAACGATTGGCTCTGCCATTGCCGAACCCATGAAAGTGCATGGCATTTTACAAACCGGGAAACAACGAAAAGATAAAGTAACTGAGTTGCTGGAAAAAGTAAACCTGAAAGCTGAACATGTTGACCGGTACCCGCATGAATTCAGCGGCGGACAGCGGCAACGCATTGTTATTGCCAGGGCACTGGCATTGAACCCTTCTTTTATAATTTGCGATGAATCCGTCTCTGCCCTGGATGTAAGTGTGCAGGCCCAGGTGTTGAATTTACTGAACAGCCTGAAAAAAGAATTTGGTTTCACCATTATCTTTATCTCACATGATCTCTCCGTTGTCCGCTATATCAGTGACCGCATCATGGTAATGAACAAAGGAAAAATTGAAGAAAGCGGCAATGCCGATGATATTTATTTTAACCCCCAAACGGCTTATACTAAAAACCTGGTTGCATCAATACCAAAAGGCGTTGTCGTTTAGTCGATATAATCCGGCGCTGTCGTTCTGTCAGCATCATCTTCATAAAATTTCCTGGCGCTGTTCCGGCGGGAGTATAATAATTTTTTTAAAGCTTTATTCAACTGTTTCAACATGGGCTCATCCTGTTCAATCTTTGTCTCGGTGAAATCTGTTAAATCATACCGGTTATAATTTGTGAAGGAGAACAGCGGGTTATTAAATCCGGGAACCCGGAATTTTAAACTGTCTTCATATTCAAATTGTTCCGGATCTCCGGGTACCAGGCCCACTACAGCCAGTTTCCATGACAAGTCGTCTTTTTTGGCCTTGTATTTATAAAAATAGATAAACCCTTTTTTGTCTTTGTATTCCGCAGCAAGCCGTTCAACATATACAACTGAATCGGGCTTACCGTATGATTTTTGATCAAGCAGGGAACTTCTGCCCAGGTCAAGATGATTGTTATACAATGCCGGGAATCTCTCCGGTCTTTTCAACTTCTTAAGATCCTTGTACAATTCATAACGGTAATCATCCAGGCTGCCAAAATAGCCCGGCAGGCTGTCCGGAAATGGTTTATTGTGCTGAAGTAACAGCAGCATGGTACTGTATTTTAGTTTTTTGTCATTCGATTTCAGCATTTGCTGTATCAAGGGTTGCACAGCAGCATTAGTTTCCCAATAAGGCAATAATAACGTAGCATAAAGACCGAGATCATCATTGCCTGCATCTTTTTCATCATCATCCGAATAGTAGGGAGAAATTTTCTTTTCTTCCTTGCTATCCTCCGCCTTTTGTATAGCTTTTTTCTTTTCAGCAATAGATTGTTTCTTCAATTCCTGTTTGGCTTCAATCAGGAATTTGCTGAAATACATTTCATAATCTTTCGGCTTTACCAGGTTGCTGTCTACCATCTCACCCAATAATTTCATGATGCTGCTCTTATAGTCTTCCAGGTTAAGCAGGGGCAGCAGGTCGGGCAAAATAGTCCTTGTAAGTTGTAATGAATCGGATAATTCATCGAGGAAGCTGCCGTTATTATATCTGAACCTGCGGATATCCCGCAAAGCCGATAGCGGGGGGTATATTGAATAGTCGCTGCCGGTTTCACCAGCCTCCAGTACCGGGGGTTCTGTATTAACAATATCCCTGAAAATGCTGAACGCATAAGATGTTTTGTGCTGTAATAGACTTTCCAGGACTGAATATTGCAATTGAACAGTATCATCAAGGGCATAATACAATTCTTTCAGGTATTCAGAAGCAGCACTTGTATTGATATCACCCAGTTTCTCAACCAGCGATTTTTTGGTATCCAGGTATTTTTTTTCATCCCAGTTTAACCAGGCAATTGCTTTTTTCAGTTGTGGCAGGTCCAATGAATCCAATTCAATATCGTCAATATGTTTAACGGCCCGTTTATGCAATACACTGTCCTTATTCATAAAGTCCTCAAAGAACAAATTTGATTTTTTTACAAAAGGATTGATGCCCTTCAATGTATCAGCAGGGGTAAAAGTTTCAAAGAATTTTTTAACAAAGGCGCTGGGCTGTGTCAGCGTATCAGACTCAGTGGCCAGCGAGAAGCCAATTCCATCTTTGCAATAAGTTTTTGTCCATAGGCTGCGACTGCTGCCTGTATCTGTAACAATGGCTTCCCAGACCTTCATTTTGTTTGGCAGCACGGTTTTCTTTTTAAATCTAATTATCCAGGTGCTGTCAGCAAAAAATGAAGCTTCTTTGTCTTTATCGAGTGCAGCGCTGTCTTTGGTGTAATAATACCTGGGTGAACGGAAAAAAGAAACGTATATCTTTTCCCCGGTCGTATCATTGCTGATTATTTTGTTACGGTAGGCGCCGCCTTCCAGCTGATCATCTTCTGATTCTTCATCATCATTCTCATCCCCGCCAAAATAACTGTAGCGGGGAATGTCCAGTTTTATTTTTTTGTCTTCGGGATATACAGGCGTAGTAACCGTAAAATAAAGAGATGTATCCTTTCGTTGCTTTGCCTCGTTATAAACAAGTGGTTTTATTTCAAATGAGTTCAGGAAATTCCTCATGGCTGGTATTTCCTGCTTGCCATGAGCCATCAACGTATAATAATGCGGACCCTGGATGATAAAGCGGGTAAGATAAACAGCGCCTGATTTGTCTTTGTATATACCCTCCAGCGCCGGGTAACCTGACTGGCTGGTTTGTTTGCGGGTAAGTTGTGAGTCGATAAACTCAGAAACCATAAAACTTTCGTTCATCAGGCTCAGATCAAAAGTATCCTCTTCCACAAAATGATAGTTATGAATATCTGTTCTGATGATACGGTATTGTGTGCCGGTAGTTTTATCCTCTGCATCATATATCCAGCTTCCATCATTGCCCATGTAGGGATCATGCGGCAGGTCAACAGCAAAACCGCCATACGGAGGTGAGTATTTTTTCCATCCGCCGGCTGGCGGGTCAGTGACTGCTTTATATTCCTTAAACTGTATGCTGCCAAAAAATTTCTTTGCTTCATCACCATACTTCACATAATCTCCGGTACCACTCATTTTAAAAAAAATAATTTCAAAGGGAGTGATAAAAATGTTATACCGCTGGAGATCGCCGCGACGGGTCCGGTTGGTAATATCAAATCCTTTATACCCGTTTTTAATGATCATAGTTTTGGAAATCATTTTCCCCGGCACATTCTCATAGAGGAGGCTGTCAATTCTATTATATACATCGTCTGTGCTGTGAGACCACATCCAGGCATTTGTCATAATGCGGGTAATCATGTAATAGCTGCCGTTTGACATATCGGCATATTGTTTTTGTTCCAACGCCGCATCTTCCCCGAACTTGTAAAATTTTCCGGGAATATCCACTTTAAAAAACCCGTCATCAGCCATCTCCGTTCTGAAGGTGACCGGCACTCTTATTTTATCCACGATGTCTTTGTCCCTGCTGCCCCTTTCCCCCATTTTTACCGGGCGAAGCCTGTATCCTTTTTTGCGAAGCATTTCAATAACACCCCTGTCTCCCGGCAGATGTGCGGCTCCCACTCCAACGAACAGGGAATTCCCGGATTTGATGATAGAATCAATTGAATTAGCCTGTATTTCATTTCTCCGGTATAAAAATTTTTCATCGAAGGCGGCCGAAGTGCTGTTATACTTATTAATGGAATCCAGCAGGTCAAGATTACCGCTTCGGTATGCCTCCTGCAGTTTATCCGTCGAATATTCATCAGCACCATCATAGCTCCTCTCTTTTTTATCTTTATCCTTCGCTGCATCTTTATAAGCTTCGGCCATCAGTTTCATACTCTCCCCGTAATTTTCTACCCCGGTCACTTTTTTACCCCATTTTTTACCACATTGGAAAATATACATATCAAGGTAAGTATCTTCTTCAAAATCACTGGCTTCATTACCATAACTGCGGTATAATAAATTATTAATAGTTGATGGATTGCTGAATAATGCCCGTTCAATTTTACGGTCATATTTGTAGAACTTAAGTGTGTTGATACTTAAATACTCATTGGGTACTGACCGGTAGCCGCCATAGTAGTTGTTTTCGTAGAGATTATCCCCACTCCCGGTCAGATCATATTTGCTCATATCTTCCTGCCATGTTTCCGGGTTGGTTTCCAGTGCTACCACCTGTGCATTCCTGATGGCGATATAAAACGAATCGGGCAGATGAAAAGCCAGTTTGCTGCTTACATGCATGGTCCCGATGAGATAAGATGGCTTTTTCATCCCATGGCCTGAAATTTCCCACAACAGGCTGGGATATTTTTTGTCTTTGATCTTAGGCTGTGCCTGTAATGAAAGAAAACAAAAAATGGTCAGAAAAAATAAAAGGGTTCGCTTCATATAGGTTGTATCCCGGTCCTCTTCTCGCCAGGAGCGGGATCAGGACCAATGGAGGTTGTTATTATAAACAAATGTAAGATGCTGCGGTGCAATGAAAAGCATAAAATTATTTTGAATACCAGAGATTTAGGTCTACCTAAAGACAGTTCATCTGCCCGGCAGGATTGTTCACACTGTTTCAACATTTCTGAAAATCGGGCGGGCAAATGACTCTGAAAAATTTAAACGGGATTTTGAACCTGAAAAGTATACCTTTGCCCGCTTTAAATGCAGTCATGTTGACCAGACCCGGCGCCGTAAGGCCGGAATCGGATCATCCCTTCCCGGCATTTTGCCCGGTTTGTGTCATGAGACTTATCTGATAAAATTATATACTCATGAAGCTTTCACAATTTCGTTTCGATCTTCCACTTAACCTGATTGCCCAAAACCCCACTAAACGCCGAGAAGATGCCCGAATGATGGTAGTGCACCGCCACACCGGTGAAATGGAAAATAAACATTTCAGGGACATCATAGATTATTTTGACGACAAAGATGCGTTTGTAGTAAATAACACAAAGGTATTTCCAGCCCGGATGTATGGACGCAAGGAAAAAACCGGAGCTAAGATTGAAGTGTTCCTGCTTCGTGAATTGAATAAGCCAAACCGGCTCTGGGATGTAATTGTTGACCCTGCAAGAAAGATCCGTGTCGGCAATAAACTTTATTTCGGCGACCAGGAGGACCTGGTGGCAGAAGTAATTGATAATACCACCAGCCGTGGCCGCACCATCCGCTTTTTATGGGAAGGCAGTGAAGAAGATTTCAGGGCACAATTGGAAAAGCTGGGAGAAACACCATTGCCTAAATATATCAAACGCAAACCCGATGAAGAAGATAAGGAACGTTACCAGACCGTTTACGCAAAACATGAAGGAGCTGTTGCTGCCCCTACCGCCGGTTTACATTTCAGCCGTGAACTGATCAAAAGACTGGAGATAAAAGGTATCCGCTTTGCTGAAGTTACTTTACACACCGGCCTTGGCACTTTTCGCCCCATCGAAGTGGAAGATCTGAGTAAACATAAAATGGATGCCGAGTATTACCACATTGATGAAACGGCTTGTAAGATCGTGAACAGGGCTAAAGAATACGGCCATCGTATTTGTTCTATCGGCACCACTACCATGCGGGCTATGGAATCTTCTTTTACCGCACAAAAGTTATTGAAACCTTCAGAAGGCTGGACCAATACTTTTATTCACCCACCTTATGATTTTAATATAGCAGATTCATTGGTAACAAACTTCCATTTACCCAAAACAAGCCTGCTGATCATGACCTGCGCCTTTGCAGGATATGAGCTGGCGATGGAAGCTTATAAGAAAGCTATCAAGGATAAATACAGGTTCTTCAGTTATGGAGATGCATTGCTGATCATATAGAAATAAGATCTGGGGAAATAAAAGAGGCTGCCTTTTTGAGACAGCCTCTTTTAAATTTATTGACTTCGCTTTATTTAAACTTCAGGTTCAGCGATATGATGTCAGATTTCATACCATTGGTTTTTGTATAATGTCCATACCGTAACTCAAGCATATTCAAACGCTGTATTCCAAAAACTCCCTTTGGTGGTGCAATCCTAAAACCGGCGCCGTAAAAATTACTGCTGAATTTTGAAAGATCATAATTGCTGGAATAAAACTGATCTGCCGCTGTGTGTACCTTATAAGGAGCAAAATAATCAATAGCAGTTTGGGTATTGTACCGGAAGAAGGGAGTGATAGAAAAGAACGGAGTGATCTTGTAAGGTGTTTCAATATTTATTGTATGAGCACTCAATCCCCAGTCATCATGATAATAGCGGTAGTAAGAACGAATGATGAACTTGTCACCCAAAAAATAATTGGCCCTGAATCCAATTGGGATTTTCAAACGGGTATCCGGTAAAGTTTCCACATGCAATGAATTATCGGCAAAATACACCCGGTGAAAAGGAAGCCCGAGATACCCCGCCTGGTAAATGATGTCCATTAATAACTCAACCTGCAAGCGTTGGTTCACAATTTGTGAATAGGTTAAAGTACCGCTATATGAATTCCGGGCGGATGAGCCATAATCAGCTTTACTCCTTTCTCCATCCTCTCCCCTTACATCAGGATAACCGGGTTGTAATTCAATTGGCAGGATCAAACTTACCTTGTCAAGGAAGACCGCGGCTTTTGCAGTGAATTCACCGTTCCTGTTCTTTGTTTTTTGTGTAAACATGACATTTGCGCCATAAGAGGTGTAATCAAACTCACTGGAATAAGAAATACCGGCGCCAATTGTGGAGCCCTTCTGTTGGTTTTCCACTGACCAGTTAACCGAGGGGTATAATCTTGAATCAGCATGAGAAGCAGAAGATATATTCCGCGGATCAATTTTATCAGAAGAAGCAGATGTATAATGATCAAAACCTACTTCCACATCAAAACTATGTTTCCGGTTACGGGCATCCCATTTATTCAACTTAATATCTATTACACCGGCAATGTCTGTAAGCTTTTCTGTACCTATACCGCCTGTGATAGCAGAGTTATTTCCATCCTGCCGGTAGTAACTCGTCACTAAGTTGGCTTCTTCAAAAGTTAACTTCCGGCTCTTATATTCTGAAGAATCTTTTGCAGTTGGTTGTGCAAAAGCGGAAAACAGTGTAAGAAATATTCCTACAACTGATAAGCAGATTTTTTTCATTAAAAAATTTTTGAAATAAAAGGATTAATTACAACCACAACCACCGCCGGTTTTGCCACCATTGGCGCCGGAGGCGCCTTCCCGGTAAGACTGAAAACTATTTTCGGCTTTTTCAATCTTCCTGGAACCCAGTGTCATTTCACCATCATTCAACTTATTTTTCTGGTATTCCTTTACGGTTGTGCAGGAACTCAATACAAATGTGGTAATCGCTACAATAGCGATAGACGTGATAAATCGCCTTTTGTTTGTTTTTCTCATTTCAGGTTTATGTTTTTTGATGTGTAGATTTTATCATTATCGTCAATAATAATGCAAGCCAGTCCCTTAACCTGGTTTACCATATCCAGTCCCACTTTTATTCCCATGATCATCACCGGTGTAGCCATCGCATCAGCAATTTCTGCATTGGGACTGATGATCGTAACACTTTTTATACCCCGTACCGGTAAACCGGTCTTTGGGTCAATAGTGTGAGAATATTTTTTACCATCTATTATTACAAATTTTTCATAATTGCCCGAAGTGGCAATTGCCATATTGGTTATGTCCAGATAAGAAACAGGGTGAAGAGTTGAATTAGGATCTGCAATACCAATTGTCCATTCTTTTCCATTGGGTTGGTACCCCCATGCCGTAAGGTCGCCGGAAGCATTTACAATACCGCTCTTAATTCCTTTTTGCCGAAGGATAAGTTTAGCCCTTTCTGCAGCGTAACCTTTACCAATGCCACCAAACCCGATCCTCATCCCCTTTTCTTTCAGGAATACTGTACATTTTTTTTCATCCAGTAAAATGTTGCGGTAATTGATAAGGTGCACAGCTTTTTTGGCAGTAACAGGATCGGGTAGTGACGTCATTGTCTTATCAAAGTTCCAGAGTTTTTTATCCACAGACCCGTACGTTATATCAAAAGCGCCTTGTGTAATATCCGATATCTTTTTGCAACGTATAATAATATCAAAAACCTCCCGGTCAACTTGTACAGGTGCTATCCCGGCATTACGGTTTACCAGGTTGGTTTGGCTGTTTTCATTAAATGTAGTAAGTAATTTTTCAATCCGGCTGATCTCGGCCACCGCATCATCTATCCGTGCCAGGGCATCCCTTTTATTATCCGACACTACGGAGATCTCAAACCGGTTACCCATCAGTTTTAGCGCCTTCCGGTGAAGAGTTGGCAATATGGTCAGTGTTTCACTTCCTGGCAGCATTCACAAATCCTTTTAATTGCCCGGTAAATTGTCCGGCTGTTTCATTGGGATATCCATCCCATGTTTTTATTACTTGTCCTTCTGCAGTAAGTAATACGGTGCAGGGAAAACTACCCTGTGGATTGTATTTATCAGCAAGCTTATCATTCTTCTTCTGCTGGTCTTTTGATAACTGATTTTTTTTGAGCCGTGGGAAATCGGCGTTGATCAGAACAAGGTTACTGTCAGCAAAATTTTTGAAGAAAGAGTTTTCAAATATTTCATCATGAAGTTTTATACATGGACCACACCAGTCGGAACCTGAAAAATTGAGCAGGATCAATTTATGTTCGGTTACCGCTTTCTTTTTTGCATTTTCAAAATCTGTTTCCCATCCCGAAGAGAGTTTAAACAGCAGCACTACAAGAAAAAGGGGGGAAAAACGCATACAATCTGTGGTTAGTTGCCAAAATTAACGTGGTAACATTGAAAAAAGTATGAGTTTACTCACATTAACAATTAATTATTCCTGATCAATTTTTTTTTGCAGTTTGGGAAATTGAATACACATCATAATTCATTCTGAATGCATTCGCTGATCTCCCCGGCCCGGTTA
Source organism: uncultured Chitinophaga sp. (assembly GCA_964525285.1). GTDB lineage: Bacteria > Bacteroidota > Bacteroidia > Chitinophagales > Chitinophagaceae > JJ008. The sequence continues at coordinate 11,462 of CAZGGQ010000033.1, forward strand.
TAAATCATCATGTGGGTGCCGTCTTTGATGATACAGGTGGGATTGATCTTCTTAACCGGAAAAATTTTATCCCTGTCGCCATGAATATGAATCATGTTATCGGGCTGCCATGCATTTTTCCAATTCAGTATCTGGCTGATGGCCCAGTCAACAAAAACGAGATCGGCATTTTTCCGGTAAGCCCTTACCATTTCTTTTTCTTCTTTAGTAGAAACGCCCAGGCGGGCATTGTCAATTTTCTCCGTGTATTTATGCAACCTGGTGGGCAATAGTTTATCCAGTTTCAGGGTTCCTGCCGCTTTCATCCAGCGGGGCAATTCATTTACAGATTTAATACTGGATACAATGATCAGTTTATGCAGCGGCGTTTGTTTAGCTATCTCAATACCCATCATGCCGCCAAAAGAAACACCCAGCAAAACGGCGGAATCTTCTTTGATCTGTTCCCTCATTCTTTTTGCATACCCTTCAATCCGTTCTTTTTTATGTGGCCTTATCCATGGTATATACCGCAGCTCATACCCTTTTATATGCAGGTTGGTAAATATTTTTTCATCAGCGCCTAACCCGCTTATACAATAAATATTTTTTTTCATATTTGTTTTTCCGAAAGACGAATGGAGTTTTAAAAATAAGGAATTGCCATCACATTTAACTACAATCCGAACATCCCCTTATTTAATTGCTGCAGAATTTGTGTTTTATATTCTGCAGGAACCAGCAGGGAGATATTGTGAGGGCTGCCGCCGTAAGACACCATGCGGATTGGAATATTCATAATAGAGCCAAAGAGTTTCTTTACCATGGCTTCCGTCTGAGAGATCTCATTGCCCACCACCGAAATGATGACCTGGTTTTTATCTACTTCGATACTGCCGAATGGCTCCAGTTCTTTCACTATTTCTTTCAGGCGGGTGGCATTATCAATCGTCAATGAAACGGCCACTTCCGATGTAGTGATCATATCGATCGGTGTCCGGTATTTTTCAAACACTTCAAATATTTTCCGGAGAAACCCATACGCCAGTAACATCCTGCTGCTCTTGATGCGGATGGCAATGATATTATCTTTTGCCGCCACGGCTTTTACGCCAACACTTCCTGCTTTCTCCGTGATAAGTGTTCCTTTTGCTTCGGGGTGCATCGTATTCAGCAGCTTTACCGGGATCTTATATTGCTGGGCCGGCCAGATGGTTGCAGGATGTAATATCTTGGCGCCGAAATAAGCTAACTCAGCGGCTTCTTCAAAACTCATTTGCTCAATAGGAATTGTTTTCTTAACAATCCTGGGATCATTATTATGCATGCCGTCAATATCCGTCCATATCTCGCACACACTGGCATTTATCGCAGCAGCTATGAGTGATGCTGAATAGTCGCTTCCTCCCCGCTTCAGGTTATCTACTTCTCCCCTTGCATTGCGGCAGATATAGCCCTGTGTTACAAATATTTTTTTGGTTTTATGCTGTTTCAGCAATTGTGATAGTTTCACCTTCATGCTGCCGATCTGTGGTTCATCATAGTGATCGATCGTCATAAATTCCAGCGCCGGCAACAGTATGTGGTCAATTCCCTGTTCTTCTAGATATACACAAAACAGTTTCGTAGAAAGCAATTCACCCTGTGCAAGGATATCCTTATTCAGCGATTCGCTGAAAGAAATTTTCAGGATGATATTGAGAAATTCAAAATGTTCGGCAATAATTTCTTTTGCTTTGACAACCGCTTCCTTCTTTTTTACCAGGTCTTTAATGAATGCCTGGTAATGCTTTTCCAACTTGTCAATGGATTGCTTGGCGGTATCGCGGTCGCCTTTTGAAATATGCATTCCAATTTCCACCAACGCATTGGTAGTGCCGGCCAAAGCTGACAGGACAACTATAACAGGCTCTTTTTCTTTTGTCACCAGCGACACGATGTGGTGCATCCGCTCCGGCTTACCAACACTGGTGCCGCCAAACTTCATTACTTTCATTTTCTTTCTCTCATATTTTAATGGATAGATGAATCAGCAGGCAAGGGGCAAAGATAACCGTATAATTCAGTCAGTAATTACTCAGTTGCCAGGGATTTCCATGAAACCACCCTGAAGCCATTATATTGAAAGGATTCTTCTCCGCCATATACTAACCGTCCTCCAGTGCCGCCGGATAATTTGTTCCAGTAAATAAGGTTCTTAAGAAAATCATCCCGAAATGTAGAAGCTGATTTTATTTCTGATGCTTCAGGGTTTTTGCCGACTTCAGTAATAACATCCAGTTCAATCCCCTTATTATCACGCCAAAAGAAAAGATTGCTCTGTAATCCATCATTAAATCTTTCTTTGATCAGTTCATTTATCACATAGTTTTCAAAGATATTACCCCGCAAAGGGTGAGTCTCCAGCACCTTTTCCTTATTTATCTCCAGCAGGGCGCATAGCAAGCCCGTATCATAAAAAAATAATTTGGGCATCTTCACTAACCTCTTGCTGAAATTTATATGATGCGGCCTGAGCAAGTGAATAATATAACTGCTTTGTAATACGCTGAGCCATGACAGCACTGTTTTATTATCAACGCCGGATTCAACGGAGAGACTACTCATATTTAATAATTGCCCGGCACGGGCAGCGCAAAGTTTTAAAAACCTGTTGAAAGCAGAAAGGTTTCCAATATTTTTTATTTGTCTTACATCCCTGTCAACATACGTCCGGATATAATTGGCAAACCATTCTTCAGGCTGCAACCGGCGGTTGTAGATAGCAGGATAACCACCTGTAAACAGTATATTATTAAGCCGGGGTTCTTTTTTCCTGATTTTCCGGATTTCATTAATAGTAAAAGGGAGTAATTCAATATAAGCTATCCTGCCAGCCAGTGTTTGAGAAATATTTTCCTGCAACAGAAACTGGTTGGAACCCGTGAGGATAAAAAGCCCTTTTGTTTTTGTTTCATCAAGCACCTGCTGAAGATAAGAGAACAATACCGGGGCCCGTTGCACTTCATCAAGTATCGCCCCTTTTTTAAACCGCTGTAAAAAAGAACGGGGATCGTTTTCCGCCTGCTGCCTTACATCCACATTCTCCAGTGATACATATGCTTTTTGAGGGAAAAGCATTTTGGCAAATGTTGTTTTGCCACTTTGTCTTGGCCCGGTAATGGCCAGCGCCGGAAATTTTTTAGCCAGCCGGGTGGCTTTTGCAAATGCGGAGCGTTGAATCAGGGGCATAAGCAAAGATAGTACAAATTTGGAATTCAACTCCAATATTGTACTAATTATTTATTGAAAAATTGAGAGAAGGCTGTCTGAAGTGGTGCCACCAAACTTCATTACTTTCATTTTCTCTCCCGATTTTAATGGATTGATGAATCAGCAAGCAAAGGGGCAAAGATAGGGCTGATATTAAAATCAGATTCATATCATACTAATTTTTATAATAGTATATTCCTTTATAACTATAGCCGGGAAAATTCAAGTCATTCACTCTTACAACCGATGGCAGACCGTTACTACGATAGGTATAAGTCCGTTGAGTATGAATTCCCATACTCAATGAACTTTCTTCAGTCATATTATTGTTCTGATCATTTCCCATAAAGCTGTAATCTGTTACTGGGTAGTGAACCGGAATTGCCTTGTAAAATGGATTCATTTTATTATCATAAGTCATCTGATCATCCCAGGAACCGGTTACACATCCCGTAGAGGTTGCCATTTCAGAAGCGATATTACCGCTTGAATATGTTTGTGCTATTATTGAAGTGGTTTCACAGGTAGGAGGACCAGGAGGATTAGGAAATCTTTCTATCATCGTTACTGAATTGCCGCTTTTTGTAAAATAGAGGGCTACTATTCCCCAGGTATTGCCGGAAAAATTACTTATCTGTACCCGGGAAGAGTCCATGCTTACCAATTGACCCTGATAGGAAAAATAAGCTGTATCCCAGCGTCTGTCTGCACCGTCTTTATCGATTTGAATACTTTTAAAAGGCAGGGTTTCATTCCCATTGTAAAACAGGTCAGTGCCTGAAGAAGATGTATAAGCAGGTGATGAAGAAGTATCTTCCCGCAGCGAATCTATAAGACGGGTTAACCGTTTCTGGTTGTCATATTCAAAATAATGAACTTCCAGTGTATCAAGCCCTGCCGATAATGTTGTATCTATTACAACATATTTCCACAATACAGTGCTGTCGGTTGTTGTTGTGTTCGGTAAACTCCAATCCACCTCTTTCTGGCAGGAAGTAACAACCACAACAAAAGAAACGGTAATTAAAAGGCCGAATAGAATTTTCATAAAAACTGTTATTGAAGTGCCAAATCTAAAGAAAAATTTTCCGCCAGCTTATTCAAATCTTCCACCACTACGTCCAGCAGCGGGATCCCATTTTTCATCCTCTCTGCTTCAAACTCCCTTTCCGGATCACCGGGCACTAATACTTTTTCTTCACCCTTTATTGGTGTTGCATTGCGAAAACCTTTTATCCAATTATCCATATGCTTCTTAAAATCATCAGCCGGACGAAACGCATCCACTCTCATGGCTCCGAAAAAATGCCCGATACCTTTTCCCGGTTGTTGTGCCGGCATGGGTACATAGGCCGGGAATGGTGGCACCCAGGGTGCATAGTTTGCGCCGCTTAATAGTGCAGAAAAAATATCAACGATAGCGCCGAGGGCATAACCTTTGTGACTTCCGTGTTCCCTGTCACCACCCAATGGCAATAATGCACCGCCGCTTTTTAATGCATGCGGATCCTTTGTTGGATTACCGTCTTTGTCCTGCACCCATCCATCCGGTGTTTGTAAATTTTTTCGTTGCAGAATTTCTAATTTACCATTAGCGGCAGTTGTTGTAGAAAGATCAGCGACAAATGGCGGTTCATTACCGGCAGGCGCTGCTACGCAAATGGGATTTGTGCCGAGCATTTTATCAATGGAAAAAGTCGGAGCAACCAACGGGCTTGCATTGGTCATGGCAATACCGATCATATCATGCTCCAAAGCCATCATGGCATGATGGGCAGCAATACCAAAATGATTACTGTTTTGCACAGTTACCCAACCCGTACCCACCTGTTTTGCTTTTTTTATAGCGATCTGCATCGCGAAAGGAGCCACAACCAATCCAAGGCCACTGTCCCCATCAACCACAGCCGTAGAAGGAGTTTCATAAATTACTTTTATAGCCGCTCTTGCATGTATTCTTTTTATTTCCCACAATCTTACATATCCACTCAGTCTTGCCACACCATGCGAATCTATTCCGCGAAGGTCGGCGGATAGTAAAGCCTTTGTTGCAATCGAAGCATGTTCGTTACTGCAACCAATTTTTTGAAAAACCGATTTGGTAAAATCGTATAATTGCTGATAGGAAAACAATTGTTCCGGCATGGAGCAAATATAAAGCATGACAGGGTTTAAAACCATGCCATGCTTAGTAAGCATTTGTATTAATTAAAAATGCTCCCGGTTGAACAGGAGCATTCATTAAAATATTGTCCGTTTGTTCAGAAAGGCAGATCATCCACCGGTTCGGTAATATCACTTGCAGAAGGGATATTACTGTTTGTTGTGGAAGCCGCTGCAGAATTGCCGGGTTGGTAAGTTGAACCTCCGGCGGTATCAGCACGTCCCCCCAATAATTGTACTTCTCTTACACGGAGTGATAAAGAAGAACCGGGAGTGCCGTCATTTCGCTGAAATGATCTTGCTTCGGGTTGTCCTTCCACATAAACCTGTTTGCCTTTCGTAAGGTACTGTGCCACCGCGGTGCGGTCGGTCCAGTAGGCGCAATCTACCCAGGTTGTTTTTTCCTGTTGATTGCCCTGGCTGTCTTTGTACTTCTCGGTATGTGCCACCGTAAAATTGATCACATTTTTTCCATTAACCGTGTTTACGACGCAGTCTTTGCCGAGGTTGCCGATAACTTGCATTTTAATCATAGTACTCAAATTTTAAATTAACATAATTAAGAAGCGGCAAGTTAGCATTATTCCCACGCCTTACGATGTCTGCTGAATAGAACTGACTGTTACTGTTACAGGTTTGTGAATAACTTTTGCTTCCCTGCCGCTTCTTTTACTGATGAAGCAGCAAGATGCGACAAAGATGAAGTTGATTCCAAGGGAAAACCCTCCTGATTTCCTGTTTTTTTAACGAAGGAAATTCGTTTATTAATCATCAGTTCTTCCTGCTGCCGCATCTATGAGCCTTCCAAAGAAGATAGCATTCATGAACAACTTGCTGCCTCCCAGCCAGAAAGCCCGGAAGTTGGGATTGTCTGCAATATTGATGACACGGCCTGAACCCACTGTATTCACAATGACTGCTGCTGAATTTTTAATAGCATCAAAATTCTGCTGACTTACCCAGCCGCTTTGCAAAGGTTTGCTGCCATAGTAAAAAGGAGTGGCGTAAGGATTCTTACTTTTCTCCATGAATATTTTGTTGCCTTTAAAAAGACTTACCATTTTCTGATTGTATCCGTAAGCCAGGGGATGTGCAAGGTCAACATCAGCTCCAAAGATGGCTCCCTGTATTTGTTGAGCGCCATCTATTTGTTCCCGGTCAGTATATGAAAGTTTTTGTGTACTGTCAACCGGTGCTTTTGCTTTTTTCAATTTTATATCAGTAATTCCGTTTTGTGATGCCCAACTCACGGCTTCCTCAGTTAATATTAATGTGCCGCCTGATTGCACCCATGCTTTTAATTTGTCTTTGTTCAGATCCGGGTAAGTGCCTCCAACCATTATCAACGTATTATATTTATTCAATTCAACCCGGTTAAAAACGGAGGACTCCAGGTGAGTAGCGGGAATATTCATCCGCTGGTCAAGCAGATGCCATACTTCACCGGCATCGGTGGCATTTACTCCCGGGCCAACGATCATCGCAATTGATGGTTTTGTGACGGGAATAAATTTGCTACTGCCAAGGTCAACACCTGAAACGGCATTTCCCCCTTGTACTGGTTCTATCACAACATTGTATCGGGCTTCTATTGCCCGCAAGGCAACATGCAATTGAGTTTGATCCTGTCCCTGCACAGGAATAAGTATAGTGCCTCCCCGGAATTTTTTGGGCCGTCCATTTATACTGATCTCAAAATCCCGAGTTGCGACTTTTGTAGTAACCCCTTTGTCTAATAGTTCATTCAATGCAGCGGGTGTCAGCAAATCGTCCCATTCCATAACATACGCATATGCGGAAAAAGTATTACGGCTGGCAAAAGGTCTGAGATTAACTCTACGCTCAACATGAGTATCAAGAATAGCTTCTTTTATTTGCGAAACATTCAATTCATCATATTTCAATCCAAAAGCAAGCGGTATCGTCCAGGAAGTGATATCATAGAACAAACTGTCTTTATAGTTGAAAGTTTTTGAAAAGATCGTTTTGATCACTTTGTATTGAGGCTGGTCAGCAGGGACTACAAATGCTGAATTAGTTTTATAAACATGTCCGCCAATTTTGATATCGTTCTTAAATGTGTACATTTTTATCTCATGCCTTCTCAGCATGTTAGTAAACTCATTCATCGTTTGTTCATCATTGGCTTTTTCAAAAACATATGCTTTAACAGGATCAGCTGAAGCTTCTGTCACTGAGTTTTTATAAAATTCCCGCTGCCATTCTAAAAACTCTTTACGCAAAGCCTTTGCTCCTTCCAATGTAGAAAGAGCTGTGATGAATTGATTTTTTATAGTAAAAGGGAAAGTCAATAACCCATTTGCTGTTTGCTGTAAATGTCCTCTCGAAGAAGCCTGTTCAAATAAGATTCCTATCGCCCCATTAATATCAGGATAAGTAGAACCTTTTCCGTAATAAAAGTCATCATAGTTTTCTTTGGTAAAATATAAGGAGCCGATGCGGTCTAAAAATGCAGCGTGAAATTTTGCAAGTTTGGCAGTTAGTTCCTGGTTCTTATCAGGAGTAAGTGGATTTACCCTCGATGGCACACCGGGTTGAAAGAAGAATGTGGCGTTGCTTCCCTGCTCATGATGGTCTGTAAGGATATTCGGTTTCCACATATGAAACCACTTCAACCTGTTTTGACTTTCCACATGAACAGCCGGCAACCAATCCCGGTTCAGATCAAACCAATAATGATTAAACCGGCCACCCGGCCACACTTCTTTAAACTCTCTTGAGTTGGAATCACTAACTAAGTTTTTACTTTTATGCTGATTCGTCCATGTAGAAAAACGTTGCAATCCATCAGGATTAAATGAAGGATCAAATAAAACCACTATATTATCTAATAATTCATCAATTTGTTTTCCCTGCGCTGCTGCCAGGTAATATGCACTGATCAATGCTGCATTGGCGCCACTCGGTTCATTGCCGTGAATAGAGTGACCGATCCACACTACAATCGGCATGTTCTCAATATTTACAGGTGCTGATTTGGAAGGGTCGCTTAGTAATAAATGTTGCTGCCTGATCTCTTCTAACCGCTGTTGATTCTTTGGCGAGGTAATTATCAATAAAACCTGTGGACGTCCTTCATAAGTAAAGCCCATTGTCTCCAGTTTTATTCTATCGGGTGCAGCAGCTGCGACTGCTTTCATATAATTTACCAAACGGTCATGGGTAACATGCCACTCTCCCACTTCATGATAAATAATATCTTTTGGTTTGGGGATGGAAGGATTGTAGGTGACCGAATCCGGCAGGTAGTATTTTAAGTCCTGGGCGCAAATTGAATGGTGAATGGTGAATAGTGAAATGAGGAGCAGCAGTTTTTTCATACAGCAGTTTTATAAGAATGGAAATTACAGAATCGGAAGCAATAAATCATAGCTATATCAAACTGGAAGCTCTGACTGCGGTAGATATTCGTGATTTCTTTCAATCAATTACAATAAAGGAGGCAGTTCATCACCGCCTCCTTTATTAATAATTAAAACATATACCTGTCAATGTATTTTCATCATCTTTTTCGTTTGATAATAAGTATCATTAAAAATGGTTACATCATAAACTCCGCTTGGAAGATGATTCAGGTCTATGACCAGGTCAATTCCATTCCATATAAATTCTCTTTTATACACCTGCTGGTTAAGGAAATTTGTGATCAGCAGGTTGTACTTGCCGTAGGGTCCGAATTTGACAAGTACCTTTATGATACCCGATGTAGGATTCGGGTAGAAAATAAAATCAGGACAGGGTGATTCAAAAACGGTCAGACAATTATAAACACTTCTTCCGCAGGAATTATTGGTGTAGACACAAATATCCCCGGTCACAAAATCGTCGTCAAATTTCACTTTAATGGATGTTGTTCCCTGTCCTTCTAAAATGGTTACCCTTGAGGGCACTGTCCAGGTATAAGAAGTTGCACCGCTGACAGGAACAATTGAGTATAGCTGGTTTTCCAGCCTGCAATCACCGATGATTGCACCCGTGACCGTCCCCGGTGCCGCCGCAGCACCTTCTATAGCAAGGCTGCTTGATAAGGCCGATAATGCGCAGGCATTGGATACAATAACGGAAATGTTGCCATCAATAAATGAATTTGTGAAACTCACCGTTATGGAATTGCTGCCCTGCCCGTTCGTGATCGTAACACCGGCAGGCACGGTCCAGGTATAAGTGGTGGCTGCAAAAACCGGGGCTATTGAATATACAATTCCCGTTAACGAGCACAGACCATTAATGGGCCCGGTTATCGGACCCGGATTCGCCGGAACAGCCGTAACCGCCAACTGGCGCGGGTTGTTTGCCGGGTTTGCCCCGCAAATATTATTAGCTGCCACCGTAATAAGTCCTGAATTAAACAGCGTGCTGTAATTAACTGTTATGGATGTGCCGCTTTGCGGGCCGATGATCGTAGCTCCCGGAGGAACGGTCCATATATAAAAGTCAGTATTAGGAACCGGGCTGATGGAGTAAACATTTCCGGTTGTATTACATAAACCGTTTACAGGACCTGAAATAGGACCAGGCTGAGCCGGTACGCCATTCGCTACCGTTGTAGTGGCATTGGCAGAACCTGTACAACCGCTTGCATTGGTAACAGTAACGGTAAATGTTCCCGCAGTGTTCACTGTTATGGATTGGGTAGTTGCAGCTCCCGGAGACCATAAATAACTTGTGAACCCGCCACCTGCATTCAGTGTTGTACTACTACCTGTACAGAAATTCAAAGCTCCTGTAATTACAGGAACCGCTGCCGGAGACTGCGTGATAGTTTTATTTGCACTACCTATACATCCATTAGCATCTGTAACAGTTACTGTATAGGTGCCGGCTGCACTCACTGTTATGGATGGGGTGGTTGCTCCTCCCGGTGACCACAAATAACTTGTATATCCCGCATTGGCAGTAAGTAATACATTACCACCGGGGCAGAAACTCGAATTTCCTGCAATGGTCGGGGTTGGTAGCGGGAATGCAGTCGTGTTGACAGATGGAGAAGTTCCGGAACAACCCGCTGCATTTGTAACTGTAACAGTGAATGTTCCCGAAAAGTTAACAGTTATTGTTTGTGTGGTTGCGCCTCCCGGTGTCCATAAATAACTTGTAAACCCGGCTCCTGCATTCAATATTGTTGAGCTTCCTGTGCAGAACTGTAAATTACCGGTGATGACCGGTGATGGAACAGGTAATGTGCTTGTAATGGCAGTGGTTGAATCCAGGCAGCCGAGTGAATCAACAACAAGCCTGATCAATCCCGGAACAGTTACCACGACCGTTTGATTTGTACTCAATATTGTACCCCCTGCATTTTTCCAGGTATATGCATTATAACCCGGGCCGCCATCCAATGTGGTTGAGCTGCCGGTGCAAAACTGCAATACACCGGAAATAACCGGGTTGGGAGAAGGAGATTGTGTTACGGTCTTACTTACACTTCCCACACAACCATTGGCTGCTGTAACGGTTACTGTATATGTATCGGGCGTGCTAACAATAAGTATTGCACTTAAACCTATAATAGTACCCACGCCGTTTCTCCAAACATATGCTGTATAGCCGGCGCTTGCTGTAAGTGTTACACTGGTACCTCCGCAGAAAGAAGAATTACCGGCAATGGTGGGTGGGGTGAAAGGGAATAAAGAAGTGTTGATAGCCGGTGAAGTTCCTGCACATCCCCCAGCATTGGTTACAGTGACGGTAAAGCTTTCAGCAGAAAATACATTGACCGTGCTATCGGTACCTATCACCGCACCGATTCCATTTCTCCATGTATATGTTATATAGCCCGGGCCTGCATGCAAAGTGGTTGAATCTCCACCGGGACAGAATACAAAATTTCCTGTAATAACCGGTGTTGGTACTGGTGACAATGTAATAACCCTGCTTGCAGTTCCCGAACAACCATTGGCTGCTGTAGCCGTAACGGTATACGTACCTGCTGTACTAACGTTGAGAATTTGATTTGTACCTACAATGGTACCGACCCCGTTTCTCCAAACGTATGATATATAGCCAGCACTGGCAGTAAGTGTAACACTGCCACCGGGACAGAATGAAGAATTACCGGAAATAGTTGGTGCTGTAAAGGGGAATAAAGATGTGGTAACGGTAGGAGAATTTCCGAAACATCCGTATATGTTTGATACGCTAACGAAAAAATTATCGACTGTAAGTACGTTGATCGTTCTGTTTGTACCTACAATGGTATTGGCCCCGTTTCTCCATTCGTACGAGGAGAATGCGCCTCCGTCTAATGTCGTTGAGTCACCGGCACAGAACTGTAAACTTCCAGTTATTACCGGAGTTGGTGCGGAAACATTTGTTGTAAATACCGTGGCGGAATCCTTACATCCGACTGAATCAACAATAACTCTAATTAAACCGGCATTAGCATTACTTACTGTGCATGTGGAAAGAGTGCTTAATGTTGTTCCGGCTGCGTTTTTCCATACATATGTTGCATTAGCACCCGGGATTGCTGTTAATAGTGTGGAAGATGATGGACAAATGCCAAAATTACCGGTGATACTTACGGTTGGTTTAGGTAGGACAGTGACAGAAACGACATTGGAATTCATTACTCCACATCCTACGTTATTTGTTAAACTATACGTACCGGTTAATTTTACTTTAATACTGTCTGAAGTAGATCCATTGCTCCATGAATTGCCGCCCTGTATGCTGGATTTGAGCCAAATGCTATCTCCCGTACATAAATTAATGGGGCCCGCCGGGGTAATGGCTACAGAGGCTGGTACAGCTACAACCAAAACACTGTCTGAAGAAACGGGGCATCCGGTGGCGGTTGTTACTTCTACTTTATAGCTTCCGACAGCATTAATAGTTATGGATTGTGTTGTATTTGATCCAACAATTCCCGGCCCTGTCCATAAATAATTAGAGTAGGTTGCCGGCACAGTACTCCTACCGATGGCTACTGCATCTATTGCATTATAGCCCGGTATCTTACCTGAATTTAATGAGATCTTTATTTCTGAAACAGGATTGGCAGTTAGCGGGAAAGATACATGGTATTTCCTTGCAACATTTGTCAGTGTAGTATCCGGGATGCGGGTAAAGACAGTATCATAGTTAAGTGTTACAGAATTTTTTACCCATACCGTATCTACAGCGCCGGGACCTGCCGTCTCATAAATATCAACAAAATTTATTTGGTCGGGATTTGGAAACCGCAGGGTCAGTGATTCATGTTTGTTGGGTCGGGTGCTATCGGGTTGTTCACTTAGCCAGGCACCGGCAATGGTGCCATAAGCTGGGAATACATCGGGTGTTCCCAGCGACTGGATGGCATGATAACCAGCACTTGAATGCTGACTGCTAAAATTGATAACGCTGTCAGCAAAACGTTGTTCAAAACTACCTGCATTCAGAGTTCTTCCACCGGAACAAAGGTAAATTATACCATTAATGGCACTGTCAATAAAAGGCTGAGGTGATGAAGGAATTATTTCTGCCCTTATCATTAATCTTCCGAACCCGGAAGAATCAACCAGGCCTGTTCCATCCAGGTTGGCTTTGAAAAATGCACCTGCACGGTTTACTGTATTTTCCCACTGGGCGCCAACGGGCCGGTAAGGAGTAGCAGAAGCCGGTTGGGCAAGTCCGATATAAAAATCTTCATTCTGAAATGAAACCGGTGTAGGGAAATAAAATGAATGATAACTATTTGTCTGTGTCGAATCCGGCGTAAATGAGGAAGACTGTGTAATCGTTCCTGCTGAATTTCTTATGACGGCATACACAGAACGGCCCTTGGCTGATGATGTCAGGAATACCTGCGCTGCTATCACTTTTCCGCAACCTTTCATTGTATATTTTGTAAGCAGTAAGCCGGGTGAAATATCAAACCCTACCTGCGTCATAGCTGCCGTTGAATCAGCATAGGCCAGCAGGTTGGGATTTACTGATTGTAAAAACCCTCTGGAATTATTATTCACAACATTCTCACCTGTCTGGGGGTCAATGGATATTTTGACAGAATCATTCTCATGAATGTGGTTCGACTTAAGATAAAATGTGATCAGTGTATCTATGCCCCCCCTCACCGTAATCGAATCTGTTTTCGTATATCGCAAGGCGCCGCTTTGTTGCTCTTTGATCGTGAGTATTACACCATATCTTTTATCGGCATTTGTTCTGTTGGATAATTGTGCAGATACGTACAGTGAATCCTGGAAACGGGGCGCTGTTTTTCCCAATGTCCAAACCGCTAAAACAGCTACGCTGTCCATAAGGGATGAAGATCCCAATATTGTTTCGGGGCGAAAATCAGAGCTAGTCAGTATCGAATCCTGCAAAATAAAATTGGAGTCTGATCTGCTGGAAAAAGATAAAGCATATTTAATGGAATCCTGTCCGTTGGTTTTCTTAAGTACCGTATCAGCTGTTGTACTGACAGAAATATTTGGGCTTGATATCGGACTGGTTAACCTGCTGTATTCCCAGGCAACATATAAACCGCTATCGGCTGTGTAGGTAAAAGGACTGCCTAAGATAAATGAAACTGAATCCAAACCTGCATAATTGGGGATCAGCAAGCTGTCGTTATGCACGAGGGTCATTCCATTTATAGCATCAGTCCATTGTATAGTACCTTTCAGCCGGAAACGTATTGTATGTGAAGTAACACCGGGATAACTATCCCAGGCAAGTACCGCGGTAGAATCAGTAATAGTATTAACAGATAAATTATACGGAGCATAACACCGGGTTGTTCCCGGCGTTGTGAAATTTGGTCCTTGTTGAAAACTTCCTGAACCTGCCGCACAATTTGTTTTTACCTGCCATTCATAGGTGGTGCCGGAGATGAGGTGCCTGATGACAACAGAATCTGAAAAAGATAAAGTGGTAAACCAATTTGCTGTACCGGCCCTACGGTAGTTTATAGAAAAGTATTGTGCGCTGGTTCCGGTCGTGTCCCATTTTAAAACAGCTAATGTATCTGCAACTGAAGTCTCAAGGCGAAAAACAATTAATGATGTTGGCGGATTACACTGGCTGGAAATAAGTGTGGTAAAAATAGCTGATGCGATTTCAGAAGAATCTCCTGAACAATCACTCCGTACTTCCCATTGGTAGCTGGTATTTTGACTCAGGCCCGCAGCATTATAAAATGTACTTGCTGTAGCAGCCGATATCCATACAGAAGAGCCGGCGTTCTTGTACCTTATTTTATATTGTGTGGGAGCATTGGCTGGTGCCGTCCAGTTAAAAGTGGCGGAAGTAGCTGTAATAATGGTGGTCTTTAAACCCGTTGGAGGCTGGCATGCAGCAAGGTTCCTGTTTGAAAATGTGATGCGTGCCGTATCTGCCACGATCGGACATGTTGCTAAAGGGATCACCTGTACCTCATAATCTCCGGGGAAAAACCGGGATGAATAGGAGTTCGTATTCGTTGTTGCTACCTTCCAGCTGCTGTCGAACCTGCTGATCTTATTGGCCGTATTTTGAAGCCATACTTTGAAAGAGCCTTTTGTATTAATATTCTGCGCCGCCCCGATTGTAAATCCAATTTTGTTGATCACGGTTCCGCCGGGAAGACCACTTTCTTTCATTTCCCTGGGCATGATTAGATAAAACTGGCGTTGGGTTCTCAAAGCTCCCTGGGGACCGGATTGCGAAGAATAATTGTTATTACCCGGTAATACTGTTATCTGTTGTGCAAATAAATCTGAACTTAACAAAAACAATAATTGCAGGGTCGCCAGTTTATATAATCGATTCATTCTTTTTATTTTTTAATTACAACTAAAAAACGGCATTATTAATATGTAATAGCTAACGAGCCGGCTTATTATTTACTATACCTTTTTGCATCCAGCTTTTTGGCATCTTGTATTCCATTTTCCACTTGTGTCATGATTTTAATAATAAAAGCTTCTTTAAAAGAAAGATTATTTTTATACTGGATCCAGAAAGGATGGGTATTAATATCCGTACCGCTTTCCCGCATCATTTTTTCTGCAGACTCAACGCCCTGCATTATTTCTTCCCTTGTCAGATGATGATAAATAACATCATTGCTTATATCAGGTATTGTTACAACCCCATTTCCGTTTTGTATGATTGGGGTTGTTGTCGTAACGGGTAAATTCTTTTTATCTGAAGAAGAACCGGGATTTCTGGACTCAAGTATAAATTTTTCCAGCTTACTATTCATATCAGCAACCTGATTTTTCAGATCGCTAACCTGCGACTGCAGTTCATCAACCACTTTTTGATTATCATTTACATTTATTCCTACAGCTACATTGATGACACTGATCGTACTGTTGTCCGAAGTACCAGACCATGCAATTCCCAAAATATTTTTAATATCTGCCGATTTAATTTCAGATGGCGTTACCGCTCTGCCTACTCCATTGTTGTTCCCATTAGGGATAATGTAGTCGCCCACATTTACTTTTCCAAATACTTTTACCGGAACCTGGCCTAAAAAGGCAACTTTTTCGTAATTCTTTTCATCTTTTGGTTGCGGCAAATTTCCCAATACAATCGGCCTGGTTGAAATGGCCATGATCTTTTCAGCGCCGGTAATGTTCTTACTGATCCTTCCTCCTTTAACAGCAACAATATCGCCCGGCAGAAATGTTTCTGATGGCTGAGCTTTCATTAAATACTCAGCATAATCTCCGGCCCCGGATTGATAGCTTACTCCAATTTCAGCCGCTTTATTAGCCTTGTAATCGGCATAATTTACACCGGTAAATACCAGTGCTCCGACTGTAGCTATTTCCTTAGCAGTAGCAACAACCAGTTTTGCCACAGAACCTATGATAAAGGATGGAATTGGGGTTGTAACGCAGGCTCCAAGGCCTACACAGAGTGTCGAAGAGGAGGATGACGCCAGTACATCAGCAAGGGCTACAACCACATCATAACCTCCGGCCAATACATCAATAACCCCAAATACAATATCCCCAATATATTGTCTGCTCTCAAATGCATAATCACTATTATTATTTTCCAGTTGAGTTTGGGTTTCTCCTTCTATCCGGCCCCACATTTGATTTGTTCCGGCATCCCAAAATGAAATAAAATTATTAGCGTTCCCACGGTTTCCGTTTACTTTAATGGCTATACCTTGGTTACTACCCTGCACCAGCAAGGGATAGTTAGTGTAAGTGTCCTCAGTTCCTGTACCCGGGGCTGCATTAATAGTTACCTGGCCGTTTGCATTCAATATATTATTCAATGTAGTAATTCCGTCAACTTGTAATGCTGAATAGAAACGACCATCACCCTGTACATTCAGTCTTTTTCCAATACCTACTCCACCGACTACTGTCACCGCACCTACAGTTGGGCCTGAAGATTCTAACGGGCTTAAAAAATTAACGGGTGCTTTAAAACTAACAGACCCGCTAAATGCAGCTGAACCTCCTACATTAAGGTTTCCTTCAACACCCAGGCCTCCGGATCTTATTACCACCGCCCCGGTAATACTATCGTTGGACTGCGTAGCATCATTAACAAATACAGATCCATTGGTAAGTAAAGCTTTGGGGCTGGCATTAGTATTTTGTAAAAAGGCAGCATAACCGGTCCCATTTGTCATTACATGCAGGGAATTGCTTGCACTGGCTCCATTGGTGTTTTGTAAAACAGCGACCCTGCCTGTACCATTGGTTTGAACTTCAAATATGTTTGCAGCATTTGAAGCATTTGTATTTTGCAAAATACCTGTACGGCCTGTTCCATTTGTCTGCACTTCCAAAACATTGCTGGTATTGGTAGTGCCGGTATTTTGAAAGAATCCAACCCGGTTGAGGCCATTGCTTCTTACATCAAATGCATTGGCGGTATTGGCTGCATTGGTATTTTGCAATACCCCAACTTTGCCCTGGCCATTTGTTTGGACTTCCAGTACATTGCTTGTATTAGCAGTATTCGTATTCTCAAGGTATCCAACACGGCTAAGACCATTTGTAGTTACATCCAATGCATTGGCAGTATTGGCTGCATTCGTATTCTGCAAAACCCCGATCATGCCCATACCATTGGTTTGCACCTCCATTACATTACTTGAATTAGTGGCCCCGGTATTCTGAAGAAAGCCAACACGGCCAAGACCGTTTGTTCTTACATCCAACGCATTATTGGCATTGGCTGCATTGGTATTCTGTAATACGCCCACCCTGCCTGTACCATTCGTTTGAACTTCCAATACATTGGAGGCATTGGCGGTATTGCTGTTCTGCAAAAGCCCGGTACGTCCTGTACCATTGGTCTGCACTTCAAATACATTAGCAGCATTGGCGACATTGGTGTTTTGCAGATAACCTGTTTTGCCTAATCCATTTGTCTGCACTTCCAATACATTGCTTGCATTGCTGGCATTGGTATTCTGCAATAGCCCGGTACGTCCAGTACCAGCCGTCTGCACTTCGAATGCATTAGCGGCATTAGTAGTATTTGTATTTTGCAGGAAGCCAACCTTGCCCATACCATTTGTCTGTACTTCCAATACGTTAGTGGTATTGGCAGTATTGGTATTTTGCAGGTATCCTGTTTTACCCAATCCATTTGTCTGCACTTCCAACACATTACTTGCATTGGTTGCATTGGTATTCTGCAAAAGCCCGGTACGTCCTGTACCCGCCGTCTGCACCTCGAATGCATTAGCGGCATTAGTAGTATTTGTATTTTGCAGGTATCCAACCTTGCCCAAACCATTCGTTTGTACTTCTAATACATTACTTGCATTAGTTGCATTGGTATTCTGCAATAGCCCGGTACGGCCTGTACCTGCTGTCTGTACCTCCAATGCATTAGCGGCATTAGCAGTATTTGTATTTTGCAGGTATCCAACCTTACCTATTCCATTTGTTTGCACTTCCAGTACATTGCTCGCATTGCTGGCATTGGTATTCTGCAAAAGCCCGGTACGGCCTGTACCAGCCGTCTGCACCTCCAATGCATTAGCGGCATTCGCAGTATTTGTATTTTGCAGGAATCCAACCTTGCCCATTCCATTCGTTTGCACTTCCAGTACATTGGCCGCATTAGCTGCATTGGTATTTTGCAAAAGTCCTGTACGACCAATGCCACTGTTCTGCGCTTCCAGAACATTATTGGTGTTGAGGGTATTAGTGTTTTGTAAAAATGCGACTTTACCGAAACCATTTGTTGTGGCTTCTAATACAGTGGTCCCATTTGTAGTATTGTTAATAGTAATTATAGCGCCTTTACCAAAACCTGTTGTAGTAACATTAAGCCCTTCGCCCAGTCCGTTTGTCAGCACCCTGAGGGTTGCCGCCGTATTATTCTGATTGAAATTTTGAAAATAACCGGCATTACTTGTTCCGGTGCTGGGTTGAAAACCCATAACAGATGGCCCGGTAACTGATTGGCCATATACACCCATACCACTTGTACTGTTACCATACACACCCACGCCTCCCGGAGTGCTGCCATACACACCCCAGCCCGTTCCATTCTGGTTGCCAAACACACCAATGCCATTTGCCCCGGTTCCATTATTTTGACCAACCACGCCGGTTGAGAAACCACCGGGTGCTGTTGAAGTGATGATACCCCTGATGGCCGCTGCGTTATTAGCAGTAGAGTTGCTTAAACCTTCGTAGGATAAACTGTTGATATTATTTCCTGTATTAGTTATTTTAAATAAGGGGACCTCTTCATTTTGTGATTTAATAAAAGGTAAAACAAGGTCCCCTGCAAGGTTCGCATATAAAGCATAAGGCACTGATGTTAAACGGGTTGTTCCGATGTCTTTGTAGGAAGTGCCTCCCTCTGTGTCAATTTCCACCTGTAAAAACTTGGGACCCAATTTCCAGTTGACTCCCAGGATAGTACCGGTAACATTTGTTGCACCAGCTCCACCGATCTGCACATTAAATAATCCAAATGCATTCGTTGTCACTGTTCTTGTTTCTGTGTAAACGGGTATTCCCGGAGGTCCGCCGCCGCCAAAGTCACGTATGGTCAGGCGAAGTCCAACCGTTTTATTTACAAGAGCATTACCGACTGAGTTGCGGGCCACACCCTGGTAATTAATAAAAGCGGGTGCCTGTGCCTTCGTAACAACTACGAAAAGAAGAAATACTGATAAAGACAATAATAACTTTCTCATTAGTGCTGATTTTTGGTTATGTGAAAAGGTAATAAGTCATGTTATGCTTTGATATTCGTCATTAATAAATTCATTTTGATTTGACTACTTTCAAACCGCTGCGCCTTACTTTCACAGCCTTGTTGACAGAATTAACTGCATCAGGCCTGAGTGTTGCTACAACAAAATAAACTCCTGAGGGAAGGTGACTGATATCATAATGTTCGATCAGGCAACAGCCATAGTACCGGATACTTCTTCTTTCAAGCACCTGGCCAAGCACATTGGTCAGTTCCAGGTCAAGTGTTCCATTGTCCCTGACAAAAAAATCAATTTCAAACTTACCGGTAGTGGGATCTGGAAATAATTTAAAATCCCCGGCATCAAAATCCATGGATGCGGGTGAATTGCCCGGTTTTTCTGTGCAGGGCTGAAGCACTCCCTGGTAAACCACCACAGAACCATCTGCTGATGCCTCGGTATTAATAAGTGCCAGTTCCCCGATGCTCCATTCAAAATACCGTACATAAGAATAGGGATCATTATAAGATCCGCCACCGGCATTGAAAACAGTGGGAGTGAATCTTTGCGGGAAAGCAACTGAGCTTATCAGCAAAATACAAACTGAAAGAATGGTCTTTCTCATAAAGCAGTTTTAGAATTTAGAAATTTATTGGCCGCTGATTTAATTTCCGTTCTATTATGCAAGGCGCATGACGGAAAAATAATGTCTGGTAAAATGACCAAAATACCGGCAAAACAATATTGATACTGTTGCAGTAATTATTGGTGATTTAGTCAAAATTATCGTTGGTCGTAATAAATCGGTAGGAAATATAAGCCAAAATTCATACTTACCAATTTTTTTTGGAGGTGGAACAGAAAAAATAATTTTTAGACCCTGGCTTGCCATGGAACAAAGTGCTGATGCATACCTAAATAAAAAAATAATAAACTGTAAAACGCTAAAACCACTCTCCTGCAGGCACCCCTTTTCTTTGTATATTTGCCGCTTGCTTTCCTTTGGTTTATCAATGAGTGGTTCACATTTTTTATATCATGAGTAAGAAAGGTAAAATTTTAGTGGCAATGAGCGGCGGTATTGACAGTACCGTTACTGCCCTCATGCTCAATGATGAAGGCTACGAAGTGGTGGGCATTACCATGAAAACATGGGACTATGCCAGCAGCGGTGGCGGTAAAAAAGAAACCGGTTGTTGCAATGTAGATTCATTTAATGATGCAAGACAGGCAGCCGTTGAACACGGCTTTGCTCATTATATTCTCGACATCAGGGAAGAGTTCGGTGATTTTGTGATTGAAAACTTCGTGGATGAATACATTGCAGGTCGCACACCCAACCCCTGTGTGCTTTGCAATACGCATATAAAATGGCGGGCATTACTGAAAAGGGCTGATGCACTCGGCTGTGATTTTATTGCCACCGGTCATTATGCAAAGATCCGTCAGCACAATAACGGAAGATTTGTTGTTAGTAAAGCTGTGGATGAAACAAAAGATCAGAGTTATGTACTGTGGGGATTGCAACAGGACCTATTAAGCAGAACCATGCTACCCCTTGGCCCATACAGGAAAACGCAGATACGGCAGATGGCGCATGACTATGGTTATCCTGAACTGGCAAAGAAAAACGAGAGCTATGAGATCTGTTTCGTACCGGATAATGATTACCGCGGCTTTTTGAAAAGAAGAGTGGAAGGACTGGAAGAAAGAGTGGCCGGCGGAAATTTTGTTGATAAACATGGTAACATTCTAGGACTGCATAAAGGGTACCCGTTTTATACTATCGGCCAAAGAAAAGGATTGGATATTGCTTTTGGTAAACCGGTATTTGTGACAATGATCGATCCTGATAATAATACAGTTGTTTTAGGTGATGAGGAAGACCTGGAGCAAAATGAAATGGTAGTTGGCAAATTGAATTGGATCAAATACGAATCCATCAGCCCCGGTATGGAAGCCATTACAAAAATCCGGTATAAAGACAAAGGGGCATTATCAAATTTATATCCCGTAGAGACGCATCATCATGCGTCTCAGCAGACGCATCATCATGCGTCTCAGCAGACGCAAAATATTGCGACTGTACGGTTTTATGAAAATGTAAAAGGCATCGCCCCCGGTCAAAGCGCCGTGTTTTATGAGGGCGACGATGTTATTGGCGGAGGGATAATACAGTCAGGAGTCCTGAGTCGTTAGTCTTGAGTCAGTACACTAAAATGCAAGTCCCTTTTGTCACTCCTCCTGACTTGCGACTAATGACTAACGACTGATCCTCAGGCAATAAAGCCCGAAAATAATCGTTTTAAAACGGGGAGTTATGATTCCCCGCTTTTAGTTTGTAGCTTTAAGCATCAAAATATCCGTGAAAACAGTCTTTAACCGAACAAACCTTGTATCTGTGAACACTGAAAAACCACTTATGAGACCCCAGTCAATAACCCGTTTCAGCCTCCTGGCTGTTGCCATTTTTACTCTCTTTTCCTGCAATAAAAATGAAGAGTATGTTACTGATAAATTGAGTGATTATATCCCACTTACTCCCGGCAAGTATATCACTTACCGTCTTGACTCGATGGTATTCACCAATTTTGGAAGAAACACCGAAATACATAAATACCAGGTTAAACATGTTATTGACGCACTGATTACCGATAACGCCGGCAGGCCCAGCTACCGGGTTTTTGTCTATATCCGGGATTCAGCAGGCCTTCAATCCTGGCAGCCCGCCGGAAATACTTATTTTATAACTCCGTTAACTGACCAGGTGGAAGTGATAGAAGACAACCTCCGTTTTATTAAAATACATGCGCCTGTGACAGCTGCTTTCACATGGAAAGGAAATAAGTACCTCCCTTCTGATACATGCGGTGGCCCGTATTGTCCTCTTTATAAATTCAGCAATGACGATGAGATCCAGGACTGGAATTATTATTATGATGGTACTCTCTCTTCTTTCAGTTACCGGGGGATGAATTATACAGATGTGTTAACTGTAGAACAAGCAGACGAATCTTTCAATGTTCCAATCGTTATTCCCACTTCATATGCTGCCAGGACAAGATCGGTTGAAAAATATTCGAAAAGTATCGGGCCGGTTTACCGGGAATATGAGTTATGGGAATACCAGCCGAATACAGGCAATCCGGCGGGCCCTTATAAATCGGGCTTTGGCATCACGATGTGGATGATAGATCACAATTAAATTTTCCTTTTAATGCCTTAAATTTGAAGATTAAAAAGGCTTCACGTATGAAGAAATTTCTACCCGCATTCCTGTTTTCTCTTTTCCTCGTAAGTGAATCTCAGGCTCAATTTACCCGTTACCTGGTAAAACTGAAAAACAAAGGAGGAACTCCCTTTACAATTGCCAACCCCATTGCTTATCTATCGCAACGTGCCATTGACCGCAGAACAAGATACGGCATTGCTATTGACAGCACTGATCTTCCCGTTACTCCATCATACATTACACAAATAAGAAGTGTACCGAATGTAACGGTATTGAATGTTTCAAAATGGTTAAACTCCATTTCGATCTTAACAACAGATGCCAATGCAATAACAACCATCAACGCATTTCCTTTTGTACAAAGTGTCAGCGGCCTGGCTGCCAGAACAAATGAAAATGGCCGGCCAAACAGGGATAAATTTGATCCCGATGGCTATCAGGATGATGGATTAATCACCGCTCCCCCGAATACAGAAAGACCCGGAGAAATTGAATCAGACTATTATAACTATGGAACCAGCTCCTTTAACGAGATTCACCTGCACAACGCAGAGTTTTTACATAATATTGGTTTAAGGGGACAAGGGATGCGGGTGGCTTTGCTGGATGCGGGATTTACCGGCTATTCAAACTTAAAATCCTTTGACAGCATGAATCTCAACAGCCAGTTACTCGGCACCTGGGATTTTGTATCGGGTAATTCAGACGTAAATGATCATTCACACGGTATGCAGTGTTTATCCATTATTGTTGCCAATATTCCCGGGCAATTTATTGGTAAAGCGCCAAAAGCAAGTTTTTATTTATACCGGACAGAAGATGCACCCACAGAATATCCTATTGAAGAACATAACTGGTCCTGCGGGGCTGAAAGAGCAGACAGTAACGGTACCGATGTTATTTCCACTTCTTTGGGATATACCACATTTGACAATGCTATTTTCAATCATACTTATAATGACATGAATGGCAATACCACCATGTGTGCAAACGCTGCAGATCTTGCAGCAAAAAAAGGCCTGATTGTTTTTGCTGCCAATGGAAATGATGGAGGAGGGGCATGGCATTTTCTGAGTACACCTGCTGATGGTGATAGTGTAGTTGCCGTTGGTGCTGTAAATACATCTGCTGTTGTCGGTAGTTTTTCCAGCTATGGCCCATCATCTGACGGACAGGTAAAACCTGATATGGCATCGGTTGGTGTGAATGCAGTGATACAAAATTCGAATAATACCGTTGGAACAGGCAACGGAACATCTTTCGCCTGCCCTAATATGGCAGGCATGGGAACCTGCCTGTGGCAGGGTTTCCCGGAGTTTAATAATATTAGGATCATTCGTGCCATGCAGCAGGCTGGAAGCATTTTTGCAACTCCCAATGACAGGATTGGCTATGGTATTCCCAATATGAAAACCGCATTTGCTAACCTTTTAATTGATTTTGCAACTTCCAATGCTACAGTAAATGGATGCAACGGCACCATAAACTGGACCAGCAAGGATGTAGATGCTATGAAATATGAAATAGAAAGAAAAGTACCTGGTGAAATAGTTTATTCAAAAGTGGGTGAATTAAATCCGACGACAGGAGTTATTCTTGCTAATCATAACTACCAGTTCAATAATGCAATCATCAGCCCGACTGCCGGAACAGTTTCATATCGTATCCGGCAGATCATTGATACGGCAGCGGCCACTTTTGCGGCAGTATATATTGATACAGCCAACGTCACCATTCCCGGGGGTTGTTTCGCAACCGGTACAGGCAATATTGATCCCAATAAAGAATTGGTAACCATTCAGCCAAACCCTGTTTCCAGCAGCACGGTTAATTTAGTTATTGAAACTGCTTACGCTGTAACCAATATGCCTGTTGCTGTTTATGATGCAAAAGGTAGTTTGATGATGCAACTGAATAATTCCAAAGGAACGGGTAAAAAAACGATCGAACTTAATATTGCCCGGCTGGCAAAAGGAAAATATTATATCAAAGTGTTTAACGGGCAAAAAATGATTGGTACAGCTGAATTGCTGAAGCTATAATGGCTTTTGCTACTTCGGCAAGCCTGACTACCGGACAGGCAGGCTCAGTAAAGCTGCAAACATGGTATCAGCCTTTTTATCATAACCTTTAAGCAATTCCATCTTCATCAGTTGAAGGCGGAATTTTTCTTTTATAAATTCAACTACTTCTTCATTTTCCTTTTTGAATACTGAACAGGTAATATAAAGAAGGTTTCCGCCTGGTCGCAGATGCGGGATAACATTTGTAACAATATTCTTTTGCATAGCTGCATATACATCAATCTTACCGGTATCAAAATAAACCAATTGCTCAGGAGTACGGCCCCAGGTTCCGCTTCCGCTGCAGGGTACGTCTGCAATGATGAGATTGAATGGTAAGTGTTGAATGGCAAGTGGTGAATGTTCAAGATCAGCAACAAAAGATTTGTATTTTTTTATCCCGGCTTTTCCAAATCGTTTCTTAAGATTAGCAAGTACAGATTCCCTTACATCAGAAACAACCAGATCAATTGCAGGATTGAGGTCATACGCCATTATGGATTTTCCACCGCTGCCGGCACAACAATCCCATACCCTGTAAGACTCACCCGGTCTGAAAGTCCCGGTTTGACCGGCAAATACAATCTCCCCCACCCTTTGCGAATTGTAATCCTGCACCACAACCTCTGCATCCAACTCAAAATATTCATCAGCCTTAAAACTATTGGGTAAACGAATGCTGAATGGAGAAATGAATTCATAATTAATCGCTGCTGCATTGAGTTTTAATAGAACTTTCTCAGCCTGACCCGGACGTATCCTTAAAAAAAGATCAGGCTGAACAAAAAAAGATGCACAGAATTCTTCATATTCAATCCCGTAACTCAGTTCTTCTGTCCAGGGGAAAACAGAAGATAGTTTATAATTGACAGATGATAGTTTTTCATTTAATGAAAGTTTAATCATATCATTCCATTTCGGTTTTAATGAAGCAAGAATTTCATTGGGCTCTGTACTGCATAAAAAAAGATTTTTCAACAGTTGAAGCTCATCCGGAATCAAGGGTTTCGAAATCCCTCCTTTGGAGGGTGGGGAGGCTCTGAAATAACAGTAACAAAGATTGCGAATCTCTTTTCTGTCCCTTGAACCAGATTTTTTATGTTCTGCAAAATATTTTTTGATGAAAGAAGTAAAGGGCTCCTTCCCTTTGTATAAGGAAAGAATTTCTTTGGCAGCATTAAGATATGAATGATAACGGCTCACCCTGCAAGATAAAAACAATCCGCAGGATCCGGTGAAAAAGCCCTGCAACAAATGAAAGGACATTCAGTAAAAATTCGAGTATATTTATAAATATGAGATGGGCAGGTATTATAACTGGTTTTTTATTTTTTTCAGTATCGTTGCCACTGACAGCGCAGCAACGGATATTCAAAACTTATACAGAGGAAGACGGTCTTGTGTCAAACCCGGTACGCCGTATTTTCCAGGATTCAAGAGGGTTTATCTGGATTGGCACCTGGCAGGGATTAAGCAAGTATGACGGGCACAAATTCACTAATTATACCACTGTCAATGGCCTTTCGGATAATATGATAAATGATATGTATGAATCGCCGGATGGCAAATTATATGTGGCTGAAAACAATGGAACAGTTGACATTTTACAGCAGGATGTCATTGTAAAAAAAGCAGCTTTTAGCAACGTACTTATTAATCAGTTTTATGAAACACAAAATCAGCGGGTAATTGCAGCTACTGACTCCGGAGGACTGTATGAGATCAAAAATGGAAACTTAGTAAAACCGGTTCAGAAATTTCCACGTTCAACTTACAGTAACCTTACAGAGATGAACGATTCACTCCTGATAGGAGGAGGCCAGGGTTCGCTTAACATCCTGAACAAACAATTTGAAATAGTATCAGAAATAAAACAACCTAAGGAATTACTGACCTTTAAAATTTTTAAGGACTCAAAAAACAGGATATGGGTGGGTACAAGTAATGGGCTAAAACTTGTATCACCTCTTGTAAAGAATAATCTGGTCATGAACTTTAGGCTGCTGCCTGCCCCTTTTAATATACCTGTTCTGAAAACCCGTAATGTTAATGATATGCTGGAAGATGCCCATGGAAATTTCTGGATAGCAACCACCCATGGCCTTGTGAAAATAGATGAGGAAGGCGGTTGGCAGCTATTTACGGAAAAGGAAGGATTACCTTCTGTAGATATACGATGTATTTACGGGGATAAAGAAAATAATATCTGGATTGGCACTTCATTTGGTCTGGCAAAATTGATTACAAAAACCGAAATCCGCATTTATACAACTGAAAATGGTTTACTCTCAAACAGTGTAGAGTTTCTTGCAACTCTTAATAAAGGTATTTTTCTTTTAGGCACCAATCCCGGCCTGCAATTATATAATTCCGGAAATAACCATTTTACAACTGTAAACTCACAAAATATTGTCTATGGATTCACTGTACAAAATAGCCGGCCCATATTATTTTTTGGTTACAACAACCGATTCGGAAAGTATGATTCAGTTAACCGGCGCATAGTGGATCATATTTTACCGGCCCTGCCAAATGCTGATGTGTATTGTTCCGTTATGGATGCAAATGGAATTATATTCAGTGGCACGCCGAAAGGCCTAATCATTCGTTCCGGAGGAAAATCCTGGTACGAAAATAAACTTCCACACCGCATCACTTTTTTGCTCTTGGATAAAAAAGGATTTTTATGGACAGGCACATGGAATAATGGTTTGTTCCGTATTCATTATACAAACACAAATAATAATATTGAAATACATGTTAAGGACATTTCAGATCTACTGCCCGATAAAAATATACGTTGTTTGTTTGAAGACCGAAAAGGCAATATCTGGGTGGGAACAAGGCATCTTGGTGTTGTTCAATTAATAAATAATAATACAGGGCAATACACCGTGCAGCGTTTCGATCTCCGGCAGGGGTTGATGTCAAACTGGGCAAAGGTTATTGCAGAAGATGCAAAGGGTAGTATCTGGATCGGCTCCAACCTCGGTATTGATAAATTAATTCCGGCAGGCAACACATTCCGTGTTTTTAATTTCAGCCGGGTAAATAATTATTTTGATCAAATCAATGCTATTATACCGGGGCATAATAATTCTTTGTGGCTCGCCACAGGTAAGGGCTTAGTCAATATCATTGACGGTGAAATGGAGAAAACACCAGCTGGGCCGGTTTATATAACATCTGTCAAATTAGGTGACACAAGTTTTAATTACAACAAAAATTATCCCGCCACGGGCGGGACGAAAGTGCAACTGAAATACTTTCAGAACCAGGCAGAATTTGAGTTTTCAGCTCCCGGCTTTATAAATGAAAAACAAATTTTATACAATCACCGTTTACTGGGCATTGCAGATACTGCGTGGAGTAAACCTGCAAACCTGCAAAATGTTTCTTATGCCAGTCTTCAGCCGGGGAATTACCGTTTTGAAGTAAGAACATCAGGATGGAACGGGGAATGGGGTACACCTGCAAATTTCGAATTTAGTATCCGTAAGCCCTGGTGGCAAACGATGTGGTTTTATTCGTTAATCGGCATATTGATAATTTTGTTTTTCTATACTATTTATATGTACCGGATAAAACAAATATTAAATCTGCAGAAAGTTAGAAACAGGATTGCTTCGGATTTACATGACGATATTGGCGCTACGTTAACCAACATAAATATTCTATCAGAGATCAGCCGCAAAAATCTGGAGCAACCAAAAGAAGCAGAAAAATTTTTGCACCGCATAACAGAAGAAGTTACAGCTACCAGTCAGGCATTGAATGATATTATCTGGAGTGTGAACAGCCGCAACGATTCGCTGGAAGAAACACTGACACGGATGCGCCGGTATGCTGCTGAATTGTTTGACAACAGCAACACCATCTGTCACCTGAGTTTGGATGAAGCTGCTGCAGGTAAAAAACTGAATATGGAGCAACGAAGAGATCTGTACCTGATTTATAAAGAATCAATGAACAATATTTTCAAACATGCTGCAGCAAATAATGTATGGATAGATGTGCAATGGCGAAATGGCAAGCTGCATGTGAAAATTAAAGATGATGGAAACGGATTTGATCCCTCTGTAAACACAAATGGTAATGGGTTAAAAAATATTCTTTCAAGAACAGAAAAATGGAAAGGCAGTACAACTATTGAAGCTACGCCGGGCAATGGCGCCCTTATTGAAATCATAATACCGTTGGCAGGATGACTACTCAATTGAGTGATATAAAATTGAATGAATAGTTCATAATTTCGTGAAATGCCCATCCGCATCATCATTTTTGAAGATAACGACAAGCTCAGGGAATCCCTTGCTTACCTGCTCAAGAGCCAGCCGGAATATGAAATGGCCGGTGATTACAACAGTTGTAACGATGCCGCTACCATTACAAGAGTGCATAAACCCGATGTGGTATTGATGGATATTGATATGCCCGGCGAAAGCGGCATCAATGGAGTAAGATTTGTGAAAGAAGCCCGTCCGCAAACGGCGGTAATTATGTACACCGTATTTGAAGACGATGAAAAATTGTTTCAATGCTTGTGTGCCGGCGCTAATGGATACCTGCTGAAACAAACTCCCCCGCAAAAATTATTCGACGGCATCCAGGATGTGCTGGCAGGTGGCGCACCAATGAGTCCCGTGATTGCCCGCAAAGTGCTGAACAGCTTTCAGCATGGCAAAAGCAATAAATATTTTTTGACTCCCAGAGAAATTGAAGTGTTGCAACTGCTTATTAAAGGCTATAGCGCTAAAATGATCGCAGCCGATTTAAATATTTCTTTTGATACAGCACGGACCCATCTCAAAAATATCAATCAGAAACTTCACGTCAACAGCGGCAAAGAAGCAATTGGCAAAGCATTGGGTGAGCATATTGTTTAAACGTCTTCCCCATCCCAACAACCATCGCAACCGCTGGTTTGACCCCTTTTGACTTTTTTGACTCATATGACTTATCCCGTCTCACTCAAATGAGCTATGTAGTTTGTCTGTTTTACTGCTCAACTTTAAGAAAGAAATTTTCAATCCATTAATGACTTTTAAAAAAAAACGGAAATGAAAAATAGAATTTTCCATCTGCTCATCATTTGCATCCTGATAGCTATCGGGACAAATTTGCCTATTAGCACATTGGCGCAAAACGTCGGCATTGGCATTGCAACACCTGCGGGCAAACTCCACATCAAGGGTTCTGCTGATACCACTCAGTTAATTATTGATGCCAACAGCACACAAAGTAATACTCACCCCCTCATCAAGTTGCGCAACAGCAGCGGCACGGACCTGATGTGGATTCATTCGGATGATATTTCCAATATATTTATCGGTCTTAATGCCGGAAGAGTAAATGGTGTAGCAGGCGGAGGAATTAATAATACTTTCATCGGAAGCATGGCGGGTTATTCTAATATTACAGGAGCGGACAATACCGCCATTGGGGTTAATACATTTTTATCCAACATAGGAGGGTATAACAATACCGCCATCGGAAAGGAAGCGCTTTATTTCAACATTTCCGGATACAACAATACAGCAATCGGAAGAGCTGCACTTGGAACCAACAACTCCGGATTTAACAATACCGCTACGGGAAGAAGTGCTCTTTTTTTCAATACAACCGGAAGCTACAATACCGCCAGCGGAGTATCTGCACTTGGCAACAACACTACTGCCAATAAAAATGTTGCAATTGGGAATGATGCTTTAGGCACCCAATCTTATGACCCGGGCCCTCCCTGGGATGCAAACAATGTTGCAGTTGGATATCAGGCGCTTTATTCAAACCAACCAACATCAACTGTTAATGGGCATGACAATGTTGCTGTAGGAACAATTGCGCTTTATTCTAATACCATCGGACTATACAATGTTGGAATCGGGACAGCAGCTCTTTATTCAAATATTGCCGGAAGTAATGCAACTGCTATAGGTACAAATGCAATGCTATATGCCAACAACACGGCAACTCCATTCACTAACTATAATGTGGCCGTTGGCTTTGAAGCATTAAGGGGCTCCACAACTGCCGCTAACAATTATGGCAATAGAAATACAGCAACCGGCTATCAGTCGCTTTGGTCTAATACCAGCGGAAGCAGCAATACTGCGAAGGGATTTGAGGCGCTTTATTCCAACACTCTCGGTAGTCAAAATACCGCCCTTGGGGTTGATGCACTTTATTCTAACAACACCGGATCATACAATACTGCCAACGGAACGAATGCACTTTACCACAATACTATTGGATTCTACAATACAGGCATCGGAGTTGGTGCCCTTCAGGCTAATACAATTGGAAACGAAAATACGGGCTGCGGGGTTGATGCGCTATCTTCAAATGTTGAGGGTAACTACAATACTGCATTTGGACGATATGCTCTTAATTCGAATATTGCAGGAAGTAATGCAACGGCCATTGGCTATAATGCCATGCTGAATGCCAACAACTTTACTGGTCCCTTTATTAACTCAAATGTTGCGGTTGGCTATGAAGCATTAAGAGGATCTTCAACTCCTGCTACTAATACCGGCAATGAGAATACAGCAAGCGGTTATCAGTCGCTTTTGTCTAATACCGGCGGAAGTAGCAATACAGCCAACGGATTTAAAGCGCTTTATTCCAACAATTCAGGTACCTATAATACCGCTAATGGTAATTCTGCTCTTCATGACAATACTATTGGATATAACAATACAGCCAATGGAAAGGGTGCACTATATTCCAATACCATTGGAGATAATAATACAGCTAATGGGGTTTCTGCTCTTTATTCTAATGTTGGAGGAAGTAATGCAACTGCAATAGGCCAGGATGCAATGATTTATGCTAATAATGCTCCCGGTGCTTTTATAAATTATAATGTGGCAGTTGGCTATCAGGCATTAAGAGGCTCTACTTCTGCAGCTGCCAATACCGGCAACCAGAATACTGCTATCGGTTATCAAACTTTGTTAACCAATACATCAGGAAACAACAATACCGCAAATGGCTATCTGGCTTTAACTAACAATACAACCGGTTCTTGGAATACCTGCCTGGGAGAAAATACAAACGTCAGTGTTTCAAATCTCGACGGAGCTACAGCTATCGGCACCGGCGCAATTACCAATGCCAGTAATAAGATTGTCATCGGGGCTGCTCTTCCGGGTATAATGGTTATTGGAGGTTATGCCCCCTGGAGCAATTTCAGCGATGGACGATTCAAAACAAATATCATAGAAGATGTGCCGGGCCTGAGCTTTATTTCAAAACTTAAACCGGTTACTTATAATATTGATAACAGGAAACTGGATCTGTTTCTTACTCAGAATATGCCCGATAGTATTGCCAAACAATATATAAAAGCCAATGAAACTTATGAAAAGAATCTGCAGTTCAGATATACAGGTTTTATAGCCCAGGACGTGGAAAAACTTGCCAATGACTTAGGGTGGAATTTTGACGGGGTAAATGCTCCTAAAAATTCCGGGGATAATTATAGTATTGCTTATTCCCAGTTTGTCATGCCATTGGTAAAAGCGGTGCAGGAACAACAGGAAATGATCGAAAGTCAATATAAAACTATTAATGAACAGGCTAATTCAATACAGGACCTCCTAAAAAGAATTTCAATATTGGAAAGCAAGTTGAAATAAAACCTAATTGAACACTTCAGGCCTACTGGTAAAAATATTTTGAAGCGGTAACAACCCCGCCCGGCGTTCTTGTGCCGTAAGAAGAATCAGGTTTATTAACGCTGTTGTACTTATAAGTATAATCCATGGTGAAATCCTGGGTTGGATCAATAGTGTTGGCAACAACAGACTTTGTTGCATTGTTAGCATTATAAAATCCGGTTCTGACCAGCAATACAGCTTCATTAAGGATGATCAGCGGGTTGGTCTTACTGTCGAAAGTGAAAGTTTGCGAAGAAACCGGCGACAACGGGCCACCGGGAGTGGTAGCGGCATCCTGGCTTACTACGGTTAGATTTGACCCTGAAGCAGAATATGTATATATATCCTTCAATGCCAAAACCGACGGAATTGGAATCGGTAAACCCCCGATTTGCAGATAATGCTCATCTGTTGTAATCCTTCCGTAAGCATCATAAGTATAAACAGCGCTATCGGTTACTGTAAAGCCGGGAATGCCCAGATCAAAAACTGAAGATGTGTACTTAGATGAAGCTGTGCTATAATTATACCGTGTTACCACGCTATCAATTCCTGCGGCAATCAATGCAGCTGCCTTTTGTACAGTGCTGGTAATAATACCGGATGAATTCCGGTATATTAAAAGATCATTATCAATACTTATTCCTCCGGAGATACCTGTTGTTTTCTCCCGGATGATTCTTTTATTGGCATCATAATAATATTCTAATTGTGTGGTATCTGTGCCCGTTTGCGACTTTAACTTTACAAGTAACTGGCTGGTTGTATTGCCACCGCCAAGTCCCCAGTCGATCTCTTTCTGGCAGGAAACAAAAAATAAGACTGAAAATAATACTGCTCCAAAAAATAGCCTGTTCATTATTCTGTTTTTATCAAATTAAAAATTATTTATAACTCCAGCAATGTTTTAACCGGGTCCTTCCCCATCAATAATTGCTCAGGGTTTTCCAGCAATTCCTTCACCCTTATCAGAAAACTCACCGACTCTCTTCCATCTATGATCCGGTGATCATAACTTAAAGCAAGATACATCATGGGTTTGATGACAACCTGCCCGTTAATAGCAACCGGCCTCTCCTGGATCTTATGCATTCCAAGTATCGCACTCTGGGGAATATTAATGATCGGGGTACTCATCAGGGAACCAAACACCCCGCCATTGGTAATCGTAAAGGTTCCTCCCGAAAGTTCTTCTGCTGTCAGCTTGCTGTCCTTTGCTTTAGCGGCTACATCCAAAACTTTCTTTTCTATATCTGCCATGCCCAGGCTTTCTACATTACGGATCACGGGAACTGTCAGGCCCCTTGGCGTGCTGACGGCAATACTGATATCAGCATAATCATGATATACTACCTGGTCGCCATCAATAAAAGCATTAACAGAAGGCCATTCCGCCAATGCCACTGCACAGGCTTTAGCAAAAAAACTCATGAACCCTAAACCAACACCGTGTATTTCTTTGAACTTGTCTTTGTATTTCGATCTGATGGCCATAATGCTGCCCATGTCCGCTTCATTAAAAGTGGTAAGCATCGCTGTCGAATTTTTTGCCTCAACCAAACGCCGGGAAATCGTTTTCCTTAAATTACTCATCTTCTCTGTTCTCACATTACGGCTGAATAATGCTTCACCATCGAATGTTTTTTTGCCGGGATTGGTCAATGCGGCCAACACATCTTCTTTTAAAATTTTACCTCCAATTCCTGAAGGAGATATGGAAGAAGCCTCCATTTTATTATCCGCAATGATCGCTGAGGCGACAGGGCTTGCTTTCAAGCCCCCATCCCCTAAAGGGGTGCCAGGAACTATCTCTATAGTAGCAGTTTTTCTTTTCTTTTTTTCAGTTTCATTATTAATTGACGATTTACCTGCTGACTCCAGACTCCTGACTCCCAACTCTGGCCTAGCAGCTGTTTCATCAATATTTGCCAGCAGTTCACCAATCTTAATAGTATCTCCCTCCTTCAGCGATGCGAGCGTAATAATGCCGGACTTTTCAGCATTAACTTCAAAAGTAGCTTTTTCACTTTCCAGTTCAGCAATCACCTCATCCCTTTCCACATAGTCGCCGTCCTTTTTATTCCATTTCAGTAAAGTGACTTCGCTGATGGATTCACCAACTGTTGGTACTTTTATTTCAATCATAAAAATTGTTTCTCGTTTGTAATTATAAACTCCCCGAAATTAAAAACCTTTTACTATAAGCTGGCCTCGTGCTCTGATGGCCTCCCCTATGGGGGAGGTCGGGAGGAGGCCTTAAATACTGAAAGCTGTTTCAATTATTTCTGCCTGCTCCTGCAAATGAACTTTATTGTAACCCGTTGCAGTAGAAGCGGAAGGTTGCCGGCCTATTACCCCAAAGTTCAGGTTTCTGAGATTTGTTTGCAGGAAAGTTGCAGCCCCCATATTCAATGGTTCTTCCTGCACCCAGAACCAGGTGGCTTTATTGTACTTGCTGTACAAAACCTCCAGTTGCTTAGCAGGTAAAGGATATAATTGCTCAATACGGACAATAGCAATATCATTCCGTTTGTCTTTCTGCTGACGTTCAAGCATATCAAAAAATATCTTACCACTGCCAAACAATACCTTTTTCACCTTACCTGCATTGGCTGATGCATCATCTATCACTTCCTTAAATCCACCGCTGATGAATTCTTCCATTCCTGAATAAGAACCCGGATGCCGCAAATTAGCCTTTGGAGAAAAAATGATCAGTGGTTTCCGGAAAGGCCATGCCAGCTGCCTTCTCAATGCATGAAAAAAGTTTGAAGCAGTAGTTATATTGGCTATCACCATGTTTAGCTCAGCACACAATTGTAAAAATCGTTCCAGTCTTGCACTACTATGCTCCGGCCCTTGCCCTTCATACCCGTGTGGCAATAACAAAGTAACCCCATTCATCCGGTTCCACTTCTGTTCGCCTGCGGCTATAAACTGGTCGATTATTGTTTGGGCGCCGTTGCCAAAATCACCGAACTGTGCTTCCCATAATACCAGTGCATTCGGATTTGCCAACGCATATCCATATTCAAAACCAAGCACACCGAATTCACTGAGTAAAGAGTTATAGATTCTGAATTTCCCTTTTGCCCCGGGAATTTTAGACAACCGGTTATAGGGTTTATCATTGTTTTCATCTCTCAGGACTGCATGGCGATGAGAAAAAGTTCCCCTTCGCACATCCTGCCCGCTCATTCTCACATCCTTTCCTTCCAATAATAAACTGCCATAGGCCAGTAATTCACCGGTTGCCCAATCCAGCTTTTGTTCCGTCGCAAACAATTTGATCTTATCCTGCAGAATTTTTTCCACTTTCCTCAACGGTTTAAAATCAGCCGGCCATTTCATCAGGGAATCAAAAACAGTTTTAAAGTCAGTCTCTTTGATAGCCGTTATTGGAGAAATATCAAAATCTTCCGCCGCAGCTCTTCTTAATTTTTTCCATTCTATTTCAGGGGGCTGATAATGATAAGGAAGCGGATGCTGTTTTATTTCATCCAATCGTTCCTGCAGATCAGCCCAGAATTTTTTCTCCATGGCTTTTGCCAGTTCCTGTGCATCCGGTTCCCCGTTTTCCAGTAAGTATTTAATATAAACTTCTCTTGGATTGGGATGTTTTTCAATCAAAGCATATAAGTGTGGCTGGGTGAATTTAGGGTCATCCCCTTCATTGTGTCCATGACGGCGGTAGCAAACCATATCTATGAACACATCAGAATTAAACTCCTGCCGGAAACGGGTAGCAATTTCCACGCATTTCACCACAGCTTCCGGGTCATCACCATTGACATGAAAAACCGGCGCCTGTATGGCAGCCGCTAATGATGTACAATAGTCTGAACTCCTTGCATCATCAAAATCTGTTGTAAAACCAATTTGGTTATTTATTACAAAGTGAATGGTCCCTCCTGTATAATAACCTTTCAGGTAGCTCATCTGCAACACTTCATACACAATACCCTGACCGGCTACTGAGGCATCTCCATGAATAAGTATCGGAAGTATTTTATCAAATTCACTATGATACATCACATCTGCCTTGGCCCTTGAGAATCCAACCACAACGGGATCAACTGCTTCCAGGTGGGATGGATTTGGCATTAATTTCAGGTGAATGGTTTTATCATTCATGGTTTGTACCTCACTTCCAAAACCTAAATGATATTTCACATCCCCGCTGCCCATTGTCTGGTCAAGTTTGGCCGTCCCCTCAAATTCACTGAATATCTGTTCATAGGTTTTACCCATAATATTGGCAAGTACATTCAGTCTTCCCCGGTGAGCCATTCCAAGTACCACTTCCTGCACTTCATTGTCTGCCGCAGTATTAATGATTGCATCCAATGCCGCAATAGTTGTTTCGCCGCCTTCTAATGAAAATCTTTTTTGTCCTACATATTTAGTGTGGAGGAATTTTTCAAACATCACTCCCTGGTTCAGCTTCTCTAATATTCTTTTTTTCTTTTCAAGCGGCAAGGGATCCGGCATTGTTTTTTCAATGGCATTCGTCAGCCAGTCAATTTTTTTCTGCTCACTGATGTATTTAAATTCGATACCGGTATGATAAGCATAACATTTTTCTAAATGATCCAGGATATTTTTCAGTGAAGTGGTTCCAAGGCCAACCAGGTTACCTGCATAAAAAACCTTGTCAAGGTCTGCTTTTGTAAATCCATAAAACGCAAGACCAATATTTGCACCACGATCTTTTCTTTCGCGTATAGGATTTGTTTTAGCCACCAAATGCCCTTTATTGCGATAGCCCAATATCAGGCGGTATGCCCTGATTTCCTTCATCCAATCCACACCTGCACTGAGCGAAGGCGAATTGTCAGCATTCAGCGGAGTCGAAGTGGGAAGCGGCTTGTCTGCAGGAGCTTCAGCAAAGGCAGGAGTCGAAACGCTTATACCATTTCCACTTATCAACGCGTTATTAATCGCAAAATCAAATCCTTCAAAAAATTTTTTCATTTCAGGATCAACACTGTCCGGATCCTTCACAAAATCACGGTATAGATTTTCAATAAAAGCGGGGGAAGAATTTGTGATATAGGAGAAATCTTTCATCGAAACTTTGTTTATCAAAGCTCCCCTCTCCATTTATGAAGAGGGGCTGGGGGTGAGGTGGTAAATATCGCTTAAAAAGCCGAAAGTTCGGGTTCATTGTGAAGGTTTTGCAAAGGTCAACAGGCTGAATAAAGAGCTTGCAGGAGGCGAATTTCAATGAACTGGAACCCTGGACAAAAGCAGAATTAAATCGTTGTAAATTTGGTGGTTAAGACCCCCAGGCTTACCTTTGCCCTCCTTAAAAACAAGTGTAAATGGCTAATCACAGCGCAACAAAAAAAGATGCCCGCCAGGCAGCAAAACGTACTGAAAGAAACAAATACTATGGTAAGACAACCCGTAATGCCATCCGCGACCTGAAAATATTAAAAGGAAAAGAAATGGGGGCCAAACTTCCTGAAGTGGCAAGCATGATCGATAAACTGGCTAAACGTGGAGTTATTCATAAAAATAAAGCCTCCAATCTGAAAAGCAAACTGACCAGGAAAGCAAACGCAGCAAAATAAGTTTCCGGATAAATTATTTGAAAGGCATCTCATTATTGGGATGCCTTTTTTACATTGTACTCCGTAGCTTTAGTGAAGTAGTATTTTATTGATTAAAAATTTATGCTATGAGAAAAACTCTGACGGGATGTTTCCTTTTGTTCAGCAACCTGATTTTTGCTCAAACCATAACTACCAGGTTTGAGCAATCAGGTGGAAAAGAATCACCAACCTACCCCGAGATCATTGATTGGTGGCAAAAGTTAGATGAAAAATCAGGCAAAGTTAAAATGCTTACCATGGGGATGACAGATGCGGGATACCCGCTTCATCTCGTTGTCGTATCAAATAATGGAGATCACAATTTTGCCAATATTCATAAAAACAATAAACGTATCATTCTTATCAACAATGGCATCCATCCGGGTGAGCCGGATGGTATAGATGCCAGTATGTTGCTCGTAAGAGATATTGTAATAAATAAATTGAAGATCCCTGATCATATTGTTTTAGCCATCATCCCTGTTTACAATATTGGCGGCTGCCTGAACCGCAGTGCTAATTACCGGATTGATCAGAACGGGCCCACAGAAAAAGGATTTCGCGGAAACTCTCAAAATCTTGATCTCAACAGGGATTTTATAAAATGCGATTCGAAAGAGGCCAGGTCATTCACAGAAATTTTTCATCGGGTTGATCCAGATGTATTCGTGGATAACCATGTAAGCGATGGTGCCGATTACCAGCATGTGATGACATTGATATGTACACAGCACAATAAACTCGGTGGCCCCCTGGGTGATTTTATGAATAAAAAATTTGAACCGGGTTTGTATGCCAGCATGAAGGAAAAGGGCTATGACCTTATCCCTTATGTAAACGCATTTGGCGATTCACCGGATAATGGCTGGCCCGAGTTTTTTGAAGGACCCAGATACGGCAGCGGTTATGCCGCACTCTGGCATACATTTTCATTTGTGGCTGAAACCCATATGCTGAAACCCTATGACCAACGGGTAAAAGCAACCCATGAATTGATGAAAAGCTTTATTGAATTTACCGGTAAGAATAGCAGCATCATTAAGCAGTTACGGGATAAGACCAAAGCGGTTATAAAAAAACAAATGGAATTTCCCGTCAGTTGGTCACTGGACCGTTCTCAATCATCTAAAAGAATTTATAAAGGTTATGCTTCCGGCCGCAAGCCTAGTGATGTTTCGGGGTTGCCAAGACTTTATTATGACAGGAGCAGACCTTACGAAAAAGACATCCCTTTCTATAATTTTTATAAGCCAAAAACCATTATACAAAAACCCAAAGCCTACTTGATCCCGCAAGGCTGGTGGAAAGTAATTGATCTGCTGAAGTTGAATAAAGTGGAAATGCAGCAGCTGAAAAAAGATACTACCCTGGAAGTAGAAGTATATTATATAGATGATTATAAGACAGCAGCCCGGCAATATGAAATGCATCATCCCAACAACGATGTGAAGGTCAGGTACAGCCTGCAAAAAATAAAATTCCGCAAAGGTGATTATTATATCCTGTTGAATCAAACAGCCAATCGTTTTTTAGTAGAAACACTCGAACCCCAGGCAGACGATTCTTATTTCGCCTGGAATTTTTTTGATGGCATATTGGGACAAAAAGAAGGTTTCTCCGGTTATTCTTTTGAGGATATTGCTGCAACCTATTTAAGAACAAATCCTGATTTGAAAAACAGACTTGAGCAAAGGAGATTAACCGATACCGTTTTCGCAAAAAACGCCAACGCCCAATTGAACTTTGTATTTCAGAATTCCCCTTATTTTGAACCAGTGAACATGAGATATCCGGTATACAGGCTTTTAAATAAATGATCAAACGGTTTCCTGCATAAGTTCGCTATCAATAACGGATTCACTCCGAGTTCTGTCAATTTTCTTGAAAACAATACGGCCCAGGATCATACTACTCGTTAAAACAAATATACTTAAATATCCCACCCAATTATAATTAGATATCTTCCCTGTTTTTTCTGTAATAACGATAGCCCCCGCAGCGAGGGCAGCCAGGCCGCTTCCAAGCTGTTGTATACTTCCATTCACACTCATAAAACTTCCCCGTTGCTCCGGCTTCACTACTTCGCTGATCATAGCCTGGGCAGTAATGGCACGGGTGGTAGCCATCACAAACCATAGTGCAAAAAAACAAAGGACAATAGAAAAGTGAACATCGGGCAATCTTGTAATGATCAATACCATGAAAAGTGAAAGGAATACAGCCCAAAGGAAAACCGGCAATTTGCCCACTCTGTCTGAATAGCGTCCCAAAAAAATGGCGCCGGCTAGGGAAGCAATGCCGCCAAAAAGATAGATCATGGGTATAAGTTCCTTGGAAAAACCCTTATTGAATTCCATATAAGGATTAATAAATGGTATAATAAGAAAATGGCCCATCATAAGCAGGCCGGAAAATAGCAGGACCGATCTTTGTTTTGGCACACTGAAAACAGATACTAATGCTGTAAAAGCTGAATCCTGCCTTGATTTTTTTATATGACCAGTCATTGGAGGTACAAACCGGAATATCAGGGGAACCAATAAAATTCCCACGGTACCGATCAATATAAAGGGCACATGCCAGTTGAATTTAAAGAGATTAGTGAGATAAAGTGATAGCGGAACACCCAAAATAGAAGCAGCAGCAAAAGCACTCATTACTGCGCCCATTGCCGTCCCCCTGCGTTCATACACAAAAAGGTCTGCAACAATTGAGAGAACCTGGGCGCCTATAATACCCCCAAACAACCCGGCCATTATCCTTGCAGCCAGCAATAATCCGTACGTATTCGCAAAACCACAGGCGATCGTCCCGATCAAAAACCCTGCATAAGCAAAAAGCAAGGATCTTTTTCTGTCAAACCTGTCGATCACCATTGCTATAATTAACCCGGAGATAAAAGCGCTGATAGAATAACTGGCCACCAGGATGCTGAATTGAAATGCAGAGATCTTAAAATAAGGGATCAGGTAATTACTCAATGGCATCATGATCATAAAATCAAGAATATGCGTAAAATTGAGACCGGCAAGCAGAAACAATAATATGCGCTCCTTTTTTGACATGCCATGAAGATAACATGCAATGAGTAAACCAAAAAAACGTTGTTTTTAAATCAAATGCTACCAGGCAAAACCCGGAAAGACAAAATAAAAGATCTGCCACAGGCCGGTTTCATTGATCATATATAATTTGAAAGGCCCTGCAATGTGGATGGTTTCACCATTTTCAATCTCCGCATCATAGCTGAACATACCTTCGGCATGACCAAGACCTTTTCCTTCTTTTTCATCCCACTCAAAAGCAATATCGCTTCCTTTAAATTTAATATTAATAAAACGTTGGTAACTGTTCAGGCAGTTACGGAGTTTTTCTATCCCTTCCTGCTTTGAAAATATTTTCCCTTCTGCAGTTATTAGCTGGCCGGCTAATTCGGCGTTGTTTTCATCAAATCCTTTTTCAAACCAGTGGTTAAGAAAATCCTGCGCTGTTCCTGCAATATCAATATTATGATTGGGATGGAAATCTTCGTATACAAAACTGTGTATATACCCCGGAAAATTTACCTCCCTGATCTTTTCCCGGAATAATTCTTCGGTAATAAATTTATAAATTACTGAAAGCTCGTACTGGCCCAGTACTTCAAAGATGATATTCTTCGCGTGCATCATTTCTATAATCCTTGTAATTTCACCCTTAACTTCTTCTGGCATCAGTTCCTCAACCATTTTATATTCCGGTTGGCCAATGCTTTCATAAATAGTTATTTGGTTGGCTTTATCAAAAGATTCTTCGAATTGCTGAACATTTTTCAGGAATTCAGCTTCCATTTCAGGAGGCAGGTCTTCCATATTGCCCCTGAATAAGGCGCCTTTTTCCGCCTGCATTTTTAATTTTAGGATTTCATTCTCTATATGAAGATTCTGTTCAGGGTCATCATTGAAATTTTCCTCTTGTTCTTTATTGATTTCTTCTTCCATAAAAAAATATATTCGGTAAGGTAAAGGATCCATAAATAAAATGCCTGTTGTTTATAACAAAAAAAATCGTCTTTTTCTGTCGTGTACTTGAGTATTGAATATTCTTTGTTGACATATTGAGTCTTTTACATGCTGGAAAAAAAGACTCAATATGTCAACAAACAAGACTCAAATGTTCGCGGCTGTAAGAATATAGAAATATCGAAAAATTTCATAAAAAAATCATTTTTCACGTTGAAAAAAACGTTCAAACAGTTGTGAATCAGGATAATTTTATTTAAAAAATTATGGCAAGAATTTATGATCTGGAAGACAGGTTGGTTGATTATACCTGCAGAATGATTGATGTAACAGGGTCATTACCAAAAACGCGAAGCGGAAATTATATGTCAGGGCAACTAATCAGAAGTTGTCATTCTCCTGCATTTAATTACAGCGAAGCGCAGGCCGCGGAATCACCGGAGGATTTTATACATAAGCTAAAAGTTGTATTGAAAGAATTGAAGGAGTGCAAAACATCCTTAAAAATTATTATCAAAAAAGCATACATCTCCCCCACGGTCAAAACTTGAAACAATTAATAAAGAAACCGAAGAGTTAATTGCCATTATTGGAAAAAGCATTTCGACAGCTGAGAAAAATAAAAACAATCGAGGGAAAACTTGAAAATTGAAAATTGCTTGTTGACTTATTGAGTCTTTCTTAAGTTCCGAGGAAAAGACTCAATATATCAAGACTCAAAAATCAAGACTCAAAAAAAAAGCCCCTCAGAATAATCTGAAGGGCTCAATAAATATGGCAGCTACCTACTCTCCCGCATTGTTGTGCAGTACCATCGGCCATGGGGGACTTAACTTCTCTGTTCGGTATGGGAAGAGGTGAACACCCCCGGTAAAACCACCATAAGACGTTTAGACGGTTAGTATTTAGTATATAGTATTTAGACCACTGGTCTGCATACTAAGTACTTAGTACTAATATCTATAATAAAGTGACATATTGGAAATGTTAGGGAATATCGAACATCTTATTTTTAGAAAATAAGTAAAAAAATTAAAGCGTACGGGCAATTAGTACTACTCGGCTTTAGTGTTACCACTTT
>CAZGGQ010000034.1:0-52784 GCA_964525285.1 uncultured Chitinophaga sp.
TGGCCAGCAACTGGCCGCTCAGCACTTCGCTGTCCACCATATTCTTGCTGCACCCGAGGGTGATGATGTTAACCTTATCTCTTTTTAATGTTTTGGTTTTCATGCGGCTGCAAAGGTAGGGCAATAAAAATTTTAGGCCCCTTTATATAAAGCAACGATTGTTCATTTAACTTTGTCATGTTTTTATAAAATTGACATTTATGAAAATTCTATTTATTATTCTTGCCTGCTTAGTAATAAATGCTACTGCTTGCAGAAAATGTAAGGGTGATTGTACATCAGTAACTATCACTAAAGTTTCGCCAGGCTGCCAGGGCTGGGGCATCCTGGTAAAAGGAACGATTTATCCATCCAAAAATATTCCGGCAGCATTTCAGCATACTAATATGATTGTTTGCGCCTCTTATGATTTATATGA
This sequence comes from uncultured Chitinophaga sp., assembly GCA_964525285.1. Lineage (GTDB taxonomy): Bacteria > Bacteroidota > Bacteroidia > Chitinophagales > Chitinophagaceae > JJ008. Next base: position 419 of record CAZGGQ010000034.1, read on the forward strand.
AGATATGGCAGTGTGCATTTGCTGCGGAGGAACCTGGGCAAATATCAAATCAATGAAATAGTTTTTTGGAGAAATCACATTCATTGATCAGGTTATTCTAAAAAGACTATCCACAAACTCATGCTTGTCAAAAACCAATAAATCTTCCATCTTCTCGCCCACACCAATAAACTTTACAGGTATTTTAAATTGATCTGCAATCGCAAGAACCACACCGCCTTTTGCAGTTCCATCTAATTTTGTAATGGCAATTGCGGTAACATCTGTTGTGGCTGTAAAATGTCTTGCCTGCTCTAATGCATTTTGTCCTGTTGAGCCATCCAGTACCAATAATACCTCATGTGGAGCATCAGGAATTATTTTTTGAATCACTCTTTTGATCTTGCCCAGTTCCTCCATGAGGTGGGCTTTGTTATGCAATCTTCCGGCTGTATCGATCAATACCACGTCGCTTCCTTTTGCCAAAGCGCTCTGCACCGTATCAAAAGCCACGGCAGCCGGGTCGCTGCCCATATCCTGTTTAACGATCGGCACTCCGGCCCTTTCACTCCAGATCGTCAACTGATCTACTGCTGCTGCCCTGAATGTATCCGCGGCACCCAGCAATACATTCTTTCCTGCCTGATTAAAGTTATACGCCAGTTTCCCGATCGTTGTTGTTTTGCCTACTCCGTTCACACCCACCACTAAAATGATATAAGGTTTTGCCGGCAATGCTGAATCAAACGCATAACTGTTTGACTCGGATACATCGGTCAGTAATGCCTCAATTTCTTCCTGTAGTATTTTATTGAGCTCTGCTGAGTTCAGGTATTTGTCTTTCGCTGCTCTTTTTTCAATCCGCTCAATGATCTTTACAGTAGTTTCAATCCCTACATCAGCGCCCACCAACGCTTCTTCCAGGTTATCCAATACTTCTTCATCAACGGTACTCTTACCGGCGATTGCTTTGGTTATTTTGGCAAAGAAACCCTGCTTGGTTTTTTTCAAACCTTCGTCAAGGCTTTCCTTTTCTTTTTTGCCGAATAGTTTATTGAAGAATCCCATAGTCGTAAAGTCATTAAGTCAGAATGGTCATATCAGTCAAAGTGGTCAAATAAGTCATATATGTTACTTCGAAAATCAAAAGTAAGTCCGGATTAAGATATGACTCATTTGACTTTTATGACCAGTTTGACAGTTTCATCAAAAAAAAAGCCATTCGTCAGTAACGAACAGCTTTAAAATATCCTGTCAGCCCTTCCTTACTTCTGGGCCAGAAAATCTTTGATCTTGTCTTTGTGAACGATCTGCTCTTTAAAAGTGTAAGCGCCGGTCTTGGGGCTGCGTACAGCCTTGATCACTTTTGTCCAGTTCTTTGCTTCGGCGGCTGCCCTTGCATCCTTGGTCTTGATCGCCGTTTTTGCTGCTTTTGCCATTGTTACAATTTGAAAATATGAAAAATGTGGAAATGGTTTACTAAGTGTGGAGTTTGTATTTCATTTTCACATCTCCACATTATCTCATTTTCACATTTATTTGATTTCTTTATGAACAGTCATTTTCTTTAAAATGGGGTTGAATTTTTTCAACTCCATTCTTTCAGGATTGTTCTTTTTGTTTTTAACCGTTATATAACGGCTGGTACCGGGCTTACCACTTGTTTTGTGCTCGGTGCATTCCATAATTACCTGTACCCGGTTTCCTTTCTTTGCCATGATTATAAGTATTAAATATGTTGACCCTGGGCCCTTAGCTCTTTTACCACATTATAAAGGCCTTTCTTGTTAATAGAGCGGATCGCATTGGTTGTTAATTTCAGGATGATCCACTTATCTTCTTCAGCCAGGTAAAAACGCTTCTTCTGCAAATTGGGCAGAAAACGGCGCTTCGTTTTGATATTCGAGTGAGAAACCTTGTTTCCCCGAACCGGAACCTTACCTGTAACCTGACAAACTCTGGCCATGATTGATGTAAATTTTGGACGGCAAAGGTAAGGGGAAAAAAATGAAAAATAAGCCCGCCTGACCACAATATTATAAATTTAAAATAGTCGGGCAGGGAATGAGAAATAAGAAATTTGAAAGGTTTTATGGTTGTTTACTCACACTTGTGGATAGGCTTTATATACTGGTTTCCAGCGGGATAAAATTAGGGGCATTTTGCCCGATTAGCCGCTTTCAGTAGCTTCGCACCTCAAATCATAAATCTCAAATCTAAAATCCTAAATATTAATAGTATGGCATACGATGTAGTGGTTCTTGGTAGCGGCCCCGGTGGTTATGTAGCGGCTATCCGTGCAGCGCAATTAGGTTTTAAGACAGCGATCATTGAAAAAGAAAACCTCGGCGGCATCTGCCTCAACTGGGGTTGCATCCCCACCAAAGCGCTGCTCAAGAGCGCCCAGGTGAATGAGTACATCAAACATGCAAAGGATTTTGGAATAGAGGCCTCCGGCACACCCAATTTTGAAGCCATCATCAAACGCAGCCGCGGCGTGGCCGATAAAATGAGCAAAGGCGTTCAGTTCCTGATGCGGAAAAACAAGATCGATGTGATCATGGGTTTTGGGAAATTAGTTGCTAAGGGAAAACTGGAAGTGACGGATAAAGATGGTAAGAAACAAACTGTGGAAGCAAAACATATCATAATTGCCACAGGTGGCCGCAGCCGTGAATTGCCAACCATGAAAATAGATGGCAGGAAGATCATTGGTTACCGTGAAGCGATGGTATTACCACAAATGCCAAAATCAATGATAGTGGTAGGCAGTGGAGCGATTGGCGTTGAGTTTGCCTATTTCTACAACAGCATGGGAACAAAAGTTACCATTGTTGAATTTTTACCCCGGGTGGTTCCGGTGGAAGATGAAGACATCTCCAAAGAACTGGAAAAGCAATATAAAAAACAGGGTATCGGCATCATGACCAGCAGTGAAGTGGTCTCGGTGGATACATCAGGTGATGGCGTGAAAGCAAAAGTGAAAACGGCCAACGGTGAAATAACACTGGAAGCCGATGTATTATTAAGTGCGGTAGGTGTGTCTGCCAATATTGAAGGAATCGGCCTGGAAGAATTGGCCATCAAAACAGATAAGGGCCGCATCATGGTGGATAAATACGGGCAAACCAATGTGCCGGGGATTTATGCCATCGGTGATTGTTCACCCGGCCAGGCGTTGGCCCATGTGGCCAGCAAGGAAGGAATAGTTTGTGCTGAATCTATCGCTTACAATGAAAATAAATATCATCATCAACCCGAACCGATCGATTACAACAATATTCCAGGCTGTACATATTGTGTTCCGGAAATTGCTTCGGTTGGCTACACCGAGAAACAAGCTAAAGATGCCGGCTATGAAGTGAAAGTGGGTAAGTTCCCGCTGAGCGCAAGTGGCAAGGCTTCTGCTGCCGGTCATCCCGAGGGATTTATCAAAGTGATATTCGATGCCAAATACGGCGAGTGGTTAGGAACCCACATGATCGGTTATAATGTAACCGAACTTATCGCCGAAACGGTAACGGCCCGCAAATTAGAAACCACTTATCAGGAAGTGCTGAATGCTATCCACCCCCACCCCACCATCAGTGAAAGTATTAAGGATGCGATCGAAGTGGCGTATGGGGAAGCGATACACCTTTAGAACCAAGATTTAAATGATTTGAAGGGATTATTGGGAAACTGGTGATCCTTTCTATTTGGGCATATTTAATATACCCTTTAAAGTCTTTAATATATCCCTGCTGCTAGAGAACAAATCAAACGTTGCAGTCGGTATGAAATAGATGTTTTTACTTTTGAAAACTAGTTCAACAACTCTTTGATTATTATGTGCTTTAACCTTTTCAAGTTCACTAAATGGTAAATTATATTTTGATTTAAAATCATTGATTCCAAACTGCTTGTTTCCCATATCCATATAAACTTCACTCAAATGTCGATTGATATAAAAGAACCTTGATATTATTATGATATTATTAATTGAAGAATGAAAAAAAATGCCAAAATAATTAGACCTAAATAGATTTTAGCCTTAATTATTACAACAGTAAATATGATAACAATAATTAAAATTAAATACGGGAAAATATACCTAAAAAATATGTTGTATCGTTTGAAAGTTTCTTCATTTTTATGCCCTTGTTGATCTTCCCAAATCTCTGGACGGCCTTTGTTGTGTCTTGTTTGATGGCCTTGCGTAGTGGGGGAAACAGGAACAAATTAAGGACAACTCAACTTACAAATATTTACCTTTTATGATTAAAACAAAACCCCCGCTTTTGCGGGGGTTTCTTATACTTAGTATAACCCAATTTCTATCAGAGATTGAATCCGTAGCTGACATAATACAAGCCACCCACTGCAGGGCTGCCATAACCGGTACGGTAATAGTTATTACCGAGGTTGGTGCCACCTACACGGAAAGTGCTCTTGGTACCCGGAGGACGGTAAGTTACCTGTGCATCCACCCAGGTAAAGTAAGGCAGGGTACCGCTTACAAAGGTTCCTTCGTAATAGTTATTATCCTGGTATTTCACCACCACATTGAAACCGATATTGTGACAAACATTCTCATTTCTCAAACCAATATTGTAGCGGTATTTCGGTGCATTAAAGTAAGTAACATCACCGGGAGCCAGATTATTCAATACATCTGAGAAAACGTTTCCATATAACATATAGTTCTTGATCAGCTTGTATTCAATGCCAATACCCCATCCGCTTGATTTTACGGTCGAAGTTGAATTTTGATTATAAGAAAGACTGTTGCTGCTGAATCCGGAATAAACTTCATATTTATGCCCGAAATTCTGGCCCTGGACAACTGCAACACTTACGATGAAATCTTTATACTGGCTGAAATAGTAATAAGCGTCTATCAACAGTTTTTTGGCAATGATCCCTTTATAACCTATTTCGAATGAATTAACAGACTCCGGTTTTAAATTTTTGAAAACTGCCTGAACCAGCCTTCCTGAGTCAGCCAATGTTCCAGATCTGTAGCTCAAAACACTGGCAGCTGTGTAGCCGGGTTTTGTTGTGTTCAGTTTGTAATACGTTTGAAATTCCGGTAAACTACCGATCAGGTAGCTGGTACCACCACCAAGCCTTAAGCTTATATATTGGTTTTGGTTAGAAGGGAACCGGTATGATGACTGGTAAGATAAACGAATGTTGTTATCTTTTGCTACCCGGATAACTGCTGCAAATCTTGGGGTAAAATTACCTTCAAAATTTGTTTGCTTATCATAACGGCCTGAGATGGACAATGTCAATACATCATTTAAAAATCTTTTCTTTAACTGGGCATAAGCGCCGGTTTCAGTAACCCTGACAGGTCCTGTTGTATCAGCAAAAATAGTTCCCTGTGAATTCAGCACCCATTGTTTCCATTGCGCCCCGACAATAACTTCAACCTTATCTGTAAAACGCAATGCATCTGATAAGTTAAGTTGTCCTTCTGCGGAGTACAAGTCTGATTTGTCAAGAAATTTAGCGCCTCCGGGTCTGTTTACAGGGGTATTTTTAATCCTATTAGCAGCCGTATTAAATGCATTAGTACCGGGAATGAGCCGGTTTGCATCTAATTGGGTACGCAAATTATTATGAATGCTGATATCACTTAGTGCCTGGGTCGCCCGCCTGGTTTCAGAAAAAGTACCAATATAAGTAGGCAGCCATACTGTACCGCTTGGAGAGTAGGCTTCATTTAAAAAACTTCCTACCGCATCACCAATATATGAATCGCCTGCATTTTCCTGTGTAGTGTAACCACGAACCATCCAGTTCTTCGCTTTCACTTCCAGTTTATGCTGTGCCATCTTGAAGTTTCTCAGGGAATACCTGTTAGCACCGGTATAAACAGTGGTTCCGGTACCAAAATAAGTATTCCAGGAAGCTTCAATTTTATCAGTGATCTTCCAATGAAGCCCTGCATTCATTTTTACGTTAAGGGTATTATAATCCACCAGGTCCTTTTCATTATACCCGGTTCTTGAAACATTTGTATTCCTGTAATAAGCATTTTTAAGACCATTATAGAATGGGTACATGTTATCAATGAGCGGCTTAATACCCGCATTATTTAATGTGCCCAAAACCAATGCCCCAAATGGAGCAAAAGTGAAAAATCCATCTCTTTGAGCATTGGTAGGATAAACAGGGTTCCCAATTGCCCCATAATATATATTTAGCAAGCTGACTACATCTAATAAGCCACCTGTAGCACCCAAAATACCTCTTCTTGTCTGGTCCTGTACAAAATAAGAAAAGGCATCCATGTTGATATCAGTCTCATCACCATAAACATTGATACCATTGAAATTGGGATCATTTTGACGGTTGCCACCTTTCACTGCGCTTAGTATCCCTATCTGTCCTTTATTACGATAATCATCGGCCTGCCAGTCGCTGCCTTTTATAAGTTCAGCACTAAGTTTGAAGGCAATTTTATTTTTAAAAGCTTTTGCATAGCGAAAAGTCCAGTTATAATAAGGAGCTGCATTGCGCTGCTTTCCATCCACATGCATGATACCCTGCTTGATGTTATAACTCAACCCCTGGTATTTAAAAGGATTTTTACTTGATATCAGAACAGTTCCGTTCATTCCTCCTGAACCATACAGAACAGAGGAAGCGCCGGATAAAATTTCAATATTGTCAACATCCAGGTCCGTTAATCCTACTATTGAGCTTACAGAAAAGTTGAGACCGGGTGCCTGGTTATCCATTCCATCAACCAATTGATTTAGCCGGGTATTACCACTGCTTACAAAACCACGGGTTGTTACGGTACGAAAAGTTAAGCTGGCAGTATGCACATCCACACCTTTAAGGTTGGCCATCGACTCATAAACTGATGGAGCTGCAATATTTCTTATCACAGCATTGTTCATTCTCTCGATAGTAACCGGGGATTCAAGTATCCGTGTCGGAGTACGTGTGGCGGCAACAACTACTTCCTGGCCCAGTTCACTGTTGACTTTAAGATCAACGCTCATGGGCTTTGAGGCATCAGAAACAGTCAGTTCCTGATCATCAAATCCTATAGAACTGAATTGAAGAACTACGGGTAGCTTAGCCACCCTGATGCTGAATTCGCCATCTGAATTGGTATATGTGCCCAAACTTGTGCCTTTCACAATAATTGAAACGGCAGGAACGCTTTCTTTAGATGTGCCATTGCTTACTTTACCGGAAATGGTAACTGATTGTGCATTAGCAGAAAGAGAAAAGAGTCCGGCTATCAGCCAGGCAGTCAAAAAGCGGTAGCTTTTTCTCATAATAGGGAGATTTTAGTTTTGGAATTTGACGGAAAAATAAGCATTGTAAACTTTATCTAAAAATTTAATTTTTAAGGCAAAAGAACAAATTGTTGAAATCTTGGGGTGGTCTGCGTTGGCTGGCTTTTTCCCCCTTCTTACTTTCGGAATATGGTTGATTTTTCTTTCCCGAATCAAACGGCATTTTACAGGGGCAAGGTCCGGGATGTATATTCCATCGGGGACCGCTGGCTCGTGATGATCGCCTCTGACCGGATTTCGGCTTTCGATGTTGTCCTGCCCCGCCCCATTCCATACAAAGGACAGGTGCTGAACCAGATTGCTGCTTATATGCTGGAAGCTACCCGGGATATTTGCCCCAACTGGCTCCTCGATTCGCCCGCCCCCCATGTTTCGATTGGTAAAAAATGTGTCCCTTATAAAATCGAAATGGTGGTAAGAGGAAACCTGACGGGCCATGCCTGGAGAACTTATTCCTCCGGCAAACGGAGTTTATGCGGCATAGAAATGCGGGAGGGAATGAAAGAAAATGACTTTTTCCCGGCCCCCATCATTACTCCTTCAACAAAAGCGGCCGAAGGTCATGATGAAGACATTTCATCTGAAGAAATAACCAGGACAGGATTAGCTACCAATGAAGAATGGAAAATTTTAAGTGATCATGCTTTGAAATTATTTGCAAGGGGGAAAGAAATTGCTGCTCAAAGAGGCCTGATACTTGTTGACACAAAATATGAATTCGGAAAGATCGGCCACACCATTTACCTGATGGATGAAATTCATACGCCTGACTCATCCAGGTATTTCTATGCAGATGGTTTTGAGGAGCGACAAGCTAAAGGCGAACGGCAAATGCAATTGAGCAAGGAGTTTGTAAGAGAATGGCTGATCGCCAACAATTTTATGGGCAAAGAGGGCCAGACCGTACCGGCCATGAGTGATGAATGGGTGGACACTATTTCAAAAAGATATATTGAGTTGTACGAAAAAGTGATCGGATCAGCATTTGTTCCCCAACAATTGAGTGAGGAAGAAACAAAGCAGCGAATAATTCAGGCATTACAAAATCTTTATGATGAAAAATAAAATAGCCAGCCAACCTGGAATGAACTCTGAAAACCGGTAACCAGGTTGGCTGACTATGCAAAAAGTTTGTGATCAATAAAGCTTACTTAGGAATAAATGTCTTTGTTCCTTTTCCACTGTCTGCTTTGCTGAATGTTCTTGTCATTCCCTTTCCTATCGGGCAGTAATAATCCAATGCATCCTGCGCTTCTGAATAGGTCAGCCAGTAATCAGTAACCGTGCCGTAAAAAACAACCCCGGTTGAACGGTTGTAAAATTCCCTGGTGCCGCTGTAACTCAGATCACCATAGACAATGCTGCTTTCAAATGGTTTGTAACCGCCATTGCTGCGGAGGATGCTGTACCCATTATCTGTTTCCACCACAAAGTAATTACAATAGCTGTCGCTGTACACTACTTGTCCTCTTTCTTTGGAGAGCCAGTAGCCTTCATTGATCCCGTAATAACCACTATCCTTTACACAGCTTGCCAGGAAGATGGTTGCTATAAAAGCGACTACGGACAGAGTAAAAATTTTTTTCATGATTAAATGATTTAAAATATTTCAAATAGTTGTTCACAATTAAAGCAATGATAAGACTGTGCCAAACCTGCTACGTCCTGACATCAATTTGTTAAAATCATTAGAAGAAAGGATATTCACCCCTTCATACCGGCTTCATGAAAAGACATTTTATTTCATTCTTACTGATCTTTCTGTTGCTACAGGCAGAAGCGCAGGAACATTACCTGCTTGTGGGCACTTATGATTCTCCGAAAAGTGAAGGGATCTATGTTTATAAATTTAACAGTAACGATGGTTCAGTTAAAGAAGTCAGCCATGTCAAAACACCCAATCCTTCTTTCGTGGTCGTTTCTCCCGATGGAAGATTTGTGTATGCCGTACATGAGACAGCGCCGCAGGATGGCAAAGGCGGGGATATAGCAGCTTTTGCATTTAACAAAGAAACCGCAACACTTACGCTTATCAACCGGCAACTTTCCGGTGGCGATCATCCCTGTCATGTGGAAGTTGATAAAACAGGTAAATGGTTGTTTGCATCCAATTATACCAGCGGAAGTTTATCGGTACTTCCAATAAATACAGATGGAAGTCTCGGTGCTGCTACCACTATTCAGCATACTGGTTCAGGCAAGCATCCTCAACGGCAAAAGGGGCCGCATACACACGGTGCAATAATTTCCAGCGATAACCGCCAGTTGTTTGTGACCGACCTCGGGATTGATAAACTGATGATCTATTCTTTTGATGCGATCACGGGAAAGTTAACCACCGCCGAACAACCATTTATACAATCGGTACCAGGCGCCGGGCCAAGACTTTTTACTTTTCATCCCAACAATAAATATGCTTACCTGGTGGAAGAACTTAGTGGCACAGTTGTGCTATTTAAATACAAGAAAGGAAAATTGGAAGCAAAGCAACGTATCAGTACCATGCCGGCGGGTGATACCAGTTTTGCAGGCAGCGCAGATATCCATGTGGCGCCGGATGGAAAATTTTTATATGCCTCCAATCGTGGCGATGCCAATTCTATTGCCATGTACAGTATCAAAAAAAGAAACGGGAAACTTACGCTGATCGGTCATCAATCCACCCTGGGCAAAACACCACGCAATTTCAGTATTGATCCAACCGGCAAATTTTTATTGTGTGAAAATCAGAACAGTGATGAGATCGTGATTTTCAAAAAAGATCTTATTACAGGCCTGCTTACTGATACAGGCAAAAGAATTGCTGCTGGCAGGCCGGTTTGTATTAAATGGGTGGCGGTTGAATAAAAGTTTGTGTGATTGGATTGTCCAAATAACAATACAAATTGTATAATACCAACTTATTGGTTTTTGGGGAATATGTTTTTTTAACTTCTACGTATTACTGCATAAATTTATTTGTTGTGTGCCATTAAAATGCGACCGTGAACAATATAGAAAACTTAAGAGCCGGCATTAAAAAAGATTTTGACGAAAAGACTTTTGCCAGGGGAGATTTTGAATCGTCAATATCCCCATCCCGAAATTTTCGTTTAGACATTTCTTCTACGACGAGGTCTCCTCCGGCAGTTTCCGGGAACATTCAGAAAGTCAGTGGAGGGACTCGTCGATAAATGATAGTTAACTTGGGAAGTATTATTGGTCAGACCTTATATGAAGCGACGAGTCCCTTTCCGGATACTCTGACAATTGCTGGTTTCATTTGGAGGAGACTCGTCTTGGAAAGAAAGTCCGTATCACGTATGGCTTTAATGCAGAGTTAAGAGTCGTTACCTGCCTGTGAAAAAATTTTATGAGATAGCAGTTAAATTCGTTATAGCTTAGTGCTAAACTAATTTAAAATGAAAACGCTGCTTATATCCATTTTATCGGCAGTTGTCATTTCGGGTTGTAATAAAACCGGGAATGCTGATAATGCTGCCGCTGATGATCCCATCCCCGTGGCAAATTTTAAGATAAACAATACGGTTGCAGATGAGACCATCCTCGAAGGCTCGGATATCATATTTGAAAACAATTCCCAGCATGCAGATTCTTATGAATGGGATTTTGGCAATAGTATGGTATCTACCGAAAGAACTCCTGTTGGCATTGTGCTCAGGAATTGTCCCAGAACCCAGGAGATAAGGCTGATAGTCAGAACCAGGCGGGGCCGCACAGCGACGAGGGTACGTACTATACTGGTAAGATGCAGGTGACATATATATAAAGCGACGAGTCCCTTTATGAACACGCTGCTATTGCTGATTTCTTTCGGCGGAGACTCGTCGGAGAAAGAAGTAAAGTTTCACGAAATTTATCAGCATTCAGGTAAACTGAGCGGCACATTCACCGCCAACCCGCCATCGGCAGTTTCCTTGTATTTAAAGTTCATGTCTTTGGCGGTATCCCACATGGTTTTAATCACCGCATCAAGAGATACTTTTGCATAATCAGGTGTGCTTTGCAGGGCTAACTGGGAGGCAGTAATAGCTTTAATAGCTCCCATCGTATTGCGTTCTATGCATGGCACCTGCACCAGTCCGCCGATCGGGTCACAGGTCATGCCTAAATGATGTTCCATGGCGATCTCGGCAGCCATCATCGCCTGTCTTTGTGTGCCGCCCATACATTCCGTTAATCCCGCGGCGGCCATGGCCGATGAAACGCCGATCTCTGCCTGGCAACCACCCATCGCTGCAGACAGGGTCGCCCCTTTTTTAAAAATGCTTCCTATCTCCCCCGCCGTTAATAAGAACCGGATAATGTTCTCCTCCTTATTTGCTTCATTATAACTATCAGAACAGAATGTAATATAATATTGCAGCACGGCAGGGATAACACCGGCTGCCCCGTTGGTCGGCGCCGTTACCACTCTACCAAAGGAAGCATTCTCTTCATTCACTGCCAATGCAAAACAACTGACCCAATCCAGGATATATTTGAAATTATGACCGCCGGAACGGGCAGCAGCCAGCCATGAATCATAATCGGAGTACATTTTATCTCCCAGCAATTTTTTATTTAATTCAGCAGCCCGGCGAATAACATTCAATCCGCCCGGTAAGATACCTGCTGTATGGCAACCGCGGTAAATACATTCCTTCATCACCCGCCAGACATTCAGCATACTATCTTTGGTTTCTTTCTCCGTCCGCCATGTATGTTCATTCTCCATCACGATCTCATGGATATGCAACCCGGTTTTAATGCACCAGTGCAGGATATCATCCGCCGTATTGATCGGAAAGGGCAATTGCATGGTATCTTTTACTGATCTTTCTTCACCCTCCTTAATAACAAATCCGCCGCCGACGGAGTAATAGGTTTCTGCTATGGAGTCACCGTTCTTCAGCATAACTAAAAAGGTCAGCGCATTGGGATGATAAGGCAGCGATTCGGTAATTAAAAAATCAATATCGTCATTAGGGTTAAAATCGACTTCGTGAAGACCAAGCATCACAATTTTTTTCATAGCACTGATGTCATTGATCTTAGCATTGATATTATCCACAGCAAACGTAACCGGGTCGTCACCGCAGATCCCAAATTGCACGGCAATATCTGTACCGTGGCCCTTCCCTGTTTTTGCCAGCGAACCATAAAGAAGAACTTTTATTGCAGTTACATCAAACAATATATTTTTTTGCTGTAATGCAGTGACGAAACTTTGAGCAGCCCGCCAGGGCCCTAATGTATGTGAACTGGACGGGCCTACTCCTATTTTAAAAATATCAAATACAGAAATGGCTTCGTAGATCAACTTAAATGGTTTAAGATCAAAAATACTGATTCGCCAGCCTCTATTTCAAAATCCTACTATTATACCAATGTAACATTATAGCCTTATGATTAAAAAGCCCCGGCTTTACGGCCGGGGCTTAGCAAGCAGATAGTTTCAGCTTATTGAACATCGGTCAGTTCAACTTCAAAATAGAGTATCGAATTACCGGGAACGGCGCCAAAACCATTGCAGCCGTATCCCAAAGAAGAGGGTACAATAAGTTTGATCGTTCCGCCTTTCTGAATCAAAGGCAACCCGTACTGGAAACCCAGTATCATCCCATTGAGACCATAAGAAACAGGAGCGGCTGTCTGAGTTTCGAAAATGGTTCCATTGAGTAATTTGCCGGTATATTTTATAAAAACTTTTGAACCGGATGTTGGACTTGGCCCGCTACCGGGGTTGGTGACCTGGTAATACAAACCGCTGCTGTGAGCCGTGGCGCTGATGCCATTGGCAGCCGCATAATTAACGATCTCCGCTTGTTCACTTTGTACCGTTACATCTGAACAGACGGCATCTTTTACACAACTGTCGCCGGCAAAAATGGACATTAAAAAAGTTAAGGCAATGAAGATCTTTTTCATTTCGTTTATTTGGATCAAAACTGTTTTAAGACCATATAATATATGATTTCGCTGCAAAGCCAAATAAATTCATGATTCATCTCTCCGGCTCAGCAGTTCCCGGTATCGCTGTTCGTTCATATCCCAGCGGTGACGGGCAGAAAAAACAACGATAAAAGCCACAATGAGTAATGCTGCTGCCAAAAGAACCAGAACCAGCGATGGATCTTCCTTTTTCATTTCCATATCGGCCTTTTTGTACCACCCGGAAAATAAGTTGGCAAAAATTGTTATCACCAGCACTACACCCAACGGAAGTCCAAACGATAATTGCCGCCAGACTCTTTTCTTTCGCAGCCGGTTGTTTTCCCAATATCCGATAAATCCGTTTTCCTCTTCTGTAAGCATAATTTACGCAAAGTTAATCCAGGAATTACTTCTACTATTGTATCCCCCGTTCAAAATATCTATCTTTCAGTTCTTAACTCGTCAAGGCTTTGAAATTAGCTCCCCTGCTGGTACAATACCTTATTACACATAATCGCCTCGATCTTCCGGGTATCGGTACTTTTTTAATCAGTGAACCCGCCTATCCGGAATCAGAAAATCACAAACATGATAAACAGGCAGGCATGGAAACTGTTTCTTTTGAAAGTAATGCTGCTATCAAACAAAGCCCGGATCTTGTTCAATTTATTGCCAGCCAAACCGGTAAAATCAAAGCCCTGGCTGCTGCAGACCTGGAATCACACCTGGCCCTGGCACAGCAGTTTTTAAATATAGGCAACCCTTTTTTATTTGAGGGCATCGGCAATCTTGTAAAAATAAAATCCGGTGAATATGCATTGACGACAGGACCTGGCATGCCAGAAAAAACAAAAGAATATGCGTCCCGGGAAAAACCGGACAGCCCTGCTTCCGGAGAATTTTCCGGCGATTATAAAAAAATCTTTTACTCCGGTAAAGTAAAAACAAAATGGCGAAAGCCTGTTGTTATTATCCTGATCGTTGCCGGATTAGCCCTTGCGGTCTGGGGTGGCTATACTGTTTATAAAATGACATCGGCGAAAAAAAAGCCTGGCGCTGATGATAAAAATAAAAATGAGAAACCAGTCCCGGTTAAGGATACTGATATACAGCAAAAAGACAGCGCTGTTGCGCCGGCTCAACATACTCCTGCCGGCATGAAAAAATTTGTACTGGAAGTCTCCGGCGCCAAAAGAGCCTTCGAACGTTATGGCCGGTTGAAAACCTTTCAATGGAATGTGCAACTGGAAACAAAGGATTCTGTCAGCTACAAACTTTTCCTTGTTTTACCCGCATCAGCAAGCGACAGCAGCCATTTAATTGACTCACTCACCCGGCTCAATGGCAGAAGAGTTTACATTGAGCAATAAAAAGCATGGCAACTCTCCAAAACAAAATGCCCGCTAAGGCTGGACAATTATTGATTTGCGGAGAGAGAGGGAAATGAACCCAACCCTTTCCAGTGTAATTATCAATTAATTAAGACCTGCAAAAACCTACGACTCCACGAATCACGCAACAAGTCTTTCTGATCATAAGAACTGAACTACTACAGTAAAGATATATAAAACTTATTTCTTTTTTGCTTGTGCTTCTGATTTTATTTTCAATTTTTACTTAGTAGAATAACTTTAGTCCTGCTTTATTTGTCTGAATTATCTATCTTTCTGTTCATCAGTTTAAGTAAGATTTGGTAATTTTACAAAAAGGATAAGTGATGAAAGATTTAGTGAAAAGTGCGAAGTCCTTTATGACCTTTGACTATCCATTACAGACAGCTCATATCAGTGCCCAATTTGCCGGCACTCATCTAAAACTTCAGTTAGAAAACCCCGGATGGAGTACTAATGCCACAAGGCAAAAACTGATCTCCAGTTATTGGTTTACTTACGTGGCGGGACACTACTCAGCGTTGTTTGGGTTGGCTATACTGTCAGTTCCTTTTCTATCAGGAAATTTTACAGCATCGAATTTTTATTTATTCAGCATCTTATTTGCAGCATTTGTAAGTTATCCCATTTTATACCTTTTTCATTACCGGCCTTATTTTAGTTCGATATTTTTACCAGGCCTTGAAACAGCCAAAGAAACCTACGAACATAAACAAACTGAACATCTCGAAAAGTGCCGGCAAGTTCAGTTGTCAAATCTTGCATTGGTACTTATCTTTTATGTTTTCGACAAAACGAGCGGCATTAATTCCCTGCAATGCAATGATCAATATTCCGCACAAATGACGAAATTATATGGTGTTGACAGAGGAAGCTTAAAAAGTAATCTTGAATTGATAATTGGTATTACCGGCAAAAGAAAAAACTTAACTGATCGGAAACGTACTGAGATTACAAACCGGTTTGGTGAAGCATACCTCTTTCTTGAAGAAATCAAATTTGATGCGGGAGCAGAAGAACTGAAAAAACTGGAAACAAAACTCTTTAATAATCTCTGATGAATATTATGCTGCTTATGCCTCATCATAGATCACCATTACATCAAAGTCGAATTTCTCTGCAGATCCTATTAACTCAATAGTAACCTGTATCGGGTAGTCTTTTTTGTAAGGTATTTCGGGCCCGATATCATCAGGAATTCTTGGTGTCTGAATCATTGTCAGGGTTGGTTCACGATGATAAAGGCTTGCCAGCAAATGAACGGGTGCACTTATAGTTACCGAGTTGCTGGTTTTACAGGTAATCTGCAGCTTCAGATCATTTTGTTGCAGCCTTTTACCCCACTCGTTCGGATCTGACCAGTCAAATTTCGCAGTAATCCGGATGTCTTTGATTTCTATAGAATTGCTTTGATTTTTCAGCACGAACTCTTTTGTCCTGTCTTCATTGGCAAACCGCATGATCAATCCTTTTTTTATCGAAGCGCTGCCCTCAATCATATAGCCTGTACTCTTGCCGATCCCGGTAACAGCAAGGTTTTTGCTGCTGACCATTCCTGACAGAATCCTTTTCACTGTCGGTAATGGGATGCCGAGTTTTTCAGCGATCTCCCCTGATCCCGAACCCGGATGATTTTCAATGAATGAAAGAATCATCTTTTCCCTTGGCGCAAGCTTTTCATTTTTTTTCTGGACTTCCAGTTTTGCCATCAATTGCTGCTGAATTTTCATCATGCAATCCAAAAAGAAATTAACCCATGGAGCAATTTCTTCACCTGGGCGGTTGCGCTGGCATTCCATCAATACCCTATAATATTCCGGCTTTCTGTTTTCAATTTCGTGTTCAAAACTGACATACTGTATCCATGAATAGCCGTGCTTCAATAACAGTAATGTCCCCAACAGACGACTCAGCCTGCCGTTGCCATCCTGAAACGGGTGGATACTCAGAAAATCATACACAAAAATTGCTGACTTTATCAGCGGTAATGTTTTTGTATCCGCATTATACCATTCTACCAGGGCGGCCATCGCTTTCTCCGTCTCAAATCCCGGATTAGTTGTCTGGAAGATCACTCTTTTGGTCCCATCCGGATTCTCTGCCTGTACTACATTGCTATGCTGCTTATAATTGCCCCTGTGCCATTCATCGTCCTCACTGTAACGCAGCAGCGAATTATGTAGATGCTTGAGTATATTCTCTGTAATAGGCATTTCCTTCCAGGATTCGGCGATCAATTCCAGCGTTTCATAATATCCGGCAACTTCCTGTTGATCTCTTTCCTGGAGCTTTGATTTATCCAGCGTTTTAATTAGATTGGCCACCTCATCATTCGTCATTTTAGACCCCTCGATCCGTGTGGAAGCGCCTACACTCCTGACTGTAGCAATAGACTTCAATTGCTTTAAGGTCAGACCTTCCCTTTTCTCGATAGTGGCCCAAGAAGCGTCAAATCTGTCTAACTGGCTGATTGTGTTGGATAATTGCATCCAGTCCGGCCGGAATGAAAAGGTATATATTTGTTGATCTGTCATAAACGATACGATTCGATACGCAAATATACGATTATTATTCGCTCTGCCAAATAAAAATGATTCGATTTGATACGATTATATACGAAATTGATTCAGAAGGTATTATCCAACCAGCGTAGATTTCAACACATCCGGCTTTTTAAGACTTATTCAGGCCAGAAGAGAAAAGCTCAAAGATATTTCCACCTATAGCCACCTGCTGTTTCATGCTTGCCCGTTAAAGCGCCGATTACCGTTGAACTGTCGACTCCAACCACTTCAGCCGCTTCTTTAATGCTTTCAAATCGTTGAAGAGACTTTCCTCCTTTTGAATACTGGCGAACAGGTCGTCTCCTGTTCTTTGCCCTAAGTGCTTCTCCGTACTCATAGTCGGATAAATCAATAAAACCAGGACCGCCCCCTTCCTGCCAGAAAAATCCACCGGCACTGAAGCGTCTTTTTTGCATTACCCTTGATATTTCTGTATGCTTTATTCCTGTAATTTTTGCCGCATCATTGATCGTGGGGTACGTGGCAACGCGGCGACCATTTAGTTTGTATTGAGCCACTTTCTTGCCAAATGTTTCTTTATTTTTTTTTCGGCGTTTCGCAATTGTGTCAAGCATTGAGCTAATATTAATTTCAGGTGCATTCCCAAATCTCCAGATAAAACCACCAGCTGAGAATTCATGGCCTCTTGCGCGGTTGCTGATATGACTATGACTGATTCCTGTTTTATCAGAAGCAATAGCAATACTCCGATAGGTTTTAATTTTCTTACCCTGCATGCTATACTGTGTCACCTGTTTGTTGTTGGTTAGCTTTGATTTTGCAATACCACGTTTCCTTGCTTCTCTATCAACAAAAAGCGGTTCTCTGCGATTCAAATCGAATATGCGTTGTTGCTTCTCAGCAAGAGAAGCCTTAATTAAATTGGAAGGCGTAATGTTTAAGCCGTTCCCATCTTTGGTAAGTATCAAAGCCGACTCGTCATTTAGTTTTATTGGCCCTTTAAAACAGTAATAGACCAGCCTGGCTAATGAGAAATTATATTTTTGTTTGAATAAAGTAATTGTAGCCCGCAAGAAATAAACATTGTCCTTCATAAACCGGTTTGGGATTTTCATCAATACAGGTTTAATTATTTTCTCCGGCTTTATGTAAAGCCTGCCGTCGCTGTATTCAAGTTCATATTCCAACCTTTTGATTCGCCCGTAATTTGAAATCTTAAAATACATTTCAAGGCCAGGAATATCCTTCCAGCGTTCTCCTTTCAAATTTGTTAACCCGGTATTTTGGTATGGATATTTTGTCATTTCAATTTCAAGATAATTAATGTAGAGTAAAGCCGGATACTATCTTTCGCTTGTCATCGAGGTTGCCGAGCCGCAATTTTTCTTAAAAGCCCTAATAAAAAAGAAATTCCCCTTCTTTTTTAAAACTTAAGTATACTTAACTTCCCTCTACCAGTTCCCTTTGGTATTTTGCCGTTCTAAAAAGGAAAAGTGATGAAAGAATCTGTGAGCAATGGTAACCCCGTTACCCCCATGCTGTTTCCCTATGAGCCGGAACAGTACTGGCAACAAGTCCGACAAATTATCCGGGAAGAAGTTAGCAATGCCGAAAAGCAAAGGCCGATGGCTACGACCTATGAAACGCCAGGCATGACCTACAAGCCCCTATTCAAGATCGCCGAGGTCTGTGCTATGTTCCATGTGACCAAACCCACAATCTACGATTGGGTTAAGCACGGAAAACTAAAGCCCTTCAAAATTCGGTCACGGGTATATTTTCTCTGGCAGGACATTCAGCAACTTTTACATCCCAATCAGGAATAACTATGTCGCTACAGCTTTTATGCAAACATGCCAACCAAATTGATCTGGTTGAATACCTGGAAAAGTTGGGTTTTAAGCCAGCGAAAATCAGAAACAATGATTACTGGTATTTATCCCCCTTAAGGGATGAAAAAACAGCTTCATTCAAAGTGAACCGGTCAAAAAATGTATGGTATGATCATGCCATTGGCAAGGGCGGCACACTGGTAGATTTCGGGAAACTGTATTATCACTGCACTGTCAAAGATTTGCTTTCGAAATTGGAGAATGAAAAGGAAACAAGCGTTTCTTTTCACCCGCCAAAAAATTCGATAGCTGGTGAAAAGAAAAAGCTCTCAAACCAGTCCGGAAAGATCACGATAATCAGCAGCGAGGATATCAATAATCAAACCTTACGAAACTATCTTCAGAGCAGGCAGATTCTTCTCGATATTGCCAAACAATTTTGCCAGGAAGTAAGCTTTGAATTATATGGCAAAAAACACCTGGCCATAGGCTTTCAAAATCCGGGTGGCGGCTATGAATTGCGTAACCATTATTTCAAGGGAAGCAGCACGCCTAAAGAACCCCGGTTAATTAGTCAAACCGCAGAAAAAGAGCTTTCTGTTTTTGAAGGATTTTTTAGTTTCCTGTCCTTTCAAACTTTGCAGCAAACAAAGGAAAAATTAGCCGTTGAACTGCCAAAACTTCATACAGATTCACTGGTATTAAACTCCCTTTCCTTTTTTGAAAAGAGCAGGGAATTGATGGAAAAATATAGTACTGTCCATCTTTTTTTAGATCGTGATAAGATGGGTATATCAAATACAGAACAAGCTCTTAAATGGTCCGGTAAATATATAGATCAGAGTAGACATTACAGTAAGTTCAAGGATTTGAATGAATGCCTGGTAAAATCTGTCACTCCCGATCTAAAACAAAAAAAGAGCAGGGGAATGAGACTTTGAAATGTCAGGAGCCAGCTATGTTTCTCCTTCGTCGAAACCGCTGGCTTTTTTCATCCCGCCTGCCGGACGGGATTCAAAAAGTATTGTTGAAGGTGTGAAAATAACTGGTGATGATGAATAAAGGAGGACGACCAAAAAAAGAAAATAAAAGAAACCAGCAGCTTGCTGTAATGTGTACAATAGCAGAACGAAAAATTATTGAAGACAAAGCAAAGCTTAGCAATATTTCTATATCACAGTTTTTGCGGGAACTGGCGCTCCAGGGACAGGTTGACAGGAAAATAAAAGCGCTTCCAAAAGAAGTTTTGCTTTTTACAGCAACACTAAATCACCTGGCGGCGAACATGAACCAGGTAGCCAAAAAAAGAAATCAAAATGACGAACTCAACGCTATTGAAAGAGCAGGTTTAATGGTGCTGTCAACTGATATAAAAAACCTGGCCGCTGACATTAAAAACTTCCTGAAATGATTGGTAAAATAATCATAGGAAAATCGTTTCGTGGCTGCATCTGTTATTGCCTGGATAAAAAGGAGGCCGAGTTGCTTAGTAGCAATCTTTGTTACGGTAACAAGAAAGAGTTGATCAGCCAGTTTAATGAAGTACGGCGGCTCAATCAAAATCTATCCAAACCGGTTCAACATATTACGATCAGTTTGGCGAAAGGAGAACAATTAGATAAAGCCAGGTTAGCCGCCATCGCCGAAGACTGTGCCAAAGAACTTGGCTTTGAGAAGAATCAATACATCGTGATTGCGCATCATGATACTGATCATCAGCATATTCATATTGTGGCAAACCGGGTAAGCTTCGATGGCAAAACCGTAAAGGATAATCATAATTACCGGAAGATGGCTGTTTATTGCAGGAAGATGGAGGAAAAACACGGTCTGCAGAAAGTGCTTAGCCCAAGACGGTATTTGCCAAAAGAACAGCGGCATTTACCCCGCACTGACGAGCGAAAAGAAAAGCTTCGGCAGGATATTAAAAAATGCCTTGCTGAATCAAAAAATTATTCTGAGTTCGAACAAGAAATAAAAAGGCTAGATTACCAAGTCAACAAAGCAAGGGGAATTGCTTTTACTGATTCGCAAAAAGTAAGAGTAAAAGGAAGTGAGGTAGGGTACTCTTTAGCAAAGATCGAGAGGATACTTTCACTGCATCCCAAACAAAGAGAAACAGCAATGCTGCAAGACCAGTTAAATGAAATAAGGAAGCAGCCAAGTCAACAGCAACCCACCATCATTCAGCCGAAGAAATTCGACAAAGAGAAGCAGTTGAAAGAAGCAACAGAATTGCTATTAAAGCCACATCCCCACCAGGAAAATATTAACCCGGTTTTACTTAAAAAGAAGAGACAAAAAAAGAAAAGATTAGGTCTATAATTTAATCACTGAAAATAAATGTAACCATGAATCCGGAGATGCTTGAACTTGTGCTACAGGAAATTCTAAATGAACAAAAAGAAACCAACCTTGTTAATGCGCAACTAGCTGCTTACACAAAGTCATTGTCTGATAAAATGAATGATCTTGATAAAAGGGTAGCCAAGATGGGTAATTTGACAGAACCGGACCATTCTAAATTGTTACAGCAGTTGCAAGGTCATCTGGACAACATTAGGTCTGCAATCGAGGCTACGCATGGCGGAGTTACCTACAAAAAGGTATTCCAATTTTTCCCTTCCCTCAATATCCGGGAGTATTACCAGGTTTATGGCAATATCCTTAAATGGCTTGCTTTGTTTGGGGTCGCTTGTATGTTCATTCGCCTCATCCGGGATCTGCTTGAAAAACAGGGATTTTTATAATAACGCTTGCCGGATTTTTCGTATCTTTACCACAGCAAAAGACTATATGCCCACAACAGTTAATCCCATATTGATCCGCTACGGAGGAGCCCATAAGTCAAGCTTTAGTATGAATGCCAATGAACTTAACCAGGCGGCTTCATCAATCTTACGCAGGGCCAGGGAAAAAGCCTTTTACAAGGGTTTGCCAGTGTATTTCGCTGATAAGGGAAAGATAATGGCAGAGTATCCGGATGGACGCATTGAAGTAGTCAAAATTTCTAACGATGTCGCCAGAACTATACGTCATAGCAGGTCCCAACGGAATCGGTAAGACCACTTCTGCATTTGACCTCATTCCTGCCAATATTCCAATCGTTAATTCTGATGAAATTGCCGCAGCTGTTCGTGATGCCGGCTTGATTAATACCAATACACAGGAATATGGTAACCGGGAAGCCAACCGGCTAATCTCCGAATATCTAAATCAAAAAAACTCTTTTGCGATCGAAACAAACCTTTCAGATACCGACACCTGGAAATTCCTGATCGAAACACAGAAAACCGGCTACAACATAAATATAATTTACTTATCAACGGATCATCTCCATTTGCTTAATGCGAGAATAGACCAGCGGGTATTGGCCGGCGAACATTATGTAAGACCTGATATTGTCGAAGAACGTTATATAAATAGTCTGAATTTACTGAATCATTATTTCAAGATTCCTGACCAAATTCAATTATTTGATAACTCAAAGTCATTACAACTCGTAGCCGAAATTAAACAAGGAAAAATCGTTGAATTACATGAGCCACTTCCCGCCTGGGTGGAGAATCATTTAGGTGAACATTTCAGCAAAGAGAAAAAAGTATCAGAAAAAAAGGCGCTTGATATGGATTCCATAGAGGAGGTTAGAAAAAGCTATCAGGCTTTCAGACAAAAAGCTGATGAATTACTTAATCCCAAAAAAGAGTCTCAGCAAAAAGAAATTAAAAAATCACAGACAAAGAAACAGGGCAAAAAACCGGGCCCTTAAACAATGGAAAAAAGTTTCTCTAGACAGGAAAAGCCGGATCTCCTTAAACACCTTATTTGGGAGTTCAGATATGACCAGATCGACTGGAAGGAAGAATACCTTACCATCATTGAATGGATCGCCTAGTCTAGTATTGAATATGAAGTACGGTACTGGGAGGTGTTGCCTTTCCAGCAACTACCTAATCGGCACCCGTATTACTACGGTAGTTTAATGGAAATATTAAGTTGAACTTCGGAATACCGTTTAATGTTTATAGAATTTTTTTAGTGTGGAATCAAATAAATAATGGTTTACACTTAGAAAAAAGTGGATAATATTGATCATCTAAAATTAATATTCAAATCAAATGATTGATTTTCAATTTTAATTCAACTTTTAACTGATAGCTCAGACTTTATATGATAAAAATCATTTGTTGAATTAAAATAATCATATCAACTTTAAATTACCATTATCGACTCACCTTATCCACTCCCCTAAGAAATAATTTCACACTAAGGCACCGATTAGAACTAACAACTCAACTGCAAAGTATGAGGAAGGTCATAGTAATAATCAGCTTGTTTTTTTCATCATCAGCAATATCAAGAGCTGCATTCTTCCTTATTGCTTTCTTCCTCCTTGCATCATCTGTAAATTCACAATCCAAACTTGATTCAATATTAAATAAACTCGACCCTCAAAAATTTGCTGCATCGATCGGCAAGAAAGTTGAAAAGCTGGAAGATAAGTTAGTTGGCAAAAGCATGAAGGTGCTGGATAAAATGCAAAGCCAGGAAGAAAAAATTTATCACAAATTATTATCTACAAAAGACTCTGTCGCTGCAAAGATGAAGCTCTCTGAATTGAAAGACAAATATGCTTCATTTAAAAATAATATGAAAAATCCGGCTATCGTAAGCAAGGCAAAGACTTATATCCCGAAACTTGACTCTCTTACAACATCACTGAAATTCTTGGATCAAAACGGTGTTGGTGGCAAAGTGAAGGGAGCACTGGCAAAAACAACAGCCTTGCAAGATAAGTTTCAGAAGTCAGAAGAGATTAAAAAATTTATTAAACAAAGACGAGAACTACTGAAACAACAGCTGGAAAAACTGGGCATGGTAAAACAGCTGAAGCAAATAAACAAACAGGTTTATTATTATGCCGCACAAATAAAGGAGTACAGAGAAGTTTTAAAAGACCCAAAGAAGATTGAGAAGAAGGCTTTGGAGCTATTGACGAAAACAAAATTCTTTCGGGACTTTATGTCGAAGAACAGCATGCTGGCTTCATTATTCCGAATGCCAGGAGACCCAAACGATCCTGCTTATATGGCGAGTTTGGCAGGACTTCAAACAAGGGTGCAGGTGAATGTGCTGGTACAGCAAGTGGTGGCCGGAGCCGGGCCAAATGGGATGCAGCAATTCAGACAACAGATGCAAAATGCACAGGGACAAATGAACCAGTTGAAAAATAAAATCATGAAAGGAGGCGGTGGCAGTAGTGATGATATTATGCCCGAAGGATTTAAGCCCAATGATCAAAAATCAAAGTCATTCTTAAAAAGGCTTGAATTAGGGACTAATATACAAACACAAAAGAGTACCAATTTCTTCCCGACTACTAGTGATATTGGTTTGTCGGTTGGTTTCAAAATTAATGGAAATTCAGTTATTGGTGTTGGCGGGTCATATAAACTAGGACTTGGCCGTGGTTGGAATGCCATAAAGTTTACTTCTGAAGGAGTAGGACTAAGAAGTTATATTGATTGGAAGATCAAAGGAATTTTTTGGATTAGCGGCGGATACGAGATGAACTACAGGACTGGATTCAGCAATTTTTATCAGCTAAAGGATTTAAGTGCATGGCAGAGAAGCGGATTAATCGGGGTAAGTAAGAGTTTGCCGATAAAATCAAAATTCTTTAAAAAAACCAAGCTGCAACTGCTTTGGGATTTTATGAGTTATCAGCAGGTGCCGAGAACACAGCCGTTTGTGCTTAGGACCGGATATAATTTTTAAAAAATAGATTTATGAAAAAAAAGATTGTTTTAAGTCTTTTTATACTAGGCATTGGCCATCATGTGATGAGTCAGCAGGTTGAATTGAACAATTCTGTAGTGGACTATATCAAAAAAAGCACTCCACAAGCGAGCCAGTTCCAAAAATATGGCGATGTGCCGGTAAATACCAATACCGGAACCGTGGATATCAGTGTCCCTTTTTTCAAAGTAGCGATAAAAAATGTGGATTGGAATATTGGGATCGGGTATCATACTGGTGGAATTAGGGTAAATGATGCTGCCACCTGTGCTGGACTAGGATGGAATTTAAATGCAAGCGGAATGATTTCTGCGAGGATTTTTCAGCGTTGCGATGTGTTTTTGAATAACAGGGCTGACTCTTCAGATTACAGAAAGGGGTTTAACTTAACTCCTTACTGTAATCCTTGCTATCAAAATCTCTGCCAATATAATAACATAGATGATATTGGAGTAGTTCGTAGCATTCTTCATGATAAGGAATTTGAGGATTCAAGGTATTTGCTGAATAACCTGCCGGATATTTTTTATTTAAATGCCGGAAATTTAAATACTAAGTTCTTGCTAAAAAAAGATACAGGATATTGCCTGCCTTCAAAGGATATTTCTATCATTCATACTCCCGGTGCACAAGCAAATAGTAACAGTTATCCCGGAACCTGGACAATTACAGATGAAAATGGGACGAAATATAAATTTGAGGTAAGAAGTAATAGCGGTACTAACTTCGGTTATAACCATTATAACCCGGTATTTGTCCTTACGGAAATTGAGAACTCATTCGGAGAAAAAATCAACCTGTATTATACAACGGAGTGTTACACCTATCGTAATAATGATCAGGATGAATACCGTGATTATGTATATGTGCAGGGCGGAGAGTGTACTAACTCTGGAGATGGTTTTTTTTACCCAGCACATAAAGAAATATATAATGATATATGTGATGCCAGGCTTGACTCCATTTCAACTACCAATGGGCAGGTTGTGTTTTTTAAATATAGTAGTCGAAATGATCTGGCAGGAACCAGTAAGCTGGATACGGTAACCTTGTGTTCAAGAACCTCTGTTACGACATTTATTAAATCATACGCACTTGCAAACAGTTATTTTGGTTCAGGCAGTGATTCTATGTATTTACGGCTCAGGCTTGATTCCCTAATGGAGTTAAATGCCACCGGAACAATAAACGCGAAGTATAACTTTTATTATTGCTCTGATACATTGCCAAGCAGAATATCCCCTGCCCAGGATTCAGCAGGATATTATAACGGACAGAGTAATACAAATCTTGTTCCCGTATATGGCGGTAACCGAAGTTTTTCCTTCACCCATACTAAAGGTTGTTCTTTAGAAAAAGTGAAATATCCTACCGGCGGTTTTACCTTATTGGAATATGAATTAAAAAGCTATGGAGGGTTGAGGGTAAAAAGAATAAAAGATTCTCTTGATGCAAGTACAGTTAACCTACGGGAATATGAATACACAAACCCTTATATGGTAGGAGATCTTCAGAACCTGAAATTTTCAAAGGATATAAACGAGTACCAGTATGTCTGTCATGGAACCGCTAATCCGAAAGACGAAATTATTTGCCCTTATACAGCTACATATTCAGATCCAATAATGACCTTGTCTGACAGTTATTATGGTGACAGGACAGAACGCTACCAGTCAGTAAAAGAATATTACGGTACTAATGGTATAAACGGAAAAATTGAGTATACATTCACTCCGCCATACCTGATTGTGCAGCCAGGAATGATTGGGCAAGATGAGTTCCTTACAGAAAAAAATATCTACAAAAAGAATGGGAGTGGTTATGATCTTATAACAAAAGAAAAGAAAAAGTATAGCGTACTTGATGCTACAACAAGCATGTATGCAAATTCCAGCTATATAAGAGAGGCAAGAAGTTGGGTGCTTGATTTTGATATTGAAAGAAACGAATTTGAAACATCTAATAGTGATTGTGGAACAGCAAGCGGATCATCTATATGTTATCCCGGACTTTATTATCAGGTAAGTGTTAGGTTAGTTTCTTCGCCAGTCATGCTGAAAGCTGATACCACAATATTTTATAGTAATGATACTTTACTGACATCTAAAAGGTATCAATATAATGTAGAAAACATATTAGCACCAGTAAGTGTATTTACAAACGATAGCAAGGGAAATATTCGGGTAGAAACATTCAAATATTCTGTTGATTACCCCGGTATTACTGATACCGATACCCTTTCAGCAGGAATAAAGAATCTGATTGATAAGCATATTTTTACTCCCATCGAACATATGGTGTTCTTAAAAAACAGTGATAGCAGCAATACCCGACTAATCTCCTCGGTATTTACAAGCTACAGAAAAGGGATGGCTGTTCCCTACAGGCTGTATGTTTTACCGATAACAACTCCGCACACCACTTGGCTTAATTCTTTAGTATGGTACGGAACTGTTGCTAAAGACCTCGACTATGAAGAACGGATATTATTCAACAAATATGATGCAAAAGGAAACTTACTGGAACAGCAAAAAGCAAGCGATATAAAGCTTAATTATTTATGGGATTATAATTTCAGCTTGCCGGCGGCACAAGTGACCAATGCTGACAGTAGTTCTATTGCCTATACCTCATTTGAAGCAGATAGTAAGGGTGGCTGGACATATAGTGGTAGCGTTTATACTAGTTTAGGAATGACTGGAAGCAACAGTTATAGCACTGGAGGTGGCAACATAACTAAAACTAGTTTGCCAAACACTACCTATATCGTTTCCTACTGGGGTTATAGTGGCAGTGTGAATGTGAACAGTGCAGGGCCAACGAAGACTGGTAAAACCATTGGCAGTTGGACATATTATGAACATGAAGTGACAGGAACTTCTATTACAGTTTCCGGTAGCAATTATATTGATGAGCTGAGGTTATATCCAAAAGGATCACAGATGATAACCTATACCTATTCGCCATTAGTAGGTATGACTAGTCAGTGTGATGCAACCAGCCGAATAATTTATTATGAGTACGACAGTTTTAACCGGCTGAAAATCATTCGTGATGAAGACGGAAAAATATTAAAACGAGTGGATTATAAATATCTGGGAGCATATCAGGATTAAGCAAAATTTATAATTGCAATCTATTCTTTTTAAAGGGTTGAACAAATAATGATGACTGAAAACAAGAAAATATTGGGAAAATGAAAAAACATTTGTTTTTAGCAATAGCACTCACAGCAGTAAATGAACTTAATGCACAACAAGTTATGCCGCCAGCATATAGCAGCAGTATTACATTAAATTATGTGCGGATGTGGGATCCAGTGAAGCCATATACTGATGATGCGGATGTTATTTCGTCTAGTAGGACATTGCAGGAAGTAAGGCAAAGCACACAATATTATGATGGGCTTGGAAGGCCCTTGCAAATAGTTATTAAAAAAGGCTCACTGATTACAGGTGGTAGTCCGGTTGATTTTGTATCTCCTATTGTATATGACGAGTTTGGAAGAGAAGCATATAAGTACCTCCCGTTTGCTGCCAACAGTACCGGGGGTAACAGTTCAATCAGCGACGGACTTTTTAAATTGAACCCCTTCCAGCAAGACTCTACTTTCAATAAGGGAATGTTCGGTAATGAGACATACTACTATGGCAAGACTGTATTTGAAGCATCACCAACGAACCGTGTATTGGAAATTTATGCACCTGGAGATAATTGGGTGGGATCAGCTTCCCAAAGCAGTGAGGCCAATCGTCACGGACTTAAAACAAAGTATTGGGTAAATAACGTGGATGACAGTGTAAGGATATGGATAGTAACGAATGTAAGCAACAGTTTCGGAACCTATGCTTCCGGCAACATCTATGCCAAGGGATGCCTGTACAAAAGTGTAACGCAGGATGAGCACAACAAACAGGCTATAGAGTTTAAAGACAAGGAAGGAAAAATAATATTAAAGAAAGTGCAACTTACTGCAGATGCAGATACGGGAAATGGAAAGAATCACACGGGTTGGTTGTGTACTTATTATATATATGATGAACTAAACCAATTGAGAGCAATAATACAACCAAAGGGTGTAGAACTGTTAGCCGCTAATAGCTGGGATATTACCTACTCGAGCGGTGTTATCCTGACTGAGCAGTGTTTTCGATATGAGTACGATGCCCGAAACAGAATGATATTAAAGAAAGTACCAGGAGCTGGTACTGTTTATATGATATATGATGCGCGAGATAGATTAGTAATGACACAGGATTCATCACTTAGGTATGCTCATAAATGGATGTACACACTATATGATACACAGAACCGGGATACAACTACGGGACTGATAACAGATAATACCTACTATAATAATGCGGCCTATCATAGAGACCAGGCGGATAGTAGTACAGCATATCCTGATCCTGGCATCTATACAGATGAGGTTCTTACAAAAAAGTTTTATGATAACTATACATGGCGTGGTTGGGAAGGCAATCCGCTGTCAGCAACGAGAAGTACCAGCTATGATAGCTACTTACTCTCCACATCAAATACAACATGGCCTTACCCGCAGGATGCAACGGCACAGAGCAATCAATTAAACGGTATGGCTACGGGAACAAAAACAAAAATACTTGGAACTTCCAATTATAAATATGCAGTGATATTTTATGATGATAAAGGAAGAGCAATTCAAACACAAAGTACCAACATAACAAATGGAACAGATGTAAGCACTATTCAATACAGTTGGAGTGGACAATCCCTGCTTACGATTGCAAAACAAGAAAAAGCTGGGACTAATGCACAGACAAGTATTGTTCTAACAAAAATAACACCTGACGACTTAGGGAGACAATGGCTGACACAAAAGAAAATAAGTACTACCATAGTTAGCAGCGGTAGTATGCCGGGAAGTTGGAAAACTCTTAGTTATCATGAATATGATGCTTTAGGGCAGTTTAAGGAAAATAAGTTAGGTGACATCAGCGGAGACCCAATAGAAACACTGACTTACGATTACAATATCCGAGGATGGCTATTGGGAGTGAATAGGGATTATGCGAAATATACTTCCGGACCAGTGAATTGGTTTGGGTTTGATCTGGGCTACGATAAAACAAATATACAAGCAACGGGGGCTTCGTCCATTGGTAATTATGCAGCACAACAATTCACCGGCAATATAACCGGCATTGTATGGAAAAGTACTGGGGACGACGAGATTAGAAAATATGATTTTACCTATGATGCAGCTAATCGTTTTTTAAGCGCAGACTTTAACCAATATACCAGCGGCAGTTTTAGCAAAACTGCTGGAATTAATTTTAGTGTAAGTGGCATGAGCTATGATGCCAATGGAAATATTCTGAGTATGAACCAAAAAAGCTGGAAACTTGGAGGAAGTGCTACAATTGACAGCCTGTTGTATGGTTATAACAGTAATAGTAATAAATTAAATTATGTAAACGACCGGACTAATGACAGTACAAGTTTACTCGGGGATTTTAAAGAGTACACAAACAATACCAGCCAGGACTACAGTTATGATGGGAATGGCGATATGATTAGTGATGAGAACAAAAGGATAATAAGTATAAGCTATAATCACCTGAATTTACCTGATATTATTGTTTTCGATAACGGAGATTTAGACCGTGGAGGTAACCCAAATTATGACACTATTACTTATGTGTATGATGCGGCGGGAGATAAGCTGCAGAAAAAAGTATCGGATGCACTGGGTGATGTATATATATTCAAAACGACTACTTATATTAATGGGTTTGTGTATGAGGATACTGCTTTGCAATTTATTTCTACTGAAGAAGGCAGAGCAAGGATAAATCATGACAGCAGCGCCATAGTTTATGACTATATGATAAAAGATCATTTGGGAAACGTACGGATGACACTAACAGAGGAAACAAGAACGGATTCATATCCCGCCGCCACGATGGAAACAAGCAATGCTACTATTGAGGAAACTTATTATACTAACCTGCCGGCTACCAGAGTAAACCCGCCCAGCGGTTACCCGTCTAACACACCTCCAGGCAATGCAAAAGTGGCAAAAGTAAACGGCAATGAACAGAGTGACCCGACAGGAATCAAAATAGGGCCTGCAATTCTTTTAAAAGTAATGGCGGGTGATAAATTTAATGTCACAGTGAACAGCTGGTGGTTGAACTTTAATTCACCTGGAACACCTTCGAGTCCGTTTAATGATCTGCTGAGTGCGCTAAGTACAGGGATAGAGACACAAACAGGGGGACAACACTATTATTCCGAAATGTATAACAGTACGGAACTAACGTCATCTGTCACAAACTTTTTAAGCAGCCAGTCATCTTATAACAGCAGCCTGCCGAAGTCGTTTATTAATTGGTTGTTACTGGATGAACGGTTTAATTATGTAAGCAGTAGCAGTGGGTTTGATCAGGTTGGTTCATCAAACACATATACCACTCATACTTTTAACGATTTGGAGGTGGATAAGAGCGGGTATTTATATATTTTTGTAAGCAATAGCACGCCAAATATTGATGTGTTCTTTGACAATTTGCAGGTGACGCATATAAGGGGGCCGTTGGTGCAAGATCAGGCTTATTCACCTTGGGGGCTGGAATTAAGAGGAATCAGTAGCTCAGCTTTGGGATTTGGAAATCCGGCAAGCCAGAAAAATAAGTATAATGGCAAAGAAGAACAACGGAAGGAATTTGCTGATGGCTCCGGACTCGAATGGCTGGATTATGGTGCAAGAATGTATGATAACCAGATTGGGAGATGGATGGTTGTTGATCCCCTGGCAGACAAAATGAGGAGACATTCTCCATATAACTATGCATTTGATAATCCTATAAGATTTATTGATCCAGATGGAATGGGACCTGATCTTGCAGGTAAAGAAATAAGTATACAGAAGAATTCTACAAGTGGGATGCCGGCTGATGGAACACTTGAAGACGAAAATCGAGCATTTATGGCTAGAGGATTGGCTAGGGCGAAAAATTTTCGAATTGGTAATATTGCGGGCGGTGCAAGGAGTAACTCGGAAATTTCTGCTGGTATTTCAGTTCCAGGTTCTTCTCAAGGGTCCAGTGGAAATAGTGCTGAAGATCCTGAAGTTTCAATAATTTCAGGTAAAATATATCAAAGTGGTGCGTATGCTGTTGAAGAAGGTTATGGAGATGAAACGACTACACACAATACGGAAGATCCAATTATTTTTAAGGTAACTATTTCTGTTAAGAATTGTATAGGGTCCGGATTGCAGATAATACAAGTCGCATATGGTCAATCGAATAATCCAAATACGGGGATTCAAAAAATGAATATTAAAGACGCAACTGGCAACACAATTTCGATGTTAGCATATGTGGATGGGGGACCCAATGACCCAGTACAAGTTGCAAATCCAGGTACGCCGTATTATTATAGTCAAGCCCAACTTCAAAGTAAGAATTACGGAAATATGTCTTGGCAAGGTGAGTCTGGGCAGATAACAGCTTATGATGTTCCTACTTTTGCAAGACAATTTACTAATCTAAATTTCGAAACCTATGTTGTAGTGACCGATTATAATGGGGTAAAAGGGCAAGATAAAATCGTTGGCGTAATTAATTGGGGCTTTACGGGAGCTAGAAACATTAAACCTAATGGAGGAGCTGATCCAGTGATTAACGCAACAAGTAATTTCTCAAATACGGCAACACAAATTATCAATAATGATCTCAAAGGAAAGTACAAACCGTTTTAACTGGCGATAATATGAAAAAAGTATTATTAATTATTTGTTTTGCTATTTCTTTTGTCAGTCTATTTGGACAAATGTCAGAAAAAGAATGGAGATCGGAATGTGATACTATCACAAAAAATCAATTCATTAAGCTTATTAAAGTCCACAATAGAAAAATGAAAAACAATTTTAATTTTAATGTGGATCAGATGGTGAAGCTTGTTCGAATTTATAACACATTACATTTTTTAAAATATTACGATTCCCTAAATATAAGAAAAAATAATTTTCGTAAATTATTTGATGAACGATATGTTGATAAGGCTATAGCAATATTGGAATGTAAACCCATGCAAGGCAATTGGTATTCTGAGAAGTATCACTTGTACATAACGAGTGGGTATCGTATGAGATGCGACAATTATTTTATTCTTAGATGAATCAATGACACTTCCAAATCGATTTGGAAAAAAGGTCTCGGTCTCCTGACCTTGCCATTAAAAACTCACGCCAGCACAATACAATCACTGCACTAACTAAGGAAAGGAAAATTGAATAGGGTGCAGTCAATGTATTGCCGAAAAGGGCTTCACCTTGCTTCACAAGATCGAATCCCTTTCCGGTTTCATGCTGTCATGGTTTTTGGCTGCAGTCAATCACCTTCGTCCGTGCTCTCAATCTGTATGGCCTATTCGCTTCACTCATAAGCCATAAAGCTTCAGCACTCCACATTATCTCCCCACCTCTGGCGGTAATCAAAAAAGTATGCTCATCACAGTGCGTAGCTTATACTTTTCCTCTCCCCGAGGTGGGGGCTGTTAAATTCCCGAACAAATATGGAATAGGCCTCGTCCCTAAGTGGGACTACGACCCAATGATCTGATTTCCCTGTTTCTTATCTTAATCAGACAAATTTGCTACGCAACGACTTCATATCTTCACTGATCTTTATATCCAGGATTTTTGCATAATGCTGGGTGGTTTTTAGATTCCTGTGTCCGAGCATTTTGGAAACAGTTTCAATAGGGACTCCATTACTTAGGGTAACAGTGGTTGCAAATGTATGCCGGGCGATATGATAAGTGAGATTTTTGCTAATGCCACACAGGTCAGCAATTTCTTTCAAATATGCGTTCATTTTTTGATTACTCAAAACAGGTAACACCCGATCCGTTGTTATACACTGGGTGCAATTTTCATAGCGGTCAATAATTGTCAGTGCGGATGGAAGCAGGGG
Source organism: uncultured Chitinophaga sp. (assembly GCA_964525285.1). Classification (GTDB taxonomy): domain Bacteria; phylum Bacteroidota; class Bacteroidia; order Chitinophagales; family Chitinophagaceae; genus JJ008. The sequence continues at coordinate 34,128 of CAZGGQ010000034.1, forward strand.
AATTCTCGCCGCTATATCCGTTTTTTGCCTTTTACTAAAAAGCCATTTTTGACCGTCAATACCAATAAATATTTCTGACCGCTTTAATTTTTTTACATCTGCATAAGCAAGACCGGAATAGCAACTAAACAGAAAGATGTCCCGTACGACAGAGAGCCGTTCAATTGAAAATTGCTTGAGAGCCAGCGCTTGCAGTTCAAATTCAGTAAGAGCAATTCTATCTATTTCTCTTTTAGTCATTTTAAAGCCAAGGAAAGGGTCTCTTTGCAACCATCCGTTGCGTATACAGCGATTGATGATCTTGCGGAAATTGCTTAGGTATTTCATTGTTGAATTGTGGTCACATTTGCGGGTGCTTTTTAACCAGAATTCATACTCGGTTATAAATTCAAAGTTCAGCTGGTTAATATCAATGTCTGTGACGTTATACTTCCACTGAAGGAAAGATAAAGTATGCTTATAAGATGTGCAATAGCGTTCATATGTTCCCGGTGCAAATTCACGACCAACCAGCTCTCCCATTTGCTGGTTATGATATTTGAAAATTTCCATCAGCATATATTTATGCTGGTTTAGCTCTTCGCCATGCAGAAGGGTTTTAATATTTTCAGCGCTAACCTGGTGGTCATTCTCCAAAAGAAACTTTCTTTTTTCATATACTTTTCGCTGCAACACTTCCAGGTATGCATTCAATGATTTGGCAGACTCTGTTTTGCCATCAACCCTCCTTCCAACTGCATTCCATTTTTGTGGCTCACATTTACGTTTTGTGCTGATCTCACAAGAGTTGCCATTTACTGTAATGCGGATATAAATTGTTACCTCTCCATCCTTGTCATATTTGCTTTTTTTAAGGTAAAACTGCAAGCCAAAACTTCTTTCCATAAACACTCCGCTTTTAAGGGTTTAAAATTAGTTTCTTAAATCTGTGAAAAGGGGAGTTCAGTTCTTGTAAATCGTTAAAAACAAGCCGTTTGTGTTAAGTTTCATGAGTGGTGGTAAAGTAGGACACAACTCCACGAATCACGCAGGCAACTATAATCGTAAAACGAGATAAAAACAGGTATGCCTAGAAATACAAAAACCTGCAAGTGGTTGATTTTGCAGGTTTTCTTACTATAAGATCATCTCAATTAATTGCTTCCAGCGGAGAGAGAGGGATTCGAACCCCCGGACCTTTTGGGTCAACGGTTTTCAAGACCGCCGCATTAGACCGCTCTGCCATCTCTCCACGGCAAAAATAGCCCGGCAGGGCCTATTAGCAAAATCAATTCAGTAAATATTAAATGAACCCTTTGCCTTCAGATAATTATAACCATCAATTGTTTTGAAGAAATATTCTCACCTTGCCACTTCTGTTTTAGTTGAATATTTTTCTGTATAGTGAATAATAAATGGACGACGTCCTTTTGTATATCTAACTTTTCCGCTATTATGATTTTTCAGTTTTTTTCTAAATCCTCACAATGCCCGAATAAAAAACTCCCTCCTTTAGACTTTTAAGTATATATGTAAAGTAAAACAATGTTATACTTTCTTTCGAACCTCTCCGAAGGAGTCCAATGAACCGGATCTTTTGAGTCAACGGTTTTTCCCGAAGGGATCCCTATAGGACAAGACTGCCGCATTTGACTGCTCTGCCATCTCTTGCACAGCATCCTGGGGACCGGCGTAAAAATGGCCCTGGAGAGCCTATCAGCAAAATTGAATTTGAATTGATGCAAATGAAAACTAACACGACCGTTCCGTATTCACCACCACTTTACTTTCCAGTAAGATCTTATGCGGGATATTTTCATCCATTCCTTTTGAATGAATCAGCTGTAGTAATATATCTGTTGCTCTTTCTGCCTGCTGATAGGGAAATTGCTCTACCGAAGCTATTGGCGGATCATCCATATAACTGGTGATGGGAAGATTGGCATAGCTCACAAAAAAAATATCTTTATTGATGACCAGGCCCCGGCTGCGTGTATATTTAATGGCGTCCAGGGCCACATAGTCATTAAATGCAATAACAGCAGTGGGCCGGTTTTTCAATGCCAGCAATTTGTGCATCGCATCCTGCGTTTTCAATTTGCTGAGATCAGTGGAAACAACAAAAGAGCTTTCCGCTTTCAATTTATGTTTCTTTAATCCATCATAATACCCGTTAAGCCGCTGCTTGGAATGAATCAATGCATCAGGACCCTTAATGAAACCAATCTGCCTATGCCCGCTACCCACCAGCCAATCCACCAGTTCTACAGAACTGTTTTCAAGATTGCAGGAAACAGTATAAGCACTTTCGATATCCGGAACACGGTCAAAAAAAACAACAGGTATCCTGTATTTCTTTAATTGTTCGAAGTGCTCGTATGACCTGGTGGTTTTTGAAAGCGAAACAATGAGTCCATCTACCCGTTGACGGCGCATGGTATCCACGATCTGCTGTTCCCTTTCTGTTTCATCATGCGACTGACCGATCAGAACGGTGTAATTATTTTTTGTAGCTGCATCCTCAATGCCGTTAATAGCCATAGAAAAAAATTCTTCGCCCAGGTTGGGGAGAATGACGCCTATTGTCATCGTTTTACCCTGCTTAAAAGAGATGGCAGCCTGGTTGGGTTCATAATTAAGCTCTATCGCCAGCTTTTGCACCTGCGATTTGGTGCGAAGGCCGATGCTTGGATGGTTGTGCAATGCCCTTGAAACGGTGGAAACCGATACATTTAGCCGTTGCGCAATTTCTTTTAAGGTGGCAGGCTTTTGTTCCATATAATAACCAAAAGGAAAGGTATAAAAAGCCCGTCTGACCACCATATTAAAAATAAAATAGCCGGGGATCCGCCTGGCCATTCAATTTATTTAATAAGCCGGGCTGGTGAAGGAGTAAATACCTGATGTTTTTATAACTTAAAGTAATGAAAAGCAACAAAGACAGAAAAGCTGCAGCTTTACTTGTACTGTTTATATCTATCCTTTTTTTTGCCATGGGATTCATGTATCCCCTGCTGCAGACAGGGTATGGAATCGGGCCCTTTACTTTGAAGAGAGACTATATTTACCTGAGCACATCTTTCCGGTATTTTTTTGATAAAGGGGAAGTGTTTATTGGTTTACTGCTGCTGTTTTTCACCATCCTATTCCCGATTCTTAAATATATTTTCCTTTTATTGACCCTGCTGGGGCGACGGTTTCCCAGTCACCATTATATCAGTACCATTCTGGAAATCATCAATAAATGGTCGATGCTTGACGTATTTGTAGTGGCTGTTCTGATCCTGAACATGAAATTTGATTCCACTATAATCATCTCGAAACTGGAAAGTGGCACTACTTTGTTTGCCATTTCTGTGGTATTACTGATGACCAGCTCTTTTATAGCCCGGAAATTCATTGCGCAACAACAGGGTTTGCATAAATAATTTTTGAACGGGTGATATCTTTACGTAAATTCAAGCATAAATATTCGGTCAAATGAGCAATGTGTCTTCCATTTTATCCCGGAAAAATAAAACTTCTGTAACTGTATCCCCTGATACATCCGTGGTGGATGCCCTGAAACTGATGGCAGAAAAAAATATCGGTTCTGTCATTGTTATGCAGGCTGACCAGTATCTTGGTATTGTGACCGAAAGAGATTATTCAAGAAAAATAGCATTGAAAGGGAAAAACTCCGCCACTACAATGGTATCCGAAATTATGTCGTCGGATTTGCCTTCCGTAAGCCCTGCTGACAGTATCGAACACTGCATGGAACTGATGACTACATTGAACATCCGCTATATGCCGGTATTTGAAAATAATAAACTGGCTGGCATTGTTTCTATGAGCGATGTGGTAAAAGAAACGATCCTGGTGCAGAAAGAGACCATCAACCAACTGCAGAGCTATATCCAAAGTTGACTTACACACTCGTTAAATACAAGGCGAAGCCCCGTAAGGCTTCGCTTTTTTTATCAGGTTTTGTTAATATGCTGAACCCAAAAACTGTCTTGCTGCTATTACCGCAGGTAAATCGTTAATAAATATTCAAAAAAGAGGATTGCCGGTCAGCTTACAAAGCAGTTCATTGCAATGCGGCTAAATTGCACGAAATTTATCCGGTAATTACCTGATCTCATTTAAACAAAGTATCATGAAAACAATGCTGACAACTACCTTTATCGGGCTAACAACATTGATCTCATGTGCTCAAAGATCATCAACAACATCTGAAACAATTATGGATAAAAAAAATCAATCATCAGACAATTCCTCCTCAGTGATTCCTTCGACTGCTCCAAAGTCAGACACTGCCACATTTGCAAACGGATGCTTCTGGTGTACGGAAGCAATTTTTGAAGAACTGGATGGCGTTATCAGCGCTACTTCAGGATATACAGGTGGAAGTACGGAAAACCCGACATATAAGCAGGTATGCACCGGGCAAACGGGGCATGCCGAATGTTTGCAGATCGTATATGATCCTGCCAGGATCAGTTTTGATGAATTGCTGGCTGTTTTCTGGGAAACCCATAACCCCACCACCTTGAATCAGCAGGGTGCCGATGCGGGCACACAATACCGCAGCGGCATTTTCTATCACAATAAAGAGCAAAAAGCAAAAGCAGAAAAATATAAAACTGAATTAGACAAAAGTGGCGCTTACGACAGGCCCATTGTTACAGAAATAACAGCTTTTACAGTATTTTATAATGCTGAAGATTATCACCAGCAGTATTTTGAAAACAATGAGAACAGTAATCCCTATTGCAGAATTGTTATCCGGCCGAAACTGGATAAGTTCAGAAAAGTGTTTAAGGATAAACTAAAGACGAATTAAAAGTTGGATGCCGCATAAAGAATTTATGTAAATTCATATCAAAATCTCCCCATGTATGCCCGGAACAGGGTTACACTTTTATCGCTGGCTTTACTTTTCTACTTACAAGGTATAGGTCAAAAAAAAGATACTCTCTTTAATCACCCTGACCGTTACCGCTTAGACCTGCCCAAAGTATGGAACAGGCACAAACTGATTGAAGCGATCACAGATATTTTACCACAGACAATTTATGAGTTGAAGGACAGGGAATTTTGCACAGAAGGAAAAGCCGGTTATTATGTACGCCTTATCATGGATTCACTTTCTGTAAACAATATACAGACGTCACCTCCGGTTGAGATCGGTACCATTCCACATTACACTTTTTCTTTTAATTACAGCTTTTATGCTACATTGATGGTAACTGACAGCATGAAAAAACCTGTTTCCATGCTTCAACTCATTTCTGCTGAGGAAATAATGAGTTATTCAAAGCAATTTACCCTGCGCCCACAAAACGTTGTGTACAGGTACGAGAATGTTTATAGCAGAACAGGAAGGGTTATCGGCAGAAGGCTGGTGGAAGAAGCCCCGGCTGTAAACAATTATGTGCCAACAATCAGCCCCTTTTCAGTATTAACAGAAAATTTCTTATTGAATATTTGCGAACAGAAGATCTTTGAGATCAGGAAATTGCTGAAAAAAATTATTCCAGACTAACTCTTCTCAGCTCCAGCAGGTTCAATGCATTGGGTTTACATCCTTTTACATAGGGTTGCAGCAGCCTTACAACTTTATCATACCACAGGGGAACTACCGGCGCATCATCGATCATCACCTGGTCAGCCTGCTGGTAAAGTTTGTAACGCAAGGAATCATTGGTTTCCGTTATTGCTTTTTCAAATGCGGCATCAAATGCAGCGCTTTTATATCTCGTGTAGTTCGGCGGGGCAGGGTTTTTTGAATAAAAAACTGACAAATAATTTTCTGCATCGGGATAATCAGCTATCCAGCTGCCACGAAAAAAGGCGGCCCTGGAGTTGGATGTCATTTCCAGTAATAAAGATTTCTGCACTACTTCCACCTGCACAGGTATGCCTGATTCTTCCAATTGCCTGGCGATGAAGTTTGCCATGTCGGCATAAATAGCAATCGTCAGCAGTTTTATCTGTGGCAACCCTTTACCATCCGGGTAACCTGCTGCTGCCAGCAATTGTTTTGATTTAGCCGGATCATAATGATACCCTTTTACGGCAGATGAATCAAATGATGGCAGGCCCATCGGTACAAAACCGGATTCAGCTGCAGTGCCCAGTGAGTTGCGGAGATACAAAACCATTTTTCGCCGGTCAAAGCCATAATTAATGGCCTGCCTTATTTTCTTTGACCGCATCGGCGAGTTTTTCAGTAACTCATTGGATGAATCAACTAATATGCCGAGGTATTCAATATTGAGATAAGGAATGGCCTGTAGTTCAATTTTACCTTCCCATTCTTTGCGAAGTGTTCCTTTTTTTGTCAGTATTTCATCCTTGAAGGATGCTTCGATGTCATTAATAAAATCTAACTGCTTTTGCCTGAATAATAAAAACTCAGTGGCCTTGCTATCGTAAAATGAAACTTTTATACCATCCAGATAGGGCAGCCTGTTACCGGCGCTGTCTTTTTCAAAATAGCCGGGATTTTTTTTTAACACTAAAGCCTGGCCTTCCTCCCAGGCCACAAACTGAAAGGGTCCCGTACCTACTGGATGACGGCGGAAATCAGCACCATATTTTTCTACGGCTTCTTTGGGTACGATGGAGCAATATTGCATGGAAAGAATACCAAGTATAGGATGGTAGGGACGAAGCAACCTGAGTTGAAATGTTGAATCGTCAATTGCTCTGAAGGGTTGCAACGAGTCCACTTTGCGGTTGAAAATCCACGAACCCGGGCTGGCAACCTGTTTATCAATAATGCGGTTAAAACTGTACTCCACATCTGTTGCGGTCAGCTTTTTGCCCTTCCTTTCAGCGAAGGCAGCGTCATCATGAAAGAAAACATCGTTTCTCAAATGAAAAGTATATGTTTTCCTGTCATCTGAAATATCCCAGTGGCTGGCCAGCGAAGCCACCAGATGAATGCTATCATCAATTTCTACCAGTGTATTAAACAACTGATGTGCGGGCCACATGGTAGCCTGGCTTTTGGCAAAAGCAGGATCCAGGGTGGGTATACCTGTATCAGCATTATAGTGAAATAACTTTCGGTCGCTTTTCTTTTCATTATAGCAACCAATAAAGAGTATAACAATTCCGGCAAACAATAATAACCCGGTCCGATTATTTTTAACTTTCATCTTAATTACCAAACCTTAAATTTACATCATCAAATACATTTCGCCGTGAAATACATTGCCCGCATATTCCCGATTTTATTTTTTATAGGCTGCAACCTGCATTCCTCCTACGCACAGCCTTTAAATCAGAAAGGAAAATTTACCAGCCAGGATTCATTAAGGGGCAGTATTACTCCAGAACGTGACTGGTGGAATGTTGTTTCTTATAATATTGATGTCGCCCCTGATTATAATACAAAAACGATCAAAGGTTGGAATCAAATCCGCTTTGATGTTAATAAGGACGGGAAAAACAAAAAAATGCAGATTGACCTGCAGCAACCGCTGACAATTGACAGCATTATTTTCAATAACAAATGCATTAAATCCTTTAATCGCAACGGTAATGTATACATCATTGACTTTGGGAGTTATGGTTTTATGGCTGCTAAAACTTCTTTGAACAGAAATATTCCGGTAAAACTGTATACTATAAAGATCTACTATCATGGCAAACCCCGTGAAGCTGTATATCCTCCCTGGGACGGAGGCTGGATATTTACCAAAGACAATAATGGCCGACCCTGGATGACGGTAGCCTGCCAGGGTCTCGGCGCCAGTGTGTGGTACCCCTGCAAGGACCACCAAAGTGATGAGCCGGACCAAGGCGCAACAATACAGGTAAGAATTCCTGATTCATTGGTTGCTGTTGCTAATGGCAGGCTGTTTTCAAAAGTTGACCAGAAAGATGGCACCGTGCTTTATGCCTGGGAGGTAAAAAATCCAATCAATAACTACGACATCGTTCCTTATATCGGCAAATATGTTCACTTCTCCGATACTTACATCGGGGAAACCGAAAAAAATCTTTCACTGGATTATTGGGTACTTGATTACAATCTTGAAAAAGCGAAAAAACAATTTGGCCGAGATGTAAAACCCATGCTCAAGGCTTTCGAATACTGGTTTGGTCCCTATCCTTTTTATGAAGACGGATACAAACTGGTCGAATCCTCACATCTTGGTATGGAACACCAGAGTGCAACTGCCTATGGCAATCATTATTTGGATGGATACCTCGGCATGGACCTATCGGGCAGCGGCTGGGGATTGAAATGGGATTACATCATCGTCCATGAAAGCGGCCATGAATGGTTTGGCAATAATATTACGACCAACGACATAGCCGATATGTGGGTACATGAAGGTTTTACGATGTACTCAGAAGCATTATTTGTAGAGTACTATAATGGGAAAAAAGCAGCGGATGAATATGTCCAGGGTATTCGTTTGAATATAAGCAACCTTAAACCTGTAATTGGTCCTTATGGTGTAAACCAGGAAGGCAGTGGCGATATGTATAATAAAGGCGCCAATCTTTTACATACCATCCGCCAGGTAATTAATAACGATTCAGTTTTCAGAAAGATACTGAGAGGTTTGAATAAGGATTTCTATCATCATACCATTGATTCAAAGGATGTGGAAGCCTATTTCTCCAAACAATCCGGAAAAGATCTGTCTAAAATCTTTGACCAGTATCTGCGGACAACAAAAATTCCCCGGTTAGAATATAAAACAGAAGCTGGCAAACTTTCCTACCGCTGGGCCAACTGCATTCCAGGATTTGAACTGCCTGTACGGTTAGAAGGCAGCAGCGATTGGTTACACCCAACTGCTGAATGGGAAAAAACAGCTCTGACATCTGACATGAAAAGCAAGGGGTTGGCGGTTGATAAAAATTTCTATATTACAGTAAAGAAAGTTGAATAACAGGCATTGACCAACTGCCTGCCGGCAGGCAGGTTTACTTTTCACCATTCACTATCTTTACCACATGAGCAGTATCCGCCGGCAAAGCATCATTTCTTCAGTAGTTATTTACATTGGATTTGCAATCGGACTGTTGAATACTTATTTTTTCACCCGGCAGGGTAATTTTACCGAATTTACCGAAGCGCAATACGGACTTACTGCCATTTTCATTGCCATAGCCTCGATGATGACCTCTGTCGCCAGCATGGGAATGCCTTCATTTATTTTCAAGTTCTATCATTATTACAACGATAACCTCCCACCCCGCAGGAATGATATGATCACCTGGTCTTTGCTGGTAAGCAGCATTGGTTTCCTGTTAGTGATGGTAGCAGGATGGGTTTTAAAAAATCTTGTTGTTCAAAAATTTGGCGCTCATTCTCCCTTATTGATCACTTATTACTATTGGATATTCCCATTGGGTCTTGGCCTGACCATTTACTCCGTTTTGGAAGCTTATACCTGGAGTCTTGGCAGGCCTGTCATCACTAATTTTTTCAAGGAAGTGCAATGGAGATTGCTTACCACTATCCTGATCGTATTATTCATCACCAACACTATTAAGGATTTTGATCTCTTTATCAAACTCTTCGCATTTACTTACCCCGGTATTGCTGTTTCATTATTTATATACCTGCTGATCACCGGAAAAATTCATTTTACTTTTAAAGTGAGTAAAGTAAGCCGCAGGTTTTTTAAAAAAATCCTGGCTCTTTGCACTTATTTCTACGGTGCCACATTGATCTTCACTTTGTCCCAGGTTTTTGACACCATAGTTATTGCTTCGATCCTGGAGGACGGAACAGCCAAGGCGGGCATATTTGGCCTGGCTGCTATCATGACCAGCGTTATACAGGCTCCGCAAAGAGGCATCATATCAGCTTCCATCTCTCATTTATCCAAAGCATGGAAGGAAAAAAATATGGCCCTGCTGCAAAAAGTATATCAACGTTCATCCATTAACCAATTAATTTTTGCGTCTGCAATTTTTTTGCTGATCTGGATGAACTTTTCTGATGGCATCAATACATTTGGATTAAAACCCGCTTACCTGGATGCAGGATGGGTATTCTTCTTACTGGGGTTAACCAAAATTATTGATATGGGTACCGGTGTCAATGCTCAGATCATAGCCACTTCCAATTACTGGAAATTTGAATTATTCAGCGGCATTATTCTTATCATCATCATGCTCCCTCTCACCTATATCCTGGCAAAAAGCTATGGCATAACCGGCCCTGCCATCGGCAGCCTGGTGTCCATTACCATTTATAATATCATCCGTATTATTTTTTTATGGAAAAAATTTAAGTTGTTCCCGCTTACCATTCACTCGCTGCAAACTATTTTACTGGCCGCCGCCTGTTATGGCGCCTGTTATTTTGCATTCAGGGATATGCATGGGCTGGGCGGCATGTTTGTACGCAGCCTTGTTTTTATTCTTCTTTATGCAACAGGAACTGTTTACATGAAGTTATCACCGGATATTTACCCGGTAATGCAAACCATTAAAAAAAGATTGGGAATCAAAAGAAGTTAATTGGAGGCTACCACCTGCTTATCATCAATTCTTCCGGCGCCAATAAAGCGTTTGACGTAATAGGATTCAAACAAGCCGTTCACCATGACCCCTTTTGAAACAGTGGCATGAATAAATTTATTATTGCCCAGGTAAACCCCCACATGAGAAACACCTGAGCCGCGGGTGTTAAAAAAAAGAAGATCTCCTTCCAGTAGTTCAGTTGTTGAAATTTTACGGCTTATCCTGTATTGCTCCCTTGATACACGGGGAAGGTTAATTCCATATACTGCTGCATAAACCGCAACAGTAAACCCTGAACAATCAATACCGCTTTTACCATTACCCCCTGTCCGGTAACGGACACCATACCATGTATCAACACTTTCCAGCAGCATTTTATTGGGAAGAAATTCAACTTCGGTATTCAGCAAAACAGCATATTTCAGTTGCACCGCTGATGCGCTTTCGATTATATTAGTGTGGCTGGCATCAATGTCAGCTAACCGTATTGCTTCTCCTGTTACCACCTGTGTTTCAGCAATGTTCAACCCTCTGCTGGTAAACGTCTCTTTTGGTCCTGAATTTACTTCTGTCTTATCAATCGTAGACTGGGCTGTTACTGTAATATTATCAATAAATTTTGATTGGGCTGTGGGCGCAGCAACGGAGGCTACCTGCCTGTTACTGGTAAAATTCAGCGGTCTAAATGTAGAACAACTGCTCAGGAAAACAATGAATGCTATAGCTGGTAATATTTGCTTAACCATGAGGCTTCTTCTTTAGGATGACTTCAAAGGGGTGGTTAAAAAACCTGTCCGCCAGCAGACAGGCTCCCAATTTGGGATGTGGGCAAAAATATAGGTTAAACCCCGAAAAAAACCACATTTACAAAACGAATTTTGTGCCATTAAATTGCCGGGTGACTAAGTAACTGTAATAAAGTGATTTAGAGTTTCTAACACATGTGAATATTGACCCAAATCACATGAATTGCCACATGAAATTTATTACTTATTATTGATATATACAACGAACCATGCAAACACTATTATCCTACTTCTTCCTGTTTTTTGTGACCGCCGCTTGTCAAAGTGCTGGTAGTAACAGTAACGCCGATATTGATTCTTTGGCGCTTCAATCAACTAAAAAAGATACTGTACTGCCGATCCCGCTAAAACCGTATGATGAATTGAAATACAAGGACAGGGAAGTGCTGGCTGCGGCTCCGGGTACCAAATCAGTGCTCTTTAATTCATCGGGTACAAAGCTTTTTGCCATGAACCTTGAAGGCATGAGTGTGTATGAATTTGATCAGTCCTCCAGAAAAATTACACGGGAATTCAAATTCACGCCAACAAGAGGTATGGGATGGGATTATAACCGCAGCCGCCCGATCGCTTCCTTCCAGGAAAAACCAGTGGAAGCCTGTTTCAGTCATGGCGATGAAATATTATGGGTTTCGCTGCATAATGCTGACGGCATAGTACCTATTTGGGTAAACGATATTTCCAAAAATTCCGGAATTAAAAATGCTGAACAAAAAACAAAACCTGTTACGGTTTTTTATCCCGGCACTGATAAAAAGGATTCATTCAGGGTACCGCTGATAGAAACAGGTAAAACGCCCAAAGTGATTTCAAGAACTGCTGACAGTAAATTTTTACTTGTTAGTAACTGGCATTCAAGAAACACAAGTGTACTTGAGTTGGATGCCAATATTTATCCTTACGGAAAAGTGATCAGCACAATTCCTGTATCCGCTATTCCAAGAGGCATTGCTGTCGATGACAAGAATACGAAATCCTATATCGCCATTATGGGTGGTTCAAGCCTGAACGTAGTTGACAACAATACCTGGAAAAGCGAAAGCATCATGAATGTTTGGAGCAGCCCGAGACATATCGTCATGGATACGAGTGGTCATTTATTTGTATCCTACAATAGCCTTGGCAGCATTGCCTGCATCGATGCCGCCAGCGGCAAACAATTGTTTACGGCCAGAACCCATTCCCAGCCAAGAACAATCGTATTGTCAAAAAACCACAAATTCATTTTTGTTACCTGTTATACCAGTGATTATGTGGATGTGTACAAAATCAATACTGACAACTTTGAGAAAGTGGCATCTTTGCCCTGTGGTGGCCACCCGGTTGGTGTGGATATTTTTGAAGACAATGAGAAGCTGGAAGCCTGGGTGTGTAGTTATAGCAGTGGCTCGATCAGTATTTATACATTTAAAAAGAAGGATTGATATATAAAATGAGAAATAAGAAATGAAAAATAAGGAATGAGAAAGTGAAATACAACCGCGATGCTACTTTTTCATTTTTAATTATTTATTTCTTATTTCTAATTCCACTAAAATGAAATTCTCTCATCTCCACGTACATACCCAGTTCTCGCTTCTCGACGGAGCAGCATCCATACAAAATCTTTACAAAAAAGCAATAACCGATGAGATGCCGGCAGTAGCCATAAGCGATCATGGCAATATGTTTGGCGTATTTGAATTTGTAGCCGAAGCCTACAAACACAAGGACGAACTAGGAAAAGTAAAAGTGAAACCCGTTGTTGGTTGTGAATTTTATATTACAACTGACCGTCATCAAAAAACATTTACAAAAGATCAAAGGGATCCCCGCTATCACCAGATATTGCTGGCGAAAAATGAAGAAGGTTATCGCAACCTGGTAAAGCTGACTTCACTTGGTTTTATCGAAGGTATGTACAGCAAATATCCCCGTATTGATAAAGAGCTTATTCTAAAATATCATAAAGGTCTTATTGCAACCACCTGCTGCCTCGGCGCCATGGTGCCACAAGCCATTTTGAAAAAAGGGGAAGAGGAAGGAGAAAATGAATTCAAATGGTGGCTGAATGTTTTCCAGGAAGATTATTATGTTGAACTGCAGCGGCATGGAATGGCAGAACAGGATAAGGTAAATGAAGTGTTGATAAAACTGGCCCGGAAGTACAATGTAAAAATCATTGCCAGCAATGATTCTCATTATGTGGATATAGACGACTATAATGCACACGACATTTTGTTATGCATCAATACAGGGGAAAAATTGTCTACCGAAAAACTAACAGACTTCTCCGATGATGATGTACAGTCAAAAAACAAACGTTTTGCATTCCCCAACGATCAGTTCTATTTCAAGACCACGGAAGAGATGAGCAAAGTCTTCAGCGATCTTCCGGAGGCCATTGATAATACCAACGAGATCGTTGACAAAGTGGAGTTGCTCGATCTTACCCGTGATGTTTTATTACCTGCATTCCCGATCGACAAAAAATTCCAGTTGCATGATAAGGAAGAAAAGATCGGCAAGTACATGGTTTCTGCCGAATCAAAAAATCAGTGGGAATACCTGAAGCATATCACTTACGAAGGAGCAAAGTACCGGTACAGCGATCTGACTGATGCGATAAAAGATCGGATCGAGTTTGAACTATTCACCATAAAAATGATGGGCTTTGCCGGTTATTTTTTAATTGTAAGTGACTTCATCAAAGCTGGTAGGGAGAGAAATGTGTATATCGGTCCCGGCCGCGGATCTGCTGCAGGCAGCGTGGTGGCTTATTGTATCAGTATTACCAATATTGACCCTATCAAATACAATTTACTGTTTGAAAGATTCCTGAACCCCGACCGGAAATCAATGCCGGATATAGATACTGATTTTGATGATGAAGGAAGGCAAAAGGTGATAGACTATGTCGTGGAAAAATATGGTAAGAACCAGGTGGCCCAGATCATTACTTATGGCACCATGGCCGCCAAATCCAGTATAGCTGATGTGGCAAGAGTAATGGATCTTCCATTGCCGGAGAGCCGGGCTTTGTCCAAATTAGTTCCTGAACGCCCGGGTGTTGAATTAAGAAGAGTCTTGCATGCTCCGTTAAAGATAAAAGACGGTGAAAGATCATTGGAAGAAAAAGAAGGATTTGGAAATGAGGACATGGAGAATGTAAAAAAACTGCGGGAAATATATAAGGATGAAAAAAGCATACTGAGTAAAGTTTTACATGAAGCTGAGCGGTTAGAAGGATCTGTTCGCAACACTGGCATACATGCCGCTGGTATTATCATTGCACCAAAAGACCTGACTGAATTACTTCCTGTAGCCACTTCCAAAGAATCTTCTTTGTGGTTAACACAAATTGAAGGAAATATGATCGAAGAAGCCGGTGTGCTTAAAATGGACTTTCTGGGTTTGAAGACACTGACCATTATTAAAAACGCCCTGGCACTCATCAAACAAATTCACGGAGTAGAAATTGATATTGACAAAATCCCCTTTGACGATAAAAAAACATTTGAACTATACCAGCACGGTTCAACGATCGGCACTTTCCAGTTTGAAAGCGCCGGTATGCAGAAATACCTGAGAGAATTAAAACCGGATAAGTTTGGCGACCTGATCGCCATGAATGCCTTGTACCGCCCCGGACCCATTGCCTATATACCCAATTATATTGACCGCAAACATGGCCGGGAAGCTATTACTTATGACTTGCCTGAAATGGCGGAATACCTTGAAGAAACTTACGGAATTACCGTGTACCAGGAACAGGTCATGTTGCTGGCGCAAAGTTTGGCGGGTTTCAGCAAAGGTGATGCAGATGTATTGCGCAAAGCCATGGGTAAAAAACAAAAGTCGGTGCTGGATAAAATGAAGGCGCAATTCATTGCCGGGGCAACAGAAAAATTATTCCCGCCGGAAAAACTAGAAAAAATATGGACAGATTGGGAAGCATTTGCCCAATATGCCTTTAATAAATCTCACTCTACCTGCTATGCCTATGTGGCCTACCAGACAGCGTATTTAAAATCTCACTACCCGGCCGAATATATGTCTGCAGTACTGAACAATGCGGGAAGCATTGATAAGATCACTTTTTTCATGGAAGAATGTAAAAGAATGGGCATTAAGGTTCTTGGACCTGACATCAACGAATCATTAAAGGGTTTTGCCGTAAATAATAAGGGTGAGATCCGCTTCGGCCTCGGGGGATTGAAAGGTGTTGGTGAAGCAGCCGTTGAAAGCATCATCAGCGAAAGGCAGAAGAATGGTTCGTTTACCAACCTTTTTGATTTTATCAAACGTATCAATCAAAGAACGGTCAACAAGAAAACATTGGAAAGCCTGGCTTATGCCGGCGGTTTTGATTGCTTCACTGAACATCATCGGGCACAATATTTTCATACCCCGGAGGGCGAAACGGTTAATGGACTGGAACGTGTGATCAAATACGGACAGATCATTACCACGCAAAATGCAAGTACGGCCAATACCTTGTTTGGCGATCTGCCTATTACCATGGAAATACCTCCGCCAAGATTGCCTGAATGTGAACCCTGGCCATTGACGGTACAATTAGATCATGAAAAAGAAGTTACCGGGATGTTCCTGAGTGGCCACCCGTTGGATCATTACAAGTTTGAAATGAGGCATTACGGTGTAACACCTGTTGCTGACTTCAATGAATTCAAAGAAGCCATCCGCATGCATCCCAATCCCGGCAGGCCATTCCGTTTGATCGGTTTGGTGGCCGATGCTCAGCATAAGATTGCAAAAAATGGAAACAAGTATGGCAATTTTGTAATTGAAGATTATTCCGGCAAAACAGAGTTCCCATTATTCAGGGAAACCTATTTAAAATATATGTCGTTATTACAACAGGGTACGACAGTTCATATCACCGGGTTTTTTGAGCAATGGCGGGATAAAGAAGAATTTTCTTTTAAAGTAACGAGTGTTTCACTGGCAGAAACCATGAAACGCAGTATAACCAAACAGGTAACCATTGAGGCCCATCCGCAGGATGTCAGCAAGGAAATGGTAAGTTTTGTTGAAAAGAACCTGAAGAATTTCCCGGGCAAATCAACCTTAAAGTTTACTTTGACAGAACCCAAGAACAAGATGAAGATCAGCCTGGTTACAATGAATAATGGCTTTGAAATGAACGAAGAAATGATCCATTTCCTGGAAAAAAGCCCTGAACTGGATGTGCAAGTAATAACTGTGTAACATGCCTGATCCAACTTTATTAAATCTTAGTTCACCTTCTTTTTATGAAGCCATTTATCCAAATGAATGGATGATGGCCAATTGGGAGAAACATACTTTTATCAGCGTTTTGCAAGCTTTAAAACCAGAAGCTGCTATTGAGATCGGCAATGCTAAAGGTGGAAGTTTACAGGTATTGAACGAACTGGTGCCAATAGTTTATGCTATTGATGTCGAGCCAGATATTCATCGGGATCTGATCCCCCAGTTTCCGGAAGTGAATTTTCTTACAGGCTCATCACTGGAAATTCTTCCGGGATTGTTGAAAAGAATACAATCACAGGGAATTAAGCTTGGTTTCATATTAATTGACAGCGACCATACAACAGAAGGGGTAAGGGCAGATCTCAATACAATTCTTGAAAACTATATTCCTGTTTGCCGGTTAGTAATTTTATTACATGACAGTTTCAATCCTGATTGCCGGAAAGGCATACAAACTGCTGACTGGGATAAGAGTCCATATGTTCACCTGGTTGATTACGATTACATTCCGGGAACATATATAGATGATATTTACAATAATAATGTTCAGAAAAAATCAATGTGGGGAGGTTTCGCTATGGCAATTTTAGAACCTCATCCCAGGAAAGGCGAGCTGATAATCAGGCAATCGGTTGAGAGATTGTTCCGGCAGGCTTATAAAGGCTCTTTTTATACCAGTTTTTACTACAGGATACATATGTTGTTTAATTCAATTAAAAAAAGGCTGTCATTACTTCAGCTTTAAATCCTTTGAATGACAAGTTTTACACAAATTTGTGCCAGACCCGCATGTTAACTGTAACGGGCTTAAATTTGCAACCCACTAATAAATAATTTATAACCAATCTCCTTCACTCCGCCAGTTGGCGGAATGGGGGCAAAAATTAAAAGAAATGGCAAAAGAATTCAATGATTCAAATTTTCAAACAGATGTACTGGCTTCTGATAAACTTACCGTAGTGGATTTCTGGGCAGAATGGTGTGGCCCCTGCCGGGCTATCGGGCCGGTAATTGAAGAACTCAGTAAAGAATATGATGGTAAAGTAAACGTAGGTAAAGTAAATGTGGATGTAAACCCGCAGATATCCATGAACTATGGCATCACTTCCATCCCTGCTATTCTTTTTATTAAAAACGGACAGGTGGTTGACAAATTAGTTGGCGCCCAACCAAAAGGTAATTTTGTAAAAAAAATTGAAGCACATATTTAATGAAAGCTGAAAGTTGTGCCACGGTTTAGAACCGTGGCACAACTTAAAAACCCCGCTCTGTGTTAATTGAGCGGGGGTTTTATTTTTTACTCCAAGAGATGCATTAATGTTATTTCCTAAAGTTTATTTACTATCAGTTTTAATTCACCTTGCCAAATACAACTTTACCGCTATAATTCGCATAAGTGTATGATCCGATTACGAACCGTTGGGTGGAGCCTTCAAATGAAACAGAATAGCCAAAATAATCTGACAGATTACCCCCGGGGTCTGTTACATATTGTAATTTTTGCCAACCTAACCCCACCCTTTGATAAATACTGGCCGAGCCCTGGTCTGAATTTGCGCCCACATTATCATAAGGAGCTCCAACAATTGCATAGCTACCTGATATGGATACGCTCCATCCAAAAGAATCACTTGCAGCGCCGGTGGCATCGGTTATTTTGCTCAACAATTCCCAATTGCTTCCGTTGTATCGATAAATACTGGCCGAACCCTGGAATGCATTGGCGCCGACACTTTCTTGCGGGGCACCCACAATGGCATAGTTACCTGATATGGAAACACTTTTTCCGAAATTATCACCTGCAGTGCCGGTGGCATCGGTTATTTTTTGCCATAATACCCAAATGCTTCCATTGTACCGATAGATACTGACCGAACCCTGGTCTGTATTGGCACCCAGATCATCTCTAAAAGCCCCTATGATAGTATAGTTGCCGGAAATGGAAACACTGTATCCAAATTGATCACCTGCTGCACCGGTGGCATCGGTTATTTTTTGCATCAATACCCAACTGCTGCCATTATATTGATAGATGCTGGCAGAGCCCTGTTCTGCATTGGCGCCCACAACATCTGTATAAGCTCCTACAATGGCATAGTTGCCGGAAATGGAAACACTGTATCCAAATTGATCACCTGCTGCACCGGTG
>CAZGGQ010000034.1:52884-54197 GCA_964525285.1 uncultured Chitinophaga sp.
GCGTCTGTAATTTTATTCATCAATACCCAACTGCTTCCATTGTATTGATAAATACTGGCCGAACCCTGGTCTGCATTGGCACCCACATCATCATAATGAGCCCCTACGATAGTATAATTGCCTGATATGGAAACACTGTTTCCCAACCAATCACCAGCAGCGCCGGTGGCATCGGTTATTTTTTGCATCAAAACCCAATTGCTGCCATTATATTGATAGATGCTGGCAGAACCCTGGGCTGCATTGGCGCCCACATCATCTTGATAAGCCCCTACGATAGCATAGTTGCCTGATATGGAAACGCTTCTTCCAAAAAAATCACCTGTAGCGCCGGAGGCATCAACAACCGGGTTATACTCACTGATATTTCCATTTGTGGCACAATCGCCCCATACTCCAAAGCCAACATTACCTGCGGCGGCACTATTGTTTATTTCCCAGTTTGCATTGCCTGTAGCATCACTGGTTAAAATTTTACCTGTGCCTGCATTAGCTGTAAGCTTAATTGCATTGGGTTTTAATGTGTCGGCTTTTATATTACCAGCCACATGCAATTTTTCGCTGGGTGTGGTGGTTCCTATCCCGGTGTTTTGGGAATAACCGGCTAGTAAAAAACCATTTGCCCAAAGGATTACAAATATTTTTTTCATAAACATCTATTTATTGATGAATATTTTTTATTACCGTTTGGTGAATAGGTAAGTCAACAAAGCCGACATCTGAATCTTTGCAGATTGTTTCAATATCCCGGGCTAATAAGTTTGTATTAGTTGACAGTGACCAAGCAAAGAAGTCTTGCTTTTCAATATTTTTTTGTTTGACACTATCGCCAGGCCTCTTTTGCATGAGGTGCCAGTCAATTTTTCCGGTGACAGGAAGAAAGATAAGGGAATTATTTATCTGAAACCCCGACTTCAGCCCAATTTGCTTTTCTATTTTTTATAGCCCGTACATATGAAGTATAAAAATAAGCTCCCTGTTCTTCAATGAAAACGGTTTGTCAAATTTAGAAGCCAGTTACCGGAATACTGAAGAATTACACGGGGGCAGCAATGTAGCAGAACTACCTGGGGTAAATAATTTTCTCATTAATGCTGCACCTTCGCCACTTCATCCGGGTTATGTTTATGCTTGAAGAAAACTGCAAACAACACAGCTACAATTAATGCATATATAGCAAAGCTGAGCCAGATCCCATGCCATTGCTTATCTCCTCCGGCATTTGTATAATACTTATCAATCATCCAACCGCTTATTTTACTTCCCAGGAAAGCTCCTACTCCATTGGTCATCATCATAAATAATCCTTGTGC
>CAZGGQ010000035.1:0-52976 GCA_964525285.1 uncultured Chitinophaga sp.
CATCAGGCCCCAGCTGGGTTGCGGAGGCTGTACACCAACACCCAGGAAACTTAACCCCGCTTCAATTACTATAGCTGATGCAAAGTTGCTGGCGGCGATCACCATCACCGGCCCCATGATATTGGGCCATATATGCCGGACAATTGTTCTGAAATCGGAAAATCCCAATGCCCGGGTAGCTTCCACATATTCCAATTCCCGTACAGCCAGTACCTGCCCCCTTACCAACCTGGCCACATTTACCCACATCGTTAATCCCACCGCTATAAACACCTGCCAGAAACCTTTGCCTAATGCCAGTGTAATGGCAAAAACCAGCAACAGTGTTGGAATACTCCAGATAATATTTATAAACCACATAATAATATCATCGGTTCTTCCGCGGTAATAACCGGCCAGCGATCCGAGGATCAAACCAATGCTCAATGAAATGATAACAGTAATAAGGCCGACGCTTAAACTTACTCTTGTGCCAATGATCAAACGGCTAAAAATGTCACGGCCATAACCATCAGTTCCCAGAAAATTTTTTTTGGTAATAAGGGGTATGGCTGCTGTTTGGGATACATGATAAGCCCTGCGCTCACTTACTCCTTCATCAATATATTCCTGAACAATAATACTGTCGCCTTTTTGCTGACTACCGGAAATCGGGATATACTTATATTTATCCGTTGCACCAGATACCAGCTGACGAAAGAAACCTGTTGAAGCAATATTCCTTGTTTGCTTCACTTTAAGAAAGCTTTGTTTGAAACCAGGTTTTTGTGTTCTTATTTCAAGAATTTGCCTGTTAGCATAAGGAGAAGAATCAGGCGCAATGAAATATGCAAAAACAGCAACCAGCGCCGCTAAGGCTATTACGATTAATCCAAATACAGCGCCTTTGTTTTTTTTCAGCCGCCGCCATGCTACCGCCTGGAATGATTGAGACTGGCTCATGCAGGAAAGATAAGCTAAGAGAATAAAAGAGAAAAGAAGAAAAAGGGTTTTGGGTAGATTATGAAAGATAAAAACAGAATGAAAGTTTGAACAGGGAAGACTATTGCGAATTATACTTTTTCTGCCTTTCTCTTAGCTCACCCTTCTTCCTTTCCACTCGTATTTACCCAACTGTCCAAAAAAGCCTGAGACAATCATGTAAAATATATGAAGTAGTTGAAAAAAGAAAAAGTACTTCATCAGGGATTGTTTATTGAAGAATAAAGAGACGGAATAAACAAACGGAAATTCAATAATTGTTTTTGCCAACCATAAGCCAGCAAGATAAAGCCAGTAAGGATGACAGACGAAACCTGCTATAGTCAATACCAGGAAAGAGAGATTAAAAAGATATACCAATAACAAAACAAGAATTATCCTTTTATCTTCGTAATGCATAGTCTTGCTGGCCCAACGGATACGCTGATTGAAAAATGTCCTCCATGTTTTCATGGGCTGCGTGGAAACGATGGCTTCTTTGGATTTAAGGTAATGAACTTTTCCCCGATATTGCTTCCATATCTTATGCATCAGCAGCATATCATCTCCGGATGCGATATTGTCGATACCATCAAACCCATTTACTTTATCAAAAGCATTTTTTTCGTAAGTAAGATTTGCGCCATTGCACATCGATAGTTGCTTTTTATAAACAGCAGCGCCGGTAATACCCTGCAATACCATAAAATCGAGTTGTTGAAATATGGAAAGGAGGCTGTTACCCCCTTTTCCACTTCGTGGAGAGGGGTTGGGGGTGAGGACAACCGGGGCGGCAATAAAAATGGCTTCTTTTTCTTCCCTGAAGGCTGCTATTGTTTTTAACCAGTCCCCGGAAGGCAAACAATCAGCATCTGTTGTAACAATAAATTCGCCTCTTGCGGCAGCGATACCGGTTTCAATGGCTTTCTTTTTATAAGAATTAATTCCTTCCTCTTTTAACTGTATCAGTTTAACAAATGAGAATTGTTGAACAATACCAGCTGTTGCGTCAGTTGAATGATCATCCACAACTATAATTTCAAATAAAGCTGCCGGATAAGTTTGTTCCTGTAAAGCATGCAATAACTGCCCGATATTCTTTTCTTCATTCCTGGCAGGAATAATGACACTGATTTTGGTTTGCTGTAATGAAGTTGAAGGAACGTAGTCAGGGATTGATTTCCAGGCCAGCCAATAATAAATTATCAGCCAGCTGTAGAGAAAATATAGCGCTATGATGATATAGAGCAGAATCATGTAATCAGGCAAAACTAATCATTGCCGTCAGTGCAGCAAAGCCGGTAATATTTCATTGATATGTTTTTCATGCAGCACCTGGTGACCGGAATGAATTACCGACAACTCACAATATTCTTCAATTCCCTTTTTGAATCTTTCCCCAACTGAAGAAAGAATAATACGGTCATGCTTTCCATAAACCAAACGAATTTGTATGTCATTTTTCCGGACAAATGATTTAATAAGCTTTAGATCAGGTTTCAGTTTTCGCAGGGTTGTCCACCGGGCATATAATGAGCGCCTCGCTTCCACATTGCCGATATAATGATTTACAAACTTGAAAACACTTGCATTGACCAGCCCCAGTTTATTCAGCATTTTCAGAAAACCAAAAAACCAACCCGGATGTTTCATGGTAAAGTGAAAGAGTTTATTTCCCAACCATGTTTGAGCAGCAAGCCAGTACCAAAAGTTTACTTTCAATCCGTCAGGCGCCAGTAAAACCAATTTTCCAATTTTTTCCGGCATGGACTGGCAAAGACATAATGCAGCACGGCCACCAAGACTAAAACCGAGAAGAACAAGTTTAGAGTTTATAGTTTGTGATTTAAAGTTTTCTTTATGGAGAATTTGCTCAAGGATCTGCAGCAGGTCCTTATTTGTAAAAACCAGTCCTTCCTGCCAATCTGTTTTGCCATGAATGGGCAGGTCAATGGAGTAGAAAGTGTATTGATTGCCAGCATATTTGGACAGGAAACCGAACATAGTTGCATCTTCTCCATAACCATGAAAGCAAAATGCAGGTTTCGGGCCCGAACCGAACCGATAATACCCGATGGTAGAATTTCTATAAGAAAGAAGACGGGGCCCCATAATATTACAAGCAGGCAAATTTTTTATGAAAAATTAAGTTGGACATTTCAAATATAATATTAATTTTGATTAGTTGCACAAACAACTATATGCCAAACAACCAATTTAAGAAGGGGGAATTATACAGCTTTATTACGGGGAAGGCTTCCACTGCTATTGCCCGCAGGTTGCAAAAGAAATTCAATGTGGCCGGCCTTAATATTACTATTGAGCAATGGAGCGTGCTGTATCATTTATGGAAACAGGAAGGGATCAGCCAGCAGGAATTGTGCAATGCTACCTTTCGGGATAAACCAAGCATTACCCGGTTGGTTGATAATTTAGAAAAATCCGGTTTGGTAAAAAGAGTGGCATCTGAAAATGACAGGCGGATCAATTTGATATACCTGACCAAACAGGCACAGAAACTGCAGGAAGAAACAATGGCGATGGCTGAAGAAACATTGAATGAAGCATTGGAAACAGTGCCGGCGGAAAAAATAGATGTATGTAAAAGAGTGTTGCAGATTGTATATGATAATTTAAAATAACCTAAACCGGGAAGCAGGGTGTGTAGCCGTTCCGGGTATGTTTTAAACTTTTAAATGCGTAAACCATGAGTACCGAAGTAAAAAGCAAAACCGTTTTGAAAGGCGGCGAATGGCTGGTGAAAGAATCATCTCCATTTGAAACTTTTACTGCAGACGATTTCAGTGAGGAACAACTGATGATTAAGGATATGTGTATTCAGTTTGTAGCGGCAGAAATTTATCCCATTCTCGACAGGATTGATAACCTGGAACCGGGCCTGATGAAATCGCTGGTGACCAAGGCCGGCGAACAGGGATTACTGGCCACTTCTTTTCCTGAAGAGTACGGCGGGCTGGGAAAAGATTTTGTTACATCAACTATCATCAATGAAAACCTCGGCGCGGGGCATTCATTCTCTGTTGCTATTGCTGCACATACCGGCATTGGCACATTACCCATTCTTTACTTTGGCACGCCGGCCCAAAAAACAAAATATATTCCAAAACTCATCAGCGGCGAATGGGCCGGGGCGTATGGTTTAACAGAACCCAACAGCGGCAGTGATGCACTCAGTGCAAAATCGACTGCAAAACTCAGCGAAGACGGAAAATATTATATATTGAATGGGCAGAAATGCTGGATAACCAATGGTGGTTTTGCTCAGGTGTATACCGTGTTTGCAAAAGTGGATGGAGATAAATTTTCTGCATTTATCATTGAAAGAGGCACGGAAGGATTTACACAGGGACCGGAAGAACAGAAAATGGGCATCAAGGGTTCTTCCACGGTGCAGTTATATTTCCAGGATTGCAAAGTGCCGGTTGAGAACCTGTTGGGAGAAATTGCCAAAGGCCACAAGATTGCTTTTAATATTCTCAATCTTGGAAGGTTGAAATTAGCTGCTGCCGCTCTCGGTGGCGCAAAAATGGCTTTGACTGACAGTGTTGTTTATGCAAAAACAAGAGAACAGTTTAAGCAACCCATTTCAAATTTCGGAGCTATAAAACATAAGCTGGCAGAAATGGCCATCCGGATTTTTGCCGGCGATTCAGCTCTCTATCGTACAGCAAGGTGGATCGATGAAAAAGAACATGAACTACTGTCTGCCGGCAAACCATTTAATGAAGCATTATTAGGCGGGGCTGAAGAGTATGCTATTGAATGTGCCATGCTGAAAGTATATGGAAGTGAAGTGCTCGATTTTGTAGTCGATGAAGGGGTACAGATACATGGAGGTAATGGGTTCAGCGCTGAGTATAATATTTCAAGAGCTTATCGCGACAGCCGCATCAACCGGATCTATGAGGGTACCAATGAGATCAACCGGCTGCTTACATTAGATATGACCTTAAAAAGAGCGATGGGTGGCCGTTTAGACCTGATGGGCCCTGCCATGGCGGTCCAAAAAGAACTGATGAGCATCCCCGATTTTGGTGCAGAAGATGAAGCGCCTTTTGCCAAAGAAAAAAAATTGATTGCCAATCTGAAGAAAGCAATCCTGATGATATCGGGAGCGGCCGTGCAAAAATTAATGATGAAAATTGATACTGAGCAGGAGGTATTGATGAACATAGCGGATATGGCCATAGAAACATTTAATGCTGAAAGCGTATTGCTTCGGGTGATGAAGATGACTGATAAACTGGGAGAAGCGGCTTGTCAGCTTCATATGGACATTGTAAGGACTTACCTGTATGATGCAGCCGATAAGATTAATAAATCAGGAAAAGATGCTGTTAACGGATTTGCCGATGGTGATGAGCAGCGGATGATACTCATGGGCCTGAAACGGTTTACCAAAGCAGAATCGTTTAATAGTAAAGATGCGAGAAGAAGAATTGCTGATAAGATGATAGCAGAAGGGAGATACTGTTTTTAATTCCAGGGCTCCCTGTCAAAATCGAGCATAGCTGTTCTGAAATGGGCAGGCTTTTTTACATCTTTATAAATGATGTGCAGTTCCTTCCGGGCTTTTTTCAACTCAAAAAGTTTTTGAATCCTTTTTCTTTCAAAAACAATACCTGTACACAGGATTAATGAGGAGAAAGTGGTCACCAGGAAATAAATAAGAAAAGTATCCGCTATATACTGAGTTTTAAAAACATAGTATAGCATGTACAGGATACCATAGCAACCATAAGCAAAAACGAGTGAAGCGGTTATCAAAGTTTTACCCAAAGACTTCCGGTTTGTGATGACAATTTTGGATTGACGGACAAACAAGAACAGGCAAAGTGCGAATACAATGAATATCCCGGGACCCAAAATGATTGTTATAGCCCCAATATTGAAACCTACGAGCAGCACAACCGATAGTTCAAATACCCCGAATAAAAGAATAAGAATTTTTAATCGCCTGGTAAATTCCACAGAACTGCTGAAATATGTAAGAAACAATAACATTAGTGGCGCATCCAGCAGGTTATTGCTCAGCCCCCATATACGAACCACATCAGCATTTGCCTGGATATAGCCTTCTGTCATAAGGTTATAGACAAAAACCATTGCATAATAAATAAGAAGAACAGGGAAACTCCTGTAAGCGCCAAGCCGGAGCGCCATTATCAGAAATATCGGAAGAAACAGTGCAAGCGAGGACACAATTCCCATTATAGAATTCCAGGTCATACTCTATTGGTTTTTCAAGGATAAAGATTCAAATCAAACTACACCTGGCTATGTAGCCATCTGCAATATTAACGGGGCTTGCCCGTACATAGTGCTTAATTTTAAGAGTTTATACCAAAATTCAGTAAAACCGTGTTTTTGTTTAGTAATAATACTGGAATCTGCCATGAGGGTTTTTATGCTATCTTTCTGTGATGATACGATTGCTATGTTTAGTATTCCTTCTGAAGAGTTTTTCAGCCATATCCCAGCCTGTTCAAAATAATTACCTGACGGGCAAAACCACAGGGACTTTCCCATTTCTGGAATATGGGTTGGGTGAGGACCGGCTGGGCGGGGCTAAAATGACCTATGTGGATACCAGCGTTGTGGTAAAAGTAATTGACAGTACGATTATTAATTATAAAGTGCAATTGTCTAAAAATCATTTTGCCTATTTAGCCAAAACAAGTTTTATAAAAGACAGCATCATAAATATCCGGCCGTATTATTTAGCCAGCAACTGGCTGGTGAATGGTGATGACAAGTATGATTATGTAACTGTCTCCCTTGATGAAAAATTGCCATACCGGAGTACCCAGCAGATCAACCCTTCCCGGATAGTAGTTGATATTTTCGGGGTCACCAGCAATACCAACTGGATTACGCAACGGTCATCGGCTAAAGAAATTAAAAATGCTTATTACGAACAAACGGAAGATGATGTATTCAGCGTAATCATTGAATTGAAACACTCCCAGCACTGGGGCTACAGTATTTATTACCAGGGTAAAAAGCTTGTGATAAAAGTAAAGAGGCAACCAGCAGATCTGAGCCTGGAAAAAATGAAAATAGCAGTGGATGCGGGGCATGGCGGGGATAACAAAGGGGCACCCGGTGGAACAACCGGCATCCAGGAAAAAAAATATACGCTGCTTATTGCCAAAGAGCTGGAGAAAGAATTGCTGTCGCAAAAGACAACTGTTTT
Organism: uncultured Chitinophaga sp.; assembly: GCA_964525285.1. GTDB lineage: Bacteria > Bacteroidota > Bacteroidia > Chitinophagales > Chitinophagaceae > JJ008. The sequence goes on from CAZGGQ010000035.1 coordinate 7,178, forward strand.
TATGACAAGAAATAAGGACACTTCTTTAAGCATGCCGGAAAGAATAGAGATGCTGAAAAAAGAAGACCCTGATTTTCTCATCAGCATTCATCTCAATTCGTCAGCCAAAGACAGTGTGAAAGGAGTAAGTACTTATTACAGGTATATCGGGTTCAGGCCACTGACACAGTTTATTCTTGAAAGCATGGTACAGCTCGGATTAACTGAATTCGGGAATGTGGGAAGCTTCAATTTTGCATTAAGCGGCCCGACGGATTATCCCAATTGCCTTGTCGAAGTGGCTTTTTTAAGCAATAAGGAAGATGAAAAATTGATCCTGGATCCCGAATTTCATAAAGCGGTTGCCTGCCAGATTGCGGATGGTATTAAGAATTGGTTGAAAGCCTGTCAATGATATTCCGGGGGAAGAGGTTGTCCCCGGTGACAATTTTTACAAGTTATGGTATGCAGGTATTCCGGCCGCTGGGTGGAATCAAAATAAAAATATTTACTGTTTATTTCAATGACCATCCTCATCATGTCTCTTGCATTTTCTTTCATAGGTTCTTTATCTGATACATAGTCAAGGCTATCAGGATAGTCTTTAACTGGCGAATGGCAAAATTTACATTCTACACCAAGAGCGACATTATACGTTTTCATGATGCTGTCCAGCTTTTCATCGCTGATGTCTTTGGGGAGCACTTTAAGGTTTCTTTCCTTGTGTAACGGAAGCTGTACAGCGGCTACGCCAATAATAACAAATGCCAGCAGAGTGGCTACGATTGCTATTTTCTTCTTTTGAAACATATTCTACAGACGGGTTTTTGTTGACTAAAGTGGTATTTTTTGTAATAATCTTTCCCATTTGCCGGTCTAAGGATAATATTCGCTTTTCTGTACTGAAAGTACTGATTAACTGACATTATCAATTCCGGTAATTGATGAAACGGCTTATTTTCTACATTAGATGCCTCAAAATTAAATTTTGCTAAATCTTACTGTTGGCTCTATTGTTTGTCTTCTTTAAGAGGAATTGAATGCAACTAATCAGTAAATTTGTGCCGAATTGAAATATTATGAGTGCAACAACAACCGCCCCCGTATTGACCGCCAAGGATTTTACCACTGACCAGGAAGTTCGCTGGTGCCCCGGCTGTGGTGATTATTCCATTCTGGCACAGGTACAAAAAGTAATGCCCACCCTTGGAATTCCGAGGGAAAACATTGTGATCGTTTCCGGTATTGGCTGCAGCAGCCGTTTCCCGTATTATATGAATACTTATGGCATGCACTCCATACATGGCCGTGCAACAGCGATAGCTTCGGGTTTGAAAGCATCAAGGCCTGAATTGAGTGTGTGGATCGTAACCGGTGATGGTGACGGGTTAAGTATTGGCGGGAACCATACGATTCATTTGCTGCGCAGAAATTTTGATGTTAATATTCTTTTGTTCAATAACCAGATATATGGACTGACCAAAGGACAATATTCTCCCACATCGGAAGAACACAAGATCACCAAATCAACCCCGATGGGCAGCATTGACCATCCTTTTAACCCATTGGCATTGGCGCTGGGAGCCGATGCTACATTTGTGGCCAGGACCATGGACAGGGATCCCAAACATATGCAGGCCATGTTGCTGAGATCAAACGGACATAAGGGGGCCTCTTTTTTAGAGATCTACCAGAACTGCAACATCTTTAATGATGCCGCCTTTGAAATTTTTACTGAAAAAAGTTCGAAGGCAACGGAAACCTTATTCCTGGAACAGGGCAAGCCATTGATCTTTGGCGCTGCTGCTGATAAAGGAATTAAATTAGATGGGTTTAAACCGGTGATTGTAAACCTGAATGAAGGCCATAGTGCAGATGAATTGTGGATACACGATGACGCCGATATTTATAAAGCACAGATATTGACCCGCATTTTTGATGACCCGAAGCTGGAAGGGCACTTACCCAGACCCTTTGGTGTATTTTATCAAACTGACCGCCCCTGTTATGAAGATGTAATGGCCATGCAAATAGAAGAAGCCAAAGCAAAAAAACCGGCAGACCTGGATAAACTGTTAAGGGGGAATGAGGTTTGGACGATTAACTGAGAACTTCATGCTTGGAAAAGCATCCATACTGATCATCAGTATTGCATTAAGTATTCCTTCATATTCCCAGTATCATTTGTTAGCAAGTCAATTTTGCAAGGAAACAGATAACCGTGGATATGATGGAAATTATTCCGGTTATGTTGTCAGGATATACAATGATTCGACAATTGAGATTCATAAGTATTTTATACAGGGGATGATTTACAATGCCCCGGTTATTAAAACAACCTATGCAGGTAAGTTTATAAAGGTAAACGATACTTTTACTGTCTTCTTCCTGAGTTGGTACACTGAAAGAAAAGAGAAGTTAAAAACAATTGCATTAAGAAATACTAAAACTCCAACTAATATGTATTGGGATTTGCCAGTTACTTTTTTTATTCAAAATGGAGTTATTTCAACCACCCGATTTCTATTTCCGGATATGCCGGCTTGTACAGATGCCGGGGTAAGAAAAATTGAAACAATGTATACAGAATACTATAAGTAAAGTTATTACACACTCGCCATTTCCCTCTCCGCATTTTTAAATACCTTCTTCTCTTTCCTCTTATACCACCATTTCGGAGCTGTCTTTTTCATCAGCGTATCAATATTGCGCATGCCTATCAAACTCCACATGCCTTTTATTTTCCCCCCCAATGATGGTTGCATGGCTCTTAGGCTCATGGCAAATCCACTCTCTAAGTATTCCATATGGTGCCAGTAGCCCGCGGGCATAAATAAAGTGTCGCCGGGCTCTAAAATAAAATCAAGACCCTCTGCCAGCTTCAACGCCGGAAATTTTTCATAATCCACTTTGCCATCTTCATAGTAGTTGGAGAAATCAGCAATACTCAATACTTCCCAGGGTTTGCGGTAAAGTTTATGTTGTTCTTTATAAGGAAACATCAGCACTCTTTTCCTTCCGCAAAACTGGGTGTGCAGGATATGGGAGAGGTCGATATCGTAATGCATGTGGGTGATGCTGCCGGCACCGCCTGTAAACAGCATGGGATATTTTTTAATAAAGCCTTTCATCAGGTGTTCCGGCCATGTAAAGTCATTGATCATTTGCGGGGCATGGGTAAAAATATTAAACAGGAAGATACGCCAGGCGGCCGGGCCCTTGCTGATCATATCAATGTATTCTCCAAAAGTCTTGTAATCATCGGCCGTATTGATAGGAGTGTAGGCGTCGCTTTTTACATTATGGTATAAGGGCACTTTCTTGTTGCCCACCAGCTGCTTGAAATAATTCCAGTTCCATTTTGAATAGGCGGGCCATTCATGCGACAGTTTTTTAATAACTACCGGCACCCCGGGTTCATAGAATTCTTTTCTAAAAACCTCTGGCTCAATGGTATCAAAAGTGGCTACCGGCTTTAACTGCATGACGATTCTTTAGGTTTTGCAAAGATAAGCGGGGGTGAAAATACGAATTGCCGGGTAAATGACAGCCGGAGTAAAACTAAAAGGTGAAAAGCCTGATTTGAGGAGGCAGAAAGCGCAAAATAGTGTTATTAAAAGATGGGTTACCCCGGTTTTTGCGTAACACAAACCGGGAGAGGTTTGGAATAACGCAGGCTGTTATTGGTAATACCAACAACAACCTGAGTAAGGGTTCTTCCTTTTATTGTTTTATAAGTGAGCCTTTGTATTCCCATTGGCCCGACCGGATCTTTAATTGATACATGCCACTGCTGATCACCGGTAATGGAAGCTGTTGTAATTGATAAGAAACAGTTTTCAGCAGTACCAGTTTTCCGGCCATATCGTGGATGGAGACGGTCATTTTTTCCAAAGGGGCATTACCGGTTTGTATGTTCAATTGGTTTTGCACAATAGTGGGATATACTTTATCAATAAAAAATATTACAGCATCAGGTGAAATGCGGACGGTATTGGAAAAGCTGAAATGATCAGCAATATCAACCTGTTGGATACGGTAAAAAACAGAACCCTGTGAAGATGAAACTACCGCATCAAAATAATCATAAGAAGCGCTGCTGCAGAAAATATGGGCTGAAAAAGTCACAGGTATTATAATGTTTTCGTGTACCATCAGTTCTTCAACTGCCAGTAAAAGCCTAACCGGTAAGTGCCACCATGGTCAGAGATGTTTCCGGTATGCCAGTTGCTGCTTCTGCCATCAACTCCAAATTTATTTTGACTGTTAAGATTTAAAGAAATACCGAATGGATAGAAGGGGTCATCATCAATCAGCCAACCGGTAAATATCTGTACTGCTTCAGCAACAGCGACGACAAGTGCACCGATTACCGGGTTGACTGCAGAAACCAAAGTACCCACTAGTTTCATAACATCAGTCAATGCTTTTGCTGCATCCGCCTCATCTGTATCCACTTCAATTAATTGAAGGATGCAATAAAAAACCTTGGGATAACCGGGAGTTGAATTAAGACTATAAGTGCCAAAAGGATAATCCCCGTGATTGCAAATATCTCCGTCATCAAAATGACAGCTTGCAAATGAGTTAGCTGAATTTGTGTTTCCACTGGCTCCTACCAACAGCCCGCCGACTACCATATCATCATCCCCGGGGCTTTCAGGGTCTGTTTCATCTACACAATGAACTTTTCTAAGTACCAGGTCAAGTTTATTAAACGCAGGTAAATTTTCAGTTTCGTAATTACTCAAAGGGCCACCAGTTCCAACTAATTGTATAGTTGGTTGCTCAATATTTATAAAGGCACCATTTTGAGCAGAACGTAAAACAGGTTTGAACTCTACCTTACCTATTCTTTTAATGTCTGGAGCAATGAACTCCTTTTTAAAATCCAGGTCTTTAAACTTTCCCAATAACCTGGCCTTTTTTTGCGGGTCTGCCATCAGCGCAGTAGTCCTTAATTTAGCTTTACTTAAAGTGGAAGGTGAAAATTTATCAATTGCATCAAGAGCAATTTTTTCAAGAGAACTTTCTTTATCATCTATCGGGTAAGCAGCCGGGTCTATGCGGTACAACATCGCTTTCAGTACAAAAGCAGCAATGGCCTGCGCTTCGTCCTTTGCTTTGGCTTTTTCTGACACGGATATTTTTGAAAAAAGGTTTTCAGTAACCGGAGCATTGTTCCATTCTTTTAATTCTTCAGGACTTATTTTTCTTTTTCCCAGTTGTTGTGCTGCAGCATAAAAATTTGAGACAGTAAGAATAAAACATACAAAGAGGGGAAGAAAAATTTTGATGTTCTTTTTCATAATTGAAAAGTTTAATTGTTAATGAAATTTGATTATTGAGGAGTGTATATGACAAAGTGAAACTCTGAGTCAAGGGGGTCACCACTATCAGTCCTGGTAAAAATTTCAAATACCCCGGACCCAATATATCTTGCTCTGATAATTCTGGGGTTTCCCGGGGTAGCTATAATTACAGAAGAAGATGTACTTCCTGTAACTGTAATCTCATAAGTGCCTTCTGAAACCCTTATGCAACTAAAATTAGGTGTTCCGCCTGCTTTGGTTCCGTTGTCATTTATTCTTCCATATGCCATCGGCAACAGATTATAAGAAGAGCCTGTTGCAGTACCTGTTATTCTGCCATTATCAATAACAGCTGAACCATTTACAACTATATTGCCATTTACTTGTAACCGTTCAGTGGGTGATGAAGTGCCAATACCTGTTCTGCCTGCTGTATTATTAATAAATACTTCTCCACCTACCTGTACTTGTGCATTGGCATTAACAGCTGTAAGAGAAACATTACCCGTACTGGTGGTTTGCAATACTCCTGTTGATACACCATTCAGGTTCACCTGCATAAAAATTCCTGCACTTACTGTTTTTTGAAAACTTATCATGTCGGTTCCATCCATTCTTAGTATTACATTGCCGGTTGTGTTTCCACTATTGGTGCCAAAGCGAAGATTATCACCCGATAATTGCACAAACCCTGTACTTACGCCAGCACTTTTTAATTGCAGGATGGCAGAACTATTATCAATATTCATCGAACCAGTGGTGCGGATATTGCCTCCCACCTCGAGCCGCTCTGCCGGGCCAGCAATGTTAATACCTACATTATCACCGATATTAAACAACTGTCCGCTGCCCCCGCCGGTCCAGGAATCATTATTAAGTAAAATCTTCCATGCCCCATTTTGCCGTTGGTTCATTTCATTGGTGGACGTATTATAAATCATTAATCCTTCAGCAGGAGTAACGATTGCGTTGCGTTGTGTAGTAGTCATGCTGGGGATCAGCAAACCTTTTGTAGTGCTGTTAATATGCAGCGCTGCACTGCTATTAGGGGTAGTTGTGCCTATTCCAACATTTTGTGCGGTTAATAAATGATATGGAACTATGACTAATAAGCAGGCAAATATTTTTTTCATATACATGATTTGTTTCTATGATAATGCATCAAGTTCAATTAATAATTGCAGCAGCTTTCCTTTTTTCATATCGCTGCCAAAAAATTTCAATGCCTGCGGTACGATATAATTTTTTTCAAAAACCGAACGGTTGCTTTCTGCTTCCTGCATCCTGTTGGGCAGGTAAACAAACTGCAGCCATTCACTAAAATCTTCCCCGGTGTCAATTGTTCTTTTCTCATAATCATTTACCCAGCCCGGCGTTTCTTTATTCCACACACCCGTTTTTCTCATCTCATCTCTCACTTCATTTATTTTTTCTGTTATTAAAAATAGTTCAGTCATGTTGTGTCTTTCTGTTGTAAATCTATTTTGAGCTTGTTGTTCAGCAATTGGCTAAAAAGCCAGCGGGGCAAACCAATTAGTATATGACCGGAACCGTCCAATTAATTATTTAACGGTAGCAGGAATGAGTAAATGGCTGAACAATTGGAAAAAGGGTGTATATTTTTACCGGGAATATGTCACTTTGCAGGCTTATATCGTTATTGCTTTTTGTTGTATTGATATCAGCAAAAAGTTCCGGGCAGTCATCTCAATACCGGATGGAAACATTCGGCACCCGTAATGGCATGCTTTCCTCAAAAGTGTATGCACTGGCGCAATCCACTGACAGGAAACTCTGGATCGGCACCGAGCTGGGAATAAGCGTATATAACGGGTATAATTTTACCAATTACCAGTACACATCTGCCAACGAATCAATCGGCCGCATCCTTTGTATTACCCAGGATAATCTGAATGCTGTTTGGATAGGCGGGGATAAAGGACTTTTTTATTTTAAGGGAGATAGCATAAGAAAAGTAGAATTACAAAGTAAGACAATTCTTGCAGTAGAAGCATTGCTTACTGATGCTATGGGGAATGTTTGGGCGGGGGATCTAAACGCTTTGTATAAAATAACTGCAGACCATGTTGACCGCATTCATAAAAAGCTTTTAACAACAATTGATCTTTATCCTATTGCTTCTTTTACCAAAAGAGTTTATGGGCTGGCCGCAGACAGGGAACAAAATATTTACGCAGGTTCTTATGATGGTGTTTTTAGGATAAAGGCTAATACTAATAACTATGAAACGATCTGGAGCAATACAAATCCCGCTCAATTTGTTCGTTCAGTAGCAGCTACTTCCCCGGACAGTGTATTCTGGAACTGTCTTGACCAGCACCCCACTCAAATGATAAGGGGAAAAATCAAAACTACTTTTACCGAAGATTTTATTGGAAGAACTGTATTTACTTATCATCACAAAGTGTTTGCTTTAACAACGAGTGGCGTAGGTGGTATAAATGACGGTAAAGTACAGCCACTTGTTTTATTTGGAAACATAACAAATAATGCCGTGGCGGCATTGGTTGATGCAGAAGAAAATATATGGGTTGGTTCATGGGAAGGATTGCTAAAATTCAGAAAAACAGCTTTTCGGCAATACACTTTACAACATAATGAGCAAAAAGAAATCTTTTCTTTTCTCGAACGAAAAAACGGAGATCTTTTATTTGCCAGTAATCGGGGAATTGTGTTTTCAAAAAAACTGGATGCAATTGTTCCGGATAAAACAATACCATCATTGTTTTCTTTGGCTGAAGTAATGTGTATGTATGAGGGTAACACGGGCGGGTTATGGGCTGGTAGCGGTTACCAGGGTATCAGCAGGTTCAGAAATGGTAAACTTGCCAACTGGAGTAATACTGGTTTATTAAAAGATAATAATTGTGAAGCTTTGTACCCGGCGGATGATGGTAAACTATTTGCCTGTACAGAGAATGGGGTTACCGTTATTGATCCCCTGGCTGCAGAACCCATGGCAGCCCACTACCCATTTCAAAAAAAATATACCAGACCACCTGAATTGTTTGGGTGTTTTCAAACCAGCAATTCCGGGTATTGGTTTTATGGAAGCCAGGGATTGTATAAACTGAATAATGGTCTATTGGTGGACGACTCCATTCAAAACATAACGGTAAAAAGTTTGTACATCAATAAAATCATCAATGATAAGAAAGGGAATACCTGGATAGCCACTCAGGGAAAGGGACTGTTGAAATGCCGCTATGAAAACGGGGAACTGGTTTTGAAAAAACAATATGACAGCCACAACGGATTGCCTTCAGATATTGCATTAGCAGTGCTGGTTGATAAAAATGATAACCTGTGGTTGGGTGATTATATGAGTTTTTCCGTTCTGATAAATCCAGGTAATGATGAACAACTTATCTCTTTCAATGAAAAGGATGGATTGCAGACTTCTTATTATCAAACTTTGAAATTAGAACAACAGCAGAATGGAATCATTTGGGGTCTCACCTCAATTGGAGCAGTTTCTTTTCATCCTGACAGCATTGCCCGTAATAATCTTCCGCCTGTTCTGTTGATAAATGCTGTTTTTGTAAACGGAAATGAAAGCAATCATTCTGCATCATCATCACCAGGGCTTTCTTACAATCATAATTCATTGCAATTCAACTATACTGCAGTATCTCTTACCGACCCATCCAAGATCCGTTATGCATACCGTTTAAAGGAACTGGACAGCAACTGGACTTATACCAATAACCGGGTTGTTGATTTTAATTTTTTGCAACCCGGTACTTATACATTTGAATTAAAGGCCTGTAATAACAATAATGTATGGACCCGTCAACCGTTGCATTACAGTTTTACGATTCGTCCGCCCTTTTGGCAAACATGGTGGTTCAGGGTACTCATTGTTTCGCTGATAGCAGCAATCATCTTTGCCGTCTTCAGATCAAGGATGCAGTCGTTTAAAGCAAAGGCATCCATTAAACAACAATTGGCTGAACTGGAAGCTAAAGCTATCCGGGCACAGATGAATCCTCATTTTATTTTCAATAGTTTGAATGCCATCCAGGAAAATATTGTTACTGAAAATGTAGATGCTGCTTATGATTATTTGTCCCGTTTCTCCAAGCTGTTGAGGATGGTGCTGGATAATTCTGAGAAAAACCTGATTCCTTTCCGCAGTGAACTCGAAACTATCCGGTTGTATTTATCATTGGAAGCACTACGTTTCAGCCAGTCTTTTACCTATACGATTGAAGTGGATGAACAACTTGACAAAGATGATATTTATATTCCATCGCTGCTGCTGCAACCGTTTGCAGAGAATGCCATCTGGCATGGATTGAGCAATAAGGAAGGTGAGAAAAAACTATTGCTTCAGTTTGCAGAAAGAAACGGAAGTATTGAATGCGTTATACAGGATAATGGTGTGGGCAGGACAAAGGCTGCCGAAATCAAGCGGCAAAAACTGGGAGCAGGAGGCTTTGAATCAAAAGGAACCAAACTGGCTTTGCAGCGAATTGAAATTCTGAACCGGGAAAGACCAGGATCGGCGAGCATTGAAACGATTGATCTATCTGATGCTGGTGGAAATGCCACCGGAACAAAAGTGCTGATAAAATTGTCAACTGATTTAATGACTAATAAAAATGTCAGCAATGATTAAGATACTTATTGTTGATGATGAACAGTCGGCAGGAAGGATTTTGAAAGTGCTGATTGAAAAACATATTTCCGGGGATAAGCAGATTGAAATCTCAAACAACCCTGCTGAAGCACTGGAATTGTTGAAAACATATCAGCCATCGCTGCTGATGCTGGATATTGAAATGCCCGGGATGAACGGCTTTGACTTTCTGAACCGGGCCAGCGACTGGAATTTTGACGTCGTCTTCACTACGGCTTATGATAAATACGCCATTAAAGCCATCCGCTTCAGCGCACTGGATTATTTACTGAAACCAATTGATATTGTGGACCTGCAAAATGCCGTGAACAGGCACATTGTAAAAAAACAAACAGCGACGAAAAGTTCGCAGCAGCCACTGGTGAATAATCTGATCTACAACCTTCAGCAAAAAGACCAGCAACAATTCAAATTGGCATTATCAACCAGCGAAGGAATTTTTTTATATGAACCGAAAGAAATTGTGCTGCTGGAAGGTAGCAGCAACTACACCAAATTCTTTTTTACCAATCAGAAATCATTGATTGTTGCTAAGACACTGAAAGAGTATGAAGACATTTTATTGGAGTACCAGTTTCTCAGGGTTCACAAATCTTATCTCGTTAATAAAATACATGTGGTAAAGGTGGACAAGGAAGGGGTGCTTGAGCTTGATAATAATATGCATATACCGGTAAGCAGGCGGCGTAAAAGCGAAATACTACATTGGTTTGGTAAATTATAAAAGCACCGCTCACACGGAGCGGTGCTTTTACATTCCATCACAGATTCTTACTCCGTACAACGTAGTCTCGTTTCAAACAAAACGTAGTTGTATATATGGTGGTTTGCTGATAAACTAAATTACCCTGCGACGTCCATTGTGCCTGAAACGAAATGCATCCCGGCGGGTATCACATTTGGACCGGTGGATCCTTCTGCGTTCAATAGGTGTTACAACACCGTCCCTGCGGGCCTTGCGTATCAATATTTGATTACGGAAAATGTCTTTGCGCAATTCCATTTTTTCAGGGCGGGAGAGCTGGCCCTGGTTAAATCCTCTATGCATCCCCTGTTTGCGGAAACGGCTGCCGGATCCTGCTTGTGCTGAAGCGGCTGCTGATATTAATACAAGGAGAAGGCTAAATACTACAATCTTTTTCATGGTCAGCGTTTTTATTTTCAGAATTATTTGGGTTTAAGACGGGATAGAAGGAGCAGGGTTTAATGCGGGGACCTGAATTTTAAGGGATACCTCAAAACTTTGGTATAGAAGTAACAACTTAAAACATTCCGGCCTGCTCTGGTAGCAGGCGAAAACTCCTGCGATGGTATTTACACTGGCCATATTCCCCGATAGCCTTACGGTGTACAGTAGTGCCATATCCTTTGTTGCTTTGCCAGCCATATTGGGGAAACTGTTCATGCAGGGCCATCATGTATTCGTCGCGGCAGGTTTTGGCCAGGATACTGGCGGCTGCAATGGAGGTATAGATGGCATCACCTTTAATAATACACCGGTACGGTATTTTTTTATAACGGGGAAACCGGTTGCCGTCAATCAGCAGGAGTTGTGGTTTTGCTGTTAATTTATCAAGCGCTGCATGCATAGCTTTAAAGGAAGCTTTCAGGATATTGATGCGGTCAATCTCGGCATTGTCAATACTGGCCACTGCATAAGCAATGGCTTCCGCCTCAATAATTCTTCTTAACTGGTTCCGGTGTTTTTCGGTGACCTGTTTAGAGTCGTTGAGTAAGGGGTGAGAAAAATCCCGGGGTAAAATAACAGCGGCAGCAAATACGGGTCCTGCCAGGCAACCCCGGCCGGCTTCGTCGCAGCCGGCTTCTGTTAATTCCTGCTGGTAATACGGTTTCAGCATTTGCCTGCAATTTCTGAAATAACAGGGAATAAAAATTATTTCCTGCGGGGCGACGCTTATAACTTTGCCCCTCAATGGAAAATAAGCCGGCACTTCGTTCTTCCCACCCCGTGGCCGTCTGGCTGTTGCTGGGGGCAGGAATGATCATTATACAGGTTTTACTGGGAGGCATCACAAGATTAACCGGCTCAGGACTCTCCATTACAGAATGGAAACCCATTATGGGAACATTGCCGCCCTTAAACGACCAGGATTGGAATACAGCGTTTGAAAAATACAAACAAATAGCCCAGTTCAAATATGTGAATCCCCATTTCGATCTCAGTGATTTTAAATTCATCTTTTTCTGGGAATGGTTTCACCGGCTATGGGCCCGGCTTATAGCTGTTGCATTTGCAATACCGTTTATCATCTTTATTATTCAGAAAAGATTTAAGAAAGACATGATAAGACCCATGCTGATCCTTTTTTTGCTGGGCGCCCTGCAGGGATTGATTGGCTGGATCATGGTGCAGAGCGGACTGGATAATTCTGAACTGCTATATGTCAGTCATTACAAACTGGCTATACATTTTGTGCTGGCATTGGGGCTGCTTTGTTATGCTCTTTGGTTCGCCTTTGATTTATTAATACCAAAAGAAAAGGTTACCATTAATAAACCATTGCGAAATTTTACCGGCTGGTTGATTGTCCTTTTGGTAGTACAACTCATTTACGGCGCCTTCATGGCCGGGTTGAAAGCGGCGCCTTTTGCTCCCACCTGGCCAGGGATCAATTGCGTTTGGTTTCCAGAAAACATGCACTCATTTGGCAACCGGGAATTCCCGGGCCTGTCATTTCTTACAGATAATCCACTTGCCGTTCATTTTATACACCGCAATCTTGCGTATTTTATTTCGGTTCTTTTATTTGTTTGGTTTTGGAAAGCCAACCGGATAAAAGGAACAACCCTTTTCAAAAAAACAAAAACTTTGCCATTGTTGCTGGTGCTGGTGCAGGTGTTGCTGGGTATTCTTACCGTTTTAAATGCTGCCATTCCCCATTCATTTCTATGGCTGGCAGTGGCTCACCAGTTTGCAGCAATGTTACTGCTGCTTTCATTGGTATGGATGCTTTATATAGTTCGAAGCAAAGCCGTTGTAGTTTCATAGAATATCTTCATTTGACCGGGCAGCCATTTATCACTATTTTTAATAAAACCACCACCCGGCTGATGAAAACCTGGCTAAAAGGATTTTATTATTCCTTCCCCATACAATTAGTGTTCCTGCATTTCAGGAAATACCAGGCACTGTTGTTATTCTGGTTTATCCTTTTCAGCACCGTGAACGGAAGTTTCATGAAAACTTTCGGAGCCGATTCATTGTTTCTGGCCCCCGAGTATTTAGGTAATGTAAATTCACTCAGCGCAGCTATTGTTGGTATATCTATCGGCATGTTCATTATGAGCTGGAATATTTCCACGTTCATCCTGTTCAGCCGGCATTTTCGGTTTTTGGCTGCTACCACCAACCCTTTTTTAAAATATTGTATCAATAATTCCATTATCCCCGGAATTTTCGTGTTGTTTTATTTTTTCAAAGCGTATCAATTCGACCATTTCAAAGAATTGATTCCAACAGCCGAAATCCTTTTTTTGTTCGGCGGTTTTTTGATTGGATTAATTTTTATACTGGCCGTATCACTTATTTATTTTTTCAGGGCCGATCGTTCCATACTTCGCCGGATGATGCCGACTATCAGCGATCCCAAATCATACATTACACATCTCGGCACGGTAAAAGAGATATACCACGATCTGCCACTCATCAAAGTGAAATGGTATTTTGAGTCCCCGTTGAAGATAAGACCAGCAAGAGATGTATCACATTATACCAACGTGTTTATAGAATCTATTTTTAAGCGGCATCATTTTGCAGCTATTCTTTCCGTATTTGCGGCCTTCCTGTTCCTGCTCTTTATCGGCTTTTTTTTGGATAATGCTTTTTTCCAGTTACCGGCCGGCGCCAGTATTACTATTTTCTTTTCCGTACTTATTGGTGTGGCCGGGGCCATCACTTATTTCCTGCAGAGCTGGAGCATCCCGTACCTGATCGGCCTCGTATTATTACTGAATATTTTTTATAAACTGGACTGGATCGATCCCCGCAACAAAGCCTACGGCCTGAATTACTGGAACAAAAACGAAAGACCAGCTTATACAAGAGAAGGATTACTGGCGTTGTGCAGCAAAGAGAACATGGAGGCCGACCGGCAGAATATGATCGGCATATTAAACAGCTGGAAGAAAAAACAGGACAGCGAAAAACCATTGCTCGTATTGATCAATACAAGCGGGGGAGGACACCGCAGCGCTACGTTTACTTTCAGCGTACTGCAGCAATTAGACAGTATGACAAAGGGAGCCATTCTGAAAAAAACATTTTTGATCAATGGCGCCTCAGGAGGTATGATCGGCGCTGCCTATTTCAGGGAATTGTACCGGCAAAGACAGGAAGGAAAAAGTATCCGCCTGCAGGACAATAAATATGTGGATGATATTGCAGGCGACCTGCTGAATCCTTTGTTCACTTCTTTTTTTGCAAGGGATCTTATTTCCCCGGCGCAAAAATTCAATGTGGGTTCATATAGTTATGTTAAAGACAGGGGCTATGCCTTTGAACAAAAACTCGGAACGAATACAAGAGGGTTTTTAAGCAAACAGCTAAAGGACTATGTGGCGGATGAAAAAGCCGCTAACATTCCGTTGATGTTTTTTAATTCAGTGGTAACAAGGGACAGCCGTAAAATGATCATCAGCACCCAACCTGTCCGGTTTATGATGCAGGGAAGACTGGACTCAACAAATATTCCATCCATAGACCCTGATGCAGTGGATTTTGTTTCTTTTTTTGCAAAACAGGATCCGTATAACATTCGTATTCTTTCTGCATTGAGGATGAATGCGACCTTCCCGATCGTATTACCCAATGTCTGGCTTCCTTCCAACCCGGTGATAGATGTCATGGATGCCGGCCTGCGGGATAATTTCGGACAGGAAACCACTCTTCGTTTTTTATCATCCTTTGATGACTGGATAAAGGAAAATACCAGCGGGGTACTTATACTGCAGATCAGGGACCGGGGGACCGGAGGCTGGGAGACGCCCTATGTTTCAGATGATTTAAGCGATCATGTAACCAAACCTTTTTTACTGCTGCAGCATAACTGGTTTAAAATGATGGAATATTTTCAAAATGATATGCTGGATTATTATACCACTAATAGCGGTAACCCGGTGTATAAGATCACTTTTCAGTATGCTGCCGGGAATGAACAAAATAAGGCAGCGCTAAATTTTCATCTTACGAGGCGGGAAGAAAAAGATATCATGTCATCTATTAATTCAACCAGCAACCAGAAAAGTTTTCAGCAGATACTTACATTATTTGAAAAGAAAATGTTACCGGATTCAACCGGTAGAAAAATTATCAAACCATGGTTTTGGTAATTATAGGTTGCCGGCACCCGGTCATACAGGTTGCAGGAGCCGGAAGCATTTTTTCTTTACTTCTATTTTTAATTCTGTTACGGCTTCGGCCGGATCGCCATCAATATGGAGCGGGGCATTAGAAAGGTTCAGAATATTGAGGTTGTCTGTTTGAAAATATATCAATCCCCTGTTTTCTTTTACTACTGATGCTGCCTGTAATTTGTTCCAGCCTGCAAGTTGTTTTAATGTCTGCCAAACGAAACTGATCTTATTTTTGCTGGTTACGATTACGATATCCAGCAGCCCGTCCGACAGGCTTGCTTTGGGGGCAATAGTAAAATTGTTGCCAAACTGGTTACTGTTGGCAATACTGATAAAATAAGCATCTGTTTCAATGTTTGCATGCTGTAACTGCAATTGAAACCGGCACGGTTTCATAGAAAAAAAATTTTTTATTGCCAGCCTTGCATAGGTTGCCAAACCTCTTTTGGACTGATCAGCAAAGTCATGTGCTACCCGGGCATCAAAACCAAGTCCGCAGAGCATGCAGGCAAAATGATCATTGGCATAAAACCCATCAATAGCAACGGCCTTACCGTTGAAAATAACGTCCATCGCCCCGGCCCGTTGTTTTGGGATTTTAGCTGCAAAGGCTAAACCATTTCCTGAACCACAGGGAATGATGCCAAAGTTAACATCACAATCCATCAGGTTGCCAACCACCTGGCTTACGGTGCCATCGCCACCGGCAATAACCACATCAGTAATTTCCTGTTCTTTAATAAGAGGACGGAGAAAAGAATAATCACCGCTGGCCACAGAAGGAAATACCCGGTAAGATATTTTTTGCCCTGCTGTTTTTTTCTCAATGAATTGCTGCAGGTCCTTTTTTGTCTTTGTGCCTGAAACAGGATTGATGATATAAATGATATTTCGCATGACTTAAGGAAGACGCAGCGTTCCCAAATGTATCATACGGGAAGGAGCCATCATCATCGGGTTGGGTGGATTGAGTACCATATATATTTTCAACTGTTTTTTCCCGGCAAATAATTTCCGGAGCACAGCGATAGGTATTTTGGCAGTTGTAGCGCTGTCTTTTACCAAAAGTTGATTCCCCAGCTCATCGGTAAACTGCAATGAGTGTAGCCAGATGCTGGCGGTGGTTTCTTTATAAGTAACTTCCAGGTACCCGTTTTTTTTCCATTCAGTTGATTTGATCTTTTTAATGTTGATCAATTCATCCGATTTGTTGCTGATCAGAACAGTTACTTTATTCAGTGAGATTTTCCAGCTATCCTCCCCCTGAGACGGGACAAGTTGTCCATTTATAAAAACCGCAGACATCAACATGGCTAATATGGCAACAATATATTTCATTTTATGGCTTATTGCTGTTGTAAGTTATTAAATAATCATGCCACTATGATGATGTTGGGTTAATAAAGAACGTTGCTCCATTCTCCCTTCTCCATTCATGGAGAAGGGCAGGGGATGAGGCTACCATCTCAGCAAAGCGCTGGCCCAGGTAAACCCGCTGCCAAAAGAAGACAGGCAAACCAGGTCCCCTTCTTTTATTTTCCCCATTTCCCATGCTTCGCATAAAGCAATGGGTATCGAAGCTGCTGTTGTATTGCCAAACTTTTGAATATTATTATACACCTGGTCATCATTTAACCGGAGCTTCTTTTGTACAAACTGGCTGATACGGAGATTGGCCTGGTGGGGGATCAGAAGTTGGAGGTCTGAGGTCTGAAGGCCGTTTTTATTCAATGCCTCCATGATCACTTCAGGAAATTTTTCTACTGCCTTTTTAAACACGGCCGGGCCATCCATATTGGGAAAGAGTTGTGCATGATCTATCATGGCATGACTCATAAACATTTCACCCAACTCTGCTTCATCAAAGTCAGCCAGTTTTTCTTCTTTCCAGTGATTGGCATGCGTACCCGGGTTATACATGGCCAATATCTCAGCGCTGTTACCATCACTGTGTAAATGTGTACTGAGAATTCCACGATTACTGTCTTCAGTTGGTTGAAGAACTACAGCTCCCGCGCCATCACCGAATATCACGGAGATATTTCTTCCCCGGGTGCTGAAGTCAAGACCGAAAGAATGTTTCTCGGCGCCCACCACTAAAATATTTTTAAACATGCCGCTTTTAATGAACTGGTCGCCCACACTGATCGCATATACAAACCCGCTGCACTGGTTGCGCACATCCAGCGCCCCGATCTCTTTCATCTTCATGGCGCGCTGCAGCAGTACGCCACAACCAGGAAAATAATAGTCTGGGCAAATGGTGGCAAAAATGATGAAATCAATATCCTGAGGGGTAATCCCGGCCCTTTCAATAGCGATCTTTGCTGCTTCTACTCCCATTGTGGTTGTGGTTTCATCGGTACGATGCGCATAGCGGCGTTCTTTGATGCCGGTGCGTTCCTGTATCCATTCATCACTTGTGTCCATGTACTTCAGCAGGTCATTGTTTGTTACCACATTGGCAGGCACATACATGCCAATGCCGGCAATTTTACTTCTTAGCATAGCAAGCAATTAAGCAAGTAAGATATGAAATCCACGCCAAAGGCGGGACAAGTTGTAGTGGAAATGAAGCGTTTTCCGGGTGCAACTATTACCAAATGGACTTGTAAGATTATTATCTAAGTGAAAGATGCAGCACTTCCACCGCAAACTTCTCACATTCACCTTCCACCGTCTGAAAATCTTTTGATTTTACGTAAGACCCGATCACATGATCGCCGGCATTGGGAATGGCTACCTGTCGCTTTAAATTCTCAGGAGTGCTGAGTTGCAGGAACATTCTTTTCATAGCAGAAACTTTCACCACCGGGTCCTGATGTTTTTCATCTTTAAAATAGTATAACAACAGGGCGGGTTGTTTTATTTTTCTAAAAGTTGATTCTTTCATGGTTGATTCAATCAGTTCTTCCAGTTGAACCAATGAAACAGTTGCGTAGCGATTGTTCCAATATTGGGCATATAAAGCCGTAGTGTCTTTTACTACCCGGTGTTTACCGGAAACTAAATATGCTATCTGCAGCCCCCAATGATTATTCAGCATCCAGGCATTTCCATCGTTGATGGCAATATTGGGGGAAAGCATAATGTTGGCAGCTATATCAGGATATTCGGTACAAAGTTTAAGAGCTAATGTTCCCCCTGTTGAAGTGGACATCAGGATGATCTTATTCCCCAGTTGTTTCCCGATGGCATAGGCTTCCTTGGCTGAGTTCCATAGCCTGTCGGCAGTTACATTGGCCAATGGTTCTGTGGTATCCACCCCATGATCTTCTAATCTTGATAAATACAGGTTGCAGCCAAATTTTTTTGCAAAATCATAATGTACCGGGTCGCCTTCTTTCTGGCTGGCAGAAAATCCATGCAGGTAAACGACCGCATATTCTGTTTTTTCTTTTAATGAATCATTAAGCCACAAGATCCTTGCTTCATTATCCGGTTTCAGTTTATGCAACGATTCATGGTCCTTAATATAATTTTCCAATGCAACAGGGTTAGCAGGGACAGCTGGGAGCCCATTTGCAAACTTTGGGGATGCAGGTTGCGGGCCAAAGAAATACACAACAATCAGCAATAAAAGGAAGATGCCGAACCATTTGAGGAATTTCATGAAAACTATTTTCCTAAAACTACATTAAATCCCCGTTTTAAACAGGATTTAGCCTGTATTAATGCCTGTTTCGTTTGCTTCCCCCGCCTAATTGCCGTACCTTCGCCGCTCGTTAAAACAGCCGTTAGCTGTAAGCCATTAGCCTTTAGCTAATGGCCAGAGCTAATAGCTAAAAGCTTAAAAATGGATATAAGGAACATTGCGATCATAGCACACGTTGACCATGGTAAAACCACCCTGGTTGACAAAATATTACGTACCACCAAAGTATTCCGGGATAACCAGGAAACCGGTGACTTGATCATGGACAGCAACGATCTCGAAAAAGAACGGGGCATCACTATTTTCAGTAAGAACGCAGCAGTAGTTTACAAAGACGTTAAGATCAATGTAATTGACACTCCCGGTCACGCCGATTTTGGCGGTGAGGTGGAAAGAGTATTAAAAATGGCCGACGGGGTATTGTTATTGGTAGATGCTTTTGAAGGCCCGATGCCGCAAACAAGATTTGTGTTGCAAAAAGCATTGCACTTGAACCTGAGGCCGATCGTTGTCATCAATAAAGTAGATAAGCCGAATTGCCGTCCTGATGAAGTGCATGATGCGATTTTTGAATTGTTCTATAATCTCGATGCCACTGAAGAACAATTGAATTTCCCGACTTTTTATGGATCGGGTAAGCATGGCTGGTTCAATGATTCATTAGAAGAGATTGACAATATCAATCCATTGCTTGATGGTATCATTAAATATGTACCGCCGCCAAAAGTGAATGAAGGACCTGTACAAATGCAGATCACTTCACTGGATTATTCTTCCTTTCTTGGCCGCATTGCCATTGGGAAGGTAAGCCGTGGTGTATTGAATGACGGCCAGAATGTTGTTTTAATGCAGGCCGATGGAAGCGTTAAAAAAACAAAAGTAAAAGAGCTGTATGTGTTTGAAGGAATGGGTAAAAAGAAAGTTACAGAAGTAATAGCCGGTGACCTCTGTGCCGTCGTAGGCATTGAAGATTTTAATATCGGTGATACCCTTTCAGATGCAGAAACCCAGGAAGCATTGCCGACCATCAGCGTGGATGAGCCAACGATGAACATGCTGTTCTCAGTAAACAATTCCCCTTTCTTTGGAAAGGATGGGAAATTTGTTACATCAAGACATCTCCGTGACCGGTTGATGAAAGAAACAGAAAAAAACCTGGCATTGAAGGTGGAAGACAGTGAAGATGGAGATAGCCTGATGGTATATGGCCGTGGTATTCTTCATTTGGGGATATTAATTGAAACCATGCGCCGCGAAGGATATGAATTAACAGTTGGCCAACCGCAGGTAATTGTAAAAGAGGTCCTCGGAAAAAAATGTGAGCCTTACGAAAATTTAGTGGTGGATGTGCCGCAGGAATTTGCCAGCAAAGTGATCGACCTCGTCAGTCGCCGTAAAGGTGAAATGCTGGTGATGGAAACCAAAGGCGAAATGCAACACCTGGAGTTTGAAATTCCTTCAAGGGGATTGATCGGCTTACGTACACAGATGCTTACGGCCACTACCGGCGAAGCAGTGATGGCACACCGGTTTACCGAATACAAACCCTGGAAGGGGCAGATACCCGGAAGAAGCAACGGGGTATTGCTTTCCAAGAATACAGACAAGACAACTGGTTATTCCATAGATAAATTGCAGGACAGGGGAAATTTCTTTGTGGATCCTGCTGAAGAAGTATATGCCGGGCAGATCATAGCAGAAAATATCAAACCGGGCGATTTGGTTGTAAATGCTACCGAACCAAAGAAATTAACCAACCACCGTGCCAGCGGCAGTGATGATGCTACCCGTATTGCTCCTAAAATACAAATGACACTGGAGGAATGCATGGAGTATATCCAGGAGGATGAGTGCATTGAAGTAACGCCGAATTTCATTCGTATGCGGAAAGTGATACTGAATGAAGATGAAAGGAAGAAAGTGCAGAAGAAGATGGAAACCGTAGCAGTGTAAAATCAATTTAATTTTACGGAAAGCACCTTTCGGTGCTTTTTTTATTTTTATTCTGTAATTTAGGATAGCGGAATACTATGAAAAAAATCAGGATATTTTTTTTCTGTTTGCTTTTTGTCTTTATAAGTTCACTTGTTCATGCAAAGGTGAATGTGAGTGGATTTGTTATTCTAAATAATGGGGACACTTTAAAGGGGAAAATAACCATCCGGGTATATATAGATATACCCATACTAACAGATTTGTTTCATGAGGTCACTTTCTTGCAGGACAACAAAAAGAAAATTAGGTATTATCCAAAAGACCTGAAAGGTTTTGGCCTGGAGGTAGATTCGGTTTATTTATATTTCGTATCAAAAAAAGTAAGTAAGAGACTTCTACCCTACGGAGAAACAGAGATTTTTCTGCGGATTGTCGAAAAAGGATATTTATCTCTTTTTGAATTTCAAACAGACGATGATAAAACTTTGGGAAGGTTTTATATTGAATACCTAATTCAAAAAGAGGAAGAGGATCTGTTCTTTCTTGATAGCGGCTATATTTGGGAAAATATGATTAAGTACCTTGAAAAATTTTTCGGGGATGAGACTGAACTTTTTCAGCGTATGAAAAATGCGAGAAAGCTGTATAGCAAGATCCCTCAATTTACAAAGGAATACAACCAGAAAAAAAGAGATAAAAACAATACCAAATAATATTACAGAGTATCAAAAGAGTCCCCAACATTTTTCATTTTGTTTTTGGTATGGCGCCCGATTTTGGCGGCAAACCTTTTTCACTGGCACATTACCTGTCGGTGAGATCGGCTGTTGAACTAAATAAACCGACTGCTGCCATTTTACATTATCAATATGAACCGCAGGGGGAGTGGTGGCAAAAAGCAAAGCCATTTCTTTCTTTAAATAAAATTATCGCTCCTGATTCTTTCATGGGCAGGCCGCTGTATCATGTGGCGCACAAAGCAGACATAGTAAGGCTGCAGGCGTTAAAAGAAACCGGCGGTATCTACCTTGATCTTGATACGATAAGTGTAAAACCGTTAACCGATTTATTGAATCATTCATTTGCTATCGGCCAGGAGCTGCAACCAAAATATGTTCCTAGAAACTGGCGGCAGCGGATCAAATACAAACTTGGGTTGATAAAAGACAGTTCAAAAAATGCAACAGGGCTGTGCAATGCTGTGTTGTTATCAGAAAAGAACAGTGAATTTGTGAATCTGTGGCTGGATGAATACAAAACGTTCCGTTCAAAAGGAAGGGATAAATACTGGAATGAACATTCGGTGCAGGTGCCTGAGAGACTGGCAGCAATTCATCCGGAAAAGATCACCCAGCTCAGTCCTTATGCTTTTCATTATCCTTTGTATGATAAAGCCGGGCTGAAATCGATGTTTGAAGAAGTAAATGTTTTTCCGTATGCTTATCTTCATCATCTCTGGGAATCATTTTCATGGGAATATTTTTCGAAGCTTACTGCAGAAAGGATAATGAAAGAGAATACGACTTATAATCATATTGCCAGAAAATATTTATAGATCCGTGCCTTATCAATGTAAAAATTGCAACTTAACAGGGTATTTGTTATGCCCGGGAACGAGGCATCTGTAAGATTAGCAATAGCTTATTTATTTTAGTGTATGAGACTCCTCCTTCGTCGGAGTGACAAACACCCCGTATTTTGAGAACGCATTCCAAACAGAAAGATAAAATTTATTCAATGAAAATCGGATTTGCATCCAGGTTGAACCCACTTGATAAATGGTCATGGTCCGGGACCACTTATTATTCCTATCAGCAGATCAAAAAGAATTATGAGGTTGAGATCTTCAATTACAAATGGACCTGGCGGGTACGGGAATGGCTCACCATGCAAAAAAGCCTGAACAGAAGATTGTTTAAAAAAAATATGGCTGTTGAATTTCTAAGCTCCTATGCAAAATTCTTCTGCAAACAGTTACAAAAAGATCTGGAGAAAAGACCGGTAGATGTATTATTTGTTTCTGCCTCATCACAACTCATTGCTTACCTGGAAACGGATATTCCGATCGTTTACATGACCGATGCTACCTTTCAGCAATTGCAGGGATACTATCCCTACTTCAGTAATCTCCCCGGTTATAACACAAGGCAGGGAATTGAACTGGATAAAAGAGCTTTTGTAAAAGCGGCACATTGCATGCTGGCGTCGGAGTGGAATAAAAACTCTGCTGTAAATGATTATGGAATTGATGCAAGCAAAATCTCTGTTATTCCCTGCGGCGCTAATATGGATATGATTCCCGCAGCAACGGAATTGAATATGGATGCCCCGGGTCAATGCCGGCTATTATTTCTTGGCGTGGAGTGGGACAGGAAGGGGGGCGATATCGCCTTAGAAACATTTTGCCTGTTGAAACAAAAAGGGATTGACCCTCATCTGCATATAATTGGCTGCATGCCTCCGCATAACCTCTCAAGCGAAAAAAATGTTACAGTCATTCCATTCCTGGATAAAAAGAATCCGGAGGATTTTCAACAATTGCACAAAATATTCCTTCAGACCGATTTTTTGTTGCTTCCTACCAGGGCAGAATGTGCCGGTGTGGTATTCAGCGAGTCTTCAGCTTATGGCATTCCGTCCATAACAACAAATACCGGAGGCGTTTCAACCTACGTTAAAGATGGAATAAACGGATTTGCGCTTCATTTCGATGCCGGGGCGGATGAATACGCAAAAAAGATCGAACAACTTGTTTCGGATCCAGCAGCCATCCAAAGCCTGAAGCTGTCCAGCAGAAAGTATTATGAAGAAAAGCTGAACTGGGATATGTGGGGAAAGCAATTTAGAGAAATTGCGGAGCGGCTGGT
Organism: uncultured Chitinophaga sp.; assembly: GCA_964525285.1. Classification (GTDB taxonomy): domain Bacteria; phylum Bacteroidota; class Bacteroidia; order Chitinophagales; family Chitinophagaceae; genus JJ008. The sequence goes on from CAZGGQ010000035.1 coordinate 30,962, forward strand.
TCATAAGAGCTGAGCCATTATCTTTGCAGTAAAATAAAGCAGTATGAAACGGTGGGTCCTGATTTTCTCATTTCTTATTTTTCATTCCTTATTTTATACTTCCTCCGCACAATGTTCCATTTGTACCAAGACAGCCCAGCAACTCGGCGAAAAACCCGCCAAAGGAATGAACTCCGGGATTCTTTATCTCGCTTTTGCTCCTTTTGCTATTGTTGGTTTTGTAGCGTTTCGCTGGTGGAAAAACAATAAAAAAGAAGCCTGACCTTATTGCTTTACAGCAATCCTTTTCTTGCCATACGCAAAGCATGTTTCAAATGCGAGAAAAACGCAAATTGTTTTTTCTTGTAGTGAAAAACAAGTTTCCTGTTCTTCATCACATATGTAAACATCGGCCGGGAAAATTTTTTTCCGTCCATTGATCTTAGCAATGCAGCATAATGCAGCAGTGATCGTTTTTCTTTTTCTCTTGCTACTGGCCGCTGAAAGAATGTTTCAAGAAAATGAGCCGATTGCTGCCTGAGCTCTTGTTCCCGTTCTTCTTTGTCTTTGATAGAGGTCAGGGTGCGGGAAAAGTTTTTATCATGTACCCGGTGCCATGTCAGTGTTTGCAGGATACAGCCGATAGTGCCGGTACCGGCAGCATGCATACTGATCCACCAATCATAAAAAATATCGGAAGGAAAGGGAAAGCATCGTGTTACCAGTTCTTTTTTAAACATACAGGCATGTCCGTGAACCGGGCTGTTGAATACTAATTTATGAACATCATCAATTGCAGAATAGTAAACATTGGGAGCGGCTTTCCTTGCGGCAAAATCATTCCCGGAAAAATTACCCGACAAAGAGTAGATGAATAATGAACCAGCCGGCCATTGCTTCATCATCACTTCAATTTTTGTGTCTTCCCAGATATCATCCTGGTCGCAGGGGGCTATATAATCTCCATTGGCAAGACCGATCGCTTTTTCAAAATTTTTATTGTAGCCAAGATTATTTTGATTCACAAAATAGCGGATGCGGTTATCTGTTTTGCTGAAGTCCTCGGTTATTTGAACCGTATTGTCAGTTGAGACATCATCCACGATGATCAGCTCGAGGTGCCGGTATGTTTGGGATAAAATAGAATCTATTTGTGCCCGTAGGAATTTTTCACCATTATAGGTGCACATCACTATGGAAACAAGCGGCCTTATGGTAGCAGGGGATGACAAATCAAAAATTTCCTTTTATGATCCTGCGGATAGTGTAATAAAGTGCAGCGAAAGGATTTTTGTTTTGGAGGAACAATAACTTCGGATATTGTTTCATTATTTTCTGGAGTTTCGCCGGGTAATAGCCGAGGGGAACAAATTTAAAAAACATTCCTTCTCTCTTTAATATATCAGCGCCTTTACGGATAGATTCTTCAATATGTTTTTCATCTACATATTCATCTTTGTTATATTCAGTGTGGGCATACGATTGAATTTTATATTTGATCTTCTCTACTCCCCCTAAAAATGAAAAATGCCAACCAGCAGCACTGATAGAATGAAAAACATCCCGCCCGTTTCTTAATCCCTGGGGTGTAATTTCTTTAAATTTTTTGGCCGTACAGGCAATACATCCTTTCCACCAGCGGCTCTTACCCCTGTTCTGGCAATTAAGAAAATAGTAATGGAACAGGAGTGAAAATGCAATAGGTTCAGCGGGGTCCTTGATCTTTTGTAAAACAGAGGGGTCCGGTATTTCATCCAGGTCGCTTACCATTACGATGTCATTATCATCCATTTTATCAGCCACCCGGATCAAAGCGTTCCGTTGTTCATTTTCCAGTTTCCAGGCGGCGCTTTCGGGATTATATTGCTTGTCATTTTCAAAAACCAGCCCGGCGGTGCTTTGCTCAACCGGTAAATAAATGATCTTGTGCTCCCATTTTTTATACCGGTCTTTTGCCGGCGGAAAATTATAAGGTTTGGGCCTCCCGTTATAGGTCAGGTTGGATTCAGCAATGACAAAATAATCAACATATTCATCAAGAAATTTTAACCGGAATTCCAAAAGATCCAACTCATTAAAAAAAGTAAAACAGTCAAAGGTTTTCATAGTATGCAATGTCGTTAAATATTTGCTTCAGGCTGCGGATTTTTTATAAACGCCAGTTATAAAAATTACCGGGATTACTTTTTTACATTGCTTAACTTGAGCAGACAAATCTTCAGCTTATGCAAAAGCTTTTTGTACTACTGCTCTTATTTCCCTTTTGTTTATCTGCACAGAACCTGCCTGCCGGAAGGCAAGGACTGCCAACTATCGAAGAAAAAACAAAAGACCTGAAAAAATATGAAGGCTTCTTTAATTTCTACTGGGATGAGAATGCCGGGAAGATCTGGCTGGAGATAAGCCGGCTTGATTCAGAGGTTTTGTATGTCACATCGCTGCCGGCAGGGCTTGGTTCTAATGATATTGGTCTTGACCGTGGATTATTGGGAGGAGAAAAAATAATAAAATTTTCAAAAGTGGGTAGAAAGATATTATTGATCCAGCCCAACTATGACTACAGGGCTATTACCAGTGATGCAGCGGAAAAGAGGGCAGTGGAACAATCTTTCGCCCAGTCAACGCTGTGGGGTTTTACGGAAGAAGCAGAAACCGGGGATCATTATCTTGTTGATGCAACCGATTTTTTATTAAGAGATGCCATGCAGGTGGTCAATAGGCTCCGGGGCAACCAGCAGGGAAATTATTCACCCGATAAAAGCAGGTCATCCATTTATTTGCCCCGTACAAAAAATTTCCCTTTCAATACAGAATTGGAAACCTCTGTAACGTTTGTCAACAGTGATGGTACTACGGGTAATTATGTAAACGCGGTTACACCATCGCCGGAAGCAATAACATTACGGATGCATCATTCTTTTGTTCAGTTACCGGACAATGATTACGAGCCAAGGGTTTTTGATCCCCGCAGCAGTTTCTATAATATTTCTTTTTTTGATTATAGTACGCCTGTATCAGAACCGGTTGCCAAATATTTTATCTGTCGTCATCGCCTGAAGAAAAAAGATCCTTATGCTGCTATAAGTGAGCCGGTGAAACCCATTATCTATTATCTCGATAATGGAACACCTGAACCCATCCGCAGCGCTTTACTGGAAGGTGCCGGTTGGTGGAACCAGGCTTTTGAAGCAGCGGGTTATAAAAATGCTTTCCAGGTTCAACTATTACCCATAGACGCTGACCCGATGGATATCCGCTTCAATGTCATCAACTGGGTGCATCGTTCTACCAGGGGATGGAGCTATGGCGCATCTGTTATTGATCCAAGAACCGGTGAGATCATTAAAGGCCATGTAACGCTTGGTTCGTTGCGGGTAAGACAAGACTATTTGATCGCACAGGGCTTGCTTGCTCCATTTGAAAATAGCAACACCCCTTTAAGGGATGAGGGCAGGGGCGATAAAATGCAGCAGATGGCATTGGTAAGATTAAGCCAGTTAGCGGCGCATGAAGTGGGACATACCCTGGGGCTGATGCACAATTATATTGCCAGCACCGGCAACCGTGCCAGTGTAATGGATTATCCTCATCCTTTGGCTCAAATAAATGGTCAGGGAGAAATTGATCTGGGTAATGCCTATGATAATAAGATCGGTGAATGGGATAAGGTCGCCATTACCTGGGGCTACCAGGATCTTACCGGTAAGAGCAATGAGAAAGCTGCATTGAATAAAATAATTGATGATGCCCGGCGAAAAGGCCTTGAGTTTTTAACCGACCAGGATGCAAGACCTGCCGGTGCATTCCACCCCGGCACACATCTTTGGGATAACGGCGCAAATGTCGTTGATGGATTAAAAGATGTAATGAAGGTGAGGGAAAAAGCATTGAACCAGTTCGGGGAAAAAAACATCCGCCAGGGTATGCCGATGGCCATGCTGGAAGATGTGCTTGTGCCGGTTTATTTCTATCATCGCTATCAAATTGAAGCTGTGACCAAAGTTGTAGGCAGTATGTCCTACACTTACAGCTTGCGTGGTGATGGAAGTATTGCAACGGAAGCAATGAGCAAGACTGAGCAGGTAAAAGCATTGAATGCAGTGATCGATTGCATCGACCCGAAGGTCTTATTGATACCTGATAAGATCGCCAAACTAATTCCCCCCCGTCCGGCAGGATATAATTCTACCCGTGAACTTTTCCGGAAAAGGACCGGGCTTGCATTTGATGTATTGTCGCCTGCAGAAACAGCAGTGGATCTACCTTTTTCTTTTCTCTTTAATGCTGAAAGGCTGAACCGAATGGCACAATACGAAGCAGGGAACGGCGGACTGGGAGTAAATGAAATGATCAATACACTGCTGGATAAAACATGGAAGGCTGCAAGAAGAACTGGTATAGAAGGATTGATACAGTTACAGACCGAACAGGTGTTACTTACTTTTTTGCTTGCAGCCAGTGTAAATGATAATAATTCTTTTATTGTAAAATCAAATTTGCAGAAAGACCTGACAGGTCTGAAAACATTCATTAAGCAAAAAAACAAAACCACAACTGGCGCAACTTACAGAGGACATTTGCTGCTGGCTTTGGAAAGAATGAAAGAACCTGAGAAAGCCAAACCAACTATTCATAAAGAAATTCCACCCGGTGCGCCGATTGGGTGTGATTGGGATGAAACGTTTAACCCCTGAAATTTAGAAATTCAGGCAGCTTTGATGGAAAACTGTGTAATGGCATTCAGCTTGTTTTTAAGCAGGCGGTTTTCCTCCTCAATATCAAAATCATCTTGCAGGCCGAGCCAGAATTTTGCAGAATTGCCGAAATACTTTGAAAATCGTAAGGCCGTATCGGCAGTTATTCTGCGGTTGCCTTTTATAATGACAGAGATCCGGTTTTGGGGAATACCGGTGTCTTTTGACAGTTTGTAAGCAGATATTCCCAGCGGGATCAAAAATTCTTCTAACAGGATCTCCCCCGGGTGTATGTTTTTAAGCTTTTTCATTTTCGTTCATTTAATGATAATCTAAAATCTCAACTGCTGATGCATTGCCTTTATTCCATCTGAAAATTATCCGCCACTGATCGTTCACCCGGATGGAATAGAAATCTTTTAGTGAACCCTTTAATTTTTCCAACCGGTTAGAAGGCGGAATTTGCAGATCAGCAATGTTCTGAGAGTTGTTAAGCATCCTTAGTTTTCTCCTGGCTGTTTCCTGGATCTTATTCGGAAGCTTTTTAATCCTTTCGCCGTTCCATATCTTTCCGGTCTCTTTGGTTCCAAATGAAATGATCATGCCGATCGTTTATGAATACTTACGCCAAAGATAAGTATTTAACTTTACCATACAAAACAGGGTTTTAATAATGAAATTCCGCCCGGTGCGCCGATAAGGGGTGATTGGGATTCATTATTAATTAATGAACGATAAGTTTTTTAACATATTGATTGATGTTGATCATATAAATACCGGCAGGCAAAACAGGCAGGCTGATTTCTGCAGGAAGGGTTAAGTTATGTTTTTGAAAAATAGTTTTCCCGGTTACATCAAGCAGTTTCATATCAGCCGGGACTTTAATATTACCCGCAATTATGATATTGGTACTTGTGGGGTTGGGATAAATAATGAATTCTTCGTTACTTCCTGATGTTACATGTCTTACCGGGGAAAAGGAGAGAGAATTATTTTTTTCTATAAATTTTATCCGGTAATAAACTCTTCCCGGTAAAGGGTTTTCGTCAATAGTTGAATAATCTTTTTTTTGATCATTGCCGGGTATTGTCTTTAATTCCGTCCATTGTCTGGCAGTAACGGATCTTTCAATAACAAACTTTTTTACATCGGCAGGGTTATCAATTTGCCATTGAAGTAATACTTTTTTATTCATAACTGATACGGTGAATGTTATCAGTTTTACGGGTAACAAAAGCTGGCAATAGCCTGCAGGGTCTGTTGATCTTGAGAATATATAATTAGAAAAAATCTGTCCATTGCTGCCTGCTACTGCCGGAACAGCAGCATTACAACCACCGGCATCCCGGTTTATTTCGGTACCAGCTGCGCCGCCGGTGATAGATACAGTAACAGCTGGAGTGGCCCCGGTGAAATAAACAAGGCCGCCACTTCCACCACCACCGCCGCCAAAGCATCTTCCGGAAACAATACCGTCATCAGACAACCCGCCGTTTCCGCCATTGACATTTATAGAGGCAGTGCCTGTGTAGCCGGATACATGCATAATAATAGAACCGCCTGCCCCACCACCGCCAGCGCCATCGGATTGTGATGCACCTCCGTTTCCTCCATTGGCACTGATTGAATAACTATTTCCAATTAAATTAGTTGCCCAGATAAAAATGATCCCGCCTCCATTGCCGCCATAGTTGAATAAGGCAGAACCGTTGTTTGCATGCCCGGCGCCGGCACCGCCACCCATAAATATTTTTGTGCCACTCCATGAACTGAGAGCTTTTCCGCTACGACCCCAGTTGTTGCCGACATTACAACCTGTTGGCCCGCTGCTGCTGTTGCCTCCTCCATTGCCTCCTGTTGCCAGGTTGGCTCCACCACCGCCACTATTATTGTGATTATTACCTCCGCCGCCACCGTTCGCCGGAGCCCCCTTGGCTGAATTTACTGTGCCGGGAATATTTGCAACACATTCGCCTTTATATGCTCCATTCGAACTTGAAACAGCTATGATATCGTAAGCATATCCTGTTCCAGCTTGCTGGATAATATTGCAGGTGCCGCTATTATTGTAATAGGCGCCACCGTTGTTACCGCTTGAATCGGCATATATCGGGGCATTCAATGTAATATCCTGGGTAGCAAAAATTGCGATTACCCCGCCTGTGCTTGCTACACTATCCCAGGAGGCTGCTTTTACAGTATCAACTACGTTGGCGGAATAATATTCTGCAAACTGCACTAATTGTACTTTGCCGGTGGAAGTATTGTAGGAATTTAAAAGATTATGAAAGAGAAAGACAGAGTCGCCGATAATATAACAAACAGCTCCTATTTCATAATTGCCTGCTTCATTCAGTGAAGTAGTATCTCCGAATGTAGAGTTATTTGTTGTGACGATTGAAGCTCCTTTCATTTGTACCAGCATCACCCTGCTATTTACATTTAACCCGGTAATATCAGCAACCCGGACACAGGCCTTGGAGGGAATTATTTCAACTGCTTTGTGATACGTGTTGATGATGCCGCTGATATCAGTTGTTTGAGCACAGACCGAAAAGAAAGACAGTACAATAAAAAAGCAGGCAGCTGAAATTCTTTTGAAAACAGCCTGGCATGGAAAGAAGTTTATATAATTTTTTCCCATTACAATCCTACAAATTAGTAACAATTAATTGATTGAGGAATAAGTAAAATCCACAGCCCTTAATAACTATGTAATTACAAAAAATACCAAAGAATGCAAAGCTTATTTACGGAGGGTTTTATGACTGTTGTCGCAAAACGGAGGTGTCCTGGTTTGCTTGCACTGGCAAAACCAGATTTCTTCCGCCTGGTCAAACATGACCTTTACACTTTTAAAAGGAGTGCCTTCAATTTTTTTATGATTGCTGTCGCAAAAGGGTGTTTTTTCAGTAAGTCCACAGCTGCACCATGAATATACCTTACCCGGTTCAACCATAATACCAACGGGTTCACAAAAAGTGCTGATGGGTAATCCTTCATTGGGTATTGTTTCCATGTTGGGTTATTTATTTTTTTCAACACAGGGGCACGGAGATATAGAGATGCACAGAGAAAGTCCTCTGTGTAACCCCGTTCCTCTGTATCCCTGTGGTGTAATACTCATTTCTCAGCAATAAATTTATAAAGATTAAAATTTCCTTTTTGATAAGCCGTCTCTATTTCTTTTTTCAATACTGTTTTATCAACGCCTTTCATTCTCTTTTGTTCGATCAGGTAATAAGCTCTTTCCGCCAGGAGCCAGAATTTCTTGTCGGACAAATGAGATTTTTGTAATTGATGGAGGATGATATCTAAGAGTTCGCTGACGCCTTCTTTTTGCGAAGCGGTTGTTTTTAACACCGGCACTTCATTGTAGTGTGTGCTGAACGTGGGAGCCAGCATCAGCCGCAGGTGTTTTACAAAAGTATCGGCGCCAGGCCGGTCGGCTTTGTTTACCACAAATACATCGGCAATTTCCATCAAACCTGCTTTCATCGTCTGCACTTCATCACCAGCTTCCGGAACAACAACAACTACCGTCACGTCTGCTAATCCTGCAATTTCAATTTCGCTTTGTCCTACACCAACTGTTTCAATAATGATATGATCAAATTGAAAAACTTTCATCAGGTCAGTTATCTCAATGATCTTCGGATGCAGGCCACCCATGGAACCTCTCGTGGCCAATGAACGGATAAACACATCAGGATGCGTGTACCAGGCGCTCATCCTTATCCGGTCACCGAGCAAGGCGCCAAGGTTAAAAGGAGAAGAAGGATCGACACAAAGCACAGCTACTTTTTTTCCGTTATTTACCAATAAACCAATTAACGAATCAACCAATGTGCTTTTACCTGCTCCCGGCGGACCGGTGATACCAATGATCTTTGCAGGAGAAGCGGGTAATGATTGCAACAGGACTTCATAGCCGGGATGTTCATTTTCCACCAGCGAAATAGAACGGGCCAGCGCTTTCGTATCGCCCTGTTGTAATTGATTTAATAGTTCCTGCCACATAAAAGAATGAAGTCGTATGTTTATGAAAACAACTTCTCCCCTCTCCCCCTGGGGAGAGGGGTTGGGGGTGAGGTACAAATGTATGCAGGGAAAGTTACACCACTCATGGAGAAACCAGCTCATTTTTATACTGATGATAATAATGATGGCAGCTTTGTTTTTTTCCCGTGCCGTCCTTTCTGCAGGCATTATTGCATTTACAGCCATTTCATTCATTCATCCTGATCTTAAAAAGCATATCCGCCTTTTTTTTGCATCGCCCCTATTATGGGGAATGAGTTTGTTGTTCTTTCTTCCACTGGTTTCAGGTCTTTGGAGCGGGGATAAAAAAGAATGGCTGGAAATGATCCGGGTTAAACTACCGCTATTTGTTTTACCACTTGCTTTTGCAGGTCCCATTCATTTTTCAAAAAAACAATGGGAATGGCTGGCATATACATTTATCGCTCTTGTTACTGTTGCTTCCATATGGAGCATGTTTCATTATGTAAACAATTTGACAGTTGTAAATGAAGGATACCTGCGGGCCAAAAGCATTGTTGCTCCGCTGGAAAACGATCATGTACGGTTCAGTTGGCTGATCAGTGCGGCTGCCTTGCTGGCCGGATGGTTATGGGTAGCAAAAATAAAAGAAAACAAACCTATTGCATGGGGTTTAGCTATCCTGCTTGCCTGGCTGGTTATTTTTCTGCATATACTTGCTGCCAGAACAGGATTGATTTCATTTTATATCATGCTGGCTGCTGCTGCACTTTGGATTTTTATAAAAAAAGCAACCCCGATAGCTATCGGGAGGCAATATGGCACTGCGTTGTTGATTATTCTGATAACTCTTCCGGTTATCGCCTACCTGTCACTTCCTACTTTTCATAACCGGGTGAAATATTTTTTGTATGACATGGAGTATTTCCAAAAAGCCAATTACCTGCCCGGGGCCAACGATGCTGTCAGGGTAATTTCATTAAAAGCAGGTTGGGCTGTGATGAATAAGCATCCGGTCGCCGGGGTTGGGTTTGGTGATGTTCTTTCAGCAACAAAAAAATGGTATGCCGTAAACTTTCCGCAAATGCTGGAAGCAGATAAAATTTATCCTTCCGGGGAATGGGTGATATATGGAGCGGGCTGTGGCTGGCCGGGAATTTTATTATTCAGTTTTGTAATGATCATTCCTTTCTGGATAAAAACAGGCAACAGGTTACTGTGGTGGTTGGTAAATGCAACAGCCTCTTTCAGCTTTTTGTTTGATACCGGGCTTGAAGTTCAGTTTGGGGTTTTTATTTATTCTTTTATCATATTATGGTGGTGGAAATGGCTTAATCCCGAAAAGATGTAATCTTTGTAATTGTTATGCAATCTTTATCAGTAGTCATCATCTGTAAAAACGAAGCGGATATTATCGGCCAAACACTGCAAAGCCTCGAAGGGCTTTGTGATGATATTATTGTGTATGACAATGGAAGTACAGATAATACCATTGGGCAAATAAAAAAATTTAATGTAAAGCTTCAGCAGGGAACATGGGAAGGGTTCGGCCCAACCAAGAATAAGGCCATTGCCCTGGCAAAATATGACTGGATATTGAGCCTGGATGCTGACGAAGCCATTGACGAGGAGTTGAAAAGATCGTTGCTGGCGCTGCAGCTGACAGGTGAAAATGATGTTTATGAAATAAAGTATAAAAATTTCCTTGGAAATAAATACCTGAAATACGGCGAGTGGGGTGGCGATAAACATATCCGTTTGTTCAATCGTAAAAAAGTGTATTGGGACGATGCCTCTGTTCACGAAGAACTGCTGATACCCCAGGGAATGAATATAAAAAAACTAAACGGGTATGTTTTGCACAAAACCATGAAGGATATTAATGACTATGCGGCCAAAATGTTCAGGTACGCCATGTTGAATGCGGAAAAATATCAGCAGCAGGGTAAAAAATCCTCCTTTTTCAGGATCCGTATAGCCCCGGGCCTCAGTTTTTTTAATTATTTTATTTTAAAAAGGGGGTTCCTGGATGGCTACGCCGGGTACCTGTGTGCAAGAATGACTTCCTGGTATACTTTTTTGAAATATGCAAGACTTAGAGAACTCAATAACAATCGGCAATAGGCAATAAGCAAAAGACCTCCTAAATTTACAGATGCACATTGTCCATTGCCAATTGTCTGTTGACTTATGACCAATTTCATCCCTATATTTCCTCTTAACACAGTGGTTTATCCCGGAGAGGACCTTAACCTCCATATATTTGAACCAAGATACAAGCAGCTTATCAGTGAATGTCATGCAGCAAAAAAACCGTTTGGCATACCGGTGGTAGTTGAAAACCAGGTACAGGATTATGGTTCAGTGGCGGAGATAACGGAGATGTCGAAACTGTATGATAATGGTGAAATGGATATAAAAACAAAAGGAGTAAAGGTCTTTCGTATACTGGAAGTAATAAAAGATGTTCCGGAAAAATTATATAGCGGGGCGATCGTTACTTACCCGGACAATACTGAAAAGGGAAGCCCGGCTGTAATGCGCAAAGTGATGAACAGCATCCGGGACCTCCACAAGTTGTTGAAAATAACCAGGGAGTTTAAAAAGGATGATGGAGAGATGACCTGTTATGATGTGGCGCATCATATCGGCCTGTCGCTGGAAGAAGAATATGAACTGCTTCTTTTGTTAGACGAAAGACAAAGGCAGGAATACCTGAAACGGCATTTAACTAAAGTAATACCGATGCTGGCAGGTATGGAACAACTGAAAGAAAAAATAAAAGGGAACGGGCATTTTAAAAACCTGGGTGGTTACGATTTGGAGAAATAATTCTAATAAAAAAGTCATGTCAGTAACTCTCTGTTTTGATTTTGGCAACACCCGTAAAAAAGTAGCTGTCTTTCATGATGCGGAAATGAAAGAAGGAATTGGATTGCCTGATGATGCTGTTGAAACCATTCAATCGCTTATCAGAAAATTTCAACCGGCGAAATCCATTCTTTCATCTGTAATAGAACATAACCCGACCATTGAAGAATTGCTTGCGGTAAATACAAAATTTCATAAGCTGAGTCATCTTACCAAAGTTTTATTTACCACGCCGGTTGGCAAACCCGAAACGATCGGGGCCGACAGGCTGGCGCTATCAGCGGCCGCTGTTCATTACTATCCTGATAAAAATAATTTTGTTATTGGCCTTGGCACCTGTATTACATACAACTTCATCAATAAATACCATGAGTTTGTTGGCGGCGCCATTTCTCCGGGACTTGAAATGCGGCTGAAAGCATTGAATTATTACACCGCCAAACTTCCGCTCGTGGAAGCCGACGCTAATGTTCCCCTGGTTGGCTACGATACCAACACGAATATACTCACCGGCGTTGTGCTGGGTATGGCCAAAGAAATTGACGGGTTCATAGAGGCATACCGGGAACGGTACAGGAATTTTAACGTCCTGTTAACCGGGGGTGATATAGTCTATTTGGCTTCGCACCTTAAAAACAAGATATTTGCAGACCCTGATTTAATATTTAAAGGTCTTTATGCAATTAGCGAAGTTAATAACCTCTAAGAGAATCAAGACGTTACACTGCTTTTCCCTGACGATCCTTGTTTTATTTTTTACTGCTTTTACTCCTGTTTTTTCACAGGATAATTCTCCTTACTCCCGCTATGGGATCGGGGACCTTGTTCCGTCCTCTAATGTCATTGGCAGGAGTATGGGTGGCATTTCGGCGGGATACACAGATGTAGTCGCCATCAATTTCAATAATCCGGCATCCTATTCATCTTTTCAAAGCTTCTTTGAGCCCAAATCAAAGAAAATGACTTCCGGAAGAGTAGTACTTGATATCGGGTTGGACTTTGAAAGTCACACACTCAGGGAAACCTCCCCGGCAAGAAAATTTGTAGCCGGCAATGCAATGTTTTCTTATTTGCAGGTAGGTATGCCGTTAAAGAAAAACTGGGGTTTTAGTTTTGGCTTACGTCCCCTTTCCAGGGTCAGCTATAAAATATTTCACAATGAAAGATTAAAAGATCCTCTTACAGGTCTTCCAATTGACAGCGCTATTACCAGGTTTGAAGGAACTGGCGGGGCTTATTTAGTTTCCATTGGCACCGGCTTCAGCCTGTTTACAAAGCAGAAAGCGAATGGAATGGAAGAAAAATTAAGTGTTGGTATTAATGCAGGATACCTGTTTGGCAAAAAAGATTACAGTACCAAAAGAAGTTTTATCAATGATACGGTGGATTATTACCAGGCAAATTTTGAAACCAAAACAAACTATGGCGGTATATATTTTAATGCAGGTATTCAGTATAAACTACCGCTTGACAGCGCCAAAAGAATTTCGCTGACTATCGGGGCCTTCGGTAACCTGGGTCAGCAAGCAAATGCATCGCAGGATATACTAAGGGAAACATTTGTGTTTGATGATAATTTGGGTGAAATAAGACTGGATAGCATTTCTGATCAGCGCAATATAAAAGGAAAGATTAATCTTCCCGCATCTTATACTATTGGATTTGTAGCACAAAAACCGATTATAATCGAAAAGGACAGAAAGCAGGGAGGATGGATGATCGGGATGGATTTCTCCATGCAAAACTGGAATGCATACCGGATTTATGGGCAGGTTGATTCGGTAAAAAATAATTGGACAGTACGGATCGGCGGTCAGATCAATCCTGTTCCCAAAAGAAATTACTTCAGTAATGTAACTTACCGGGCCGGACTTTATATGGGACCTGATTACGTTAAAGTAGGACAAAAATTATCCCGTTTCGGGGCATCATTTGGTATGGGATTGCCGATTGCGATAAGCAGGCAGGCTCCCAACCAGTTCACATTGATCAATGTAGCGCTTGAATACAGCAAGCGGGGAAATAATAAAAACTTGCTGAAAGAAAGCATGTTCAGGTTTTCTCTTGGTTTTTCACTCAGCGATCTTTGGTTTGGAAAACATAAGTATGATTAGACCCCAAATCCGCCAACTGGCGGAGGCTTAAAAGAGTCTGCATGAAAAAAAAGTCTTCAAATACTGCGGCAGATTACATTCAAAATCTTGTTCATTATTCTTTAAGGCTCATAGCTCATAGCTTATGGCTTACAGCTTTTCTTTTCAGTAGTTGTGAAAATGATGAAGGAGTGATAAAGGATCTTACTGAAAAGAAAGTGATGAAAGAAGAGGCTATCAAAATTGAAGGTTACCTGAGCCAGGATGGGAAAATGAAAGCAAAACTAAAAGCCCCCCTGATGCTGCGGGTGTCGGCTGATACATTGTATGTGGAGTTTCCCAACAGCCTTCATGTTGATTTCTACGACGACAGCGCCAACATCGAAACCAGGCTCGACAGCCGGTATGGCAAATATTTTGAAAACTATGGTAAGGTTTATTTGCGGGACAGTGTGACAGTGATCACCGTTAAAGGAGATACGCTAAGGAGCCCGGACCTGTGGTGGGATCAGAACACTAAATTATTTTACACGGACAAATATGCTGTTTACCACGGCATAGGGAAGGTTATTCATGGCGGCAAGGGGCTGGTAGCCACACAGGATCTCAACAGTATTACTTTTAATAACCCAACCGGAACGATCCAGACCTCTCAAAATGGGTTTCCGAAATAAATAGTGCCTGATGTCTCAAAGAGCATCTGACACTTTATCTTGCAGATTGAAAACTACAAACTTTTTATATGGAATACCGCCGCATGGGAAAAACCGGGCTTCAACTGAGTGTACTTTCATTTGGCAGCTGGGTAAGTTTTCACAAACAGATCGATGTCAATTCAGCGGATGAACTGATGGGCATTGCATATGATAACGGCGTCAATTTTTTTGACAATGCCGAAGTGTATGCATTAGGTGAAAGCGAAAAAATGATGGGCCGGGTATTGAAAAAGAAAAACTGGGACAGAACATCATACATGGTTTCATCAAAAGTGTTTTGGGGATGGCGGGGAAAAGAAAATAAACCCAATCAATCAGGACTAAGCAGAAAACATGTTGTGGAAGCCTGTCATGAAGCAATGCAAAGATTACAGGTGGATTACCTTGATCTGTATTTCTGCCACCGGCCTGATAAAGGCACCCCGATCGAAGAAACGGTTTGGACAATGCATAATCTTATTCAACAGGGAAAAATTTTATACTGGGGCACCAGTGAATGGAGCGGCGTGGAAATAATGGAAGCACATAGGGTCGCACAGCAGTATGGATTGATCGGCCCTTCCATGGAACAGCCGCAATACAATTTGTTTGAACGGAATAAAATGGAAAACGAATTCCTGATGATATTCAGAACGGTTGGCATGGGCACAACTATCTGGAGTCCGCTGGCCAGCGGGTTGCTAAGCGGTAAATACAATGATGGTATTCCTGAAGACAGTCGTTTTGCATTGGAGGGATTTGATTGGCTGAAGGACCGGTGGATGCAGGAAAAGTTTTTAACTAAGGCAAAGGGATTAAATAACCTGGCGCAACAACTTGGTATTTCAATGCCGCAACTCAGCATTGCCTGGTGTATTAAAAACCCAAATGTAACAACTGCTATCCTCGGCGCAAGTAACAGGGAACAGTTACTGGAAAATCTTGGATCATTGGAAGCGGTTGAAAAACTGAATGATGATGTGATACAGCAAATAGAAGAAATTTTTCAGACCAAACCTGTGTTGCCGGAATATTAAACTCTTCAACCCTTTTGCTTTTCCATCCCCTCCCGGGAGGGGCATGAGGGTCTTGTAATAAAAAAAAATATTGGATGGGGTGGGTTAAAACAAGAAACATGTCATTTATCAACAAAACTGTACTCATTACCGGTGGTACCCGTGGCATCGGTAAAGCCATCGGCCTACGGCTGGCAAAGGAAGGAGCCAATATTGTTATCGCTGCAAAAAGCGTGGAGGAGAATGCGAAACTCGGCGGCACTATTTTTTCCGCTGCGGCTGAAATGGAAGCAGCCGGTGGAAAGGCGCTGGCCGTGCAATGTGATATCCGGTTTGAAGACCAGGTACAAAACGTGGTGGATAAAGCCATCTCAACATTCGGCGGTATTGATATTCTGGTCAACAATGCTTCGGCTATTTCTTTAACTGCTACTGAGCAAACAGAATCCAAACGATTTGACCTGATGCATGACATCAATGTGCGGGGAACTTTTTTTGTAACCAAAGCCTGCATCTCTCATTTAAGGAAATCTGCCAACCCTCATATCCTTACGTTATCTCCACCCATTAACCTTGACCCCAAATGGTTTGACAAGCATGTGGCATACACACTTACGAAGTATAACATGAGCATGATGACGATCGGCTGGGCTAAAGAGTTAAAGAAAGACCGGATTGCCGCCAATTCATTATGGCCAAGAACAACCATTGATACGGCGGCAGTAAGAAATTTACTGGGTGGACAGGTGCTGGCCAACATGAGCCGCACGGTGGACATATTGGCCGATGCGGCGTATTATATTCTGAGCAAACCTTCAGGAGATTGTACCGGTAATTTATTTATTGATGAACAGGTGCTGGCTAAAGAAGGCATTACTGATCTTGAAAAATATTCAGTGGTGCCGGGGGCACAGTTGTACACTGATTTGTTTGTGTGAGAAAACAAGGACAGTTCTATCAACCGGTACATGCCGGAGCCGGCCCGGCTTTTTCTGGCAGGTGAAGGTTGCAGGCCACAAATTGTGCGCAGGAAAAAAATTCATTGAATACGACGTGAGGGCTTTCTGCTGTGCTTGTATTCTGTGTTCCTTAATTCCCGAACTCTCGCTGAGTAAAGTTAATGTAGTTGATGTTATATTCTTTTGCTGAGTCTTTATTCGTTCAGCCCGCACAAAAGCTGATTAGCCGGATCTTCTCAGTGGTTAATCGAAGCTAAATTTATAATAAAAGTTGATGATATGCACATAGCTAAATTAATAACGGAAAGCTGGATATGAAGCCAAAATGAAAAACAAAAAGTTGAAATATGGCTTCCGTCTGCACCCATTTTGGCCCATGTTAACGGTAGGCGTTTTTGAGTTATTCATTTTTTTATCTCGTTCGTTCACCAACAATTTTATCATATTCTAATCTTTAGGCTCCCACAATTGAATTTTATTTCCTTCAATGTCTAAAATGTGAACAAATTTTCCATAATCGTATGTCTCAATTTTGTCTACGAGAGTTACGTTTTCCTTTCTTAATTCTTCAACCAATGCTTCTAAATTCTCTACTCTGTAGTTTATCATGAAATCTTTTGGTGAAGGCTCAAAATATTTTGTGTTTTCTGCAAAAGGATTCCACTGGGTAAGTCCCTTTTTAGTGCTGTCATCAATCTGCCGCCATTCAAAGCTTGTTCCATATGGGCTTGTGTCAAACCCAAGGTGTATTTTATACCATTCGTTAATTGCTTTTGGGTCTTTACATTTGAAGAAAATACCCCCTATTCCTGTTACTTTTTTCATTTTTGTATTTTTTTTGTTAGATATTATTGTCTTAAAAGTGAAACCTGATAAAAACGAAGTAGCAATTAGTGTTATCGTCAATGTCATCCGTTTCATTGTCTATAAAATTAAATTTTTAAAATTGAACTTTTTTATCATTAACATTTGAGTCCTGTCTTACGCTTACCGCTAACGTACACGGCTTGGATGTGGCAGTATTTGAAAATCGTCAGTCCGTAACTGCTGCTGATTAAAGTTACAAAAGATAATAATAGGAACTGCAGCTCGTTGTTATTCCTTGGCTGGGAATGAAGCTGAATAGCGAACAAAAGTTGAGAATATATTTGTCGCTTCGCCATATTGCCAAACCGGATGTTAGCAGTTCGTGCTTATTGTCGTAAAGTTATTGACCAATGTTAGGCGCTCGTTGCTTTTCGTCAGTTACGATTGCCCGTTACTTTTTGGGTCAAAGTCCACCATCCATTGAACACCAAATTTGTCTGCGAACATTCCAAAGTAAGAACTAAAAGGACCGTCGGCAATTGGCATTTCAACTTTACCGCTTCTGAAAGTCCGTTGAATAATTTGTCGGCTTCTTCACGACTTTCTGCACTAATTGAAATAGTATTTCTGTTGTCGTTTTCCGTTACTTGTCCCATAATTTCTAAAACGTCAGAAGCCATTAGTAGATTGCTTTTACCGATAGGCAAAGCAATATGCATAATTCTATTTTGCATCATTTTCTACTACTGGGAATTCAGGGCTTGATATGTCTTTGTAACGAGTAATCTTTGCGAACTCTCCACCAAAAACTGATTTGTAAAATGTAAATACTTCTTCGGCATTTCCGTTGAAGTGAATGTAAGGATTGATAAGGGCCATAATTTATATTTTTTATATTGTTTACTTTCTTTCGTTATTTTTTAGCTGTTTTTTACTCTAATTCTTCGCAGCTGTAGTTATGAATATTTAGCAAATTTATTATTTTCAAAACAGTATTTTCTTCGCTGTCAACACGCAAAATTTTACCGATGTCTTCAAGGCCAAAATTCCATTTTGCTGATGGCAGGATAGTGTCAATATGCGGTTTGAGTTTCTTTATCTGCATTTTAGTTTTGACAGACGTCTTGAAAACGAAAATCATTTTTGCGATAAAGTTGCCAATAATTCTTCCAAATTTTTCATGGTCATAGTATATCCTTCCTTGAAGCCCATTTCAATCATCTTCTCCATGCGGGCAAGGGATTCATTGTAAATGGTAATACTCACTTTTGTATTTCCGTTTTGCTGGCTGAAATTAAAATCCCATTCAGAGCCTGGCAATTCAGGGTTTTCATCTTTGTCTGCAAAAGCATTAAATAGTTTGAAGTTGGTTTTTGGGCTAATGGACGTGTATTTCTGAATTGCCCAACGCTCCTGTCCTTCCGGACTTACCATCGCATAAAATCTTCGTCCGCCAACTTTAAAATCCATAAATTTTGTTTTTGATGTCCAGGGTTTAGGTGCCACCCATTGGTCAAGAATTTCTGCTTTGGTAAATGCATCCCAAACCAGCGAAAGGTCAGCATCAAATTCTCTTGTTATGAATACCGTTTTGGCTGCTTTGTCAACAGTAAAATCAAATAGCAAATTGTTTTTCATTTTTTCTGTTTTTTAATGGTTGATAATACTTTGTCGAGCTGGTTGAACCGGGCTTCCCAAATTTTCCTGAATTGTTCTATCCACTTATCTATCTCTTTCATTTTTTTAATTTCAAGTGAGTAGTAAATTTCTCTGCCTTGTTGTTCTTGCTTCACTAATTGGCACTCTGTCAAAATCCGAAGGTGTTTTGAAACTGCTTGTCGGGTTGTGTTGAAGTTTTCGGCAATAGCATTCGGTGTCATTGCCTGTAACGCAATTAAGGCGATAATAGCCCGTCTTGTTGGGTCGGCAATAGCCTGAAAAATATCTCTTCTCATTTTGTCTTAAAATTAATTTATGAAACTAATCGGTTGCAAATATATGTGCAACTTTTCGGTTTCGCAAAATATTTAGAATTATTTTTCTTTTGCCTTAAATTTTTGTTTAAAATGTCTGTTTGTAGGGTGTCGCACTACAATGACGCGCAACGTGAGCGGCTTGGCGCTGTGACGGCATTCCGTGATCCATTAGCCCGGGCCGCAGCTGAATAAAATTACAACAGTTGATGATATGATCTGCAGCCGGGCTTTATTCGTCAGCCGGAACTGCAGCTGATTAGCAAACAAAAAGCTTAAAATATATTCGTCACCCCACCATAGCGCCAAACCGCCCTGTTGTGCGTAGTTGCTTAATCGTTAAGTCTGTTTTCTATATCCATCCGCTCATGTAATATCCTAATCACTTCGATCGTATCATTTAAGACTCTGTAAAAAATGAGATGAGATTTGACTTTTGATGCCCGGTAGCCCTTTCGGACATGCTCCATTGATTTTCCGGCATTGCTATTCTTGCAGATGTAATTGATTTCTTCAAATATTAGATTGTAATAGCGATCTGCTTGGTCAACAGACCACTTTTGGACCGTATAAAGCCAAATTTCTTCCAGGTCAGAAACTGCCTTTTTACTGATAACAAATGGAAGTGTTTTCATAAAAACTTGCTGTGCAGCTTCTTCAAATTTGCTTTCGGATCAAAGTTTTTTTGCATTCGGCTCTTCTCGCCTTGAGAAAGAGCCTTGTTAAGATCTTTCATTTTAAATTCTTCCGCTTCTAAAAGCCTTAGAGCTGTTCTAATTACTTCACTTGCTGAGTTGTATTTGCCAGATGAGATTTTTGTAGAAATAAATTCCTCAAAGTGTTCGCCTAACAAAATTGATGTATTGCGTGCCATAAAGTTTACTTTGCATAAAAGTACCAATAATTGGTATTATATTCAAGAAATGTTTCTAATAATTGAGGAGTGCAATGCAATTACGCACAACGAACAGGGCTTTGCGATGGTGGGGAAATAGAATTCCGTCCGCCTGGAACCGAAGCCCAATTGAAAAACTTTTGATGAAGTTAATTACAAAAGATTGATAGAATTCCGTCAAGCTGGAACTGAAGCTGAATTGCGTATAACTGCTGATTGTTCTTCCGTCCAGCCCCACTATTGTTCAGCAAGACCGTAAAAAAAATCAAATTTTGTTTGGTTTTTTACACAGTTCATGTTAGCGGTTCGTTGTTTTTTCTCGCTTCTCATGCAGTAGCTAATTATCTCCCTCTTTACTTTTAAAGTCCGTGATGGTCAACAAAGCATATATGTGAATGTATTTCATAATTTATTTACTTAGCAACCGCCTTTGCGAGGTGCACGTTTATAAATTATTTTACTATCTCGTTCTACATAGTCGCCCGCTACTATTGGATATGAATACTTGGGTGCGTACGATACGCTATGGCTTCTAATAATTATTTTGTCGTTAACTTTCAGGCTATGTAATTGCTCAAATTCATTGTTAAAATTCAAAATATTCTTGCCAGACTTTTCTGGACCAAAAGCAAGAATATAATCGTCACCATTAATCCTTACCATCACTCCGAAACCTAATCTTGAGCCTGGCGGAAGAGAAAGAAAGGTTACAACTCCCTCCATATTGGTATAATCCCTAATGGACTTCCTTATTTTAGCAGCACCGGCATGCACTTTTTTACCTGCAGGAGACGCTTCCCATTTTTTGTACATTATACCATCAGGGGTAGCCTCCCATTTTTTCAATGCAGCTTTCCTTTCAGCAGCAGAGAGAGGCTTTGGGATTGACTTTTTAGAAGTTTAATTTTTAATTTCACGATTTGCAAATACCAGTCCGCTTACCACAACCAGCGGTAAGATCAGCGTATAAATGATTTTTTTCATATTTTTTGTATGTTTAATTAATAATATAGTTTTATCTTCTTTTAAAGTTTATGCAGCAAAATTATTTTAATAGTCTTCATAGCAGCCGAAAAGCAGAAGTCCAAATGTTAAAGTCGTCAGTTTAATTTGTTTCATTTCTAATGTATGTTCGATGTCTAAGTGACGTCCTACAATGACCGCTAACGACAGCGGCTTGGCGCTGTGGCGGTATTCCGTGATCCGTCAAGCCCGGGCCGCTGCTGATTAAAGTTACAACAGTTGATGATATGTTCTGCAGCTGGGCTTTATTCGTCAGTTGGAACTGGAGCTGAGCAGCGAACGGGACGATGAGTATTTATTCTTTGCCCGCCATAGCGCCAAACCGCCCTGTTAGCGGTCGTTCATCTTTTGGGTATTCAATGTCAGCCAGGAAACTATTGCTTCGTATTTGAGAGTTCCGGAAGCGATATTAATCACAAATTCATATTTGTTGTCCTTTGATGCTGTGATGTCAATTGAGTTATGAAGAAGAAATAGTCTCAATAATGTATAGCCAGTTCTTTTGTTACCGTCAATAAACGGATGGTTAACTAATATGCTTTCAATTAATGATGCCCCCTTTTCAAGAACGGAAGGATATAACTCTTTTTTGTCAAACGTTTGAAAAGGTCTGGCGAGTGCAGATTCCAAAGCGGACTTGTCTCTGATCCCATGAGAGCCTCCAAATTTTGCGATAAGAATTTGGTGTAGCTGTTCAACTTCTTTAATTGGTATCATTTGGCAAGTTTCTCGAGGAGGTCTTTGTCTTCAGAAAGTACTTTCTCTAGTAAAGTACGGTCAGCAAGTGAAAAGGATGGCTTTCCCTCCATGTTTTTGAGGAAGGAGAGAATCTCTTCAAGAGTCTTGTCAGATAAATGATCAAGCACCTTGATTATTTCATGTTTTATTTTCTCTTTTGACATACCTAAAAGTAAGAAATTTTTCTAAGAATTTTAATGTTCGTTTGAATGACCGCTAACGTCAGTTTGTCTAAAAACCTTCGTTGTACTTCAAATATAAATCAATTGG
>CAZGGQ010000036.1:0-52740 GCA_964525285.1 uncultured Chitinophaga sp.
TAAGCTGTTTCAAAATTTTTTTAAAAAGGGCAACTGCCCTATTTTTGCAACCCCTAAGTTCTTTGGAAATCGGAACGCTGTTCCGATAAGCTTATTAGCCGGAACATCCCGATAGTTATCGGGACGGTGTCCATGCGGAAGTAGTTCATTTGGTAGTGCACGATCCGCCAGCTGGCGGATCGGGGTGCTTACAAATAAAAGTTCTTTTATAGCTGGTTAAATCCGGCAAATATTATGCGGAAGTAGCTCATTTGGTAGAGCACGACCTTGCCAAGGTCGGGGTGGCCGGTTCGAGCCCGGTCTTCCGCTCTTAGTTGCCATAGCTTTAGCGAAGGCAACTCTAAAAGTCCTCTCTTGAACAAGAGGGGATTTTTTTTCTTTGGCCTCCAAAGCCTCAGCGAAGGAGGCGGGAAAATGCCCTGGTGGTGGAATTGGTAGACACGCAGGACTTAAAATCCTGTGACCCGCAACGGTCGTAACGGTTCAACTCCGTTCCGGGGCACACTTAAAAGCGATTTATGTCGCTTTTGATGTTTATGTACTTTGTTTATATTCTTTATTCCGAAAAATGCAACCGCTACTATGTGGGTTATAGTGCCGATGTAGAGGCTAGATTGATACGACATAATTCGGGAATGGTGACCGCAACAAAAAATTGCAGGCCTTATAGAATTTGTGCCAGCAAGCAATTTTCATCCGAAAGAGAAGCTAGAAAAGAGGAGTTTCGCATAAAGAAACAAAAAAGTCGGGTTTACATCGAATCGCTCATCACAGGGAATTGGTAGACACGCCCCGATTAATATCGGGGTGGACAGCAATGTCCTGTACCCCGATGCAATCGGGGTCCGGGGCACACTTAAAAGCGATTTATGTCGCTTTTGATGTTTATGTACTTTGTTTATATTCTTTATTCCGAAAAATGCAACCGCTACTATGTGGGTTATAGTGCCGATGTAGAGGCTAGATTGATACGACATAATTCGGGAATGGTGACCGCAACAAAAAATTGCAGGCCTTATAGAATTTGTGCCAGCAAGCAATTTTCATCCGAAAGAGAAGCTAGAAAAGAGGAGTTTCGCATAAAGAAACAAAAAAGTCGGGTTTACATCGAATCGCTCATCACAGGGAATTGGTAGACACGCCCCGATTAATATCGGGGTGGACAGCAATGTCCTGTACCCCGATGCAATCGGGGTCCGGGGCACAAAAAGCGATTCATTAAATGAGTCGCTTTTTTTATTTGTAGATTTGAAACAAAGGAAAGTAAATGGCAACTGAAATAAAATGCCCCAATTGTGGCCACCAGTTTGAGCCCAACGATGCTATCCGCGAAGAAGTGGAAAAGGAATTGCGGTCAAAAGCAGCTGACTGGCAGAAAAAAAAGAATGAGGAATTCCAGGTAAAATTTGATGAAGAAAAAAAACGGTTACAGGAAGCGCTGGAAGAAAATATCAGGAAAAATATTACTGCAGATTTTGACACCAAACTCCGGATGCTGGAACAAAATAATAAAGACAATGAAGAAAAATTAAAACAGGCAAGGCAACAGCAACTGGAGTATTTGAAAAAGGAACAAGAACTGAAGAACAAAGAAGCAGAACTGGAACTGTCTGTCCAGAAAAAATTACAGGGGGAAAGGGAAAAACTTTCAGAAGAAATCAGGAAACTGGAAGAACAAAGAATGGCAGCAAAGGAAACAGAATTTCAGCTGCAGGTAAAAGAATTGCAAAAGCAACTGGAGGATCAGAAAAAGCTGGCCGATGAGATGAGGCGTAAATCCGAACAGGGATCCATGCAATTGCAGGGAGAGGTGCAGGAACTGGCCCTGGAAGAAATGTTGCGGAGCAATTTTCCATTTGATATAATAAGTGAGGTGGGTAAAGGTGTTCGCGGGGCTGATTGTATTCAAACTGTCCGAAATAATTTCGGACAGGAATGCGGGAAGATCATTTATGAAAGCAAACGAACCAAAGATTTTGCCAGCGACTGGATTGAAAAACTAAAAGCTGATATGCGAAGCCAGGGAGCTGATGTTCCCGTGATCGTAACACAGGCCATGCCTAAAGACATGAATCACTTCGGAGAAAAAGACGGTGTATGGATCTGTTCTTTTACTGAAGTAAAAGCGGTAGCACACATGCTGCGGGATGGGGTCATTAGAATTTATAACGTAACCAAAAGCCAGGAAAACAAGGGCGAAAAGATGAATATGCTCTATGAATTCCTTACAGGTAATGAGTTTCGTGGCCAAATTGAAGCAATTGTAGAAGGATTTGTGGCTATGAAGCAGAGCATCAATAAAGAAAGGATTCAAATGGAAAAGAATTGGAAGGAAAGGGAAAAACAAATAGATAAAGTGCTTATCAATACATCCGGCATGTACGGTTCAATAAAAGGAATTGCCGGATCTTCAATAACTAACATTCCTTTGTTAGAAGGGGATGACAATGAACCAACCGATGATTCCTTACTTGATTAACTCAGCCCCAGGTGGGAGATGACTGTTTTATACAATTATATGCTGAATAGCATCCAGGAAATCTTTCCGCTTACGTTGTGATACTTCAAGTTCTTTCATGTTTTCCATAATAACATAACCTCCGTCATGCCGCTGGAATTCTTTCACCCGGGCAAGGTTGATCAAATAATGGTGGTGGATGCGCAGAAAATTATTGCCCCCGAGTTGCGTTTCAAATTCGCCCAGCGATTTGGAGGATACCAGTTTGCTGCCGTCTGTCAGATACAGGTGAGTATAATTGGAGTTGGCTTCACAATAAATAATATCCGAGAAATTTATGAACACTATTTTATCTGCCATGCCGATTGCAATTTTCTGATCCAGCCCGGGCGAACGGTTGCTTAAAAATTTATTCAGTTGTTCCAGTTGTGCCGTCAGTGGGATTTGCTCTTTTGCAGTATCGTTCTTTATTTTTTCTATTACACTGATCACATCTTCTTCCCCAATCGGTTTCAGCAAATAATCCACTGCGCTGAGACGAAAAGCTTCTACAGCATACGCATCATAAGCCGTAACAAATACAACCCGGAATGTGGGGTTCGTGAAACTTCTTACCAGGTCAATGCCCGTCATGCCCGGCATCTCGATATCAAGAAAAACGAGGTCGGGCTGATGTTGCTCAATCAGTTGCTTTCCCTGTACCGGTGATGTGGTAGCGGCTAATAACTCTACATCAGCTTTGCAGAACATCCGCAACAAATTGCTGAGCACACTGATGGCTGAAGGCTCATCATCAATTATGATGGTTCGTATCATATAAAATTTCTTTTGCCCTTTTTGTGAGCCCAAGCGGAACAGTTATTTCTACAAGCGTACCGGCAGCATTGCCGTTGTCCATCAAATCAGTTACACGGGTTTGAATAACGGTACCATATTCCTTCGATAAAAGATTAAACCGCTTTGACAACAGTTCCATTCCTTTTGACTTGTGTTCTTTCCTGTATAAACTTTTCAACTCCTCCGCTTTTTTTCTTCCCACACCGTTATCTTCAATGTCGAATTGTACAGAGCCGTTCTCTTTATGAATATTCACTCCTAATTTTTTATCGCTGGTTTTATGAGACAGCCCGTGCCAGATGGCATTCTCTATATAAGGTTGAAGCGTCATATTCGGAACCAGGGTCGTTTCGGTATCAATCCCCGGCCCTGTTTCTATAGTATATTGCAGATCGGGGATGCGTAATTTTTCCAGTGAAAGATAAAGTTCAAGGAAGTCCAGTTCTTTTTTAAGCGGGATAAAGGGCTGGTTCGCATTGTCGAGCAGCATTCGCAGCAGTTTGGAAAACCGCGACAGGTAGCGGTGTGAACTGCGATTGTCTTCCTTTAATATCAGGTCCTGGATCGCATTCAGGGAATTGAACATGAAATGCGGGTTGAGTTGTGCCCGAAGGCTTTGCAGTTCCAGTTCCGCCATTTTATGAACCGCATCTACTCTTTCCATTGCCTTTTGCTTCAGCGTTTTTTGTCTAAAGTAGAGAGAACCCAAAACCAATATCACGATCAGCATGCCTGCACCCAGCATCAGCAGCTCTGTTTTTCTTTTTTGTTCCGTTTTTTGTTTTTCCTGTTGAGCTATCAGTGCAGCTTCCTTTTTCTCCTGTTTTACTTTTTCATCAGCAGCTTTTTTCTCCTGCAAAACTTTTTGTTCCAGGAGAACCTGCTGATGACTGGCATTTTCTTCAGCTAATTTCTTTTCGCTTTCAAATTTCTGCTCTGCGAGTCTTTTTTCTTCAAATATTTTTTCCTCAGCCAGCGCAAATCCATACTTTAGTTTTTCTATTTCAATTGCCTTTTCCTTTTTCACCTTTTCTTCCGTCAGCTCCAATTCATGTTTTGCACTTTTTTCAGCGAGTGTTTTTTCGCTCAGGAATTTTTGTTCAGCCAGCATTTTTTCCTGCTGAACTTTTTCCTGTTCCACTGCTTTTTCTACTTCAAATTGTGTTCTTAGTTGCTCAAGTTTGCGGGTGGTCTCATTATTTATAAGAGAATCTTTCATTTCAACATACAGGCTATTATACTCCAATGCTTTCTTATAATCATGCAGTCCTTTATAAACCTCCGACAATACTTTATATCCTTGTTTAATGTTTTCTTTAGCTCCTATATCTTTTGCAAGCGAAAGCCCTTTATTTAGAATTTGAATAGCTTCATTATACTTTTTATTCCTTGTTCCCTGTTCCTTTTCCAATGCAGCTTGTCTTGATAAAATATCGCCGATATTGATATAAGAAAAGGTTAGTCCTTTATTTATACCAGTTCGCTGAAGTATATCTGCCGCAATTTTGAAATTTTTTAATGCTTCGGAATAGTTTGATTGATGAAGATGAACACTTCCGATCTCATTATAAGTTCTGGCAATAAGTCCTTTATCTTCTAATTCGATAAAAGTTTTCAGTGCAAGTGAATAATTAGTTAATGCATCGGTATAGTTACCCTGTTTCTCATAAAACCGGCCAAAGGCCGCATAAGCACCGGCAATAGCGTCTTTTCTTCCTATTTCCTGGCTAATTGCCAAATAGATCTGATAATATTTTAAAGCCTCCGGGTAATTCATCATATTCAAATAGATACCCCCAATGTTCATATAAAAGGTGATTCTTAGTACTTTGTCCTCTATGTTCATTAATATTTTTAAACCGGTCAATAAATATCTCAGCGCCTCAGGATAATTACCCTGTTGCTCAAAAGTAGAGCCTAAATTATTATATGTATTTGCCGTCCACCGGGCATCTCCTGCTTCTTCATAAGCCTTTAATGCCAGTTTATAATACTTAACCGCTTCAGGATAGTCCGCTTTGGTCCAGTAAATATTACCAATGTTATTCAGGTTATGGCCACGTTCGAGTTTTTTTCCGGTTTCTTCATTTATTTTGGCACAGCGCTTAAGCTTATCCATAGCTTCCTGCAAATTGCCCGACTCCCAATCGAGCGTAGCGATAATATTTAGTGCAACTGCTTTACCAGGCTTGTAATTTAATTTATCCGCTAAACTCAGGGATGTTTCTGCAGCTTCTCTCGATTTTTGCCGCTCTCCTGCAATGTTTAAATTCCAACTCAGCCTGGCTAAGGTCATTACTTTGGCAGTATCTTCTTTTACAGTTTTCAAAACAGCATTCAGGGAATCAATTTTTCTTTGTGTAATTGTTTGAGCCAGCAAAGCTCCCTGCCACAAAAAAAGAAGCATCGGTAAAAGAAAGTATTGTTTAATTCTTATCATATATATAAAGTATAAATCTTCAATGATGAAGAATTGATTACAGTATTAAACCGGGTGCGGTATATGGCAATGTGTCAGACAGGGGGAAAGAAATTAATGCAGGAAATGTGTACCAGGTAGCCATATCAATCCCGGTGCCGATAGCTGCATTAAGACAGTAAATTAACGCTGCTTCCTGATATTTTCGGGTGATTCTTATCAGGTGCCGGCACCCCAGCCGTAACTGATGAAAGAAGTTTATTAACCGCTATCAACCGGTGATTAAATCCTTTCATTGCAATGAAATCCTGCAATATTGATTTTTCCCGGTCATCATTGCCCCATCATACCGATTGTGCATCCGTAATAGTCCAATGCAATTGGATTAAACGGCTGCTACATCGGCATTATACCGGAATTGGTTAGGCTAATTTGAAAATCCAATTGGTATCACTTAATCATTCAGACTTGCACTTACTCACCGTACAGATGCCCTTAATAATCACATCTTGACTTTCCCTGATCTGGAGAATACATTTAATCCTGCATCACCAAAAACTTATTGTTATGAAAAAGATTATAAGCTGCATGGCATTAACCATTTTGTTATATGCCTGCAAAAAAACCGAAACTTTACTTTTGCCAGATCAGGAATCCGCCACAGCATCATCAGAAAAAAAAGGTGGAGGAACCAGCAGTCCGACTGTTACAACAACTTATTATGGACCTGATATAACATACACATCGGCTACAGCTGGTGGCACAGTTTCAACAAGCGGTGGTGGAAGTACGGTGACAGGAAGAGGTGTTTGTTATAACACTAGCCCTAACCCTACGATAGCAAATTCCAAAGTCGCTTCCGGTTCGGGGGCGGGAAGTTTTACATGCTCTCTTACCGGGTTAACAGCAGCCACTACCTATTATATAAGGGCCTACGCCACTAAAAGTACAGGTACCACTTACGGCAGTCAGATAACTTTTTCAACTTTAATAACTCCGGTGTATGGAACAGTTACAGATTATGATGGTAACACATATGCAACTATTAAAATTGGAACACAAACATGGATGATGGAAAACCTTAAAACGACACATTACAGCAATGGCGATCCTGTACCCCATGTTACCGATAACTCCGAATGGCTGAATCTTTCAACTGCTACTGAGAAAGGAGCCTATTGCAATTATAATAATGATGAAGCCAATGTTGCAACCTCTGGCAGGTTATATAACTGGTATGCGGCATCTGATTCCCGCAACCTGGCACCGGACGGTTGGCATGTACCAACCAGAACAGATTGGGATGTTTTAGAATCTTACCTGGGTGGAATAATTGGCAGCAGCACTGTCGTTGGAATTGGCCGCAAACTGAAAGAGACCGGAACTGCACATTGGTTAACTCCAAATCCCGCGGACAATATCAGTGGCTTTACAGCATTACCGGGTGGTCAAAGGTTGGGTTCAGGACATTTTACGAATATGGGTGCCTTTGGTTATTTCTGGAGCTCTTCCATGATGGCAGGATGGGCATATTATCGCATTCTTAACTACAATACCGAAGACATAGTTTGGTTTATAACTGCTCCAAATCCCGATTACTACAGGGTCCTGGGGCTTTCTGTGCGGTGTGTAAAAGATTAAAATGATTATTTAATGCGCATCAGTTCAAAAAACTAAAACTTCTGATATGAAAAAGCTAATCACCGCCTTCCTGCTTTGCATCTTTATGTTTGGTAAAAATGTAACGGCACAAACAAATCTTGCTTTAAATTTTGACGGGAGCAATGACTACATCAATGTGGGCAATTGGTGGAACTACCAGGAATTTACCGTGCAGATGTGGCTTAAACCTTCTGAAACTCAAAACCATCTCGCTGATATAATTGACAATAACCATAACGCCACTGAAAGATGGGTTGTACAACAGGCAGCCCCAACCAATAGTTATTTATTCCTGGTTTTTACAAACGGAATCAGCGGGAATGCTTCTTTCAGTCTCATACCCAACGTGTGGCAGCAGTTGACGCTGGTGAAGAGTGCCGATGAGATCCGGGTATTCATAAATGGCATATTGATATCTTCTGCACCTTGTACAGGTACGATCCAGGGAAGTGGCATTAATGATAATATTTTCATCGGCAACTGGAACGGAGGCGGGAGAAACTGGACCGGTACTATGGACGAAATACGTCTATGGAATCATGCCTTAACACAAACTGAAATACAATCAAAGTTATATTGCGAACTGCAAGGCAGCGAAACAGGTCTTGTGGCTTATTATAAATTAAACCAGGGCATCGCTGGCGGAAATAATACATCCATTACAAATGCCATAGATGGAAGCGGCCATTCGCATGACGGCAGTTTAGTTGGATTTGATCTGACAGGAACCAGTTCGAATTTTGTTTCAGGTGCTGATAATCTGGGTAATAATATATGGTATGCGGATAGCGATGGGGACGGATATGGCAATCCTAACATATCCATTTCAAATTCATGCTATGTACCAGGATATGTTCTTAACAATGACGATTGCAATGACGGAAATAATGCTATACACCCCGGGGCTACAGAAATAGTTAATGGCATTGATGATGATTGCGATGGCATGATAGATGAACATGAAAGTATAGGACTGAATTTTGATGGAATTGATGACTTTATCAATGTAACCAATTGGTGGAACTTCCAGGAGTTTACTGTACAGATGTGGCTTAAACCATCTGCAAATCAAAACTATCTCGCAGATATTATTGACAATAACCATAACGCCACTGAACGATGGGTTGTACAACAGGGCTACCCAACCAATAGCTATTGGTTCCTGGTCTTTACAGACGGAACCAGTGGGGGTGCTTCTTTCGACCTCATAGCCGATGAGTGGCAGCAGTTGACGCTGGTGAAAAGTGCCGATGATATCCGGGTATTCGTAAATGGCATATTGATTTCTTCTGCACCATGTACAGGTACGATCCAGGGAAGCGGCAATGGTGATAATATTTTAATCGGTAATTGGAACGGAGGCGGAAGAAACTGGAATGGCACCATGGATGAAATCCGTTTGTGGGATCATGCCTTGGCACAAAGCGAAATACAATCAAAATTAAATTGCGAACTGCTGGGCAACGAAACAGGTCTTGTAGCTTATTATAAATTAAACCAGGGCATCCCTGGCGGAAATAATACATCCATTACAACTGCCATAGATAGAAGCGGCCATTCGCATCCCGGTTATTTGGAAGGATTTGATCGGGTTGGTCCTGCTTCAAATTTTGTTTTGGGCTTTGAAGATTTAAGTGCCAGCTGTTGTACTATGACTGCATCAGCCGGTGCAGATGAGCATTTATATTTTGGCTATGCTCCCGGCCAATGTAAAACAAAAACAGCAGAAGTAACAGGAGGCACCGCTCCGTTTACATATAGCTGGACATTGAACCGGGCTTTGTTTCCCGGCGAAACAATGAACGGCAATACAACTGCATCAGTAACCGTTTGCCTGATGGACACGGCAGAATTATGTGTTACTGTAACAGATGCAAATAGTTGTACCGCCACTGACTGTGCCATGATGTTTGCTGAGGATGTAAGATGCAATGCAGGCAATAACCAGAAAGTAACTATTTGTCATAATGGCAATACCATTTGTGTAGATGCCAATGCAGTTCCTGCTCATATAGCTCATGGAGACTATGTCGGGCCATGTAATGCAAACCGGGGAGAAATTACAGATTATGAAATCCCTAAACCAATTACTGTTGAAAGCCTCAAGCCGGGATTTCATATTTTTCCAAATCCCAGTAATGGCAGTTTTTTAATAACGCTGAATTTAACCGGTGACAATACAGGTGAAAGAACGATCCGGATAATAAACAGTAAAGGACAAATAGTAAAGCAAATAAATATTGCTCAGCAAAACAGGCTAAATATTAATGTTAATGAAGCCGGGATTTATCTTGTGCAACTGGTAACAGGGAAGCAGGTTATTACGAAGAAATTGGTTGTGGTTCGTTGACCGGCAGATTATGATTTTATTATTTGCCACAGAAACACAGAGGCACTGAAAAGAACTCTGTGTTTCTGTGGCTCAGTGGCAAACTAACTCAACACCCAGGCCAGCACCAAGTGCTCAAACCGGCGGTAATGAATGATCAGCTCCGATTCATTTTTTGAAAAAAAACACTCTATTGTTTCATTTGCTTCATCTTGTTTCAGCAAATGAATATGCTCCCGGAAGTCCACTCCGCCGTCGCCATACCACTTGAAGACCGCCTCTTTACCTGACCAAAATAGGGTAAGCCGGTCATTGAGTATTGAATGTTGATTATTGAATATTGAATATTCCTTTTCATTTAAAAATTTCCCAGCTATCCTTGAAATTTTCTCAACCGGGATCTCAATATCAATCCCCACCCTGCTGTCTTTACTTACAATGGCAGCAGCATAATCACCGCAATGTGAGATGGAGAAATGATATTGTTCATCCGGCAAATAGGGTTTCCGTGTGTCTGCAATTTCAATCAGTTGGTAAGGGAAGTCAGGGAAAAGGTATTGCAGTAGAAACCGGCCGGCCAGGTGTTGCAGCCGCTTATGCGGATGCGTCACATCCCGGTGCTGCGGTACATTTCCTTTGAAAAACTCTTCCGTCTCTTCAATTTTCCAGATACCCAGCCTGGTATTATCGCTAAGCTCTTGTTGAAAAAAAATCGGCACAAAAGGGATTTTTGATTTTAGATTGCAGATTTTAGATTTATTATTGCAGAACCTTAAACGAAGATAAGCTATACGTTGAAAGTATAGGATGGTGGAGATCAAACAATAATCAGTAATTAATAATCAATAATGATTTTATCAGATACCAGGATACTCGAGGAAATAGAAAAAGGCACTATTAAAATTGTTCCTTACGACAGGGAATGTTTGGGCAGTAATTCTTACGATGTGCACCTGGGCAAAACACTGGCCACTTATAAAGAACATATGATCGATGCGAAGAAGCACAACCATATTGACTATTTCGAAATACCGGACGAAGGCCTTGTCTTATACCCGCATATTTTCTACCTCGGCGTAACAGAAGAATACACCGAAACCCATGCCCATGTTCCTTTTTTGGAAGGCAAATCATCAACCGGGCGCCTGGGAATAGACATTCATGCCACAGCCGGTAAAGGTGATGTTGGTTTCTGTGGCAACTGGACCCTGGAAATTTCTGTAAAGCAACCGGTGAAAGTTTATAAAGGCATGCCCATCGGTCAGCTCATCTATTTTCCGGTGGATGGTGAAATTGAGATCAAATACAACGAGAAGAAAAACTCCAAATACAGCAATCAACCGGATAAGCCGGTGGAGAGCATGATGTGGAAGAATAAGTTCTGATTGTTAAATGGCTTGATTGTTAAATTGTTTTTGACGGCATCATAACCTTTTCATGCAAACCCTGATAACAGTTTCCTTATAACAATCAAACCATCAAACAATTCAACAATCAAAGTGCCTCCACTCCAAACTTCTTATAATAAGCGATCAACCAGCTCACTACTTCATTGTAACTTCTTTTTCCTGCCGGCTGATTGTTGGCTTTTAAGAAATAACCATAACCCCACATGATAAGATCCTGAACCGGGTTGTGATACCTGCGGTAAAAATCTTTTAGCTCCTTTACATCTTTTACTACCTGCGGATGTCTTTTTTCCTGGAATGATCCCGCCAATACCGTATCCCTGAGGATGATCTCACTGATAGCATAATTATACATATCGAAATATACAGAGTACCTGAAAATATCAGATTCATAAGAGCGGCAAGCCAGAAACCCGACAAAATTGGCTTCATTCTCTTTGGCATATCCGAGCTGGTGTGCCATCTCATGCGTGGTGACAAATGGTTCCAGGAAACGGGGAATGGTTGTATTCATCTGTCCTTCTCCTGAAAAAGGATTATAATATCCCTGGAAACCAAGATAATTTCCAAGATAACTGTAAATGGAAGGCTTAATGGATGCAGGATTGTACTTTAGAAAAGGATATTTTTTTCCCAGTTCTCCGAACGCCTCCCGGGCACTGTTGAATAAATTTTTTTTCCTGTCAAATGAATCCCGCTGGTCTTCCCGGACAAAATCAGCATAGTAATTCACCCGGCTTTGAATAACCGTGGTCAGTGTATCCAGGTCGGCCAAAGAATATTTTTTAACGTCCAGTCCCAGTTGATGTGCAATGCCCCGGCGGTTATAATTCAATCCCCACAACAGGTTAAAAAAAACATAAACAAACAGGAAAAAGAAAATGATCTGCTGCAGACCCGCAATAAAATACTTTCGGTTGAACCTCTTCTTTACAATGGCTTTTACAGCCTGGAAAGTCTTAAATAGTATAACCAATATCAAAAATCCATAAAACAGGTCGCCAACACTGAAGGGAATCCAGCCAAAAAGAAAACGCTGTGCTTTGCCGATCCAGGGAAATATGCCCTGGCTATAGTTTTTTTCCACCCAATCCGGGTACCAGGATGCCCATTTAATAAGTATGGTCAGCAGGATAAGTAAAACCCAACTCCAGCTTTTCATCAGACCGGCAAATAAACGGGCAATAAATTTTTGCAAGTAATTAGTAGTTAAGGATTAAGGAATTTGGCTAAAGTACCAAGATTTCAATAAAAAACTGCAAATTACTGATTCCCTGTTCCCGGTTTCCCCCTACCTTTGCACACTCTTTAAAAAGTCGACAAATGAGCCGCCGCCGGGAGTTTGAGATTGCTTTTGTGGGATTAAAACCCGGGGTACATGAGTACCAGTATTCAATTGACGACAAGTTCTTTGAGGCCTTTCAGCAACAGGATTTCCGCAACTGCAAAGCCAAAGTAAAAATACTGCTTGATAAAAAAAGCAGTTTTATGCAATTGAAATTTGAAGTAGGCGGTACGCTGGAAGTAACCTGTGACCGGTGCAATAATAACCTGCCATTGGAACTGTGGGATGAATTCAATATCACAATAAAAATGGTGGAAGAACCGGAACTGATGAACGGCCAGGAAGATGACCCCGATATGTATTATATCGCACAGGGAGACAGTCATATTGATGTGGCCAACTGGATCTATGAATTCATCAGCCTCAGCCTCCCGATGCAGAAAACCTGTGCATTTGAAACCATGGACGGACCCTGGTGCAATGGGGCCGCATTGGATCTGCTTAAAAAAATGGAGCCTGATGAAAACAAAGTAAAAGAAAACCCGATCTGGAAAGGATTGGAAAAGTTTAAAGGTCTTGAATAGTGAATTGTGAGTTGTGAGTATCGTACTGCTAGTTTACTCAATACTGACCACTCACGACTCACCACTCACTAACAATAAAAGGAATTTACAAACTATTAATATTTGAGTTATGCCAAATCCGAAACGAAGACACAGTCAGCAAAGAAGCGCAAAGCGCAGAACACATTATAAAGCTGTTGCCTCTACATTAACAACCGACAGCACAACAGGTGAAACACATGTTCGCCACCGGGCCCATGTAAGTGAGGGTAAACTTTACTACAAGGGAAAAGTGGTGGCAGAAAAATCTCCTGTTAAAAAATAAAGGGTAAATCCCAATTTATAAATTCCCTGTCTGCCGCCAGGCAGGCAAATCCCAACTTTGGCAACCAGGTATTGCAATTGGGATTTGGAATTTGTTATTTTGTTATTTTGTTATTTCTATGAATATCGGCATCGACATGATGGGTGGCGACTTTGCCCCGCTGGAAGCAGTGAAGGGAGTGCAGCTCTATCTAACCAATCATACTATTCCTGCCAACCTGTTACTCATTGGCGATAAAGAACAAATTGAGAAACTTCTTGCTGAACACAATATACCGGCTGAACATATCAAAGTTGTTCATGCAGAACAGGTGATTGACATGCATGAGCATCCCACCAAAGCATTAAAAGAAAAACAACAATCTTCCATCGTTATCGGTTTTCATTTGCTGGCTTCCGGCAAAACGGATGCTTTCCTCAGTGCGGGCAATACAGGCGCCATGTTGGTTGGCGCATTGTTCAGTATTAAGGCCCTGGAAGGAGTTATAAGACCAGCTATTTCCAGCATTGTCCCCAAAGCCAACGGAGGCACAGGCCTCCTGCTAGATGTTGGCCTGAATGCAGATTGCAAACCGGAACAACTGAACCAGTTCGCTATTATGGGATCTGTATATGCCCAATTGATACTTGGCATTGACAAACCTAAAGTTGGATTGATAAATGTCGGCGAAGAAGAAGGAAAAGGAAATTCATTGGCACAATCAACCTATCCGCTGCTAAAAGCAAACAGGCATATTGATTTTATCGGCAATATAGAAGGCCGTGATGTATTGATGGATAAAGCCGATGTGATGATTTGTGATGGATTCACCGGCAATGTAATTTTAAAATTGGCTGAATCCCTGTATGAGATCAGCAGGA
Source organism: uncultured Chitinophaga sp. (assembly GCA_964525285.1). Lineage (GTDB taxonomy): Bacteria > Bacteroidota > Bacteroidia > Chitinophagales > Chitinophagaceae > JJ008. Next base: position 14,148 of record CAZGGQ010000036.1, read on the forward strand.
AGAAAAAAATAAAAGACGAATACTTTGAACGTTTCAATTTTGAAAACTATGGTGGCACCCCGGTATTGGGTGTAGCCAAACCTGTTATCATTGGTCATGGCATTTCCGGCGCCAAAGCCTTTATGAACATGATACATCTTGCGCAGATCATGATTGAAAAGGATGTGATGCAGAAGATGAAAGAAGAACTCTCCTGAAAGAGTTGACCGGGTTATTTCTTTTCTTCCACAAAAAGTTAAATAGGAATGTTGGATGCCAATGAAACTTTGGTAATTGTTATCTTTAGTGTCAAACCCGGACATTGAAATTTTTTTTTACTACCTTCTCTTTTTTGGCCTTTGCGGCGCTGGCAGATGCACAGCCCGATAATATGGAGGTTCCCGGCAACCCGGCGAGGTTAGTTGCTGCAGAAAAAACAGTTTTTTACAAACTGGGAGACAGGACCCTGCCTATCAGGATATTTCAATATGGCGATCAGAAAAATATAGTCTGCATCAATCTTCATGATAACGAAAAAACATCTGTGGAGGCAGCAAAAGCAGTACTGGAATTGAATGGTGGGACACTTATAAAAATTGAGAACAATGACCAGCGGGTTGTACATTTCAGGCTGCGAGGCATCAATTATGCTTTTGACCCCAACGGGATCTTTTCAAGGGAGGGTATTGAAAAAACTTTGAAGGAAAACAGCAGTTTAAACCCTTTAGCCATCAAGGAAATAGAAAAATTTGCCCAACGATTATTACAACTCATACCCGGCAACACTTCCTGCATTGTTGCATTGCACAATAATACGGATGAAGATTATTCCCTCACAACTTATCTAAGCGGCAATGAAAGACAACATGATGCCAAAGCTGTATATAAAGCCAGCATGCAGGATGCTGATGATATGATTTTTACAACCGATAGTCTTTTATTCAAAAAAATGGCTGATCATGGATATAACAGTATCTGGCAGGACAATATGCATGTCACCCAGGACGGTTCACTGAGTGTTTATTGCGGTGAAAACGGGAAACGCTATCTCAATATTGAAACAGAGCATGGCAAATTTGACCAGTATACAGAAATGCTGGGAAAATTGCTGGCGATTCTGACAGAGGAAAACAAAAAATCCCTCCCGCAATACGGGAAGGATTCTGAGTGATCCCGCAGGGATTCGAACCCTGGGCCCCAACATTAAAAGTGTTGTGCTCTACCAGCTGAGCTACGAGATCAACCTTTCCCTTTTTGGGAGTGCAAAAATACGGGCAGAAGCTTACCATACCAAAACTTTTTCAATCAGTTATCAACAGCAATTCAAATCTTAAAAACAATTGTTACCGGTTTCATCAATAGGTTACAATTTTCCTTTTTGTCCGATTTTAAAGTAGGTTTGTAATCACAATCAATATTTCATGTCTGACTATTTCAAAGACAAAGTGGTGGTGGTCACGGGCGGAACCGAAGGTATCGGCAAGGCCCTGGTTGCTGCATTAATTGAACAGGGAGCAAAGGTGGCTACCTGCGGACGCAATCATGATAAACTTTATAGACTTCAAAAAGAATTTGCCTCTGCCAACCTGCACAGCATGGTAACGGATGTAAGCAGTGAGAATGACTGCCGTCGTTTTATGGAAACGACGATCAAAGTTTTTGGCGGTATTGACATCCTCATTAACAATGCAGGTGTTTCCATGAGGGCTTTATTAAAAGAAGCCAACGTTGATGTAATCAGGAAAGTAATGGATATTAATTTTTATGGCACGGTATATTGCACAAAATATGCACTCGACTCCATCATAGCCAGGAAAGGAACGATAGTAGGAGTCTCCTCAATTGCGGGGTACCGTGGCCTGCCGGGGAGAAGTGGTTATTCTGCCAGTAAATTTGCCGTGCAGGGCTGGCTGGAAGCCATCAAAACGGAACTAATGACCGATGGGGTGCATGTTATGTGGGTGTGCCCGGGTTTTACCACATCTAACATCCGCAATGCGGCTTTGAATAAGGAAGGAACTTCACATGGCGATACCCCGATGGATGAAAGCAAAATGATGCCCGCTTCTGAATGTGCTGATCATATTTTAAAAGCCATCCGGAAAAAGAAAAGAACACTGGTGCTTACATTTACGGGCAAACGTACAGTGTTTATGCAAAAATTTTTTCCGAAGCTGGCGGATAAACTGGTTTTCAGGTTTTTCTTTAAGAAAGGAAAGCTGGTTAAATAAGGAATAAGAAATCAGAAATAAGGAATGAGAAAGTTATCCGATGCTCATTGATCCTTTCGTTTACTTTCTTATTTCTCATTTTTAATTTTTAATTTCTCATTTGCAAATATGCCTTTACTAACTCTTACATCTGATATTGGAAGCCCCGACTACCTGGTAGGAGCCATAAAGGCGCAGTTATTACAGGTGAACCCGGAGTTCCAGATCGTAGATATATCACATAATATCCCCCCGTTTAATTATCCGCAGGCCGCTTATGTTTGCCGGAGCGCCATTAAGAATTTTCCTGATTACTCCTATCATCTCATTCTGGTGAACCTGTTTGAAAAAAAACCCGAACAACTATTACTTGCTTTTCACCAAAACCAGTACCTGGTTTGTGCCGATAACGGGTTGCTCACAATGATACTGGAAGAAACACCTGAAATAGTCATCGGCATACCTTTGGAAAAAACTGCCGCAAAAAACACTATTTACCTTACCTCTGTAATGGGCAAAGTGGTCAATCAATTAGTAAACGGAGAATCCATAAAAAATATCGGCATCCCTGATGTAAAATATGCAGAGAAAAGACATTTAAGACCCACGCTTGAAAACAATGCCATAGAAGGCCAGATCATCTTCATTGACAGTTTTGAAAATGTAATTGTCAATATTACCCGGGAACAATTTGAGGAGCAGCGAAAAGGCAGAAGTTTCCGTATCGTTTTTAAAAGAGATGAAGTGATCGACCGCATCAGTGAAAGCTATGCAGATGCGGGAGAAGGTGAAAAACTGGCCCTTTTCAACAGCGCCGGGTATCTTGAAATTGCCATCAATAAAGGAAATGCGGCCGGCCTTTTCGGTCTTAAAGGATTTTCTGAAAAACTAAGGCAGGGCCAGCTTTCCTATCAAACCATCAAAGTTTATTTTGAATAGTTGCTGGATTCTGGATTCTGGATTCTGGATTCTGGTTTCTGGTTTCTGGATTCTGGTTTCTGGTTTCTGGTTTTTGGTAACAAGTTTTTTCTCACGCCCATTGAATCTCTCCGAATATAAACGACCAGTAATCAGGTTATGTTTACCAATAACCAGCAACCAGATTAGCCTTCTTTTAACCCTGAATCCCCTATTTTTGCTTCTTTCAAAACCAACCCTTTATGAACTTCAGAAAAGTAAATAACATTACCGGGTGGGCGGTATTTTTCATAGCCTTCCTTACTTATTTTTTAACCCGTGAAGCCAGGGGCAGCATGTGGGATTGCGGCGAGTTCGTTGCCAGCGCTTATAAAGTTCAATTGCCCCACCCTCCAGGCGCCCCCTTGTTTGTTTTGCTGGGTCGTTTCTTTATTATTTTATTTGGTGATAACGGAAACACCGCTGCAAATGCTGTCAACACCATGAGTGCATTAGCAAGCGGAGCTACAATCCTTTTTCTTTTCTGGACCATTACCCACTTTGCCCGTAAGATGTTTGTGAATGTTGGTGAAGAACTAAATGGCCACCAGGCTTTTACTGTCATGGCTGCCGGTGTTATTGGTGCATTAGCTTATACATTCAGCGATTCTTTCTGGTTCAGCGCGGGTGAAGGTGAGGTATATGCCCTTTCTTCTTTCTTTACCGCCCTTGTATTCTGGCTGATGCTGAAATGGGAACATGCCGATGAACATGCGGGCATTGATCCGCAGGCAAGAGCAAGAAGTGACAGGTGGATCGTTGTATTATTCTTCATGATGGGCCTGTCAATCGGCGTACACTTATTAAACCTGCTTACCATCCCGGCCATTGTAATGATCTATTACTACCGCCGCTACCAGGCTTCTACCAAAGGGGCAATTCTTGCATTTATAATTGGCGTCATCATAACTGGGATTGTACAGATCGGCGTTATTCAATACTCCATGAAAGCGGCAGGACAGTTTGATGTTTTCTTTACGAACACGCTGGGATTGCCATTTTTTGCCGGCTTTGCCATTTACTTTCTTGCTATCGCAGCTCTTGTTGTCTGGGCTTTGCGGTTCACTGAAAAAAATATTACCCCTGCTAAACTTATTACCTGGTTCATTTTGTTTCTTTTTCTTTCTGCACTGCCTTTTGTCATTATTCCCGGAGATGGGCTTAAGGTTTTCAGATTAATTCTATTGTTAGGAGCCGGAGCAGCTGCCGGATATTTCCTTAAACCTACCGGCCTGCGGATTGTAAAACTTTCCTTGTGGTGTTATGCTTTTATGATGCTGGGATATTTTGTTTATTTCACTGCGTTGATTCGTTCCAATGCCAACCCGGCTATTGACATGAACAATGTTGACAACCCGATCAACCTTGTTTATTACCTCAGCCGCGAACAATATGGTGAAGCTCCATTGGTTTACGGAACACATTTTGCTGCCAAAGTACCAGACGATATTGACCAGGAAGATCCTTATATCGAAGGCGAGATGAAGTATATTAAAGGGAAAAATAAGTACATAGCTGTCGGGAGAAAAACAGAGTACAGGTACAACAGTGATGTAAAACAATTATTCCCCCGTGTTTGGGACCCAAGCAACGACCAGGGCCATGCAGACTTTTATGCTGAATGGCTGAACCTGGGTCAGTACCAGGACCCCCAAACTGGGGCGATGAGATATGACGCTCCAACCTATGGCGATAATTTTCAATGGTTCTTTACTTACCAGATGGGACTGATGTACTGGCGGTATTTTATGTGGAATTTTTCCGGCAAGCAAAATGACGTACAGGGACTTGGCAATAAACGGGATGGTAACTGGATAACCGGCATTTCATTTATTGACAATAAACGACTGGGCAACCAGGCCGAGCTCCCCGACAGTTTAAAAAATAACAAGGCGCATAACAGCCTTTATATGCTGCCATTTATTCTTGGTATTATTGGTTGTGTGTACCAGTTCCTGAGAAACAAAAAAGACTGGATCGTAACCTTCCTGCTTTTCTTTATGACAGGTATAGCTGTTGTATTCTACCTGAACCAACCCGGCAACCAGCCCCGGGAACGGGATTATGCTTATGTAAGTTCATTCTATGCTTTTGCGATATGGATTGGTCTTGCAGTAGTGGCGTTTGTAAGACTGGCCCGTGACAAAGCGGATAAGCAGACTTTTCAGAATACATTGGTTTATGGAAGTGTACTTACCTTCCTGATCACATTAATGAGTGGTGCCAGCGATGTGCTGGGCGATGCCTTCATGGTAGCTATTTATGCAACTGTTCTTTATGCTGCGGTTACTGCCGCTATCACCTATTTGATCAGGGCTATTTCATCAGGCGGACAAAATGCAAGACTGCTTAATATTTCCGCCACAGTTATTTGTCTCATTGTACCATTATTAATGGCACAGCAGGAATGGGATGATCATGACCGCAGCAACAAAACCACGGCGCCGGATATGGCCAAAGACTATTTAGAAAGCTGTGCTCCGAATGCCGTCATTTTCACGTTTGGCGACAACGACACCTATCCGCTCTGGTATGCACAGGAAGTAGAAGGTGTGCGTCCGGACATCCGCATCATCAATAATAGTTTGCTTGGTATTGACTGGTATATCAACCAGCTCCGTTACAAAGTAAACAATGCAGATTCATTAGATGTGATCTGGTCGGAGGAACAGATAGAAGGACATAACAGGGAATACCTGCGTTACCGGGAACAGGGAGATAAAGCTACTTTTTACAACCTGTATAATATCATGAAGAATGAAATTGGTAAACCCTACATTGACCCTGATACGAAAAGAGATGTTGGATCAGGAAGTTTCCCTGTTGCCAATTTTTATGTTCCCGTAGATTCGGCAATGGTCAGAAAAAATGGCACAGTGAATGCCACGGATTCTATTCTTTCAGAGATCAGGTTCCGGATACCTGAAAACCGGTTGCAATCAAACAACGGCCTGCTCCGGAGCGACCTTATCATTTTGAATATCATTGCTACCAATGCTGCCAACGGATGGAAGCGTCCTATTTATTTTACTTCCCCTTTTAATGAGTTGGGTTTTGGTCCTTATCTGCGTAAGGAAGGTCTTGCTTACCGGCTTGTTCCGGCAAGTCCGAAAGACCAGGCTACAAAATGGCTGATCAGAATTTACCAGAAAGACAATAATACTGATGATCAGTTCCAGAAAATGATGAACAAATTTGTGTTCGACAGTAAAAAAGGAGTCTATTTTGATGAAGAGAACAGGAGACATGTTTTGAATCTCCGGAATGCCTACGCTGAAGCAGCCGGTACCATGGCTGATGAAGGGAAGAAACAGGAGGCCCTGAAATTGCTGGAAAAAGCTGAGAACCTGATCAGTGCTGAAAAATTACCATATGCAATGACAAGCCGCGGAAACCAGCACAACATGAATGGCCTTGCTTACCTGGAAGCCTGCTATAAGGCGGGCAACATGCAGCTTGCTCAAAACGTAAAAGGCGCATTGAAAAAAGATCTCGAACAACAGAAAAAATATTATGATTATATAAGAGCCGAAAGACCTGATCTTTTTATTGGGTTTGATGGCCAGGATGGCGAGGCCGCAAGGAATGAGTATTTTTTGCAATTATTTACTTCGCTTGTTACACATTATGAACCCGAAACGGTAAAGCCGCCTGTTGAAACCCCTGTTAATATCACAAACCCGCCGGGGCCTGACAGTGCTAATAAAAATGACAGTTTAAAAAAACCCGGGTAGCTTTTTCAGATCACTGAATCTATTTCACCCCTGACCATCCCGGCAAGCCGAAGGAGGTCAGGGGTTTTATTTTGAACCAATTAAAACTTTAACCATCTATCTGTATGAAGCGCCCGCTGATTTATTTGAACCACTATATAGAAACATAGTTTTCCACATAGAGACCTGCCTGCCGGCAGGTCTCTATGTGTTTTCAACTATTGTGTTACATGTGGCTATGTGATTCCATTTCAAAGTTGACATATACCGATTGTCACTAAACTTTAAGTTGTTGTTAAGGTAAACCCACTGCAAAGTATTTGTCGTAAATTGTAGACCATGAGAGGTTTTCATTTTACAAAATCTGATCCCAATAGTGATGGCAAGAGTAAGTTTGAACAACTGCTTGACCTTTTCATGCAATTATTGACTTATACCAGCGGTGATGTGGCAGAAGCTATGCAATGGATGAATGAACTGGATAAAAAATATCAACTGACCGATGACAATTACGGCATGGGAGATTTTATTGATGAGTTGAAAGAAAGAGGATACATCACGGATGATAACCAGCCGGGGCAAATAAAAATTACTCCCAAAACCGAGCAGGGAATAAGAAAAAGAAGCCTGGAAGAAATTTTCGGCAAACTAAAAAAAACAAAGCAGGGAGATCATCACAGTTTCAAACCAGGGCAGGGAGATGAACAAAACCCGGAAACAAGACCGTTCCGGTTTGGGGATATGCTGGAACAGATCGATTTTACGGAAAGCATCCGCAATGCACAGATCAATCATGGCATTGACAGTTTCCGGATGCAGGAAGATGACCTGAGCATCAGGGAAACAGATTTCAAAGCACAAACATCCACGGTGCTGATGATCGATATTTCTCACTCCATGATCTTATATGGGGAAGACAGGATTACGCCTGCCAAAAAAGTGGCGATGGCGTTGAGTGAACTCATACAAACAAAATATCCGAAGGACACATTGGATATTGTAGTGTTTGGCAATGATGCCTGGCCCATAGAAGTAAAGGACCTCCCCTATTTGCAGGTGGGCCCCTATCATACAAATACCGTTGCCGGTTTGGAACTGGCCATGGATATTTTACGCAGAAGAAAAAATCCTAATAAGCAGATATTCATGATCACCGATGGTAAACCCACCTGTCTGAAGATCGGGAAACGGTATTATAAGAACAGTTTCGGGTTGGACAGGAAAGTAGTGAACCGTTGTATCAACCTGGCAGCACAATGCAAGAAACTGAAAATACCTATTACCACATTTATGATCGCTACCGATCCTTACCTGCAACGCTTTGTACAGGAGTTTACAGAAACGAATAATGGCAAAGCTTTTTTTGCATCGCTGGATAAGTTGGGGGCATTTATATTTAAGGATTTTGAATCGGGGAAAAGAAAAACAGTGTATTAAGCCCCTATCCCCTAAAGGGGAATTTAGGACACATCCCCTCCCGGGAGGGGCGGATTTAGTAACCGTATTGCTTTAGTGACTTGGGGTGGGTTGCCCAATAGCGAACCGAACGATGAAGAGTGATTAATTTATTTTCTTCCACTGGAAGAAAATAAATTAACAGACCTTCGGTCGCAACAGACGATGCCATGAAAAACTGAAGCCGGGCACATAAAAAAATAAATTATGAACATCCAAAAAATAAAAACCCTCGGCGAATTAAGAGTAAGCGGGTATCAGCCCCGGAGTATCAAAGAAGAGATACGCCAAAATCTTATTGCTAAATTAAAGAAACATGAAACTACATTTCCAAATATTGTAGGCTATGAAGACAGTGTGATTCCTGATGTGGAAAGAGCTTTGCTGAGTAAACACAATATTTTGTTTCTTGGCCTTCGTGGCCAGGCTAAAACAAGAATGGCCCGGCAAATGACGGAACTGTTAGATGAATACATTCCTTGTGTGGCCGGCAGTGAGATCAACGATGATCCTATCAACCCTGTTTCAAGATTTGCGCAGGAAGAGATTGCGACACATGGAGATGAAACACCCATTCACTGGATCCATCGCAGCGAACGATATGGCGAGAAACTGGCGACGCCGGATGTGAGTGTTGCCGACCTGATAGGTGATGTGGATCCCATCAAAGCTGCGAACCTGAAATTAAGTTTTGCCGATGAAAGAGTGATCCACTATGGAATTATTCCCAGGAGTAACCGGGGAATATTTGTGATCAATGAATTACCCGACCTGCAGGCGAGGATACAGGTTGCTTTATTCAACATACTGGAAGAAGGTGATGTACAGATTCGTGGTTTCAAATTACGTTTGATCCTTGACATCCTTTTTGTATTTACCGCCAACCCGGAAGATTATACCAACCGGGGTTCTATTGTTACTCCATTAAAAGACAGGATCGAAAGCCAGATACTGACGCATTATCCCAAATCACTGGAGCATGCCCTTGAGATAACAGAACAGGAATCAGTGCTGGCGGAGGAACAGAAAGAAAAAGTTAAAGTGAGTGACCTGGTCAAAAGATTAATTGAACAGGTGTCATTTGAAGCCAGGAGCAGTGAACTGGTTGATAAAAAAAGTGGTGTGAGCGCCAGGCTTACCATTTCTGCCTTTGAAAATGCCGTCAGCGCTGCAGAAAGAAGGGCTATCATCAATAATGAAAAACAAACACAGGTATGGATGAGTGACCTTGTTGGTATCATCCCTTCCATTACCGGAAAAGTGGAACTGGTATATGAAGGTGAACAGGAAGGCCCTTACCAGGTTGCCATGAATTTGGTTGATAAAGCCATCCGGACACAGTTTGTGCAATACTTTCCTAATCCTGACGTGCTGAAGAAAAGAGCGAGGCCAAAGGCAGAGGGGGAAGCGAAGGAAGAAAATCCATATCGTCCTATCACTAACTGGTTTGATAAAGGGAATAATCTCAACCTCTCATTTAATACTTCAGATAAGGATAAAATACTATTACTGTATAAAGTGGACGGACTTCATTCATTAGTAAAAAAATATTTCCCAAAAGCAAACGAAGAACAGTCTGCTTTGTTGATGGAATTTGTTTTACATGGACTTGCCTCCTATTCCCTCATCAGTAAAAAAATATTTGAAAACAAGATTGAATTCAAAGACCTGGTGGGCAGTATGATGAGTTTTGGGGAAAAGGATTATGAGTTTGATGAGGAGGCGTGAGTTGGTTGATTGGTTAATTGTTAAATCAGTTAATTAGGGTTCATATCAAATTCACTTCTCTTTCTAAGTTTACTCCAAATTTTTCTTTCACGCTCTGGAGTATCTCTTCACTGAGGTCATAGATCTCTTTGCCCTGCGCATTCCCATAATTCACAAGCACCAATGCCTGCCGGGCATGACAGCCTGCATCTCCCTTCCGGTAACCTTTCCAGCTTGTCCCGTATTCGGGGCCACTTTGTTCAATAAGCCAGGCTGCTGCCAGTTTCACGGTACCATCAACATTCTCATGACCAATGATGCCCTGGAATTTGGAATTTAAATCCTGGAATTTTTCTTTTGACACAGATGGGTTTTTGAAAAAGCTTCCGGCATTGCCGATCTCTTTCGGATCGGGCAGTTTAGATGTCCGGATAGTAATAACCGCATCAGATATAGCTTTGATAGATAGTTCCTTCACTCCCATTTTTTCCAATTCCTGTTCAATCGCTCCATAACTGGTATGAAAAACCGGGTGTTTCTTTAACCGGAATGTTACATTCAGGATAACAAACTGGTCTTTGAATTTATTTTTAAACACACTATCCCGGTAACCAAATTCACAATCTGCTGCAGTGAAAGTCAGCAGTTTCATTTCTTTCAAATGAAAAGCTTCAAGGCTCAGGAATACACTGCTCAGCTCCACACCATAAGCACCGATATTCTGCATAGGTGAGGCGCCCACGCACCCGGGTATAAGTGAAAGGTTTTCTACCCCTGCCCAATGGTGGCTGATACAATGCAAAACAAACGAGTGCCAGTTCTCTCCTGCACCTGCTTTTACATATACATATTCAGGCTCTTCGTGCAATACTTTTATTCCGGGCACTTCATTTTTTAATACCAGCCCGTTGTAGTCTTTGGTGAATAAGACATTGCTTCCGCCTCCAAGGATAAGCGTAGTGAGTGGTGAGTGGTGAGTGGTGAGTTCTTCCAGTTCGCCGGTATCCTTAAAGCTTGCGAATAATCTTGCTTTTGCATCAATGCCGAAAGTATTATATGGCTTTAATGAAATATTTTCCTGAATTTGCATAACGCAAATTTCGGGATTCTTTATGACAGCAACACTGATCGGTGCCACGGGACTCATTGGCGGTTATTTACTGGAAGAATTATTAAAGGACGATTATTTCGATTCAACCAGGATCCTGGTACGACGTCCTTTTGAACACGCTCACCCCAAACTGGAAAAAAAACTCGTGGACTTTACCGATACGGAAAGTTTCCGGTTGGCGCTGGAAGGCAGCGATGTTGTCTTTTGTGCCATTGGTACCACACAGAAAAAAGTAAAGGGCGATAAAGCCGCCTACCGCAAAGCAGATTATGATATACCAGTGAATGCTGCCCGGTTTTGTAAAATGGCCGGCTGTGAGCAATTAATATTGGTATCATCTGTTGGCGCCAACAGCAAAAGCAATAATTTTTACCTGAAGTTGAAAGGCGAAGTGGAGGATGCGGTAAAAACTGTTGGCTTAAAGTCTGTTCATACCATGCGGCCATCCATGTTGCTGGGCGATAGAAAAGAATTCCGGCTGGGTGAAAAGATTGGCAACCCGGTAATGAAAGCCATTTCTTTTTTGCTTCCATCTAAATATAAACCGATACATGCCAGTGATGTGGCGAAGTCGATGGTTGCTAAAGCGAAGAAAACAGATGAAGGATTTTTTACCTGGGAATACAGGGCGATAAAACAATCAATTAAAAGAAATCCATAAGGTTTTATTGTATATTTAATATCTACCCGATGCCCATAACGGATCCAACCAGGAGCATCTAAAACAACTATTATGCGAAATTTCATTTTTTGGCTATGCAGTTTTCAATTTACACAGGTATCTTTTGGACAAAATTCCAATAACCTGTATAAAACAGGAGATTCACTTTACAAGGCAAAAGATTATAAAAATGCTGCCCTTGCTTATGCAGATGGAATAAGCTTGGAAGGGAAAGCAGCTACTATTGGAAGGTACCGCTCCAGCGCTGCTGCATGGGCATTGGGTGGTGAAGCAGACAGTGCATTTCATTACCTGAATATCATTGCCGGATCTGATAAAACAAATAAAGTACTTGCACGAAATATTGAGTACGGCGACGACTTTATTCCATTACAAACCGATAAACGCTGGAAACAGGTGGTTGATAAAATTCAGAAGCAGGCAAAAATGAATGGTTACCTGCAGGAAGAATTTATTTATGCGAGAAAAGATGGAATGGGTCTTACTATGATATGGGTAAAGCCTAAAGTAAAATCAAACGGCAAAGCAATAATTTATGTAATAAGCGGCAGTTGGGTTTCCGGTTATAACGGAATTGAAGTATCGACGACAGCTGCAGAACAATACCTGGCAAAAGGATACACAGTTTTTGCAGTCATGCATGGTTCACAGCCACGATATGCAATTCCCGATGCGGTGAATGATATAAAAAGGGCTGTCAGGTATGTTCGTTACAATGCCGGTAAATTCGGCATCGACCCTGAGCATATTGGCATTACCGGTACATCAGCGGGGGGACATTTATCTTTAGTGATCGCCACGGCTGATGATAAAATCAATCCTGCAGCCCCTGACCCTGTTGACAGGATATCCTCACGAGTGCAGGCGGTCGCTGTTTTATTTCCACCAACTGACCTGCTGAATTGGGGTGGACCGGGTTATAACCTGGTTAATGCAAAAGAGCCAATGAAATTAGCCAGGACCTGGGGAGCCATTGACTTCAGGATATGGAATGACAAAATCGCATTATATGAAGAAGTAACGGACACTGCTGCAAGAAACAAGATCGCTAAAGAAGTTTCATCATTATATTTTGTATCCCCCGACGATCCGCCTGTATTTATCATTCATGGCGATGCAGATCCCACTGTTCCTTTGCAACAATCCCAGGCCATCATTGCCAAATTCAATGAAGCAGGGGTAGCTAACCGATTTGTTATTAAAAAAGGCGGCAACCATAATGGCAATGATATGAACCCGGAATGGCAGGAGTTCGTGGATTGGTTTGATAAATACCTGAAATAAAAAGTCCTCTATTGTCATTGTTGCCCTGAAAGGGCTCCTATGGAGGATTTGGGTGGTAATCACAACACATCCACATCCGCCACCACTGTCACAGCCCTGAAACTTTTTTCCTGGTGCAGGATAGCGATTTGTTCCAGCAAGTCTTTTTTGCATTGGCTCAGGGTCTTTCCGTCTCTTGGTAATTTCAGTAACAGTTCCATCAAATACTGATTGCGGATGCGGTTGATAACCGGTTCGGCGGGGCCAACGATGTATTTTTCATATTTATTCTTCAATGTATTGGCAAAATGATAAGCCGCCCTTTCCACTACTTCTTTCATTTTATGTTTGAAAGAAAGATGAATAAGCCTTGAGAAAGGCGGATAGAAAAATTGTTTTCTTTTTTCCAATTCCTCGTCAAACATTTTTTTATAATCATGTTGTTGCACTATCTGCAATAACGGGTGAGATGGATTGACAGTCTGTATCATCACTTTCCCGGTGGCTTCCCTGCCCTCCATAGTTTTAACTAAGGAGGGTTTTCTTCCTGCCCGCCCACTCACCTGCTCCATTAGCTGGAAAGCTCTTTCATTCACCCGGAAATCAGCAAAATGCAATAAGCCATCGGCATCTAAAATTCCAACGAGGTCCACATTATCAAAGTCAAGTCCTTTTACTACCATTTGTGTTCCTACAAGGATATCAATACGGCGCTGTTCAAACTGCTGTATCAGCACATCATGGGCATTCTTGCCCCGCACTGTATCTATATCCATTCTTGCCACTTTTGCATCCGGAAAAATTTCCTGCAATTGTTCTTCAATTTTTTCTGTTCCAAAATTGCGCTGTACAAACTTATCGCTGCCACAGGCGGCGCAGCTGTGCACAGGAGGATAGGTGGTACCGCAATAATGACAAACCAACTTATTGGTGAGTTTATGAAAAGTCAATGACACATCGCAGTATTTACATTGAGGGATCCATCCGCATACCATACAAACCTGGTAAGGTGAGTACCCACGGCGGTTCTGAAAAAGGATCACCTGTTTATTCCGGTTTACCACTTCATGGATGGCTTCTACTAACGGAGGTGATAAAATGATTTTGGACCTGTCTTTCTGTAGTACTTTTCTTGTATCAATAATTTCAATAGACGGAAGTAGCACTTCACCGTAGCGTTCCGGTAATTCTGCCAAACCATATTTGCCGGTCATGGCATTGTAATAACTTTCCAGTGAAGGTGTGGCACTGCCCAATACAACCTTTGCTCCTGCCCCGTCATTGGCGGGGTTAAATAACGAGGAAAAGAAAATTGCAGCATCCCTTCCATTGTATCGTGGTGCTGGATCCTGTTGTTTGAATGAAGTGTCATGCTCCTCATCACAAATGATCAACCCCAGGTTATTATAAGGAAGAAATACAGATGACCTTGCTCCGAGAATTACTTTCAGTTCTCCCTTCTTTACCTTATTCCATATCTCTACTCTTTCATTCTGTGAAAATTTGGAATGATAAATACCGATATAACCGCCAAAATGTTTTTGCAAACGGCGGATGATCTGCGAGGTCAATGCAATCTCCGGCAGCATATAGAGCACCTGTTTGCCCTGTTTAATAAACTGTTCTATCAGTTTAATATAGATCTGCGTTTTACCGCTGGATGTAATACCATGTAACAAACAAACTGCCTTGCTTTTCAGTTGCACCTGCACTTCCTCATAAGCTTTTTGCTGCGCCACAGACAATTCGAAATCAATTTTTACATCCTTTGGCAGATATTGCATCCTGTCCACCTGTCTTTTCTCTATGCGGAGAATATTTTTTTCAACCAATCCCTTTAACTGGGCATCAGAAGCGCCGGATTTCTTCAGCAGGTTGGGCCTGGTCACCTCTCCTTCTGTTTTCATTAAATGGAGATAACTTAACAGCAACTCCATCTGCTTCGGCGCTTTTGTCCAGTTATTCAGGAGGTCAGAAAGTTTGTCATCCTTATCATATGCGTGATTCAGCAGCACATAGGTTTCTTTTTTTGGAGAATAGGTTTGCTTCAATGCTTCCCAGACAAAACAAACTCTTTTGTTAACAAGACGGCTGATAACAGGATACGCATGGGATGAATCTAAAACCTGTTGTACTTCAGTGAGCTTAAGCTCCTTTTTTATTAATAATGCTTCAGCAACCAGGTACTCATCATGATCGAGTGCAGAAAAATCATCCCCGTACTCTTCATTATAAACAAGTATCGTTTCACTGGATAATTTGAAGTGAGCAGGCAAAGCAGCCGCCATCACTTCTCCTTCGCTGCACATATAATAAGATGCCATCCACTCCCAGAGTTTCAGTTGTTGTTCAAATACAACAGGCTCCTGGTCGAGCACATTCAGGATATCTTTTGTTTCAATAAACTCAGGCTTGCTTTCAAATAAACGCTTTACGATCCCGGCATACTTTTTTGTTTTTCCCAGGTTAACTTCCACCCGGCATCCGGGTTTCACTTCTTCCAGCAGATGAGAAGGAATGGACCAGGTATAGTTTTTTGGTAATGCGGAGGGTATAATTACTTCTGCGTACACGGGAAAATAATCAATAATTAATAATCAATAATACTACACACAAGTTAACAAGAATTAAACTGTGAGGTTTTTATCATAAACCTCCGTGTCCCTGTGTCCTGGCGCCTCCGGGTTTCAAAAAAAATATTGAAACACAAAGACACGGAGACACAATGGCACAAAGAATATTATTTCTTTAGCCATGAAACATTATATTCTATCAATTTTTTTTCCATCAATTCATAAACTTTCTGTTTCAAATCAGAAATATCATTACCTGTTAAACCGTCAACCGGAACTTCCTGCAGGAAGACAGCCCGGCTTTTCCCGGGAGTTAGCGTGAATAAATGGCGGTAATGCAACCGGTCAAATGCATCGAGCAGTAAAAATGGCTTTATAGTAGTCTGGGTCTCGATCGCAACCCTGAAAGCGCCTTCATAAAAATCTTTTAATGGCTGGTCACTCATATTAAAAGTCCCTTCCGGCATTACAATTATTGAAACGCCTTTATTGATAATTGATTTCAGGTTGCGGACACTTTTTGCACGGTGAGCAGCATCGCCCCGGTTCACGATCACCACTACACTGCGGTATATAAATCCAAATACCGGCATATTGCTTAGTTCAATCCGGCCAAGGGCGCGGATAGGGCGACGGATTGTTTTTACGAGCAACGGGGCATCAATATATGAAATATGATTGCCAACAAAAATATACTGCTTGTGTTTGTCAACCTGCTGCTCATAATAATTGCGGTGATAAATAAAGACAAGGAAAAACCATATATCCGCCCAGATCATACAAAGACGATAGATCATATTACCACCACGGATACGGCCAAAAAGTGCAGCAACCAGTGCAAAAGGAAATACCAGCAGCATGACGGTTACAAAAGTGACTATGGCATAGATGCAATAGATCCATTGCAGGGGTTTCAGAAGTACTTTCATCAGTTCCGGTTTTCATATTTATCGTCATCACCGGGACAATGACATTCAAAATCGGTTTCCAGGTCAATCACCGTAACAACTGCTGTTGCCTCATTACATTGTGCATAGACAATTCTCACCCTTTGATTGTCATTGGTCACTCCTTCCACTGCATAGCGGGGGCATCTTGCATTCCGCAGATCGCTTTTATTGTAGTTTATCTTTCCATCCCGCATTATTTCTTGCACTTCGGCTTGTGAAATATGGCGGCATTGCATCCTGCATTTTGCATGGTTACTATATTCAAGGTATGAAGTACGGCGGTCAAAACCATGGTCACGGTCAACTTTGGCTGCCGGGTCTTTACGGTCATTATTGGTAACCCTTGGTTTTGGTTGGGGTTGATCATTATTCTTGCAGGTCTTAATAATAATAACAGCTGCTCCAAGCAAAAGGATCAGAATATATGGCGCCCATTTTTTGTTCACCTTTAAAATATTTAGCTAAAAATAAGTGAATTGGTCAATTAGTGTATTGGTTAATTTGTTTATAAGTTAACCGGGAGTTTCATGAAAAACCGGCAATTAACTAATTAACCCCCGCCTGAATGACTCAGTCGGGCAGGAATAAACTTACCTTTGCAGACTCATGGCAGAATCCAGAACAGTTGCATTTCATACATTGGGTTGTAAACTCAATTTTTCCGAAACATCTTCTATTTCCCGAATGCTGGAGAAGGAAGGTTTTGAGAAAAAGGAGTTTGACGACAGGGCCGACGTATATGTCATCAATACCTGTTCAGTTACTGATAATGCGGATAAAGAATGCCGCCAATTGGTGCGCCGGATCCAACGCAAAACCCCGGAGAGCCTTGTGGTGATTACCGGGTGCTATGCACAATTGAAGCCAAAAGAGATTGCCGGGATACCCGGTGTTGACCTGGTGTTGGGCGCTGCAGAGAAATTCAATATCGCTCAACATATCAAAGAACTGGTTAAAGGCGATTCAGCTAAGATCTGCAGTTGCGATATTGAAGAAGTTTCCGGTTTTCATTCTTCTTATTCCGTTAATGACCGGACAAGAACATTTTTGAAAGTGCAGGACGGTTGTGATTATAATTGTTCTTTCTGCACCATCCCGATGGCAAGAGGAAAAAGCAGGAGTGATAGTATTGAAAATGTACTGAAGAATGTGAAGCATCTTGCCGAACATGGCGTAAAAGAGATCGTATTGACGGGGGTGAACCTGGGAGATTTCGGCCCCCCCGAGCTTCGCTCCCAACCTTCGCTTCACTCGGTTGTCTCCGCAAGCGGAGAGGGTGTTTTGAAGACTCCGAAAGATCAAAATGAAAATTTCTATAGACTCGTACAGGCCCTTGATGAAGTAAAAGAAATTCAGCGTTATCGCATCTCCTCCATTGAACCCAACCTTTTGACAAATGAGATCATTGAATTTGTAACCAACAGTGATAAGTTCATGCCGCATTTTCATATCCCCCTGCAGAGCGGAAGCAATAATATCCTTGGGTTGATGCGGAGAAGGTATAAGAAAGAGTTGTATGCTGAAAGAGTTGCCCTCATCAAAACCCTGATGCCGCATTGTGCGATTGGCGTGGATGTGATCGTTGGTTTCCCGGGAGAAACCGATGAAGATTTTAAAGAAACATTTGACTTTCTTCATTCACTGGATATTTCTTACCTGCATGTATTCACATATTCGGAAAGAGATAAAACACATGCATTGTCCATCAAACCTGTTGTGCCGATGAATATCCGTTATGACAGGAATAAAACGCTCCGCAATCTTTCTTATATGAAGATGCAATATTTTACAGAGCAACATGCAGGCCAAACCCGTAAAGTTTTATTTGAAGGCCATAAGAATAAGGGAATGATGGAAGGTTACACAGATAATTATATCAGGATCACCACTCCATATCGTAAAGAATGGGTGAATGAGATTGTAGAGTGGAAAATTTAAATTTGCACATTGGAACGATAGCTCTCCCGATAGCTATCGGGATGGTTCAGTTTAATTAGGAACGTTAGCTCAGTTGGTTCAGAGCACTACTTTGACAGAGTAGGGGTCACTGGTTCGAGCCCAGTACGTTCCACTCAATCTTTGGAATAACAGCACAATAGCATATCTATACATGAAATTTGCATCAACTTTTCTCCTGACCCTGGTTTATTCTCATTCATTTGCACAAGCCACTGAAAAAGATACTACTGCAAGTTGTATTGCAAATTGGAAACAGGGAGAAGAAAAAGTACTGGTTATATCCCGGCATAAAGAAAGTTATGAATCAGGCAAACGAACTTCAAATTTCAATTTCTCCTATGAGGCCATTGTATCCGTTCTCGATTCCTCGAAGGAAGGGTATACTATTAAATGGGTTTTTCGTCTTCCGGAAGAAGTAAGACTGGCAAACCCTGGCCTGGCTGAATTAATGCCGGTCTACGATGGCATGAAAATGATTTTTACCTGCACCCCGTTGGGTACTTTCAAAGAACTTATAAATTGGGAAGAAGTTAGGGATGCTTACGTAGCCATGATGGAGGTATCAATTCCAAAGGATTTAGACGATACAGTAAAAGCGTCTTTGGATCAAGCCAAAACCCTTTTTAATTCTAAAGAAATGGTTGAATCGGCCCTGATAAAAGAGATTCAAATTTATCATGCCCCTTATGGAGGAGAATTTTCAACAAAAGGAATAACTGGAAAAACAAGCTTACCAAATCCGCTTGGCCCGGAGCCAATGCCGGCGACCGTCATGCAAAAAATTATTGAGATTAATCCTGATTCAGGCTATTTCAAGGCTACTATTAACCAGGAAATTGACAAACAGGGTGCCATAACAATGATGGAAAACTTATTCAAAAAGATGAATATTTCCAATGACACTACTGTAATTAAAGCTAATGAAATGTTAGCAACCCTGGAAACTTTTGAAATAAAAGATTATTGTGAATACGTCATAATACAATCGACCGGTTGGATTGTGAGAATGAGTCATGAAAGAACTGCAGTGATGTCAGAAATGAAACAAATTGATAAAATGACAATTGAAATAAAGTAGCATAAATTATTCCGGGTCATAGACAATGCTTTTCACAAAATTTAATTTTCTTCCCCGGTGCAACTTTACTACTTTTAATTTGTCTTTTATACAGATGCAAAAATATCATGTGACCATACAGTTTGAAATGAGTGATGAATTCATGGACCTGGTGCCACCTCACCGCACTTATATCAATTACCTCATCAACAAAGGAACCATTGACCATTATGCCGTGAGTATGGAAACCCAGCGTTCATGGATCACATTGAATGCAGAGAATAAGAAAGCAGTGGAAAAATTACTGAAAAAATCCCCTTTATTCAAATTCTGGACCTTCGAGATTGATGAATTGTTTGTATTAGACGGGCAACATTATCGTTTGCCGGAAGTAAATCCTAATTAATATTTATCAGCCATTAGCTGTTAGCTTACTTTGCCGCCCACTTGGGTTTCCGTTTCATTATCTTTTTATAAACCGGACAAGATGCTGTATGTGCCCCGGGCAAATAACCGGTACTCATTAAAAACTCATTGACGATCTCGCCGCCGGTAAAACGAAAAGTCATTTTGAATAGTTTCACCCATTCCTCTTTTGTTTTCGGATGATGATCGTCGAGCCATTTTTTGAATGACCCTTTTTCTTTTTGAATGACTCTAATACATTTTGCATTATGAATCGCAGCTTCAATCTTTAACCGGTTGCGGATGATGCCAGCATCCTGCATCAGCTTTTCATTTTTCTTATCTGAATACCGGGCTACTTTATCAATATTAAAATCATCAAACGCTCTGAAGAAATTATCCTTCTTCTTCAGGATCGTTTCCCAGCTTAATCCGGCCTGGTTTATTTCCAGCACCAATCTTGCAAACAAAAGATCATCATCTTCAATAGGAAAACCGTATTCATGGTCATGATAATGCCGGTGAACTGTGTCTTTCCCGGCATTCAATACGAATTCGCAATAAGTAGTTGCCATACGGTAAAATAAGGAAGAAAATGGTCAAGAATTTTTTGTCTGCAAAGCATCACAACCCTATCTTTGCCGTCCGAAAAGTGACTGCTTCACTTTTTTCGCAAGGGAGTTTAGCTCAGCTGGTTCAGAGCATCTGCCTTACAAGCAGAGGGTCGGCGGTTCGAACCCGTCAACTCCCACAAAAAGTCTCAAAATCTGAGGCTTTTCTTTTTTAGAACTTATCATTAACCGGCTCGCACAATTCGATCTTATTTCCACCAGGGTCCATTATCCAGCCAAACTTTCCGTATTCTTCTTCCATCATTTCACCCACGAACTCTACTTCTTCCCCTTTCAGTGTCACCATTAATGCCGGCAGGTTTATCACCCGGAAGTTGATCATAAAAGGGCCGGCCGAAGGATCAAAATATTTGCTTTACTTTTTGAAAAAAGAAAACACGGTATTTCCCGGTACAACCGGGTTGTTTTCATTCACCCCTGCCCGTTCCGGCTCAGGCGGGCATTTAAAATTGACATAGGAATTTCCGCCAAATGAAAACACCACCGATTCCGGTTACTCTTTGCATAAACTATTTTGCTTAAAAATACGAAAATCTCAACCCGGCTTATATGCTGTTATGTTATTATTTTTTATCTTTGAAAAGAATGCCATTGGAAAAAAACGATATACTGACCAACAGCCGTGAAGAAACGGGGCTGTTGACACTTCATGAAGAAACATGCAGCCTTATTGTCTGGAATGACGAAGTGAATACATTCGAATGGGTGATCGAAACCCTGATGGATATTTGCGGCCATGCACATGAACAGGCCGAACAATGCGCCTACATCATCCATTTCCATGGAAAATATGCGGTTAAAGAAGGTAGCTATGACGACCTGAAACCAAAATGTGATGCCATTACAGAAAGAGGCATTAATGCTACTATTGAAGTGATGGCTGAGTAAAATAACAAAATACAAGAACCCAATAAGCTGCCTTTCCTGATTCCATCTTCTTTTTTGAATTTTTTATTTTATTCGGAGCCTGATATTTGATTTTTGTATTTTTCCACCGTGTCAATTCTTATTTTAGAAAAAGAACTCTCCTTCCCTCCTGTTCATTCAGCAGAACCTGACGGGCTTTTGGCAATAGGTGGCGATCTGTCCACTGAAAGATTGCTTTTAGCCTACCGGAATGGCATTTTCCCCTGGTATGAAGGTGAACATATACTTTGGTGGTGCCCGGATCCAAGATTTGTACTGTTTCCAAAAGAATTAAAGATCAGCAAAAGTATCAGGCCATTGCTCAACAGTAATGCACCTGCCCGCCGGGCAGGCGGGTTTGATTTCACAACCAACAAGGCATTTGACCAGGTCATTCATCATTGCAAAGAAACCAAACGCCCGGGCCAGCAAGGTACATGGATCACCGATGAAGTGGAAAAAGCCTATTGCAAAATGCATGAACTGGGATATGCACACAGTGCCGAAGCCTGGAAGAATGGAGAACTTGCCGGTGGATTATATGGCATCAGACTCGGCAAAGTATTTTTTGGCGAAAGTATGTTCAGCAAAGTAAGTAATGCATCCAGATTTGCATTTATCAAATATGTGCAGCAATTAAGGGGAGAAGGAATTGAATTGATCGATTGCCAGGTTTATACTGAATACCTGGAAAGTTTTGGGGCGAGGATGATTGAACGAAAAGAATTTATTAGTAGTCTTCAAACTTTAAATTCTTCAATTTCTCCCCTTTAGGGGCTGGAAGAATTTTCTACTCAAGACTCTGCATGGGGCTCAGAATCTTGACCCAAGGTAATGCGGCAGCATCGCCCGCCACGTATTCCAGTCATGCGGCCACTCTTCTCCCCAAACGTCCAGTTCATACCAGATCCCTTTGTCATAGAGGATTTTAGCAAATTTACCACTGGCGCCGGGATCTTCATAAGAGCCACTGCCCGTAAGAATATGTATGTTCTTGCTTTGACGGATCTGTTCAAGCACATTATGATCATCCAGGTTTGACATAAAATGCAGGGGGCTGTTAAAGTAAACATCATCATCATAATGGCCCTTGGTATATTCAGTAAGATCATAAACGCCACTCATGGCAATGACACCATTAATAATATCCGGGCGTTTCAGGAATAGATTCATGCTGTGCAATGCTCCAAAAGAAGCCCCACAGGTAATGATGGGTGTATCGGGGCTGGTACTGTTCCGGATATAAGGAACCACTTCATCGAATACATAATTGTTCCATTGCTGATGACGGACCGATTTATGCCGCGGGTCCATTTTATCGTTCAACCAGCTTTCATTATTGATACTGTCGATGGAAAATACTTTCACCTGGCCGGCATCAATAAATGCTGCAAGATGATCCATTAATTGAAACCGCTCATACTCCAGGTAATCTGCCGCCGCAGTGGGCACCAGCAGCAATGCAAAACCATAATCGCCATAACTGGCAATCGGCATTTCTTTATCC
Source organism: uncultured Chitinophaga sp. (assembly GCA_964525285.1). Classification (GTDB taxonomy): domain Bacteria; phylum Bacteroidota; class Bacteroidia; order Chitinophagales; family Chitinophagaceae; genus JJ008. The sequence continues at coordinate 37,214 of CAZGGQ010000036.1, forward strand.
AGGGATGGACTATACCATGTTGCTAATTCTCTTTTCATGTAATGATTTTATGCGAAAATAAGTAAATACCGTTGCTAACGGTCTTTTCGTCATCTACCCAAAACCCGGTAAATTTGCCGCCTGACTTGTGTTACATTGCCCGATTCAGCGGGCTGCATCATTAAAACAGTAAGCGAAGTAGTATGGAACTGAGCAAGAACTTTGACCACAGTGCTGCCGAAACCAAATGGTACCAGCATTGGTTGGATAAAAATTATTTTCACAGTGAACCGGATGGCCGTGAACCTTATACAGTTGTTATTCCCCCGCCCAATGTAACCGGCGTATTGCACATGGGCCATTGTCTCAACAATACCATACAGGATATATTGGTGAGGCGGGCAAGAATGATGGGTAAAAACGCCTGCTGGGTTCCGGGAACTGATCATGCTTCTATCGCTACCGAAGCAAAAGTTGTTCAGATGCTGCGGGAAAGAGGCATTGCCAAATCATCCCTTAACCGGGAGGATTTTTTGAAATATGCCTGGGAATGGAAAGAAAAATATGGTGGAATCATTTTACAACAGTTGAAAAAATTAGGTTGCAGTCTTGATTGGAGCAGAACCAGTTTCACCATGGACCCGGCCTACTATGAATCAGTCATTAATGTCTTTACTGACCTATACAATAAAGGATGGATCTACCGGGGCAAGCGAATGATCAACTGGGATGTAAAAGCAAAAACAGCCCTGAGTGATGAAGAAGTGATTCGGAAGGAGACACAGCAAAAGCTCTATTACCTGAAATATTTCCTTGATCGTGAATCGTCAATGGTGAATGGTGAATCTGAAACTCTGGCTCACGACTTTGTTACTATCGCAACCGTCCGGCCTGAAACGATCATGGGTGACACCGCCATTTGTGTACATCCCAATGATGAACGATACAAACAGCTGCACGGAAAATTCGCATTCGTACCCTTAATCAATCGTCGCATTCCCATTATAACAGATGATTATGTAACGATGGATTTCGGAACAGGGGCTTTAAAGGTTACTCCGGCACATGACATAAATGACAATCAACTTGGACAGAAACACAATCTTGAAGTAGTTGATATTTTCAATGAAGATGGTACACTCAATAAAGTAGCACAGATATATATCGGCGAAGACCGTTTTGAAGCAAGAAAAAAGATTGTAAAAGAACTCGAAGAAAAAGGCTATTTATTAAAAACAGAAGATTATACCAGCGAAATAGGTTACAGCGAAAGGACAGATGCCGTAGTAGAACCAAGACTTTCATTGCAATGGTGGGTGGACATGAAAAAAATATCCGGTCCGGCATTGCATGCTGTGATGAGTGATGAGATTAAATTCTACCCTTCCAAATTCAAGAATCTTTATCGCCATTGGATGGAGAATATCAAAGACTGGTGCATCAGCCGGCAGCTTTGGTGGGGACATCGCATCCCGGCGTGGTATGATGCGGAAGGAAAGTTTGTCGTTGCTGCTACAGAGGAAGAGGCGAAGAAAATATTCAATAATAAATATTCAATAATCAATCCGCAATTAACACAGGATGAGGATTGCTTAGACACCTGGTTCTCTTCGTGGCTTTGGCCTTTTGAAGTATTTAAAGGATACAGCGACCCGGGTAATAAAGATATTAACTACTACTACCCTACCAATACATTAGTAACTGCACCCGAAATCATATTCTTCTGGGTGGCAAGGATGATCATGGCGGGATTTGAATACAAGCAACAAAAACCTTTCAGCGAGGTTTATTTCACCGGTATCGTTCGTGATAAGCAGGGAAGAAAGATGAGTAAACAATTGGGAAACTCTCCTGATCTGCTCGATATGATTGAAAAAGATGGTGCTGATGCAGTCCGTTTCGGGATTATGATCGCTTCACCGGCTGGTAATGACCTGATGTGGGACGAGACAGGTAATGAGCAAGGAAGGTTTTTTATTAATAAAATGTGGAATGCGTTGAAGTTGGTCAGGAGTTGGGAGTCGCGGGTTCAGAGCCGGGAGTCGGAACCCGGGAGTTTTGCAACTGAATGGTTTGAGAACAGGTTGAATGAAGTAAGGGCAGAACTTGATGCCCAATTCAAAGACTTTACATTGAGTGAATCATTGAAAACAATTTATTCATTGATATGGAATGAATTCTGCAGTTGGTACCTGGAATGGGTAAAACCTGCTTATGAACAGCCCATTGATAAAGCCTTATATGAAAAGACTGTTTATTTTTTTGAACAACTGATGCAGTTGCTCCATCCCTTCATGCCGTTTATTACGGAAGAAATATATCATCAGCTGAAAGAACAGGAAGATGACCTTACAGTTAAACAGTTCCCGGCTATTGGTTCGACGGATGAAAGGATGATAAAGAACGGCGCTATGCTGAAAGAAGTGATCACAGCGATCAGGGATGCCCGGAATAAAAACCAGTTGAAACCAAAAGACAGTATCCGTTTGCATATTCACACTGAAAACAACAGTACGTATCGAACATTTGAAAGTATTTTATCCAAACAGGTAAATGCAGCATCCGTTTCTTATACATCCGCTATTGTTGCCAACAGCATAGCAGTGGTAGTACAAAAAGACAAAATTTTTATTGAGACAACGACTGTACTTGATACCGCCTCACAAAAAGAACAATTGCAAAAGGATCTCGATTACCTGAAAGGTTTTCTTGTTGCTGTAGAAAAGAAACTCAGTAATGAACGCTTTGTTCAGAATGCAAAACCGGACGTGATCGATATTGAACGAAAAAAGAAAGCTGATGCGGAAGCAAAGATCAAAGTAATTGAAGAAAGTTTGGCCGGATTATAAGCATGAATTACCTTCCTGATGTAATCCTATCAATCCACTATTACAAATAATACATCATCCCGGTTAGTTTAATACTATAAAGCCATCATTATGACGTCTCTTTTTAAAAAAATTATTGACTACCCGGATGAAGCAACCACTAATTTTATTTGAAACACCAGGCATAGAAACCTATGTGTTTCCTTCTATTGTGTGTTCCTATGATCCATTTTAAGTTTGTTATATGCGGGTAGTCATTAAAAATTTAATAATTGTAACAGCGTTGCTCCTGGTCAATTCTTCTTCTTTTTCCCAGGGAGGCAAATGGGATAATTACCTGCTGCGGGTTGCAGAAAAAAACCGGACAAAAAAACTAAACGCTTTTTTCACTTCCATTTCCAAATATAATAATCCTGTGTGCCTGACAGGCCCCGCAGCTCTTTTTGTGACCGGTCTTGCAAACAACAATACAGTTCTTAAGAAAAAAGCACTATTCAACGTGGAGTCTATTGCAGTTACTGAAATAATCACATTCGGACTGAAGAAGAGTATCGGTCGTATCCGGCCTTCAAATTTTGATACCGTTTTTAAATCGGTGATCAATGCGCCGAATAAAGCATTCCCTTCAGGACATACGGCAGAAGCTTTTGCTATGGCAACGGCTATGAGCATTGCTGTTCCCAAATGGTGGGTAGTGGTCCCGGCCTATGCCTGGGCCTCGTTGGTCGCCTATGCAAGGGTATATCTTGGCGTTCATTATCCTACCGATGTGATAGGTGGCGCCGTCCTTGCCAGTGGTACTACTTTTTTGATGTACAGGCTGAATAAATGGTTGCTGCAGGAGAGTAACAAAGGACATCATCCCCGCAATGAGATCATCGGTCTTGTTGCCGGTCTGGGCGGCGCTTACCTGCTATATAGAATAAATGATTGGATCACAAAAAAGAAAAGGAAAGAAATAGCAAAGCCGGTTCAATAAAAACTCATCTCGGTATTATACTCACCGGCAACACGATCTCATAGATCGTTCCCCGGAATCCATTAAACTGGTCCCTGTCAAGCAGGCGGCTTACCCGGAATCCAAATGTCAGCGGATACTGGTTCCACCATTTGGTATCAATAAAAATTTCTCCGCCCACACTGCGCTGATCGGCATTATTTATCTTATCCGATACCCTGGTGAAATCATAAAATATATTACCCCTTATTCTTTGCAGGTATAAAATATTTCCAAACCCCCAGTCAGGATAGAGCAGGGGTAAATGATAATTAGCCGACAGTCTCCACATTCTTGCAAAGTAGCGGCCGGTATATCCTCTTGAATAAGGAAAGCGGTTGCTGAAAAATATCTGTCTCATGCTGTCCCGCTCCTGGAATGACCCGGTTAATACCGTATTATGCGATGAAAGTAATCCCGGCAGGTACACCGAAGCATTGCCGATGAACTGGTAGCCATTATATTTTGTGATAGCATGACGATGCGTAATAGAAAGGCCATAACCTGCGTGTGGATAAATATGTTGCACGGCCCTTTGCACCTGCTGGCTCCACGACATAAAATGCTGCAGGTAACTGAACGATACATTACCGATCGAATCTTTAAAGATGCCTTTGTTGAATTCATTGCGCAGCACATAGTAACTGCCGATGCTGAAATTCTTATAGGTTTGACCGCTGACCTTATTCAATAATATGTCGAGCCCGATATGGGAATTCAACTGGTTCCAGTGCCTGATCGAATTATTACTGGTCAGGGCTTCCCGGTCAAAAGTGTATTCAGTACCGATATCCAGGAAAGGAAACCATGCCCCATACACGGCATTAAAACCGACAGCGCTTGTTTTTTCATCCTGGTTATAGAGGTAATACAATTCGGTCTGTAGTGTATTCAGAATATTTTTCCCGTAAATGGAATAAGTGAAGATAGGGTCTTCATAATAAGGCCGCCAGCTGTGAAAGTTCAGCAAGCCCGTTCCTTTTTTATAATTTTTAACATCGAAACTCCTTGCCGGCACCTGGCCGGATAAGATATTCCCCAATTCGCTTTCATGACTTACCGGGAATTTCTCTGTCAGTTCTTCAGCCGTTGCCAAGCTTACTTCATGCCATACAATATCCTTCTCCTCCATTTGTTTTAACTGGTATCCTTCGGCCGTAAAAGCAGACCAGGTTATTTTCCCGTTGGCGGCGTTCACAAAATAATTTCCCAGCGGGCCGTTGCTGATCTTAAATATTTTTTTATCACTCAGCCGCAAAGCAAACACATCATCATTGCCGCTATAAGAGGCCGTAAAATAAATGATACCATTATTGACGCAGGGATAGCCCAGCACATTATAAGAAGGGTTAGTAAGACGCATAGTATTGCCGGTAGAAATTTCGGCTGTTGCCAATGCCATCGTTCCGTCTTTTAGCCTTACGGCGGTCACCAATGAATTCTCATCAATAAATTTCGGATCGGTGAACAAACTGATCTCTGATGAATGAATGGCTTTTATAATTTGCCCGTTAATGGCATCAAGGATATGTAATTCGCTTTTACCATCGCTGGCTACCTGCACGGCCGCTACTTTTGATCCGTCTTCTGAAATATCAGGAGTAAAGTATTTTGATTTTTCAGTCAGCCTGCGTTGTTCACCAGTTTGCACATCCAGAATTTTTATTATTCCATAATCAACCCAGCCCCAGCGGGGATCGGTTTCATAGGCGGAGTAAACGATCTTGCCGTTGCGGTAACTGAATTGTTCATCAAGCGAAATATCCCTTGTCTTTATTTTATGCTCGCCGCTTGCATCTTTTATATAAAAAGCAGGACGATGCCGCAAACTCGTTTTCAGGTACAGCAGTGAATCGCTGCTTATATTGTAAGGAAAGTAATAACTGATCTCGTAGCTTTTCTTCACAGGAAAAACAAATTCATCTCCTTTCGGAGTCTTCGCAACACCCTCTCCGCCTGCGTCGAAGGCCGGGGTGAGGCTTTTATACGACTCTAAAGCCTGTTCCCTGAATGTTTTATAATCTACACCGGCATATTTTTTTATGGCTGCCTGGAAAGGATAGAACAAACTCTTGTAGGCGCTGGCATCATGGGTAACTTTTGTCCAGAAATCTGTCCCATATTTTTCTCTTCCATAATTCACCAGCAGGTATCCGAGATAATAATGATTAGGCACAAAATCTTTCAGGGAACCATTGCGCAGTTTCATCCAGGAATAATTTTTTCCGGCCTGCCAAAGTGAGGGATAGGCATTCAGGAAAAGAGGCAACCGGCCCCTGCCCTGTTTGGTTGTTACTGTTTCATTATACACGGCATCGCCCTCGTAGAACCAATCCGGGATTGCTGCATTGATCGCCAGCGACAAACCATCATCGCCCAACAGGCGGTACGCAAACTTACTAAGCCCGTTCTTGAAATTATTGTACTGCATCACATGCCGGTATTCATGCACGGCCAATAGATCAGGCCATGAAATACTTCCCTCCTGGAAATTGTTGGCAAAGGGAGTCAGGTAAAACTCACTGCGGAAAGGGCCCAGTCCCACATAAGCATTGGAAATAGTGGTTTGGTTTTGCAAAACAATATTGATCTTCTTTAACTGGTCGCCTAAGGAAATAGACTGCAAACCCGCGGAAGGATGAGCGGCCAGCCAATGAACAACAGAAGCCACCCGGTTGGCCTGGCTATCGAGGCCGGCAGGAAAAATAATTCTTGCCGAATCCGTATTGATCTGTTTCCATTTCAGGGATGGCGGGTTGCCACCGAATTGCTGGCTGAATGACAAATAAGGAATGAGAAATAAGAAATGAAAAAGTACAAGCTTTCGCATGGTGGGGATATTTTTGGAAAGTTACGGAGGAAATCGTTTGGATGAATATAGGAGTTAAAGATGACAGAAGGGCATGTTCAGTTCTTTTGTAACTTTATTCGGCTTCAGTTCCGGGTTGAACGTTTTCAAAATGCCACGCCGAACGCAAAGCCCTAATATTAGCGGCAACCAATCGCGACTACTCAAATCGATTCTGAACTGAAATATTTGTTTCATGCGATATCTAAGAGAAAGACAGTCCTCGCATGGATACAATAATTTATACCATTCAAATAAATCTTCATTCCCTAATCTATAAATTGATTTATCTTGTAGAAAGCATACAGCTTAATTCAGCAGAATCCCCAGGATTTGCTGCATCTGAATACAAATAATGTAGAAATGCTTTATAAAGAATTTATGCCGCATTCTTCACTCCAGCAATATATCAAATGCTTTTGGGTATTTGAGAATTCTTATGGTGAAAATCATTATGAACGAATGATTCCTGATGGTTTTATAGATTTTGTTTTTCATTATGGCATTCGTCCCAAACTTATCGTTGATGGAAAAGAGATAACAAAGCCAACTGATTTTCTAGGCGGACATTTGATAAACAGTGTAACGCTATATTTTTCCGGCAATTTAAAAATGTTTGGTATTAAGTTTTATCCCTGGGCTTCTGCGTCACTTTACAAAGTGCCTGCTTATGAATTAAACAACAAGCGGGTGGCAATTGAGGATATAACCGGCAATTGGATAAAACAGCATTACGATTATTTACACAATGAGCTTAATACAGGTAATTACAAAAAAGCTATTGCTTTACTTGAACCGGGTTTGCAAAAGTGGTTGCAAACAACATCTCTTCAAAATAATATTTTACACAGGAGTTTTGTTGAAATCAGCAAAAGTGGAGGTAATGCCTCCATTGATGATATAAGCAGGAGTACAGGTGTCAGCAGCAGGCAAATTCAAAAAATATTCATACAGAAAAAAGGTATGCCATATAAGTATTTTACTAAATTGTATCGTTTTCAAAAAACACTACAACTTGTTAAAAATAATCCCTGCTATTCATTAACTGACATTGCCCATTTATCTGATTATTATGACCAGTCTCATTTTATTAAAGACTTTAAAACTTTTACAGGCTTACCGCCCAGCCATTTCTTCAGGGAAAAAAATATATATATTGAACAAAATATATTGCAGGGCTCATTAACAAATGCATAAGCAGCGGTTCGTTTTTTTACAATTTTATCTGCTGCCTTAACTACAACTTTGCACTTAAAACATGACAAAGATGAAGCAAATTTTCACTATTTTTTTCCTGATAGCAACTATCAGTATAAATGCTCAATCCAATAAATCTGACAGTATTAATTATTATCTGAAAGCCTGTGGCGGCGGGTTTGGAAGCGATACTCTGACACTAAAGACAATTGCAATCAAGAATGCCGGCGTTAATAAAGCAACGGTACAATATGTAATTAATAAAATGCTTGAGTCACATGGTGGTATGGCAAAATGGAACAAGTCGCCAACATTGAGCTTTACACATATCCTTATTTTCGGGCAACCCCTTGAGTCAGAATTTTGGGTGAGCAATGAATTAACAGAGATTAAAACAGAACGTACCTACCACGACTGGCCGGTATTTAACGGAAGGCTTGCCAGCGACGGCAAAAAAACCTGGACAGAAAACTGGCAATTAGATAACCCACCCGGAACCAATGTTAACAATATTTATTATGCAATGGCAATGCCCTGGCTTACACAATCGGCAGGTGTGACACTACAGGCTGAACAGGTGGAAACATTGCCCGGTGACTCAACGGAGTACTTTATTGTGAAAATGACTTTTGTTAATAACAGCAAACATTCACCGCATAAGTATTACAAACTGTTTATTCACCCTCAAACATTTTTATTGAGAGGTTTGGAGTTTAATATAACGTATGCCCCTTTTTTGGATTTGATTGGTTTACCAAAGGAGCAAAAATCACTGGGGCCATTTACTCATATATTTTATACACATACAAAAGTGGATGGCTTGGTATTTCCTGAAAAGTATGATTCATTTGACTGGCAGGGACATAATAGCGGGAGGCATATTGCATACAATTATTCAATCAAAAAATTTTTTGATTTAAACAGGATGAAAACCACTCCTGCCTCAAAAATTGCCGATGAAAAAAGCGACAGGTAAAACTTGTTAAAATCAGGGTAATTTCATTAAATAAACAAAATTGAAAAAAATAATACTTCTTGGTACTATCGCATTTTTCTGCATAAAAATAAATGCACAATTGGCTGATTCGTTGAAAGCACAATTTGTAAAAGAGAAAATGGGGAATGGAAAATTTACAAACAGATATGGAATGTACGGCCAAATTTATAATGACGTTGTTGCTAATACTTTTTCCGCTATTCTTTCACAGAGTTTCTTCTTTTGAGCAGCAATCAAACAAATTGGTAAATCAAAATTTAACCCAAACTTTTATACTGATTGGCTGACGAAAGCAAGCATGTAACAATAGGTTCTGCAATTGGTGCCGGGCGGAAGTACAATCATCGGCAGTACAAATCCAGGCTTCATATACTGCAGACTGAATTCTGCCTGGCCGCAGTTCTAAACTTCAGCTTTTAGTTATTAATTTAGCTCCAGTTTCCGGGCCGGACATTATAAAATACCAGCATATCAGTAAGCCCTGGCCGTAAGCAAATCAAAATAACACATTATGAAAAAGGGAAATAAAAAGCAGTTGTCAGCAAAACAACCTGCCTTGCCGACTGGCAGGCGTGAAGAACTATTCCAAACATTGAAAACCCGTTTTGAGAAAAACAGTATCCGCCATAAAGGTCTTGAATGGGCTCAAGTGCAAGCAAAGCTGGAAGCCAATACAGAAAAACTATGGTCGCTCAATGCAATGGAAGAAACCGGCGGCGAACCGGATGTAGTGGGTCATGATAAAAAGACCGGCGAATACATTTTTTATGATTGTTCAGCAGAAAGTCCTAAAGGCCGCAGAAGTGTTTGTTACGACCATGAAGCGCTGGAGGCAAGAAAAGAACATAAACCGGAAAATAGTGCTGTTGAGATGGCAGCTGATATGGGCATCGAGATTTTAACGGAAGAACAATATATGGAGTTGCAGTCCCGCCAAATGGCGGGAGGAAATTTCGATACGAAAACATCGAGTTGGTTGAAAACACCTGCTGCTATCAGAAAACTCGGTGGTGCCATCTGTGCTGATTTCCGTTACGGCCGTGTCTTCATCGGTCACAACGGGGCAGAATCATACTATGCTGCCAGGGGGTTCCGTGGCTCGCTAAGGGTCTGATCCCGATAGCTATCGGGAGGAAGGTATAACGAATGAATAACCAAAGCCCGGCTGCCAGCAGCTTTTGTGTCAGGTGGGTTGATATGCTTCGCTGAACAGTTTTTCGAATAATTGAACTGCGGTTCTTCGTATCAAGTACAGTGCTATAAAACCTGCCCGAATGCAAAGTTGCAAAACACAGTCCGTAACCACTTCAAATAAAAGCAATTAATATGGGTAAATTAGCAGAAATTAAAACAAAACCAACTTCTTCCAGTGTAGAAGATTTTATTGATAGCATCGCAGATGCGCAAAAACGTAAAGACAGCAACATGATATTAAAAATGATGGGGAAAGCCAGCAGGGAAAAACCGAAAATGTGGGGTCATTCAATGATCGGTTTTGGGGAGGTAAGATATAAGAGCCCCGCTACCGGCAGAGAAGTAGATTGGTTCAAAATCGGGTTTTCCCCAAGGAAGGCAAATTTATCATTACATCTTTGCTGCAACCTGCAGCGGCATACTGATGCATTGAAGAAATTAGGCAAACACAAGACAGGTGTTGGTTGCCTGTACATCAATAAACTTGAGGATGTTGATATAAAAATTTTGGAAAAAATAATTAATGCAACCGTAAACGGGAATTAATTGATTTTATTATTTCAAATCTTCACCACGGTTCGTTTTCAGTACAAAAATAGAATGCTATGTTGCTTGTCGCGAGGCAACGGAATATAAAATCCGCCATGAATTAATGCCATGAAAGTGGGATGTATAAATGATAATTTATTCCACCCGAAGAAGCCAGACAACAGGTGATGCCTCAAGCCTTTGGCGGGGCAGGTAAGAAAAACCTGCCTGCCGGCAGGCAGGCTGAAGCTGGCCCAAAAATAATTCCGGGAGATCGCTTCGCCCTGCTAACGCAGGCCCCGCAAGTCATCCAGGACCCATACTCCCCTGCCATAAGTCGCTATCACCAATTTCTTATCCCGAGGATGTATGAACATGTCATTGACTGAAACAGATGCCGGGAGATTTCCATTAATAGCGATCCATGACTTTCCGCGGTTCCGGCTCACATACGCCCCCATATCGGTACCACAATAAAGTACAATAGCAGTGTCGGGATCCTCAATGATCACATTCACCGGGGATGCCGGCAGGTTGGAGGAAATAAGTGTCCATGTTTCGCCTTTATTCTCCGACATGTAGAGGTAGGCTGTGTTGTTGTCCTGCCTCCTGTCGTTCAGCGCCACATATACTATAGACGAACCAGCTGTTGATGAAGTAAAAATCTTTGCCACATGTTTATTCAAAGGGAGCCCTTTAGTTATCTCTTTCCAGTTGGCGCCGTCATCCATCGTCAACCATACCCGCCCATCATCAGTTCCGGCATATACAGATCCCGGTCCGTTGCCTTCTGCAATGGCCGAAATAGCCTGGTGATAGATAAGATAAGGATATACTCCCATTTTTGATGGATCATTATAAGAAAGATCTGGGCTGATCATCTTCCAGTGCTCACCTCCATCATCTGATCTATACAAATGCTGCAGACCATGATAAATTATTTTGTTGTTGAATTTCGACATCAATGTTCCGGCCAGCCATTCGCCACGCAAACTATCAATACGACCTACATCAAACATCTCAATATGGTTGCTTTGGAGACTGTCGGGTTTGCTCATATCACTTTTCATCAGGCGGCCATAATACGTACTGGAAAAAACAATGTTGTGATCGTTGGGGTCCACCTGTATCTGTGTGCCTTCACCACCCGGCGCCATCATCCAGTGCCGTATCGTTTTATCCTGGGGCACGCCGAAAGTATAAACCGAACTTCCACTCATGGTGCCTTCATCCTGTACGGAGCCAAAAACATTGAAAGGCGTTTCCATATCATAGCCAACCGTATAAAACTGTGTAGTAGGAATTTTATCAAAAAAGTTTTTCCATCTTTCCCCTCCATTATAAGAAGTACTCACCCCGCCATCATTGCCAAGTATGACCCTTCCCGGGTCTTCATCATCAAACCATAACGCATGATTATCGCCATGGATCCAGTCGCTGCTTTTATCAGTGGCATTCCATTGCTTCCATGTTTTTCCGCCATCAACAGACCTGGCTCTTGAAGTTCCGAACACGTAAACTTCATTTTCATTTTTAGGGTTTACCCTGACCTGGCCGAAAACCCATCCGTAGGTTCCTGATAAGCGAAAGAAATCATGTATCTCTGATTGCTTTATCCATGTCCCGCCTTTATCATTGCTCCTGTAAATAGCTGCGCCGATCACGACCTTTTGCACTTTTCTTTCATAACTGTCAAATTCATTTGGCTTCGGATCCCTCTTTTTGTTATGATCGTCTACAAAAGCATACAGCACATTGGGATTTGATTTTGAAACGGCGATACCAACACGTCCTGTCAGTTTTGTATCTGGTAAACCCTTGTTGATGATCTTCCATGTCTTTCCCCCATCTGTTGTTTTGTAAATATGATCGCCATCTTCCGGGACAGGATCACTCCATCTCCTTCTTACCCGGTTCCACATACAAGCATATAAGATATTAGGATCGGAGGGATCCATCAGCAGGTCAATGCAACCGGTCTTTTCGTCTTTATATAAGATCTTCTTCCATGTTTTTCCCCCATCCATTGTATGATACACACCACGGTCATTATTATAGGTCCACTCATTACCTCCTGCAGCCACATAAACAATGTTTGGATTTTTGGGGTGAATAAGCACCCTTGCGATCGTTCCCGTGCTTTCCAAACCAATGGGCATAAAAGATTTTCCGCCGTTAGTGGATTTATACATCCCGGTTCCGGGTAATGAAGCACGGAAAATATTTGCTTCACCTGTTCCGAGATAAATAATTTCGGGATTGGAAGGCGCCAATGCAAAATTGCCGATGGATTGCGTGGCCTGCTCATCAAATAATGGCATCCATGTTTTACCAGCATCTTCCGTTTTCCAGAAGCCACCGGTAGCAAAAGCTGCATATATAATATTGTGATTGCCCGTAATACCGGCTACTTCTGTACTGCGGCCGCTCCGGTTATCCGGACCGATCAACCGCCATTCAAGACTTTTAAATGGCGATTGCTGCAGCAATTGTTTTTGCCTGGCAAAGGCTGCGAGTTTTTGTGCGCCGGTGGCGGGAATACTGTTTTGAGCAAAAACAGTTGCAGGAAAAGCAAATAGAAAAAGAAAAATTTTCATGAAGTTTAATTTATCAGGCTGAGATCAGTTTAAAGAATTAGAAATAAAAAATGAGAAAGTATGATTCCGGTCAGTTTCTCATTCCTCATTTCTTATTTATATTGATGTTTTAGTCAATTCACTATTCACCGTTCTCCAAATATCCAATGGGTTTTCATTCTTCAATTCATCCGGTAACAGATCATTGCTCCAGTTCTGAAAAGCAATCGGTCTTGCAAAACGTTTGATGCCATCCGCACCTACAGAAGTAAATCTTGAATCAGTGGTAGCAGGGAATGGCCCGCCGTGCTGCATACTCAGACAAACCTCCACACCTGTCGGCACCCCATTTATTATAAGCCGGCCGCAGATATTTTTAACTGCTTCAATTAATTCATCATTATTTCTGATGTCATTTTCTGTTGCCATTAATGTCGATGTAAGCTGTCCCTCCAGGTTCTTTGCTACCTGTATCATTTCATTCATGTCTTTGCAGCGAATAACAATGGAATAAGGCCCGAAGACTTCCTGGTGAAGAACAGGATTAGCCAGAAATGTTTCACCGCTTGCGGTAGCAATTGCTGCTGAACCGGTCAGACCGGGACGGTCAGACCGTATTTCCGATTCGGCCACCAGGTGAACATCTTCCTGCAACAAAGCATTTTCTTTTTTCTCTTTGTATGCCTTTACAATTCCGGGATGAAGCATGGGCCCGGGAGCAATTTGCTGAATGGCTTTTCCCAGATCATGAATAAAAGTTTGTAGTCCCTCGCTTTCAATTCCGATGATCAACCCGGGATTGGTGCAGAACTGGCCAACACCTAATGTTATGGAGCCGGCATACATTTTTGCAATATCAGCAGCAGATGACTTTCCGCCGGATCCCGTGGATAGTTTTTCGGGTAAAAGAAAAACAGGATTTACACTTCCCATTTCTGCAAATACAGGAATGGGTTCTTTGCGGTGGTTGGCCCAATCGAATAATTGTTTGCCGCCGGGATAAGAACCGGTGAAGCCAACGGCTTTGGTATGCGGATGCATCACGAATGCATTGCCCACCTCAAATGAAACACCGTGCACATGAGCAAAAATTCCTCCGGGCATTTTACATGTATTGGCAGCTCTTAAAATTGCTTCAGCAACTGTTTCTGAAGTTTGAGGATGTGCCGGATGTGCTTTTACAATAACAGGGCAACCGGCCGCCAATGCACAGGCGGTATCACCACCGGCAGTGGAATAAGCAAAAGGAAAATTAGATGCCCCAAAAACAACAACCGGCCCAAGTGGTACCAGCATTTTTCTTATGTCAGGTTTCGGCGGGTTCTTATCCGCAACGGCAGTATCAATTCTCGCCTCCAGCCAGGTTCCTTCTTCACAGGCAGCGGCATACTGGTTCAGTTGAAAAATTGTTCTTCCTCTTTCGTTCCTCATTCTTGTTTCGGGAAGATTGGTTTCTCTCATGGCAGTTTGTATCAATTTATCGCCACAGGATTCCAGTTCCAGAGCAATAGCCCGCATGAAATCTGCACGTTGCTTCAGTGATAATTTTCTGTAAGCATGAAATGCTTTCCATGCCTGTTGCATAATTTCGTTGACTTCATCTATTGTTGCGTCTTTGAACATATCGTATTGTAATGATTCTGGATTTTTGGAAGTCAAGTGACCAGCATCCGGAATCCAGTATCTTGTATTAAGAATCCATTTTTGGCTTTGAAGCAATTCCATCTTTAATGATCTTCAAAATCCTTTCCCTCTCCTCTCCTTCCAGTATCAACCTCGGCGCTCTTACATACTCACTCCCCAATCCTGTTTGCGCTGCTGCCAATTTGATATACTGCACCAGCTTGGGATGAATATCCAGTTCCAGCAAGGGCATGAACCATCGGTATATCTTTGTCGCTTCTTCAATTCTCCCCGCCTTCACTAATTTAAAGATCGCAACCGTTTCTTTTGGAAATGCACAAACCAATCCCGCCACCCAGCCATCAGCGCCCAGCAACAATTCTTCCATGGCAATCGTATCCACACCGCATAGAATCTGATAGCGGTTGCCAAAGCGGTTCCTCATTCTTGTCACATTGCTTTCATCCCTTGTACTTTCTTTTACCGCCGTGATATTTTTACAAGACTGCAGTTCATCGAACATACCCGGCGTTATTTCTATTTTATAATCCACCGGGTTGTTGTAGAGCATGATGGGCAGGTCGGTAGCATCTGCAATGGTTTTAAAAAAAATCACCGTTTCCCTTTCATCAGCTTTATAACGCATTGGCGGCAGCAGCATCAATCCCTGTACACCCCATGATTCTGCAAACATTACCTGCTTCAATGCTTCATTCGTGCTGCCTTCAGCAATGTTCATTACAATAGGTATCTTCCCTCC
>CAZGGQ010000037.1:0-52223 GCA_964525285.1 uncultured Chitinophaga sp.
TTTGCCGGTATATTTATCCTTGCCCATTACCTTGCGGAGTATGCTGTCATTTTTTAAACAACTACTGTATGCTTTTTTCAAAAAGATAATTTCCAGGCTGCTGGTTTTTGTTTCGCTGCCTGCAACTTCGTCTTCAGCTCTTTTCCATGCATTGTAGTCAAATGCTTCTTGTGGGGTAAGTTTACTTACATCAATTTCTTTATCAGCCCATTTGGATTTTTGATTATGATAAACCCTTGCGGCTTCATAGGAATCCTGTTCTACGTTTTTACCATCCCGGCCTCCAAGGAAATTCCATCCGTAAATATCATCCACGTAACCATTCTTGTCATCATCCACTCCATTACCCGGAATTTCATTGGGGTTATGCCATAAAACATTTTTCAGGTCTTCGTGTGTTGTGTCAACGCCTGAGTCAATAACAGCAACAATGACCGTTGTACTTTTCAGATTTTTTGAATTGACAAATTCATATGCCTTGTCAACGCTGATACCATAATAACCGGATGCGGTTTTATCCAGCATGTGCCAGCCTTTTGGTACTTCGTCCTTCTGGGCAAACAGGGATAGTGATAATAATCCGTTGATGGCGAGGAATAAGGTACGTTTCATGATACTATTCATTTGTTTTGTTTTATTCTGTAAAGTTGGTAAAGCTGTAAAAATAATGATTACCATTCATAAATTTTGCATAAATAAGGGCTATTAAACGGAGGCATTTAAGGTTTTTTTGACGGGTGGTAAGATCAACCGGTTGCTTATTAAAATGCTAAGATTTAAGCATCAGGCCGCTTAAAGCGTCCCGATGCTTCAGACATTAAACTTAATCCCCTGCGCCAGCGGGAGTGAATTGCTGTAATTAATGGTATTTGTTTGCCGGCGCATATAAACTTTCCAGGAATCGCTGCCGCTTTCCCTGCCGCCACCGGTTTCTTTTTCGCCGCCAAAGGCTCCGCCAATTTCGGCTCCGCTGGTTCCGATATTTACATTGGCAATACCACAATCACTTCCGGCATGGGAGAGAAATTGTTCTGCTTCCCGCAGGTTTAATGTCATGATTGATGATGATAATCCCTGCGGCACTTCATTTTGAATAGCAATTGCCTCATCCATCGTCTTGTACTTTAACAAATACAGGATGGGAGCGAAGGTCTCATGCTGCACTATCCTGAATCCAGGTTTGGCTTCAGCAATGCAGGGTTTCACATAGCAGCCACTTTCGTAACCGCTACCGCTTAAAACAGCTCCGGCAACAATAAAGTTTCCTCCTTCGGCTTTGCATTTTTCAATGGAATCAAGATACATTTTTACAGCGTCTTTATCAATCAGCGGGCCCACATGGTTGTTTTCATCCAGCGGATCACCGATGCAAAGCTGTTTATAAGCTGCAACTAATTTATCTTTTACTGAATCATAAATGTCTTCCTGGATGATCAGCCTTCTTGTACTGGTACATCTTTGCCCCGCCGTACCTACTGCCCCGAATAAAGAACCCAGCATGGCAATTTCAAGGTCAGCATCTTTTGAAATGATGATGGCATTATTGCCGCCTAATTCTAACAATGATCTTCCAAGCCTCGAAGCAACGGTTGCGCCAATAGTTTTACCCATCCCTGTAGAACCGGTTGCAGATACTAACGGAATTCTTGTGTCGGCTGCTATCCATCCGCCCACTTCACGGCTGCTGACAATTAACCCGGAAACACCTTCGGGAACATTGTTTTTTGAAAATACTTCTGCAATGATATGTTGACAGGCAACTGCACACAGCGGTGTTTTTGATGAAGGCTTCCATACACATACATCACCACAAACCCATGCAAGCATGGCATTCCAGCTCCAAACGGCTACAGGAAAATTGAAGGAAGAAATAATTCCGACAATTCCCAGGGGATGATATTGTTCATACATCCTGTGGCCGGGGCGTTCACTGTGCATCGTAAGTCCATGTAATTGTCTTGAAAGGCCAACAGCAAAATCGCAGATATCGATCATTTCCTGCACTTCGCCATAACCTTCCTGCAGGCTTTTCCCCATTTCATAGGAAACCAATTTGCCGAGTGGTTCTTTATAATGACGCAAGGCTTCACCAACTTGCCGGACAATCTCACCTCTTTTTGGTGCAGGAATAAGTCGCCATATCTTAAAAGCTTCTTCTGCCTTTTTTATTACAGTCTCATAGCTTTCTTTATCAGCAGCTGTTGCTGAACCGATCTTTTTACCGTCAACAGGGGAGAAGGAGTCAATTGTTTGGCCGGTTGAACAGATCCAGTTAGTTCCGGTGCTTACGCCCTTATTTGTTGATTCTATTCTGAGAGTTTTCAGAAATTCCATAGTACATTATTATTAGAAACGTAAAGGTAGGGAAGAGATGATAACGGTTAGATGACAGATGATAGTTCTTTCAAAACGATAGTGAATAATAGTATTGAAGATAATAACCGCCAGATAAAAGTTTATTCAAGCCGAAAATGAGTTATCGAAACGGAGACATTATCATCTATACACTATTATCTGTCATCAGATTCAATACTGCTCAGCTTCATTGGGAAAATTTTTTGCTTTTACGTCTTTGATATACTGCTGCACGGCTTTGGTAGCCTGTTCATGAATGTCCAGGTATTGCCGGAGAAAACGGGGCTTGAATTCTGTATTGATGCCAAGCATATCATGCATGACCAGCACTTGTCCATCGCAATTGCCACCGGCGCCGATACCAATGGTCGGAATTGATATGCTTTCAGAAACTTCTTTGGCTAAGGCTGCCGGGATTTTTTCGAGTACAATCGCAAAGCATCCGGCTTCTTCCAGCAACTTAGCATCTTTACGTAGTTTATTGGCTTCATCATCTTCTTTGGCCCTGACGGTATAGGTGCCGAATTTGTAAATGGATTGAGGGGTTAGTCCTAAATGTCCCATCACCGGAATGCCGGCCGATACTATTCTCCTGATGGCATCTGCCACTTCCCCGCCACCTTCCATTTTTACGGAATGTCCACCTGTTTCTTTCATGATGCGGATGGCAGAGGCAAGGGCAATATCAGAGTTTGACTGGTACGAACCAAAAGGCATATCAACCACTACCAGGCAGCGGTCAATACCCCGGATCACTGATTGGGCATGATAGATCATTTGTTCCATGGTGATCGGCAAGGTGGTTTCATGCCCGGCCATAACATTCGAAGCTGAATCTCCGACAAGAATTACATCAATGCCGGCCCCATCAATGATTTTGGCAAAAGAAAAATCATAAGCAGTGAGCATACTGATCTTTTCACCGGCTACCTTCATTTTTTGCAAGGTGTTGGTGGTGACTTTTTTGATATCCATAGAACCAAGATTTGTTGGATTATAAAGGATTAAAATATGAAATTAGGAAGTGTTGCTCAATCTTTATGATTTCTTCTTGTAATTTCCCAATAATCCATATCAATCGTGTAAATCCTGGTTCTTTACCTCTTCATACAATGTGTGTATTAATCCATCAGCCAATCCAATTTTAGGAACAAAAATTTCCTGTGCATCGGCCCAACGCATAATATTGATATAAATTAGCAGTGCAGGAACGATCACATCGGCCCGGTCTTCCCGGAGTTTATACATGCTGATTCGTTGTGTCAGCGACATCGCACTAAACTCTTTGTAATAATCCCTGAGTAATTCAAGTGTGAGCGGCTTACCTTCCTTTCGCTTGGAAAGTGAAAATATTTTATTGATATTTCCACCCGAACCGATGGCAGTTACATGGTGAAAGCCTTTTGTTTTTTTAGCAATGAATTCCTTCATTTCATCCCAGGCAGCTTCATTTACCTGGTTCTTTAATAAACGGATGGTGCCGATATTAAATGATTCTTTAAACACAAGTTTGCCATCGCTGAAGAAAGTAAGCTCAGTGCTGCCGCCACCAACATCGATGTATAAATAAGATTCCTCCGTTGTCATATTTTCGGCAATATGGTTTTCATAAATTAATGATGCTTCTTCCTGTCCGCTGATGATTTGGATCTGGATTCCCGTTTCCGCTTTTACTTTTTTAATGATCTCAGCAGCATTGGAAGCATCCCGCATGGCAGAAGTGGCACAGGCTTTCAGGTGCTTCACTTCATACACATCCAGCAATAATTTGTAGGCTTTAATGGTCTTGATGATTTTTTCAACTTTGGCAGCAGATATTTCACCCTTATCAAATACATCAAAACCCAAACGAAGAGGTACCCGTACCAACACGACTTTGATAAAGTCAGGAACTCCCTGCGGGCCGGATATTACATCTGTTATCAATAACCTTGCTGCGTTGCTTCCAATGTCAATGGCCGACAGTCTCACGGTTTATCTGCGTTTTTTTGTACAGGTAGTTATAAGTTTCTACCTGGGATCGGATTTTCTTTTTTGTTGTCCGGACATATTCATTGCTGAGTTCATTATCCAGCCATCTTGCTTTCACATTATCCTGCAATTGTATGTCAAGTATATCTTTTAACTCTTGTTTTAACTCTTCATGCCAGATAGGGCAGGTTGCTTCCACACGATGCTCCATGTTTCTCAGCATCCAGTCAGCCGAAGATATATAAACTTTCTCTTTGCCCCTGTTATGAAATACCCACACTCTTGCATGTTCCAGGTATTCGTCCACAATGCTGACAGCCCGGATGGGCTTTTCAAATTTTTTATGCTCTGACAACATGCAGAAAACTCCCCGGATGATCAATTTAAGTTGTACGCCGGCCCGGGCAGCTTCATACAGTTTCTGAATCATGTCTTCATCAGAAAGCGAATTCATTTTTAAAGTAATGGCTGCCGGTTTTTTCTTTCTTGCCTGTTTTATTTCTTCCTCAACCAGTTTCAGCATTTCTTTTTTTGCAATGGAAGGGCTGGGGATGATTACCTTACAATCTTTGAGAAAATTAATACCCGTTTTGGGTTGTTCCAGGTAGTTGAACATCCTGTTCACATCAGCCATTATTTTCTGATTGGAGGTTAGCAGGCAATGATCTCCGTACACTTTCGCCGTTTTCTCATTCAGGTTACCGGTACTTACAAAACCATAAAGGATGCTGTTGTTATCTTTTGTTTTTTTCCGGATGACGCAGATTTTGGAATGCACTTTCATATCAGGAATTTCTATCAGCACTTTGGCGCCCTCTTCTTCCAGCCTGTTTTTCCATTCAATATTGGCCTCTTCTTCAAAACGGGCACGCAGTTCCAGCATCACGACCACTTCTTTTCCATTTCGCACCGCATTGATCAGTGCATTGATGATCTTTGATTGCGGCGCTAAACGGTAGCAGGTAATTTTAATAGTGGTAACATCAGGATCAAATGCTGCTTCACGGATCAGGTCAATCAATGGCAAAAAAGAATGATAAGGAAAATGAAGCATCACATCTTTTTCCAGGATGACATCAGTTACTCTCCGTACAGTGAGTAATGGATGGTCAAATGGTTTTTTGCGGTGTCTTTTTTCTTTAAATACCTGGTCAGGGAAATCCATAAAATGCCTGAAATTATGAATGCGGCCACCGGGGATCAGGTTATCTCTTTTTGAAAGAGTCAGACGCCGGATCAGGTATTCCAGCAGACCCGGGTCCATTTCCCGGTCGTACACAAAACGAACGGGCTTTCCCTTGCGGCGGTTCTTGATCCCTTTTTCAATTTTCTGAATGATATTGGTGGAAACATCTTCATCAATATCAATCTCTGCATCACGGGTTACTTTAAAAATATGGGATTGATACTGGTCGTATCCGAAATAAGAGAAGATGTCGGGCAAATTGAAACGTATCACATCTTCCAGCAGGATGATATGACTTTCCTCGGGTTTGGAAGGCAGGATGGTAAATCTTCCAAGAGCCCTGCTTGGCACTTCGATAAGAGCATATTTTTTTTTCAGGGCACTTTCTTTTTTCCACATCACTACTGCCAGGTAAATGGATTTGTCACGCAATGCTGGAAATTCTGGAATGTTTTCAATCATTAACGGGATCACATCTGAACTCACTTCTTCTTCAAAATAATCGCGGACAAAATTTTGCTGTTCATGATTCAGGTCTTTTTCAGTCCGTAAAAATATTTTTTGTTCATTCAGTTGTTGTGATACTTCCTCCCATATCCGGTTGAATTCACCCTGATGGTTCAGCACGGTCATTTGTATTTCATCAATGATCTGCTGCGGGTTATTTTCGAGGTGCATATTGGCTTTGTGGCCAAATTGAATCATCCGCTTCAGGGTAGCCACCCGAACCCGGAAAAATTCATCCATATTGTTGGAAAAAATTCCGAGGAAACGGATGCGTTCCCGGAGCGGTACAGTAGTGTCGGCTGCTTCCTGCAATACTCTTGCATTAAAGGAGAGCCAGCTGATATCCCTTGCAATTGTTTTTCGTTTGTCGTGGTGAGCCATTCATTCGGTTTTCAGTAAGCAAAATTAAGAAAGCAAGTACAAGTTGGTTATTAAGTTTCCGAAAGTGTCTTAATTTTAGGTTTAGTCAGGATTTCGGTACAATGTAAAAGATACCCCGCCGTTCTTATCAAAATATATACTTGCATAATCTGTTGTCCATACATCTTCAGGTATGCAGTTAAAATAAAGAACAGAAGAATTGATACCTGATCTGATATCTGCCGGTTCTCCAAAAATGTTTTTTACTTCTTCTATGGTCATGCTTAAATCAACTTTGTCAAATACTTTTTTATCAGGTAAGCGGGGAGAACAGGAGCTAAGTAGAATAACGAAGGAAGAAAAGAATATTATAGCTCGCATAATACTTAATTAGACCTTTTCGATTGTTCAATAAGAGCGGTTGTTGAAAACCCTTCCAGCGTTGGATTAATAACTACCCGGCCACCATTTGCTATGACTTCCTTTGCCCCTGCAATTTGCTCAACTGTATAATCGCCTCCTTTTACCAGCACATCCGGTATAATAGCTTTGATCAGCTCAAGCGGGGTATCTTCTTCAAATATCACAACGGCATCCACCATTACCAAAGAAGCAAGCAGTAAAGCTCTTGAATCCTGGTTATTGATGGGACGGGTTTCACTTTTCAGTCTTTTTACCGATGCATCGGAATTCAATCCCACAATTAAATAGTCAGCTTCTTTAGCAGCCTCTGAAAGGGAAAAAATATGTCCCTGGTGGAGTATATCAAAGACGCCGTTTGTAAAGGCGATCTTCTTGCTGAGCAGGCGCCATTGAGCCGACTTCTGCATTATTTGTACAGGGGTAAAAATTTTTTCGGGTATGCAGTCAGCTCTTCTCAAAATGTTTTTTGTTTATTATAATAGGGCATGGCTACAAAACTAATCAAACCTCCGATGAGAATAACAGCGGTTTGGGCCAGCCACAATATCCAGCCAAATGCCAGGGCGACGCCTTGATTCAGGCCATATAATATCATCGTTTGCTGAAGCAGGTAGGCATAGGCCCCGATACCGCCGGGAGTGGCGATCATGCCAATACTGCCTGCAGACAAAACAGTAAAAGCTTCCCTGATACCGTATGCATGTGTTTCCTGTAATGCCATAAATCCCAGATAGCCTCCCGATAGGTATAATGTCCAAAGGATAATGGTGAATACAATGAACTGTTTTCTCTTTCTGAGGTGTTTGATGGCGCTGATCCCCTGCCAGATGCGTTGCCCGATCCTTTTGAACAATGAACCCAGGTCTTTAAAATTCTTTTTCTTTTTGATCATCCATATGACAATGATAATGACGATAATGGCCACTACGATCATTAGCAGCAGTGATGATGAAATTGTTTTATGGGTGGGATCTTTTTTGGAATTGAAAATTGCCTCTGTCAGTTGCGAATAGATATCCGGTTGAATAAGCAGGGTGATACCAAATATGATCAGCAGGGTGATGGCGTCAATGATGCGTTCCAGGATGATGGTACCGATCAGTTTGTCAGCCGGAATTTTTTCATACCGGGCCAGCATGGTGCATTTTACCACTTCACCAAGCCGTGGTACTGCCTGGTTGGTGAGGTATCCGATCATAACAGCGAAAAAAGTATTGGTCTTTGAAGGATTGTATCCCAACGATTGTATCAGCAGCCGCCAGCGCAATCCCCGGATGAAATGACTTAAAAAAAGAATAGCAAATACAGGAATGATGAGCCAGTATCTTGCTGTTTTCAGCGCTGTTCTTATCTGCGATTTATTGTCAGCTGTCAGGTCTTTTACTGACCACCAGGCCAAAAAAATACCCAGCCCCAGGAAAAAACTGTATTGAAGTATGGTGCGAAGCCGTTTGTTCATTGGTTTCGAAAATAGTCAAAGAAGTCAAATGGGTCAAATGAGTCAAATCAGTCAAATGGGTCATATAGGTCATATTCGGAGCTCATATGATTTATATGACCCATTTGACCTATATGACCATATTATCAATCAACCTGACTTCATTCATAAATGCCGCTACAAGGGCTACATATTCTTGTTTATTATCCCAAACCCTGGCAGGAGTAAGGTTGCGGGTATGAGCTATTTCCACGTAATCAACTTTAAAACCGGCTTCTTCAAGCATTAATTGTGCTTTCATTTTTATTGCAGCCGGGTTTTCATTCATTGCATTTTCTTTTATCATGTTCAAGCTGCGATAAATTGTAGCAGCCTTCTTTCTTTCCATTTCATTAAGGCGCATATTACGGCTGCTCATGGCAAGACCGTTGGCCTCACGAAGTGTAGGACAGATGACTATTTCAGTTTTATTCTTTAATCCGATCAGTTCGACCAGCCTGCTGATAACCATGCATTGCTGGTAATCTTTCTGACCGAGGTATAAATGATCCGGGTTTACAATTTCCAATAACCGTTGCAGTACCATACAAACACCCTGGAAGTGCCCGGGGCGGTATTTTCCTTCCAATACCGTTTCAAGGAAACCAAGGTCGTAATGCATTTTTGGGGTGAAACCTTGCGGGTAAATTTCTTTTACGGTTGGCAGCAACAAAATATCGCAACCGGCTTTTTCCAGCAGGTAAATGTCTTTTTCTAAATTAACAGGGTATTTTTTAAAATCCCTGGGATCATTGAACTGGGTGGGATTAACAAATATGCTGCAAACAGTTACGTTATCCTTTTTTTTTGATGCATCAACCAGCGAAATATGACCATCATGCAATGCACCCATTGTGGGTACAAAACCGGTAAGATTATCTTTTTTTCGCTGAGCATCAACCCATTTGCGCAAATCTGTTGTTTTTTTAAATAAGATCATATTAATAACCAATTAATGCAGATGTTCTTTGAAAACTCCGGAATTCAACGTAAAATGGCTACCTTTGCCACCTTTTACAAAAAGATGTAATTTAAACGGGAAGCCCATGTCAGCAAAAAAAAGAATTTTATTTATCGCCCATGAAATGTCACCCTACCTTGAGTTGACAGAGTTTTCAGAGATTGCGAATAAACTGGCCATCAAAGCTAATGACAATAATTTTGAAGTCCGCTGCATCATGCCCCGTTTTGGCACCATTAATGAACGCAGGCACCGTCTTCATGAAGTGGTAAGGCTGTCAGGTATCAATGTTTCGGTGGATAATGAAGATATGCCCCTGCAAATAAAAGTGGCTTCCCTTCCCAGCGCCAGGCTTCAGGTTTATTTCCTGGATAATGAAGACCTTTTCAGGCGCAAGTTTGTTTTTCATGATGAAAATGAAAAATGGTATGATGACAATGGTCTCCGTACTGTTTTTTACTGCAAGGGAGCATTGGAAACAGTCAAGAAATTTGGCTGGCCTCCTGACATTATTCATTGCAGCGGCTGGATGACGGGATTAATTCCAGCTTACCTGAAAACAGTGTACAAGAAAGAACCGGTGTTTGCGCACAGTAAAATTGTGTATACGATCGGTCAGAATACATTCAAAGAAAAACTGGGTAGTGATTTCATAAAGAAAGCACTTATTCATGCATCGTTAAAAGAGAAAGACCTGGAAATATATAAAGATGCCAATAACACAGCCATGTTCCGGGGCGGCGCCAGCTTTGCCGATGCTATTACTTTCGGCGCTGAAAAAATTGAAAAGAAATTAGTGGATGAATTTTCAAAAGTGAGAGGAAAGAAAACATTGCCTTACAATCCCGAAGGAGATTTAACAGACTATTTACAACTGTATGGCGACCTTGCGGGCAAATAACCTCTCCGAAGGAGTCCTTCGGACACCCTGCCCTCTCCGTCCCGATAGCTATCAGGAGAGAGGGGATTACTAACCAGATTATAAAACTACTTTGTGAAGAAAAGTTATTCTGTCCTATTTTTTTCCTCAATCATTACCTCAGTCGCTATTTTATTTTCTGCCTGCAAAAAACTAAATGAATCAACAGAATTAGGCGGGGGACTGATCCCGCCGGTGGATAATATCAATACATTCGAAACTTACCTGGATGTAATAACTGATAACAAGCTTTTCCTGGATACAACAAAGGTTTATTTCAATGATAATCTTGGGATAGGCCATATCAGCAATGATCCGGAATTTGGAGCGACCCATGCGGATGCCTATTTTAACATCAGCTCCTCATTTTACCCTTTTTACCCGTTTTTCAACAAAGACTCGGTTATTGTCGATTCAGTAGTTCTTTCTTTATCATACAATACTTTTTATGGCGATACGAATTCTTCTCAAACAATACGTGTATTCGAAATAGCTCAAAATGCCGGGTTTAATGACACGTCACTTTATAAATATGACCAGGCGGATTTCCCGCTCACAGGGGGCCAATTGGGATCCAAAACTTTTCAGGTAAAGAATTTTAAAGATTCAATCTATCATATCAGGAAAGGGGACGGGGACAGCAGCAAACTGGCCAATGTTATCCGGATCCCGCTTCCCAACCAACTGGGAACAAGATTAGTAGGTTATGATACCAGCAATTCTTCAAATGGAGGATACAGGAATGATTCAATATTCAAAACCTTATTCCGGGGATTTGCTATAAAGGCAGACAATAGTGGAAATGCGTTGGCTTATTTTTCAGCTGCTGACATAAACAAAACAAAACTGGTCGTCTATTTCCAGGTAACAAATAACGGGATCAAGGACACTACCCACGCAGAATTTTATCACCAGACCTACGGGCAGGCAAATATTGTAAAAAGAACAGCCGCAAACGGTTGGGCTTCTTACCTGGCAAATGGCCTGCCAAATGATGATAAGGTCTATTTACAAAGTCTTCCCGGATCCTATGCATCTTTAAAAATACCGGCGCTGGATACTTTCAAAAACGCTGTAATACACAGGGCAGAACTGGTTATAAATCCTTTGCGTTCCACCCAGGATGGAATTTTTATCCAGCCTTTGGGTTTGTTTCTTGACAGAATAAATAACAGTGCTGATACCGCTTTTACTTTTGATGTAGATATGGATGTGCAGGCCTCCGGAGCTGATTTTACTTATAATTATACTTCGTTTGGGGGAAGTTTAAAATCTGATAGTACATACCGTTTTAATCTTTCAAAGTATGTCCAGGATATTATTACCCTGAAAAAGCTTAATCAAACATTACGGTTGTTTGCACCGGTCAGGGCCTTTGTTTTTTCAACCCGCTTTAATAGGTTAAGCCAGATGTATATCGCCAATCAGCCCGCATATGGAAGAGTTGTTCTTGCTGGCGGAAATTATGCGGTTACCGGGCAACGATTGCGGCTCCGGGTAATTTATTCCAAACTGTAGAGTTGAAAATCCCAGTACTTATCAAGATATGTTTACAAGTCCACCAACTAATCCCGGTGGACTTTTTTCATTGTGACTACCCCCTTATCTTTGCCGCCTAAATTTTAATACATGCCGTATTTATTTACGTCGGAGTCTGTAAGTGAAGGACATCCTGATAAAGTAGCTGACCAGATCTCTGATGCACTTATTGATAACTTTCTTGCTTTTGATCCGCAATCCAAAGTAGCCTGCGAAACATTGGTTACAACCGGCCAGGTGGTACTGGCAGGTGAGGTAAAATCAAAAGCATACCTCGATGTACAGGAAATTGCCCGTGCAGTCATCCGCAAGATCGGGTATACAAAAAGTGAATATATGTTTGAAGCAAGCAGTTGTGGTGTATTATCTGCCATTCATGAACAGTCTTCAGATATCAACCAGGGAGTAGAACGTAAGGCCAAAGAAGAGCAGGGTGCCGGTGACCAGGGAATGATGTTTGGCTATGCAACCAATGAAACAGAGCATTACATGCCATTAGCGTTAGACCTCGCACATAACCTCTTAATAGAATTAGCAGCCATACGCAGGGAGAAGAATTCAAAAATGCCTTACCTGCGCCCCGATGCCAAAAGCCAGGTTACGCTGGAGTATAATGATAAAAACCAACCTGTACGTATTGATGCCATTGTAATATCAACACAGCATGATGATTTTGATGTTGAGGCGAAAATGCTGGCAAAAATTAAAAGCGATGTTATCAATATTCTGATACCAAGAATCAAAATGAGGTATAAAAAATATGCAAAGCTGTTTAATTCAGATATTAAGTATCATATCAATCCAACCGGTAAGTTTGTAATTGGCGGCCCGCATGGTGATACAGGATTGACAGGGAGAAAGATCATTGTTGACACCTACGGTGGCAAAGGTGCACATGGCGGCGGCGCTTTTAGTGGCAAAGATCCTTCCAAAGTAGACCGCAGTGCAGCATATGCTACAAGACATATTGCAAAAAATTTAGTGGCTGCCGGTTTATGCAGTGAAATATTGGTACAGGTTTCTTATGCTATTGGCGTAGCGCAGCCAACCAGCATCAATGTAAATACGTATGGTACAGCCAAAATAAAATTAAACGATGGTGAGATCAGTAAAATAGTGGAGAGTGTATTTGATATGCGTCCTTATTTTATTGAACAACGTTTGAAACTCCGCAATCCCATTTACAGTGAAACGGCCGCCTATGGGCACATGGGCCGGAAGCCTGTTGTGGTTGAAAAAACATTTGTATCTCCCGATGGTAAGAAAGTGACCAAAAAAGTGGAGTTGTTTACCTGGGAGAAATTAGATTATGTTGGGAAGGTGAAGAAAGCATTCGGTTTGAAATAACCTCACCCCAGCCCTCTCCACAAATGGAGAGGGAGTACAGACCCCGAAAGATTGGAAAATCATTCGGGGTTTAATATTTCAGTGTTTCAGTGTCTCAGTGGCAAATCATATATTTTTGATAAGTGAAAAATTTCAGACATCCGCAAAGACCGAAGAAAAGCTCCCTGTTCATTGGCCGTAAGGCAGTGATCGATGCGCTGAAGTCCGGGCAGCAATTGGACAGGATCTATTTGGATACAAATGCCATAGGGAAAGAGATCGGTGAAATAAGAGGATTGGCCTTGCAAAACGGGGTGCCGGTCAATTATGTACCGGTCGCAAAACTCAATGGCTTCAACATAACTGACCATGAAGGATGTGTGGCACAAATAGCTAAGGTTCAGTATCAGAATCTGCAGGATGTTATTTCATTAGTAATTGAAAGTGGGGAGGTGCCATTGTTTTTAATACTTGATGGGATCACAGATATAAGAAATATTGGTGGCATTGCCAGAACTGCCTGGTGCACCGGCGTACATGCTTTGATCATTCCTGATAAAGGAGTAGGGGCCCTGAATGAGGATGCGATACTGACTTCAGCTGGTGCATTGGAGAAGATTGCTGTTTGCAGGGTGAACAGTTTGATGAAAGCTGTTGATGAATTGCATTTGAACGGGATAAAAGTATTTGCCAGTGAAATGACAGCAGCGAAAAATGTTGCTGATGTTGATTTCAAAGAGCCTTGTGCGATTGTGATCGGAAGTGAAGAGAAAGGTATTTATCCTGCATTGATGAAGATATGTGATGAAAAAATAAAAATCCCCATGAAAGGGGATTTTGAAAGTTTGAATGTTTCGGTGGCTACAGGTATTATTTTATATGAAGTGATGAAACAAAGACCCGGTTCCTGATTTTTGCCCTTAAAGATTTAAACGGAATGATAAAGCAGGATAAGAATGGTTTACAAAACTTCCTTGCTGGATCAGGGGAGCCTTCTCCATCCTGAAGCTGAGAGCCGCCGCCTTATTTTTATTGTTGGTAGCAAGAATAAACAGCGTAGTGCCAACGCCAATTGCAGCCAACCCCGTTACAATGGCAACAGCCTTGCGTGATTTATCCGATTTGCCATCATTAGGATCACCTTCTGTAGCTCCCAGGATCGTAAGCCCGATCCCTCCTCCCATGAATATCCAGGCAGCCGTTTTCTGGTTCTTACTTTTTTTCAGGTAATCCTGTTTGGTTAAGGGAGCAGCTGGCTTGCTTTGCTGACTATAAATTGAATTTGCCACTATCAGCAATGCAATGCAGGTAATGATTTTTTTCATGTTTTTAGTTTTGGTGGTAATATTAGTTGACAATAAACGTAATGAATGTCACGGTTAAAGATAAGGAGTTTTAAATTTTATACCATTAAATTTAATCAACCGGTAGTGAATAAGATCCGCTCCATGGAAATTCAGGCCTGCCTCGTTTCTGCCAACAACCTTAACTGAGTTAAAGCCTAATAATTACCTTTGGATATTCTATGAACCATTCCTTAATAAAACTCATCGAATGTCCCCGTGATGCCATGCAGGGCTGGAAGCCTTTTATTCCCACGGCAAAAAAGATCGAATACATCAATTCATTGATGAAAGTGGGATTTGATACAATTGACTTTGGGAGCTTTGTTTCGCACAGGGCTATTCCACAGATGGCTGATACCGTGGATGTAGTCAGGAGTCTGGAGTCGGGAATTTTGAGTCGGGAGCCGGGAGCCATAACTACGAAGTTGCTTGCCATAGTAGCCAATCTGAGAGGTGCTCAGGAAGCAAGTGTATACGATACTATCAATTATCTCGGTTTCCCATTCTCTGTTTCAGAAACTTTTCAGCTTCGTAATACCAATTCTTCCATTGAACAATCACTGGGCAAGGTAGAAGTGATACAAAATCTTTGTATAAAAAAAGGGAAACGGCTGGTGGTTTATTTGTCAATGGGTTTTGGGAATCCTTATGGCGACCGTTATTCAGAGGAGATTGTTTTTGAATGGGTGAATAAATTAGTGGCCATGGATATCGGCATCATATCTCTTGCTGACACCGTTGGTATAGCAACTCCTGAGCAAGCGTATGACATGACAGAATACCTGGTTGATTCTTTACCTTCTATAGAAATTGGGGTGCATCTTCATTCTACCCGCGAAAACTGGGAAGAAAAATTAGAAGCTGCGGTTAAAGCTGGCTGCAGGCGATTCGACGGTGCATTAAAAGGTATCGGCGGTTGCCCGATGGCTGATGATGAACTCGTGGGGAATATGAACAGTGAGTTTATGATTGATTATTTTGAAGAAAATGGTTTGATCCAGGGACTGAATAAAGAGGCGCTGACCGAGAGTCTGAGAATAGCGGGTGAAATATTCGCAAAATAACTCAGGGCTAAAGCCCCTACATCCTTCGCTTACGATAACCCCGGCCTTAAGGCCGGGGTTAGAAGACAATAGCAGTATGGGATTTAGCCCTGATAATAAAGAATAATGGAATTAATTCTCAATATAGAATTGAAAAACCTGGCAAAGCCTATCACTTACCGGGATAAGATCCTGCTGATGGGTTCCTGTTTTACCGAACACATCGGTGATGCACTTGAAGAATTGAAATTTTCAATTCTTCAAAACCCTAACGGCATTTTATTCGATCCAACTAGTGTCTGCAAGAGCCTGGTTTCATATGTAGAGAATAAAAAATATATTGAAGCCGACCTGTTTCAATTAAATGAAGTGTGGCATAGCTGGAGCCATCATTCAAGATTTTCCAATATCAATGCAGGTGAGGCTGTTCGGGTCATTAATGAGTCTCAACAATCGGCACATAATTTTTTAAAAAATGCTGACTGGATCATTATTACCATGGGCTCTTCATTCACTTATCGTTTGACCGATCTTGCAGTGTCTTCGGAGACCCCTCCGCCAGCCGGCGGAGGCAGGGGGGCTGCTAACTGTCACCGGGCCCCAACTCAATGGTTCAATAAACATTTGCTGGAGATCAGCGAAACGGTTTCCATGCTTGATGACTGTATACAACAGTTATTACAGTTCAATCCACGGTTGAATTTTATTTTTACGGTAAGCCCGGTAAGGCATATCCGTGACGGAGTAGTGGAAAACAACCGTAGCAAGGCAAGGTTATTGGAATCTGTTCATAGCATAGTTGATAAATATGAACAGGCATATTATTTCCCTGCCTATGAGTTGATGATTGATGTTTTGCGGGATTACCGCTTTTATGATATTGATCTGGTTCACCCCAACTACCCGGCCACTGAATTTGTCCTGGAAAAATTTGCTGAGTCTTGTATTGATCCATCATCACAGCAACTGATGAAGGAATTGAAGGATATTATCATTGCAAGAAAACATAAAGCCTTTCAGCCGGAAACAAAAGCACACCAGCAGTTTTTGATGACTTTTTTCGAAAAGACAAAGGCACTACAAAAGAAATATCCGTTTCTTGATTTTAAAGAGGAGCTGGTTTATTTTTCCCAAACCTGAATTTTAATAGTATAATTTTTATGTGGTTTATCAAAATGATCTTTTGGCTTCAGGCATTTGTAGCACCTGTAATTCTTTGCGGACTGATCGGGCTTTTGATCGGTTCTATGAAATTATTTGTTCCATTACTGGTTATTGGAGGAGTAGTTGGAATTATTGTGGCAGAGTATATCAGGAGGAAAATAGGCCTCGAAACTTTCTTTACAAGGATTTATGGCCCGAATGAAATGGACGAAAAGCTGAATAAGAAGGATTGATTCACCCCGCTGGCGGAGTTATTCAAATAAATGATTTAACAAAGGCCCGGAGGACCGAAATGTTGGTAGAAAATAAAATAAATCGCTTGATTTAAGCTCCGTAGGAGCGACATATAATATATTTTGCTTCGCCGGAGGCGGACTCTGAAAGCCTTTTTGCATTATATTTTCTACCAAAAAATCGTCTCTACTAGGCTTAAAAAATTAACTCCGCCAACGGTTTAACTCTTTACTTTATAAACCGTCTTTTGCACATAGATCTCCCCCGGTCTTAAAATAGTATTGGGGAAATGAGGAATATTGATAGCATTAACATGTTTATGTGTTTCTAAACAAAAACCGGAAAAAGGTCCGTACATCATACCATTCTTGCCTTTCACAACAGGTGTCCATTTGCCGGAATAAAAATGAACAATGGGTTCTGATGAATATACCTGCAAATGAGTCTTTGTTTCTAAAGACCTTGCTTCTGCCACCAATGAAAGTGCTACAAAGTTTTCTTCTTTATCAACTACAAAGCTTTTATCATATTCTGCTATTTTGGTCAGGCCATCGCCAATGCGTTGAAAATTCCTGAAATCAAATACTGTATCAGCTACAGGAGTAATATTCCCGGTGGCTGTAAGGTTATTATCCTGATCCAGCACATGGGATGCATGGATCTTGATTTCCTGGTCGTTGATAGTGCCAATTCCATTGTCCAGGTTAAAATAACTGTGATGCGTAAGATTCACAGCCGTTGGTTCATCGCAGGCAGCCGTGTACAGGTAGCTTAGTTCATTTTCGTCACTTAGTTCAAATCGTATCATTACATCCAGGTTACCGGGAAAACCTTCTTCACCAGCCGGACTTTTGTACCCGAGTTCGAGAAAGGGCTGGGGTGAATCGCCGGATGAAACCAGGGTCCATACTTTTTTATCAAAGCCATTGATGCCTCCGTGTAACTGATCCGGACCTTTGTTTCTGGAAAGCGAATATTTCTTTCCGTCAATACTGAATTCAGAATTTTTGATGCGGTTAGCATAGCGGCCTATGGCACAACCAAACCAGGGGTATTGCTGAAGATACTCCGCCGACCAGTAATCTTCCACCTTATCAAAACCCAGCACAATATCATTTACAATGCCGTCCCGATTTTTTATTTTAAAGGATGTAATGATAGCTCCATAGTTGGTAATGATAACTACTGTTCCTCTTGCATTGCGCAGTGTAAACAAATAAATATCTTCACCGGAAGAAAGTGTAAGGCAATATTGCTGGTTGACGGGCATTTACATTCAAAATAACACAATTGAATTGATGAAAGGTGAATTATTAAAAGAATTCCGCTATCGTTTTCATAAAGAGCCGGAGAATATTTTCTTTTGCCCCGGCCGTGTAAACCTGATCGGTGAGCATATTGATTACAATGGTGGTCATGTGATGCCTTGCGCCATTTCATTAGGTACCTGGCTGGCCATATCTAAGAATATTGATAAACGTTTCCGTTTCCAATGCCTGAATTTTCCCGAAACTGCTGACCTGCATTTGCAGGAATCTTATTCCAAAACCGGGAAACAGTGGTTTAATTATCCTTTAGGGGTTATTAATTATTTTTTACAGGACGGGCAAAACCTTTCCGGGCTTGATATGCTTTTTTCCGGGGATCTTCCAATTGGTGCGGGGCTCTCTTCCTCTGCATCCATCGAAGTGCTGATGGGGTTTGCCCTGAACGAACTTTTTCAAACGGGTATTTCCAAAACAGCCATTGCATTGCTGGCAAAGAAAGTGGAAAATGAATTTATCGGCGTCAACTGCGGAATTATGGATCAGTTTGCTGTGGCAATGGGCCAAAAGGACAAAGCCATCCTGCTGAACTGTGATACACTTGACTACGAATACCTGCCTTTTAAAACCGGCGAATACGACCTGGTTATCATCAACAGCAATAAACAAAGAACGCTGGCAGACTCAAAATACAACGAACGGTTTACTGAATGTGGCGCTGCATTGAAACTACTGAAGCAGCAATTAAAGATTGGAAATTTATGCGATCTGACCTTGGCTGAGTTTGAATTGAATCAGCATCTGATTGATGACCCTGTCCTTCGAAAAAGGGCACTGCACGTGATCAGCGAAAATGCTAGAGTGAAAGATGCTGTGATCGCACTTCAAACCGGGGACATGGAAATCTTTGGTAAACTGATGTTTACTTCTCATCAATCTTTAAAGGAGCTATATGAAGTATCCGGGAAGGAGTTGGATACGATCGTTGAATTTTGTAAAACCTCTCCGGGTTGTATCGGGGCAAGAATGACCGGGGCCGGCTTTGGGGGTTGTGCTATTGCGTTGATTGAAAAAATAAGGATCGATGGTTTTATAGCAGGGCTTACCGGGTATTATAGTGAAAGAGTTGGGTATAAGCCACATGTTTTTCCAATACTTGCCGGGGAAGGTGTCAGAAAGATTTAGTTTGCTCAAATTTGCAATTAACCCGATTACTGTATATTTAAGTGGCTGAATTTTTTACAGCCGGTTGCTGCGTGAAAAAGACCTCAACAAATAATTCAAATTGGCGGAAGAACGGTTTCTTGTTTTGCCTGTTGTTTGTATGCGCTGGTCATAGCCTTGCACAATACAATGGCTGGAAAAAAAATCCTGACGGAACATTCGTTATGGGTGGTTGCTATGATGGTTGGCAACGAAACCCGGATGGCACCTATGTGCTCGGAGGTGGTTATGACGGTTATATGAAAAATCCGGATGGCAACTTTGTCGCAGGTGGAGAATATAACGGGTATCAACGGAATCCGGATGGCAGCTATGTGCTGGGAGGGGCCTACAACGGTTATCAACAAAACCCTGATGGGAAATATGTTGTAGGTGGAGCCTACAACGGTTATCAGAGAAACTCCGATGGCACCTATGTGCTGGGTGGCGCATACAATGGGTACCAACAAAATCCGGATGGAAGCTATGTGCTGGGTGGTTGCTATAATGGTTATAAGTTGAACCCGGACGGAACTTATGCGGTAGGGGGCTTATATGAGGGTTATCAGAAAAATCCGGATGGTACCTATGTGCTGGGCGGCGCATACAATGGTTTTCAAATAAATCCTGACGGAAAGTATGTCGTAGGTGGAAATACCCAGACTGGTTGTAAAAGATGTAAATAAAAACCGGGCTTGAAGAATCCGTTATTTATCTTTCAGAATAAAAATAAAATCTCCTCCCTCATCACCAGTCTCGGCAATAACTCCATCCTGGGGAACAACGGATGAATTATTAATAACTGATGTTCTGAAGCTGTCAAACAATTGCTGTGAGGAAAGAAACCCGACCTGGTTCTCGGTTAGTCTTTTAAGAAAATATTCAAGGAAAACAGAATTATCCGGTACGGTAGTCATAGTGCCGGAGGTAATGGCACGCCGGCTGGGCATTTTATATAATATTTGAATGTCTTTGGAGGCATTCATCAAATCATCTACACTTCTTGTCCTGAATATACCACCACTGAAACAAGCATCGGAGATAAGGAGTGTATGTGCATTTTTTATGCTCCTGATCTGCTCCCGCAGGTCACTGTTGGAAAGCCAGGTGGAAGGATCATCCCGGGCCGCATCTTTGGCCCACCAATAACCCTGCTTTGCATCTTTATCCCAATACCCGTGGCCTGCATAAAAGATAAGCAGGTTGTCGTTGGGTCCGATAATTTTTCGTAAACGATAGAGTTCGGATATGATCTTCTGCCGGGTTGGGTTCAGCAATAAAAAAGTGGTGGAATCGGTGAAGGAGTAGCGGTTGATCAGAATATTCTTTATCTGGAGGGCATCCTTTTCCGGATTTTCAAGGTATAGTTTGGGCTCATTATATTTTGAAACACCGATGATCAAACCATAGTATTTACCTCCTGCAGTTATGACTTGTTTTTTCTCTTTCGTAATACCATCTGCTGCATTATTGGTTCGGGTAATATCCTCCCCGGTTTTCTGGGCAAGAAGCTGATCTCCCTTTCGAAGGTAACTGACTTTCAGGGTATCAATATTGATCTTTCCCGAAAAACCGATCATTAATTTTCCGGGAGTTTCAGATCTGACACAAGCCGTAGAACCAACATTTTTTTCATCAATGAAATAATAGAAGGTGGTTCCGGATCTGCGGATCGTGTATTTATTGAATGTATTTTTTTCGGGTTTGTTGCTGAAGTATTTGATCTGCGATCCATTTAAATAAATGGATGACCCCGAACCGGCGGCAATTTCCCAGCAATAGCTGCTCCAATGAATCTGTGCGGGTAATACAGCCGAAGTGGATAAAGCAGTTATTTCAATCTCAAAGTCCTGTTTCTCGTCAATAGGGATTGCAGAAACAGTTTTTGGCAGCGGCATATTAACCCGGTCTGATATGACCAGGAATCCGTTTTCAAATTTACCCTGGGGAACCGGCCATTGATTGCTGCCGGCATCAAATGTTTCAAAAACTATTATTTCTTTTCCAATGCCCCTGTAATCTGAAATGTTTGGTTGTGCAAATAACTGTTTGTTCCCTATAAAGGATAGAAGTAGAATAAAAGGTATTTTTCTGTATCCTGTTTGGCTATTCATAAACCTGTTTTATGAATCAGATCGTTAATCGTATTCATTTGATTTGACTGTTCTGCAAATGCCAGATTGCCTTGCTGCGGCTCTACAAGCTAATAAAATTTTGATTATTTCCGGCAAGATTTCTTCAGGGATAAATCGGATTGCAGCAGGGCCATTGACAGGGGTACAATTACTTTGGGTGCAAAAAATAAGCTTTGACGATTTTAGGTCAAAGCTTGCAGGAGGGTATAAAAAATTGGCTATAAAGCTGAAATATATACCCCTTCAGCGCAATGATGTTACTTATATTTAATTAGCCAGCTTAGTACTCAACTCTTCGTAAAAGCCGTCATACTTTTTTAAGATCCGGGTAAATGGCCTGAATTGCTCATCAGCACTATATGCAGTGCCGTACCTGCCTGACTCTTCAGACAGGAATTTCATTTTAAAGGCGATTGGATCTTCAGATGATTGTTTTATAATAACTCTTGTTCTTATTGTATTGGATTTAAAATTTTGACCCACCCAGGAAGTTCTGAGATAGCCTAATTTCTCGTCATTAGTTTCCACCGCATCAAAATAATTCAGAATTGTTGTCGACACTGATCTCCAGGCTTCTTCTTTGCTCTTTCCTTTTTTTACACTCAGCAACATGTCTTTATTGGCAATATCAGACTGGGTCGAAGATGTATATGATTCATCGGCCTGCAATTGAATATAATCAGAGTTAGGTGGTTTTGTCATCCCTTTTTTATTACAATAAGTCCTTAACTCCTGTATATATCCCTCTTGTTTTACTTCAACCTTTACGCAATCATTTTTTCCGACAGTTACTACAACACTGCCTGTTCCGGTTTGCACACCATTTACATAAATTCTTGCAGTTTGCGGGTCAGTCGTTACAGCAACCTTCTCATCGCCGGCATTAATAACAGGTATTGAAAAAGATGTGGCAAACAGCAGGTAGCAAAAACAAAAAAAATTTGTGAAGAATATTTTTTTCATAACTGATAGTTTTGGTAATAAGCTATGAATATAGGATAACTCCTTTAAAAAAACAACTCTTCCTTAAAGAATTATACACGGAGACTGTAATTCTCTGATAAGAACGCTTCCAGCCTTTGTAAGAGTATCAATTGATTTTTTGCCCTGTCAAAATTCTGTTCCGGATAAGTAGTCCTGTAATACACATCGCCATTCAGATAGTCTGATAGAAAACGCAGCGCCTGCATATAGGTCATAAGCAAACCGGAAAAGTGGATGTATCTTTTTTCGGAATCAGTCAGCAATTCATGCATCACTTCCATGTAGCCGTCCAGGATAGCTTCATAAAAATCTTTTTGAATATTAATATCATTGAAGTTAGGGCTGCTTTCTTCTTCACTGCAAGCCATCGAGCGGATCATGTCACCAAGATCTGAAAAGAAATAACCGGGCATGCAGGTGTCAAGGTCAACAGGGCAAAATACTTTTCCCGTTTCCTCGGAAAAAAGAATGTTGGATATTTTGGCATCATGATGCATTAATCGTTTTTCAAACTCTTCTGATTCTGTCATTATTTCATAAAAACTCACATAATGTTCTTTTTCTTTCAATTGATTAATAATGGAAGCTGCATTTTGTAACCTTTCATAATTGTTTTTATGAAAGGATTGCTTAAACTGCCGGAACCTGTGGGAAAGATCATGAAAGCCGGGGATAGTTATGTAAAGCTTATCCAGATCAAAATATTCAAAACCGGACGTAATGCTTCCGAATACCCCGGCAACTATTCTTGCCTGGATACTGGTTGTTGCAATATAAAAGGTCTGAGCTCCATCGATGAATTCAGATATCCGCCAATACTTATTATGACTGTCGCAAAATAATTTTGCTCCATTAAGAAAGCTCAGGGGTTTGGGAACAGTAACAGGATTTTTAATAGCATGAGGTGGGCCATCGTAATGAATGTAAGACCATATATTCTCATAATTAGCCTGTACTTTTTCCGGTTCAGGAAACACGTCAGTATTTATTTGTTGCAGCAGGTACTTGTAACCATTTGTCCGGATGATCACTTTATATGTTTGGTTGATGAGCCCGGCTGTTACAGGGGTCACTATAAGGTCACGATAGATAGTTGATGCATCAAGAGCTTCCTGGTAAGTGGGTATCTCCATGGTAATAATGAAATTACTCTTTCGCGGGAAACAAAAAAGTGTACAATCGTTTGCGGGAATTTGGCTAAGAGAAAAAAGGAGTAAAGGAAAAAAGGAAAAAAGGAGAAAAAGAGTCATATCGAAAACTTTCCTTGTTTATTGAGCTACCGTCGCAACTAAAAATTAATGCAGAAAAGAGTATGAAAGGGTTTTAGCAGGATATTTTGTTTCTTTAACTCTTTTTCCCTGCCGGCCGGCAGGCAGGTCTTTAAACATCTTAACTCAATGTATTCTGTCACCGCGGACCGCCAGGCTTTGAATTATGATTGCTTCATAGTTGAGCCATTCTATCCAGCGGCTCCGCACTTTTTCCTTTTCAATATAAGTTTCGGCCAATTCGATAAACAGGGTATAATGTCCCGCTTCACTTTCCATAAAGCGGCGGTAGAAGTTTTTCATGTATTCATCATTCAATCCCTCACTTAATCTTTTGAACCTTTCACAACTCCTGGCTTCTATCAATGCCATTGTCAGCAACTGGTCAAGCAGCCGGCCTTCCACATTGCCTCCTTTTTGCTGAAACCCGAGCAAGGCATTTACATATTCATCTTTTCGTTGCCTGCCTAATTTCAGGTGTCTTTTTTCCAGTTCGGCAAGCACCAGCCGGAAATGACCCCATTCCTCGGTAACAATCGGAGATAGGTCATTTACCAACTTTTGTTTGTCACTATAGCGCTGAATGAGGGATATGCATGTAATGGCGGCTTTTTGTTCGCAATATGCATGATCGGTCAGTATTTCCTCCAATGATTTTTCAGCCAGGTTCACCCAACGGGGATCAGTGGGTAGCCTGAGACCAAGAATATTCTTAGTGTCCTGAGATATCTCCATAAGCATCAAAATTATAATTAAGACCTGATAACCAGTTTAAATGAAACATAGATTGCCGAAAAATAGCTCCTCAAAGCCTTTGCCATTAGCATTAACTGCCTTACCTTTGCGCCTCTAATAACAGGATGAAAAAATCGGATGAATTTTTAAAAAAATTAAAAAATGCCTTTAACAAAAGAAAAAAAAGCTGCTGTTTTAACAACCTTTGCCGGAAAAGAATCCAACACCGGCTCCACAGAAGGCCAGATCGCACTGCTGACTGAAAGGATCAGCCAGATCAGCGGCCACTTACAGGAAAACAAAAAAGATTTCTCTACTCACCGCGGACTGATGCAGTTGGTTGGTAAACGTAAACGTTTGCTTAACTACCTGCAGAAACATAACCTGACAGCTTACCGTCAGTTGATCGAGAAACTTGGATTGAGAAAGTAAGGACAGCCCCCTAAATCCCCACAAAGGGACTTTGGGAAAGTCTTTAAATTCTTAGTTTCATTATCAACCTGAAACTTTTAATTTATAAACTCTATTCCCAACTTCTTCCGGCTGTTGGGAATGACTGTTTTTTGGATTTATTTTTTACATCCGCATTCTATTTGATAAGAAGACCCTGCATGAATCCTGGAATATGAAATGAATTTAGCCAGATGGGAAGCAGGTAACGATAAACTATAAACAATAAACTACAAACTTATTTATGCTTACACAACCCATACAATCGAAATTCACGATAAGTGATGGCCGCGAGGTTATCATTGAAACAGGTCGGCTGGCCCGCCAGGCTGATGGCTCAGTAACTGTCCGCCAGGGCAATTGCATTATCCTCGCAACTGTTGTTGCTACAAAAGAACCTAAGGAAGGGCAAAGTTTTTTCCCTTTGTCTGTTGACTACCAGGAAAAATTTGCTTCTGCAGGTCG
Organism: uncultured Chitinophaga sp.; assembly: GCA_964525285.1. Classification (GTDB taxonomy): domain Bacteria; phylum Bacteroidota; class Bacteroidia; order Chitinophagales; family Chitinophagaceae; genus JJ008. The sequence continues at coordinate 25,317 of CAZGGQ010000037.1, forward strand.
CATCCCCGGTTCTTTCTTTAAAAGAGAAGCCAGGTTGAATGATTATGAAATACTGACCTCCCGCCTGATTGACCGGGCCCTTCGCCCTTTGTTCCCGGAAGATTATTTGTGCGAAGTGCAGGTGCTTGTCACACTTATTTCCAGCGATCCTGAAATTATGCCAGATGCGCTGGCTTGCCTCGCTGCTTCTGCAGCACTGGCTGTCTCGGATATTCCGATCCAGGAAATTATTTCTGAAGTACGAGTGTCCCGTGTGGATGGCAATTATATAGTGAATCCCTTGCGCAGCGAATTGGCGAAGGCCGATTTCGAATTCATGATTGCTGCCACCGATAAAAACATTATGATGGTGGAAGGCGAGGGGCAGGAATGCCAGGAAGAAGACCTTATCAAGGCGATCGAAATAGCTCATGATGTTATCCGTATACAGGTTAAGGCACAGGAAGAACTGAGAAGATTAAAAGGAATAACATCCAAAAGGGAATATGCCAAACCTCTGCATAATGAAGAACTGCGGGAGAACGTCAATGCTTTTGCAAAAGAAAAAGTGTATGAAGTGGCAAAAGGCGCTTTGGCCAAGCATGACCGTACAGACAAATTTGCTGCTATCCAGGAAGAACTGATGGAGCACCTGAGAAAAGATTATATAAAGGAAGAAGGGGGAAGCCTGCCGGAGGATGTGAAAAAATGGGCTAAGACCTATTATGCCGACCTGCAGTATTATGTTGTTCGAGACATGATCCTGAACGATAAAATCCGTCTGGATGGCCGTAAACTGGATGAGGTTCGTCCGCTGAATATGGAAGTGGATGTTTTGCCTTCACCGCATGGGGCGGCATTATTTACAAGAGGTGAAACGCAGTCACTTACAACAGTTACCTTAGGAACTCCTTTGGACTCAACTTTGATCGAAAGCGCTGCTGTTTCTGATTATTCCAAGTTCTTTTTACACTATAATTTTCCTCCTTTCTCAACCGGGGAGGTTAAAATGATGAGAGGAGTTGGCAGGAGAGAAGTGGGACATGGTAACCTGGCAATGCGTTCATTGAAAAAGATGATGCCGGGTGGTGATTTTCCATATACTGTCAGGGTTGTGAGTGATATACTTGAATCAAACGGTTCCTCTTCGATGGCGACTGTTTGTGCCGGTTCGCTGGCATTGATGGATGCAGGAGTGGCTATTCCTAAACATGTATCTGGTGTAGCAATGGGATTGATCAGCAAAGACGGACATTTTGCTATTCTGACAGATATTCTCGGCGATGAAGACCATTTGGGTGATATGGATTTTAAAGTTACCGGTACAAGGGATGGTATTTGCGGCGTGCAGATGGATATTAAAGTTGACGGACTCAGCATGGATGTAATGCGTAAGGCATTGGCACAGGCAAAAGAGGGTCGCCTGTATATCCTGGATGCCATGTATGCTGCGATACCACAAGCAAGAAGCGATGTGAAGCCGCATGCACCAAGAATGGTGAAACTGTTCATTGATAAGGAATTCATCGGTGCTGTGATCGGGCCGGGTGGTAAAGTGATACAGGAAATACAGAGAGAAACTACAACTACGATCAACCTGGAAGAGAAAAATAATATGGGGGAGATCAGCATCTTCGGTACGAAGAAAGAAGGTGTTGATAAAGCGGTGTCATGGATCAAAGGAATTACTGCCGTACCATCTGTAGGTGATGTGTATGAGGCCGTGGTAAAATCAATCATGCCGTTCGGAGCATTTGTAGAATTTATGCCCGGTAAGCAGGGGTTGGTTCACATCAGCGAAGTAAGCTGGAAGCGATTGGAAACACTGGAAGGATTAGTGCATGAAGGTGATGTGATGAAAGTAAAACTGATCGGCACAGATCCCAAATCCGGCAAGTTCAAATTGTCAAGGAAGATATTAATGCCGAAGCCTGATGGGCAGGGGCAATCGAGACAAGAACAAACACCGCCGCAAGGCAATAGTTAATAACCGAACCCTGAGCAATCAGGGTTTTTAGTTCCAGTCATGGCCCGATATATTCAAATAGAATTTCAAAATATTTCATCTGAACAATCAGATATTTTGATTGCAGAATTGAGTCATATCGGATTTGAAGGTTTTGAAGAAGAAGAAGATCGCCTGAAGGCATTTATACCGGCAGCTGATGTTGATGATGCCTTAGTTAAGGAAGTCGCAGAAAGAAATAACATTTCATATTATCAAACTTTTATTGAAGACACAAATTGGAATGCCGTCTGGGAATCAAATTTCCAACCGGTGATCGTGGATGATTTTGCAGCTATCCGGGCTGACTTTCATTCGCCGGTTGCAGGAGCAGAGCATGACATTGTGATAACACCCAAGATGAGTTTTGGTACCGGTCATCATGCTACTACTTATATGATGATCCAGCAAATGAGGGAAATTGATTTTGCAGGTAAAACGATTTTTGATTTTGGAACAGGCACCGGGGTGCTGGGGATATTAGCAGAAAAACTCGGGGCAAAAAATATCCTGGCTATTGATAATGATGACCGGAGCATCGACAATGCTGCTGAGAATATTGAGCGAAATGGATGCAGCAGGATAAATTTGGAAAAAGCTGACCATTTGCAGGCAGATAAGCAGTTCGATATATTACTTGCCAACATTAACAAGAATGTAATATTGGATAATTTTTCTTCCCTGGTAAAAAAACTATCACCGGGTGGAATAGTACTATTAAGCGGCTTATTGATTGAAGATGAAGCTGCTATTTTAGCGCAAGTGGATAAATTCTCCCTGAAATTTTCCGGAAAAATTACAGATAGGGGTTGGATATGCATAAGGCTTGATTATTAACGTTTCATTCCCCGTGCATTAAATAAACATTACTAATTAATGTTTTTACTTATTTTTGTTCCCCCTTTCAACAAAGGGTTCTATGAATGAACTTTTATTGATAGTGCTCGCATACCTGATTGGCAGCATTCCTTCATCAGTTTGGGTGAGCCAGTATTTTTTCAAAATTGACATCCGTGATTATGGCAGCGGTAATGCCGGGGCAACCAATGTCTACCGTGTATTAGGTCCCAAATGGGGAACGATCGTAATGGTGACGGATATGCTGAAAGGAATAGCAGCCGTAAAATTGGCTCTTCTTTTGCCCGGCTATGCCGATAATGAGATTAATTTGCAGAACCTGCAAACCGGTTTGGGGCTTGCTGCCGTGATTGGTCACATATTTCCCATTTGGGCGGATTTTCGTGGCGGAAAGGGTGTGGCAACTTTGTTTGGGTTGGTGCTTGGCATTTCACCGTGGACGGCATTAAGTTGTGTTGGAGTTTTTATGCTGGTGTTGTACCTCACCAGGTTTGTTTCATTGAGTTCCATCCTGGCAAGTGTTGCTTTCCCGGTTTTTATTCTTGTTATTTTTAATGTGGAGAATCCGGCTTATCGTGTTTTTGCCATTGCTGTGGCATTGATGGTATTACTGACGCATCAGAAAAATATCGGCCGTTTGCTAAGAGGCGATGAAAGCAAGGTTCCCATATTGAAGAACCGTGACCGGCGCCGCCAGCGTCGAAAGGATGCTTTTCTTCACCGGCACGATTAGGTTGTCGAAAAAAAATTACTTTAAAGCAGTAAAAAAAGACTTTTATTATACCAACCGGGTATAATAATTTTGCTTTATTGTAAAAACACTGTCAAATGATACGAAAATTAACTTCCGTCTTTCTTTTATCGGCATTGGTTATTGCCTGTTCTAAAAATGCTGTTACCGGGCGTAAACAATTCAAATTATTACCGGAGGCTGAAGTACAGGCCATGGCCACTACTGAATACCAGAATTTTCTTTCAACAAATAAAGTAATAACATCAAATTCGAACCGTGATGCTGAAATGGTGCGCAGGGTAGGGAAACGCATCACTAAAGCGGTTACAGATTACTATGCATCCCAGGGCCTTTCGAAACAACTTGACGGATATAATTGGGAATATAACCTGGTTGACAGTAAGGATGTAAATGCCTGGTGTATGCCGGGAGGTAAGATTGTTGTTTATACCGGGTTATTGCCCATCACTCAAAATGAAGCTGCACTGGCGATAGTAATGGGTCATGAGGTTTCTCATGCGATCTTCAATCATGGAAATGAAAGAATGAGCCAGGGACTTTTACAGCAATTAGGAGGTGTAGCGCTTTCAGTGGCAGTTGCCAATAAACCACAGGAAACACAAAATCTTTTTTTAGGGGCTTATGGAATCGGCACAGCAGTGGGTGTGTTGCTGCCTTTTTCCCGTAAACATGAGTTAGAAGCAGACCGTTACGGTTTAAACTGGTCCGCCATGGCTGGTTATAATCCACAGGAAGCTATTCCACTGTGGCAACGTATGGAGAAAGCGGGAAATGGTCAAAAACCACCTGAGTTTCTCAGCACGCACCCGGCAGAGGGCAATCGCATTGAACAATTACAGAAATTCATGCCGGAAGCACTTCAATATTACAAGCCTGTAAATAATTAATTCATTGATTTTGACAAATAAATCCCGTTCAAAAGACCATTGGACGGGATTTTTATTTGATCAAATGCTATAATTACCCGGTATTTTCACTACCTTTGTGTTCCCTTCTTTGAGAACTCTGTTAATAACTTCCCGAACCGGGGCAATTAACAGGAACCTATAAAATAGTTACCAGGTATGTCACAAACGCTGTTTGAAAAATTGCAACTGGCAGACGAAAAGAATCTTTTAATCCAGGGTTTGCCTTCATCGATCGAGAAACAATTCAACAAATTGTCCTTTGCCAAAAACATGACACCGCTTTTAAGAAGCCGGAAGATTGATTTTGCATTGGTATTTGCTGTAAGCGAAAACCAGTTGAATGGTATCCTGAAAGATGTAATGCCATCCTTGAAAGATGGGTCAAAGTTCTGGGTAGCGTATCCCAAGATCACTTCCAAAATTGTTACTGACCTCAACCGGGAGCGCAGCTGGAACCGCCTTACACACGATGGCTACGAGAGCATCGAAAGGGTGGAACTGGATCATGTATGGAGCGCTATGCGTTTTGGAAAAGGCGACAGCATCAGGGGTGAAGATGTTCCCCATGCAAGAAAAAGGGAAGCTGCTGCCATGGCAGACTAAAGACCAGTTATAGAGAACGTATTCTGGCCTGCCTGCCGGCAGGCAGGTTTGTTGTCCTTGCAGCAAACCTTTTTATTTATGACTTTTCTGAATGTAGAAATAAAAGCCAGGTGCCCTGATGCATCTTTCATCCGTAATTATCTGCTGTCAAATCATGCTGAATGTAACGGAATGGATGAGCAAACAGATACCTATTTCAATGTATCCAACGGAAGATTAAAACTCCGGGAAGGGAATATAGAAAACAATCTTATCTTTTATGAAAGAACTAACCAGGCCGGGCCCAAAAACTCCCGGTTTCATCTTGTAAAAGTGGAAGATGCCACCGGGCTGAAAGCTGTATTGACAAAGTCTATTGGGATAAAGTGCATCGTTAAGAAAAGAAGGGAGATTTATTATATTAAAAATGTAAAATTTCATCTCGACGAAGTACCGGGACTTGGTTCCTTTGTAGAAATTGAAGCCGGTAATATAATGGCTGATCTGGCACAGGGGCAATTGAAAGAGCAGTGCGAATTTTATGTAAAAGAATTCGGGATCAGGGAAGAGGATATGATTGAAATGTCTTACAGTGATATGCTGTTGGAGAAAATCATTTGAGAATGACTGCTCCCGTTTTCCTTGTCAGCTCCATTTCCATTTTCTTGAGATGTTCATGTGTCTGGTGAAGCATAATACTCTCTTCCGGCGAGTGCTGTTTTTCCAGGTCAACCTGGTTTTCCAGTAACATCCTCCGGATCTTGCGGAGTTTAAGATAATTAATGGCAGAATCCACCTCTTCGTTGGTTTTGTCTTCATCCATATTCAGATAGCTCATCAATTCTTCTTTATTGTCCTTAGCCACCGTTTTTATAAATTCCTCATAATTCTTTTCAAATAAATGCTTTTGATATCCGCTGGCCTGGCTGAACTCCCTCCGCCAGTGTTCGCTTTCTTCATAGGGAAAATTAAGCAGGGAAACTGCCAGGGCGCTGAGTTTTGTATCCGGGTGATAAATGAAATAGTTTTTATTCAATTCAGCAGGATTGTTTTGAAGTATTTTCTTAAATGCATGGATGAGGCGAACAACATCAGCGTTATCAATCAGGCTGTCATCCACCAATTCTTCAAAAATATGTTCGGCTATTAGTTGGGAATCATCCCATTTCTTTATCCCGTATTCAAGTAATATCCGGGCTACTTCACGTTCCTGCAGATCATCTTTAAACAATAAATTGAAAGTGGCATCATCGTAATTTGTTTCTTCGGCCTGCCTTGCGTTTTCTTCCGGTTGCCTGGCTTCTTCAAAGGGCATTCTTCTTTCCAGCGTGGAAATTCTGTCACGGATGAATTTGTTGACAAGGGCATGCAAACCACTTTCATCAATCTTCAATACCTCTGAGCACTGCTTGATATAATCCTGTTGTTTTGTAAAATCTTCTGCCTTGTTGATCTTGGAAATAGTTTCCGCCATCCGGTTCACTACTTCCGATTTTTTTGTGGAGTCATTGCCGGCATCTTTCAGGGCCACTTCCAGTTGGAAAAGAATAAAATCTTTTTTATTTTTCTGCACAAAATCCCTGAAAACAGTTACTCCAACTTTGTTTACATAGCTATCAGGATCCTCATTATCGGGGATAAGAACCAGTTTTACATTCAGCCCTTCTTCCAGGGCAAGGTCAAGTCCACGCAATGCCGCTTTTACGCCTGCCGGATCGCCATCGTAGATAATCGTTATATTGTTACTGTATTTTTTTATCAGCCTCAACTGGTCTGTTGTAAGTGATGTGCCGCCGGATGCAACAACATTTTCAATACCAGCCTGCTGCAGGGAGATAACATCGGTATAGCCTTCCACCAGTAAACATTCACCGGCTTTATCAATTGCCTGACGGGCAAAATAAGAACCGTATAGAATTTTACTTTTTACATAAATCTCGTTCTCCGGGCTGTTGATATACTTGGGCGCCTTGTCATTGCTCTTTAATATCCTGGCTCCAAAACCCAATATTTTACCACTATGATTATGAACCGGGAAAATAACACGGCCCCTGTAGTTATCAGTTAACTGATCATTGCGATTGGCTACCAGGCCTGCTTTGATCAACAATTCCGGGTTATATTGTTTGGCGAGGGCTTCCTTGGTAAAGGCATCCCGCTGTTCAGGAGAATAACCCAACTGGAATTTTTTGATAATGTCTTCCCTGAAACCCCGTTCCTTAAAATAACTCAGGCCAATATCCTGTCCTTCTTCAGTTTCAAATAATTGGTTGGTAAAAAATTGCTGTGCAAAATGGTTAATGATATACAGGCCATCTGCTGCAAGCTGGCTTTCCTTTTGTTCATCGGTTTGAAATGTTTCCTCGATCTCTATCCCGTATTTATTGGCCAGCCATTTCAGCGTATCCACATAGCTGTATTTCTCATGTTCCATGATAAAGCTGATGGAATTGCCGCTTCGGCCGCATCCAAAACATTTGTAGATCTCTTTGGAAGGCGATACCGTAAAGGAAGGAGTCTTTTCATTATGAAAGGGGCAGAGACCAATATAATTAGTTCCCCGCTTTTTCAGTTTTAAAAAACCGCCGATGACGTCAATAATATCAAGACGCCCGAGAATCTGTTGTATGGTGCTTTGGGAGATCACTGTTCACTATATCCGGACTGCGAATATAAGTTTATCCTGCCGTTCATTAAGATACAAAATCACCCGGACGGGTGAAAGGTATCCGGCGCCCTAAATTTAGTTTTAATCATAAAATAAATTTACTTTTAGATACTTCGGTAGTGTATCAGTTTGAAATTATCCCCTAAGAAATGCTTGAACGAAAAAGCATATAGTTTCCATATCTTTGTGGGACTATGATAAAAAAGAAAAAACTCCCCAAAGATGCCAACCAAAGAGCTAAAGCCATTGTTGACTTAGCCACCGGGAATACTAAAGATACCGGGTTAACTTCTGATGGAAAAAATCCTGCTGCCGTTGCGTTAGGTAAGATAGGGGGCAAAAAAGGAGGCCCGGCAAGGGCTAAGGCTTTATCCGCTAAGAGGCGTAAAGAGATTGCTAAATTGGCTGCTGCTGCACGTTGGGGACACAAAGCTGATTAGTCATCGCCATATTGTTGCCTAAGTGAGTATGCCATCTTATCTATTTTTTTATCCCTATTCACCGTGTAAAGAATGGAATAATTAGCCGCAAAACAGAATATACATAAAGCTATAAATTCCAATACAAACCAAAAACTCCAAGAGGGAACTACATAATAAACCGCCCTGATACATATAAAAACATTTACATAAAATATTATTAGCGAAATCCAATTTACTGCCGAACTACGAGGGAGGTTTTTAAATACGAACAAAACAAACAAGGCATGAAGAAGCCCTACAATGGCAGCTAATGCGTATATCAGGAAGGTTACTCCCAAAAATAGGATCAATAGTTTCCACATCAACTTTAACCCGTTAAACCAATCTATTGCAGGGAATAAAGCATTGTTGAGCATCCACTCAATAAAAAACTGAATGCCTACTGCAAGGGCGATAAGGAATAATACATAAAAAATACAATTCCATACTTCGGTGGTCGTGTGGGGAGGTCGCATGTGCAAATTGTTTTGTCAGTCAAAAGGTATAGTATTCCTGATTATTCAGGAAATTGTTTCATGTATTGGTGAATTGCCGATATTATTTCATTCAGAATGTAGATATTTTGCATAGTCCCGGCGATTAATTTATAGTCCGGCTTTTTATTCTTTAATCCTTTGGCGATCAGTAGCGGCCTATTGCTTTGGATGGTTAGGGCTTTGTTGCGGGCTGTTACCTCAAACCTTTCTAACTCATTGGATTTTAATACCCTTTCAACGTTTAGGCGAATGTTTTTTCTCTCATGTCGTATTGCTATCCTGAATCTCACCGCCTAAATTTAATGCCTTTTACCCAACATCTTAAACTTTGGTTTGCTAATGATTTTACTATTTCCACAAGTAGCCCTAAAAATATATTTGTTCGGGTCGTATTAGACCAGTAGCTTTGTGCTACGCTAAACCGAAAATATATGTTTACAAGTAATGTACCTGTAACCCAATCAGAGGCGGGAGAAATGTTAGAATTTTTCTCAGCCAAAAAGTCTCAGCTAATAAACGCCCATAAGGACGTATTTAAAAAGCTGAATGAATATGACACAATGATAGAGAAACTGTCAAATGTCATTAAGTCTGACGTATTAAAGTATCCTAAGGGCGGCTCCTGGAATCAGCGTATCAAATACGTTCTTACAGTAAACCCTGCTGGATTGACAAGCCGCCAGATAGTAGACTCTATTGCTGATATTGAGGGAATCGAAAAGAAGTCTGATAAATGGAAAGATATTTATAAGGGAGTTGCCCCGTCATTGAGTTCAGGAGATAAGATATACGGGAAGGATTTGAATAAAGAAGGGAATACTGTTTATACGTTGCTGTCATTGATATAATGAAAAAAGCCCCCAAGAGGTCGCTAAACCGAAGGAGCTTTTTTCATTGTTATGTGGTGTACTGTTCGTACACCCATTCGGAGGGGGTATCAGGTTAGACGGGCCGTCCCTTGAGAAGATCGCCCGGTGGGTTCGAGTCCCACTACCTCCACCATGTGTTTTTTAATGATCTGCCCCAAAGGTAGCAAAAATGCTTGACCGTACAAAAAAAGTTTTGTGCCTTGTATATCAAACCCTTACAAGGCATAAAAATAAATATCGTTAATATGCTTGATCGTTCAAGCATTTATATTATATTTGTTTTATGAACACACTGTCATTAGAAAAAAAAGCGCAAATTATCCGACTGTTAGTCGAAGGAAATAGTTTGCGGTCATGCAGTCGCATTACTGATACGAGCATAACTACTGTATCTAAATTATTAGTTGAAGTTGGTACTGCCTGCTGGAACTTCCACGATACCCATGTAGTGAATGTAAAAAGCCAACGGGTACAGGTAGACGAAGTTTGGAGCTTTGTTTACAGTAAGGAAAAGAACAAACCCGTAGGCATGGAAAATGCAGGAGATATTTGGACTTGGACTGCTATTGATGCCGATACAAAATTAATAGTTGGTTGGCACGTTGGCAATAGGGATGCTGATTCAGCAAATACATTTATGCAAGACGTAGCGGACAGGATAAGCGGATATATTCAATTAACCAGTGATGGCCTACACGCTTATTTAAATGCCGTTGGTGAGGCTTTCGGGGATAACATAGACTTTGCTCAACTCGTCAAGCTGTACGGTAAAGAAGGCGAAGGGAAAACATCAGAAAAAAAATACTCTCCCGCAAGATTCACTGGCTCTAAGAAAACCGTAATTAGCGGCGATCCTGACGAAGCCCACATATCTACAAGCTATGTAGAACGTCAAAACCTAACTATGAGAATGGGAATGAGAAGATTTACACGATTAACAAATGCCTTTAGCAAGAAAATTGAGAATCATTGTTATTCGATTGCATTGCATTTTGTTTATTATAACTTTGTAAGGCGGCATACTACCCTAAGAATTACCCCGGCAATGGCAGCAGGAATAACAAAGAGGTTTATGAGTGTCGAAGATATTGCCCGGCTGATCCCTGAACCGCAAGCAATGAAAAGAGGCACATATAAACCACGTAAGAACATTCTAAAAGCCGCCTAATAATGAGAGTAATATTTGATGTATGGATTAGGGATAAGTTTGAAGGAAAATATAAGCCTGAGGAAGAAATTTTATTTGAATCAGTTTTCAATTACATATATGATAGGGTTCACCATATAATTGATGAAATTGACGAAGAGGAAGAACACGAAGAACCGGGGAAATCAAAAGCTATTATTGTGTATCTTATGGAGAAGCCCGCCAAAATTGTTCCTGCTCGTTACAGCGAAAAATTAACGGATAGAATTTTAGGCTGCTTTAATGAAAACGATGCTAAACTAATGTGGGGATCAGTAGCCAACGAGATTAGGAAGCTTTGGAACTAATTACCACATGGGGCTTAGACTTGTCGAATCGAGTAAACTCTTTAAACTGACTCAATAGCTTTTTAGAGGGTTTTTTTAATTTAGGGGCTGTTTTATTTTTATACATAGCTTTCATATTAATTTTGACGTTTAAATGTGGACAAATTCAAACTGATACACTACCGATACTTCAGACTCCTGCATGACTGTAATGAAAAAGACTATTTTGTTATTACTGCTCTTTATGACTTACTTATCCGGGAAGCCGCAGGATATGAACAGGATTATTAATGCATCCCTTACAGATCAGCAAAAAACCGATAGTATTTTTAAATATGCAAGAAAATATTTTCAAAGGGCAAAATTCGACAGCGCTGCAATATGGCTGGAAGCAGGGATGCCTTTAGCCTTACGAACACAGAATGATACCCTTATCAGCATGTATTATGTAGAGAAGGGCAATTTGGCTGTCATGCAGGCCCAGACGATACCAGCATTAACTTATTTGTGGAATGCGAAGACCTGGCTGGATAAAACTTTTCATTATCATAACCTGAATTCCTGCTTCATTCTGCTGGCCAAGTGCCATGCAAAATTAAATGATACAGATTCTGCTTTATTTTATTTCAGGAAAAGCGAGGACCTGAGCAGTATGCATAACAGCTACCGTCGCTGGCTGACTTATGTGGAAATGGGGGCCTTTTTTGCTTCGGCAGATAATTTTACAGAAGCGGGAAAATATTATGAAAAAGCGTATCAGATTACCAAAGAAAAAAGAATCCGCCGGGATCATGGTCTTACCATGTATAACCTTTCTAATTTTTATTATAAAAGAAATAAACCGGAAAAGTTTGCATTGCTGCTCAATGAGCAACAGGAGTTTATTAAAGCAGCCAGTAAAGATTTTACAAAAGACCCTGTACATAGTTTTTTGTACATTGACTGGGACAAAGAAACCAAACTGGAAACCAAAGTGGAGTTTTTAAAAAATGTAAGAAACAAATTACTCACTGAAAGTTTTATTGTCAACGGGTCCCTGGTGAACGAAGAAATAGCGGCATTGTATGAGAAGGAAGGTCGCTTTGATGAAGCATTAAAATATATTGAAGAAAATATCCCGTTGTCGGCGAAAGAAAGTAATAGCAGCGATTTATATATATATTCCAAAATAGCATACAGGCTTTTAAAAAAAACAGGAAGAATTAAGGAAGCCGGCGAAATGGCAGACAGGCTTTTTGCTTTAAAGGATAGTATTACCAGCAAGCAAAATATAGAGCTGGCTATGAACCTGGATACAAAGTACCAGGCTGAAAAAAAAGAAAAGGAGATTGCACTGTTATATTCGAATAATGAACTGGCGAGAAAAGAAATTGCCCTGTTAAACTCTCAGAAAGAACTAGATATTAAAGTCATCGCCTTATTGAACTCACAAAAAAAATTGACGAATATTGAATTGCTCCGGCAAGCAGAAGTACAACAGTCACTGACAAGAGAAAATGAATTAATGGATTCAGTTGTGAGCAGCGAAAAATTCTATAGTTTGTCTGTTACAAGAGAAAAGGAAAATGAGGCAGCTTTGAATGCAGCACTTGGCAGAGAGAACAGGCTAAAAGCAGGTGAACTGGTGAAAGAAAGAAATCTACGCCGGATTTTAATTGGGGGAACCATATTGCTTTTACTGGCAGCCGGAATTATTTTATTTCAATACAGAAAGCAAAGTGTAAAAAATGGCGTCATTCAGCAACAGTCCGATGACTTGCAGGTACTGATGAAAGAAATCCACCACCGGGTGAAAAACAATTTACAGGTGATCAGCAGCCTGCTTGATTTACAAAGCATGACTATCGCCGACAACCAGGCCAGTGAAGCCGTGAAGGAAGGTAAGAACCGGGTGCAAAGTATGGCTCTCATTCATCAGAATCTTTACAGTGAGGGGAATATCAAAGGCATCAGAACAAAAGAGTATATCAGTAACCTGTTGCAAAGCCTTTGTGATTCTTACAATATTACTAATGAAAAAGTAAAAGTGAAAACACAAATAGATGATTTGAATTTGGATGTGGACACGATGATCCCTGTAGGGCTTGTGTTGAATGAGCTGGTAAGCAACTCGCTGAAATATGCATTCAGGGAAGGGCAGCAGGGTGAATTATGCATCGTACTGAAAGAAGAAGCGGAACATCTTTTGCTGAAAGTAAGCGATAACGGAACCGGTTATCCTGAAGGGATAAATGTTAAAGATGGTAAATCATTTGGCATGAAGATGATCAGGGCTTTTGCACAAAAACTAAAAGCTAAACTGAATGTATATAATAACAACGGCGCTGTAGTAGAAATGCAGATCACTAAATATAACCTTGTATGAGTAAACTGCGGATATTAATTGTGGAAGATGAGCCGGTAATTGCCGAAAATATTTCCATGTACCTCGACAATGCGGATTTTGAGGTTAGCGGAATTGCTTATGACAGTACAGAAGCCAACGAACAATTAAAAAATAATACCCCTGACGCTGCGATACTGGATGTAAATCTTGAGAGCAAAGAGGATGGGATAGATATAGCCAACCGCATCAACCAGCAATACCAGTTGCCCTTTTTGTTTCTTACTTCTTATTCTGATAAGGAAACTTTGCAAAGAGCCAAAGCTGTTAACCCAAGCGGCTATATTGTCAAGCCTTTTAATGAGAAAACATTACTGGCATCTTTAGAAATTGCTATTTCCAATCATGCCGCTGACATCAATAAGAAAATGCCTGCCCTGGCTATGGAAAAGATCAACCGTCATTTATTGTCGCCCCTCAGCGACAGGGAATACGAAATAGTACTACTTATCTATGATGGCACTACAAATAACCAGGTTGCAGAAAAACTATTTCTCTCAATAAACACAGTCAAAACCCACCTGAAGAGCATTTATCTGAAACTGGATGCCAATACCCGGTATGGAGTCATTATCAGGTTGCGGGCATTAATGGTCAAATAGGCTTTTCGGTAAAATCACCCGGAGGGGTGAATAAGTACACTGTTCAGTCTTTTATTTTTATGCAGTCAGAAAAAAAACATGTATGTATGAAACATAAAATACTCCTTCTTGCTTTAACCATTGGTTTTATGCAACAAGTAATAGGCCAATGTACAAACCTGAATTCCAAAATCAATAATTCAGACGTACACCTTGCAGATTTAATTCACACAGGAAAAAAAGACCAGGTGAGTTTAACCGTGTATAATATAGGTGAGTGCGACTGGAGAAATAGCGAGGTCGCTTTGCGGGTTACCATTGCCAGGGGGCCTTCCGGTACAACAAATGCCCAGGAAGAAATGCTGACTACGAATGGGGATATTAAAATGGACAGAACGGAAGTAGACAGTAAAACAGGATATGGAAAATTTATTTATGAAATTGAAGGCCCGGGAATAGCTGGTGAGTATGTATTGCAATTTCAATTAGTTTATAAACATTCAAAACTTTTTGGGGCTAAAGTTCAGAAAGACATTACGGTCATTAACAAAACGTTGGACGAAAAAGATTGCAAATTGCTAGCCGCTATTACTTCAGGTGATATAAAAATGCCTACCAAGGTACTAGCCGGAAAGAAATTTCCCGTTTCCATCAGCGTTAAAAACACAGGCAGCTGCGATTGGATAACCCAAACAAATAAGGTTGAACTTAGAGTTGTTTGTATATCATTCCCCTCTTCGAGTAACAGGGAAAGGGATAAACTTGTTCCGGGTGATGGTTATGTACAGGCAACAGAAAGACAGGTGGATGCCGGAGAATTTGCTGAGTTTGAATATAACATAATAGGGCCTTCCATTCCGGGAGACTATATTCTGCAATGGCAGATGACCAACGGGGGAGCAGCATTTGGTGCAAAATACCAGAAACATGTTACGGTTACCATAAATCCTGCCGATTGTGATGTTCAGGGCACTATGGATGTAACAACTTTCCCAACAGAGATGGTATATAATAAGGATTATGATGTCGTTGTCAGAGTATACAACACAGGAGAATGTAACTGGACCTCTGCATCAAAGGTTGAAATCCGGTGTCACATTATCTCAAAGCCTGGAGGCAACTCCTCTCCTCAAATTGCAGGTCTGATGCCTAATAATGGGATTTATCCAACAGGTTCGGACGTAATAGAGCCTCATAAGTATTTTGAAGTCAGGTATAAAGTGAAGGGCCCATACATGCCGGGGTATTATAAATTACGATGGGAGCTGTATGAAATGGGGAAACTTGTTTCCGGTGTTGAGGATGAAAAATCAGGTAGAGTCAGTGTACCAAAATAACCACTAATATAAAAATAAACAACATGAAAAAAACAATCTATCTCGCAATGATGATAATGGCAGTACCATTATTGACGTTGGCCCAATGGCCATCAAATGTAACACCTGTTGAAAGCAAACCCAAAGATTCTGTAACTGCATCAGGTGACCTTGCTAACGGCGCCATTATGGAAGACCTGAGTTGGGCTGCCAGCAGTTCCAATGCCTGTTTTGTGTCATTGCAGAACTATAAATTCAGTGGCAACCATGTGCTGTACGCCACCACCATGCCGCCTAGATCTATTATGACCATAACAGTAAGCCCCACTGATGCCAACGGCAATCTCAGTCTTTATGGTTATATGATGGGTGGCACTGAACACCGTGTTGTGCCTGATTTACCAAGTTGCATAACCTGCGAAGCCGATTACAAATGGGACCGGCCGGTAAAAAATAAAGTACAAACCAGTGAAAGAAAAATTGAGTTTCAGAACCCTACTCAAAACACCTACAATATTGTTATCGGCGTGACGGCCCCAAAAGATGTAACCACTGGTCAGTTTAATCTGAAAATCAGGTTGAAATAATAGTATTCTTCATAAACATTCAATTAAACCTTGCGCAGGCTCCGGCCTGTGCATTTTTTTTTATAAAAACAGGGCATAATTGTTTGTTTTTTCAGCAAATTGGACTTAATTTACCACTGACCATTTACCCATAATCTGCAATCCGTTACCCCAGGGAAAATTGAAAGGTTCTTTATTTTTTAATCTTTTAAATTTTTAATCCCATGGTTCAGGTAGACATCTCACAGCTCTCCGGAGAGTGCAATGCATGGAGAGACCAGCTTCGTAATTATCGTGAAGAATTCAATAACCACGAAGCAAAACTCCGGCAGGTAGCAGGCCAGCCACTCTCCAAAGAACAGTTACATGACGTAGAACATCTCCACAACCAGTTTCACATTCAGCTTATCAACATTCATGACCTCAAGCAGGCTATTAAAGCGCATGACAGAAAAATTAATTTTGAAAAAGCGGCTTTTAATGGCATGGCTAATGAAGACAGCATAGCCCGGCATGAAGAATTGCATGGTGAGTACCAGTCGCTGGAACAAACCCTGGAGGATCTGCGTAGCGAATTCGATGCTTTTCTGAAACGAACGCCGTAAAACAATAGACAATTTACAATTGGCAAAAGACGTTGCCGATTGCCGATTGCCCATTGCCTATTGTCTCTTGACTTTCCCCATTAAATTCAAAGACAAGTTATCTTTTATCCCTAAAACAGATTGTTATGCCTGAATTTGATACCTCACATGTAAAAAATATTGTCTTGCTGGGCCATGCCGGATCAGGTAAGACCACCTTAGCGGAGTGCATGCTATATGAAGCCGGAATAATAACCCGCCGCGGCAGCATAGCCGAACGGAATACCACTGGAGATTACCACGAACTGGAACAGGAACGTGGTAATTCTATTTTTAGCAAGCTCCTGCACACAAAATGGCGGGGGTATAAGATCAATGTTCTTGACACGCCCGGTTATGATGATTTTACCGGCGAAGTAATTTCTGCATTAAGGGTGGCCGACACAGGCGTTATGCTTTTGAATGCGGTGATGGGAGTGGAAGTTGGAACAGATGTTATCTGGGATTATACGGATAAGTTTAAAACCCCCATGATATTTGCGGTAAACAAACTGGATGATGATAATGCGGATTTTGACAAAACCGTCCGGGATGCCAAGTCTCATTTCGGAAATAATGTAGTGGTGGTGCAATATCCTCACCAGACCGGCGCCGGTTTTCACGAGATCATTGATGTGCTGCGGATGGTCATGTATAAATTTAAAGAAGGCGGCGGCAAGCCTGAAAAAATGCCGGTACCCGATGACGAAAAAGCAAAAGCGGAGAATTTGCATAAGGAACTGATTGAAGCCATTGCCAGCAATGATGAAAGCCTGATGGAAATTTATTTTGACAAGGGTGAACTGATGGAAGATGAAATGAAAATGGGAATGAAGAAGGCCATGATCAACCATGACCTTTTCCCGCTGTTTTGTTTATCTGCTGAAAGAAATATGGGTAGCGGAAGGCTGATGGGCTTTATTGATAACGTTTGCCCCAGCGCCAATGAAATGCCGGCACAAACAACAATCAGCGGAGATAAACTATCCTGCGATGCCAACGGACCTGCCTGTATTTTTATTTACAAAACCATTTCAGAGCCCCATGTGGGTGAAATGTCTTTCTTTAAAGTGTATTCAGGCACCATAAAGATCGGGATGGAACTGGAGAATGAAAGTACCGGCGTTACGGAGAAAATAAACCAGTTGTTCCTGGTAGAAGGAAATAAGCGGACAACAATCCACGAACTGGTGGCAGGCGATATCGGCGCTACGTTGAAGTTAAAAAATACGCATGTCAACAATACCCTTCATACAAAAGGGAAAAACTATGAACTGCCCCCCATTCAATTTCCTTCTCACAATATGACCGTGGCGATTGAACTGGTAAAAAAAGGCGAAGAAGAAAAACTATCACAGGCTTTGCACCAGTTGCGGGAAGAAGATCCGACTTTGTTGGTTGAAGTTTCTCCTGAATTAAAACAGACATTGATACATTGCCAGGGTGATATGCACCTGGCAGTTGCCAAATGGAAAATTGAGCACCAGCATAAATTAGAAGTAAAATTTGTGAAACCAAAGATAGCTTACCGGGAAACGATCCGTAAAATGGCCGATGCTAACTACCGCCACAAAAAACAAAGTGGCGGCTCCGGTCAGTTTGGTGAAGTGTATCTGCGCATAGAACCCTGGTATGAAGGCATGCCCGAACCAGCAGACCTGAACGTAAGAGGCCGTGATATACATGAATTGGATTGGGGGGGCAAGCTTGTTTTCTATAATTGTATTGTTGGCGGCGCTATCGAAGCAAGGTTCCTGCCTTCCGTATTAAAAGGAGTGATGGAGAAAATGCACAACGGGCCCCTCACCGGTTCTTATGCAAGGGACATCCGGGTATGTGTGTATGATGGCAAGATGCACCCGGTTGACAGCAATGATATATCATTTAAGATCGCCGGCTTGCAGGCCTTCCGACAGGCCTTTCAGCAGGCTGACCCGCAGATACTGGAACCGATCTATCATGTAGAAGTATTATGCCCAGATGATCTCACAGGCGCTGTAATGGGTGATCTGCAAAGCCGCCGTGCCATTGTTGAGGGGATAGATAGCGAAGGACATTTTCAGAAAGTGATTGCCAAAGTTCCATTGGCGGAAATGGATGGTTATTCATCGTCGCTTCGTTCTATCACACAGGGCAGGGCCAAATTCAAAATGAGTTTCCAGGCTTACGAAGCGGTGCCGTTTGAACTGCAGCGGAAACTGATCGATGATTACAGTAAAACCGCAAAAGAAGAATTTGCCTGATAACTGATACCAACTGCACATATAAAAGGCTGTCTTCGGGCAGCTTTTTTATTCGGGGCCCATTATTAATGGTATTCCTTTAGTAAAAACAAGGGTTAGCATTAAGCCAATACTATTAATACAGCCCACTGCGTTTGATAACAACCAATAGATAAAAAACCATCCTGATCGCCTTCGACAGACACAGGCTATCGGAAAAATCCACCCATATGAAAACCCGGACACTGCTGTTCGCCTTTTTATTATTTGCCGGCAACCTGGTAATGGCCCAGCAGGATACCTGCAAACTGGGATTGTACCTCAATAATGTTTACGACTTCAACCTCCAGGACAAAAGCTTTATGGCTGATTTCTGGATATGGATGAATTACAAAAATGACAGCCTGAAATTTGACGATGCACTTGAACTTCCTAACAGCAAGACGGCTGACTTCAGTCATTACAGTCTTGAGAAAAAAGGAGAGATCAACTGGGCTGCACAAAAGTGCAAGGCACAGGTAATGTATCAGTGGGATGTATCAAAATTCCCTTTTGATGAGCAACATTTGCGGTTAGAACTGGAAGATGCCAAATATGATGCCTCACAACTTGTGTATGTAGCTGATACGGCTAACTCAAAAGTTGATTGTTCCTTTAACTCCAAAGAATGGCGGATAGAATCATTTAAAGTAAGAGCTGATGAACGGACCTACAAGACAACCTACGGAAATCCTGCACTCAATGGCAGCAGCAGTTATCCACGGGTGGTGGCCGAACTCGTAATACGGAGAAACAATTCCTGGCTGATGCTGGCCAAAATGCTGACCGGCGCCTATGTGGCATTCCTCATCGCCTGCCTCGTATTCTTTGTATCATCAGAAAACCAGGATTCAAGGTTTGGTTTATGTGTAGGCGGATTATTTGCAGCGATTGGAAACAAATACATCGTTGAATCAATAGTGCCGACCTCCACCACCAATACATTAATGGATAATGTGCATAACCTTACTTTCACCTTTATACTATTGATCGTTGGTGTCATCATTATTTCACTCTACCTGTACGAATCAGGCGATGAAGCAAAAAGAAAAAAATCATTAAGGCTTGACAGGTGGGCATTTTTTTCTTTCATTACCATATATGCCCTTGTCAATGTCTTCCTCGTTTGGCGGGCTGCCAGTTAATTCAGTTACCTGCAATTTTCATGAGTTAGTATTTTCACTCCCGTCCAGTTGGAAGAAAAAGGAATGAATGCGCAGGTATAAGAAAGATACACCTGGTCTTTGTATAAACTTACGCCCCAGGTACCCATTCCGTTTGTTGGACCGCCAAATTCTTTGCAAAGTACCGGGACAGCAGGGTTGGAAACATTGATAATATCAAGGTCGCTTTTACCGGTTGATATAAATACAAGGTTACAGTCTTTGTTATAGGCAATTTCATTGGCATGCACCGGACTGCTGAACCAGTTGTTACGGGGGCAGCCATAAGGATTCCACCAGCCGATTGATTTAATATCTGCCAGATCCTTTACATTCAGAATTTCCATGCCGCAATAATCAACGGTGATATAGGCAAGCCCATCATCAACTACAATATTATTATAGGCTCTGGGCTTGCCATTCATCACGGGGTTGGAGAAGCGCCCGATCTCAACCGGCTTTGTTTTGTCTTTGGTATTAATGATACGTAAACCGCCTGCATCATAACACAGGTAAACAAGATCATCCTTTACCTGCATACCTCTTGCATTGAATAAGGATTTTTTTGGTTTTGGATCGGGATAATTAATAGCAGGTATAAATTGCGAAATGAATTTGATTTTTGTTTTATCGCTGATATCAAGAATGATCAAACCATTTCCCATAGCGCCAAGATAAGCGTAGTTGTCCTGCACTTTTACAATACCACTGCCACCTGAAGAGGAGGGAAGTGTCCAGTAAGAAATAAGAACAGGTTTGGCAGGATCGCTTACATCAGCAATGGCCATGCCTGGTGATTGTTTGTTGTTGAAATGATTACCGATAGCGAGGTAAACATAGTTGTCATCCTGTGTAAGGTTCATTACATGCAGAGATGCAAATGATTTGCTGGAAACGGCAGCAACCGGCATTGGCTTTTTCAGATTGCTTACATCGTATATTTTTAATCCGGCTTCTTTATTAGCCACATATAAATATGGCCTGTCCTGCTGGTCATGCAGCATGGTTAAAGTAATGGCGTTGCAGGAAGCTTGTATTTGTGATTGCCGGGTGATACTGAATTTAGAGCAGTCCTGCGCCGGAAGAATTAAACAAATAAGATTAAAAAAAAGAAATGTCCCGGTAAGTTTTATCCATATTCGCATGCAAGTAGTTTTTGACAAAGATGGCAAAAATGGAATTGAGGTTGCAAAAGGTGAGGGGAGAGATGCGGTAAGAAAGAATGGTGAAAAAATGCTGATACCGGAGGCAGAAGAAAGATGGAAAATATGGAATGCCGGATAACTGCTTCTACTTAAGTAAAATTGGCCTTCATCACCTGCAACACATTGGCACAAAAGACAGGAGCAAAGAAAAGCAGCCCGTAATAGATAGCACTCCGGAGCTTGTATCCTTTTTTATTGCGGCGTAAACAGATATTGGATTCCCTAACGACTTATTATAAATTTACGCAAAGTTACTTTGTCAGTTGCATGATCCACAAATTTTAAAATATAATAACCCGGCGCCAGGTTGGAAACAGTGAAATAAGTGTCATCATGCGCATCCCATTGTTTAATTATTCTCCCACTCATATCAATAACTGATATACTGTGCATGATGTTCAGGTCATCTAATAAAATATGTACTTCTCCGTTACTGGATGGATTAGGATAAATAATGATGCTGGCTCGCTGACCAATACCTTTAGCTGCCTTAACATCTGAATAAGTTGATTGCCTGTCGATATCAATTTGCTTTAGCCTGTATTCAGTTATTGTGCTGCTATTGTTGAAGTCGCTGTAACTATAACTCAATGTAACCTCACTATTACCTCCTGTTGCCTGAGTGGGAACAAAAGCAATGGTCTCAAAATTACCTGTTCCCATTTTTCGCTGCACTTCAAAGCCTGTATTATTTTGTTCCAAACCTGTTTGCCAGTCCAGGTTTATCATGGAGCCATTTCGCCTGGCAGTAAATGATATGAACTTCACAGGTAGTGGTATGCAGTTATTTTCGATAAGGAAAATAGTATTATTTGGCGTACCAACTGTTGTCACATCTACCCATAATCCATGATCCGAATAAGGTTTTTGCCCCGACCAGGGAAGGTATGATTGAATGCCTGACTGATAGGTACCGTTTTCTGCAATAGTTACAGGCCCAACGGGAGTTGAAGTAATTTTCAGGTCGTGTGTAAAAGGTTCAAAAAGACCGTCACCCTCATCAATAAAAATATTATATGAAACAGATATTGGGCTTGTAGCAAGATTGCTGATCTGTACGCTATACCGGCGGGGAATAGGGCAATATAATAAACCTGATATCCGGGGATTACCTATAACCACTGAAACATTGGAACTGACGCAATGCACATTTTTTCCATTGGATGCCTGGCTTGCCCATATATCGCCGGTAATACCAGAGCCTGTACAATCCGGAATTATCAGCTGGATATTTCTTATAACCATTCTTTCGATAGATGTATTAATAGGTTCTTTAAGTACAGACAGGCCTGTGGTAAGTATGGGAACAGATGTTTCCGGATGATAAGCAGCGCCAATTACCGGAGTGGCAGTTCCGTTATTGTCTATAACAATTGTTGCCAGTGCATCTACAAGATCAGTTCCCGTGGGATAATCTGGCGGATTGGTATAAGCAGTCCCGTTTGCCAATAGATCCGGGTATTGACTTGCTCTCCATAAATGTAAATAAGCAAATTTATTCCCGCTGTTTACTTCCTGGTTCCAGCTGAAATCAAAAATTACATGGCAACCGCCTGCAACAGGGACGGCGGATTTAAGTTCAATTGCCAGGTTTGAAATGCTGCATTGTGCCCTGAGCCGGGTACAAAACGAATTGATAAAAATAATGAGCCCGATAAAGAATAAAGTTTTTTTCATAAAGGATGGATTTTATTAAATGCTGCAGCATAATCGTTTTTACATTTTGCTTCAGGGGCTTAACGGGAAAAAGACTAAGGTAGTTTGTCCTGTATTTTTTTTTTTCATTTATCAGCAGAAACACTTAGCCTGCCAGTCTTGATAATGCTGATTTAAGACATTAAAGTCTTAAATGTTTTTTGAAAAAATACAATATCACTCAACCCTGCAAAGGAATGCTGACCATAAGCTGACAACCCTGACCCGGCGCTGATTGTATTTCTGTTTTTCCTACATAAAACTTTGGCCTGTCTTTTATGCTGGCAAGACCGACTCCGCTATTTGTTTTCTTCGTATCGAAACCGATGCCGTTATCTTTTATTATAAACTCTGTAGTATCATATTTACTCTGCAGGAGTATTTCAACATGATTGGCCTGGCTGTATTTAAGAATATTTTTGAGTTGCTCCTGCACAATCCTGAACAGGGACAGTTACTTTCCCGGGCTCAGCTATTCGCTGCCTGCATCTCCTCCTATCCTGCCTGAATATACACTTGTTACTGTGTCAGGGGATGAAAACATCTCCGGCATTTTCTGGTAAGAAATTTTTATCATCACTGCTGCAGAGGTTCGTATTTTCAGATTAATTTTTAAGAAACTTAATTCTGGAAATATTTCCGGCATCATTAATTTCTATAATGTATATACCAGCGGGCTGTCCGGAAATATCCAAGCTGCAGTTGCTGCCCGATATATTTGTTTTCTCTATTACTGTCTGACCAGTTAAACCAATCAATTTAACGCCGGCATTATTCAAATTTCTGTCAGTAGTTATTGTTATCCAGCTGCTGGTTGGGTTAGGATAAATTTTCAACTGGGGTGCTGCATTTGAAAAATCAACTGAAATAACCTTACTGTATTTTATTTGATAATCCGCATCACGCTGCTGCAAACGGTAATAATTTAAACCGTTCACCGTACCCTGATCAACAAAACTATATTGCTGTACCGTATTGGTATTACCTGCTGCTAACACAACGCCAATGGTCCTCCAGTTTATGCCATCTATGCTGTGCTGAACTCCAAAATCCTTTGTATTCTGCTCTGTTACTGTGCTCCAGTTTAGTACAACGGTATTATTGTTTTGCCTGGTAACAGTAAAGCTTAACCAGGTTACAGGCAGTGTTGTTGTGTAAGTAATTTCAATTTGTCCGGTATTGATCCAGGCAATGTTTCCATTCGTTGTAACAGCGCTAGCCCCATTCACAGAGTTAGCACCAATAAAACCTCCGTCGCCTGCACTTTCACCACCGGCCGCATGAACACCGCCACCTGCTGATGCAAACTGGCCACCACCACCACCGCCGCCACCGCCGCCATCTCCAACGGGTGTAGTTCCATTACCTCCGGTATTAGTGCTATTGGAAGAAGTTGATGAACTGCCGGGTAGCCCCGAATTTGCCAGGTTAGCCATTCCACCACCACCACCGGCTCCACCCGCAACAATTTTTATTGTTGAATTAATGGCTACTATGGAAGCAGCGCCACCGCCACCACCGCCGCCGGATGAACCCGAGCTTCCTGCATTTCCACCATTGCCTCCATTATAATTCGCAGATGTATATGTATCAGTGCCACCGGTTCCTCCACCGCTCCCGCTAACATTGTTAGATCCATTAGCCCCTTTGCCACCGGGGTAAATACCAACCACATCGCCCGGAGTAACGGTATAGTTGGCAACTACATAACCAACGGGGCCTGCAGCGGCATTAGTGCAGCCGGCACCACAATCCTGGCCACCTGTACCGCCCCCGCCGCCATACACTTTAATGGAAATAGTAGTAACAGTAGCAGGTACGGTCCATGTAGTGGATGTGGTATAGGTGTTCGTTACCTGTGCTTGTGAAAAAAAAGAAATAAATAAAAAGAACAAAGTAGTGGTTCTTTGTAAAAATAATTTCATAATAATGTTTTTCATACGTTGGTTTTATAAAAATAGTTCCTAAAGTATCAGAAAAATGAAAATTGTAAGTAGTAAAAGTATTTTGAGGCTTATTATTTTTATAATAATGGTTTGTGCTTACAAGATTATTTTTTCCCAGGGGGGTAAATATGTGTGATACTATATTGCCAAAGAAAATTTAACCCTGCAACGGGATATTAACGGTAAGCTGACAACCCTGACCCGGCGCTGATTGTATTTCCGTTTTCCCGTTATAGAACTTTGCCCTGTCTCTTATACTGGCAAGACCTATTCCACTGTTTGTTTTTTGCATATCAAATCCCACACCATTATCCTTCACAATCAGCTGGACATTATTATTATTGCATCGTAAAAAAATATCTACCTTTTTTGCCTGGCTGTATTTAAGAATATTCTTGAGCTGCTCCTGCACAATTCTGAACAGGGTAAGTTTCTTTCCGGGGCTCAGCAGTTCGTTTTCGGCATCATGAGTGAATTTTATTTTCAGGTCAGTTGAAAGTTCTATATCGGTTATCACTTTGCGGATATGACTGGTCAGTGATTCGCCATCCAGTTGGGGCGCCACCATCTCCCTTGACAATTTGCGTATTTCTTCAATGGCCATTATGCTATACTCAATGGCTTTTTGTTTTATTTCTTCTTCTTCAGCGTTTGCAGGAGTAAGCAGTCCCACAAACATCTTGATAATAGAAAGTATCTGGTTCACATTATCATGCATTTCCCGGCCAAGGCGGGTGCGTTCCTGCTCCTCCACCCGCATCGTATTTTCAGAAATGATTTTATACTGACGCAATTTTTCTTCCAGCAGCAGGTTTTCCATAAGCTTCTCACTGGTAATATCGTTCAGCGAGCCAATCATTTTTACTGGCAAGCCATTTGAATAAATGACAAAGCCCCTGTCAAGCATGTGTTTGTACTCACCATCTGCACATAAAAACCGGTATTCACTTTTCCACGACAGCAGGTTGTTATCTGTCACTTCTTTTAATGTATCCGACAGCCGGTCCCTGTCATCCGGATGCACCCGGCCAAGCCACCATGCCAAACCTTTTTGATCTCCGGGAAGAAACCCTGTCAGTTCTGCCAGTTTTTCATTCCGTATTATTTCACCGGTCTTTATATCCCACTCCCAGATAGCATCGGAAGTAATGCGGCTTATCTGCGTTAACCGTTCATTGGCCGCTTCCAGTTTTTTTTCCACCTTGTTCTTTTCTGACTGATCGGTGGCGATACCGGCCACCATTTTTTTACCGCAGGCGTCAACGGCTAAAAAAAGATTGATCCGGAAAAGGGCAATTGTTCCGTCGGCTGATCTTCCTTTTTCCATTATTTCAAGAGGCATACAGGTCTGCAGCACTTTGAGGTGTTTTTCATACAGTGCATCAGCAACAGCCAGCGGTAAGAGTTCAGCAATTTTTTTATGTAATGCCGTTTCATCCAGTCTGAAGTATTTTAAAAAAGAATGATTGGCATAGATCAAACTGGCATATTCATCCACCACCCATAACAAGTCGGGAGTATTTTTCATGAAAGCACTAAATGCACTTTCTTCCACAGTATTAACAGGGGATATTTGTTTATCAACAACCGTGTCAGCCGCAGCCAACGTTCCTGAACAGATAAAAGTTTTTACAGCTTTGTCCTTACGGGGCAGATAGCTTACCTGCCATTTCATGGGATGATAGCGGCCATTCTTCAGGTAAAATTCCATAGAGTACGGCTTCTTTTTTTTCACAGAATCCCGCAACGCATTCCTGAAGTCTTCAATATGTACGGGATGCAGCAGATCAAAAAAATTACTCATTACCTGCCGGGGGTTTTTCAGGTTCAGTTCTTTTTGCATTCTTGCATTGGCCAGCAGAATATTGCCATCTTCGTCAATCACAGAGAGGTATTGCTTACCCTGGCAGCCAGCCGATTTAATGATGGGCTTCAATTGCTTCCAATTGATTCTCATAACCATGTGTATTACCGGTTAAAATAAATGTGGGTCAGTAAGCAGGTTTTCACAGGGACAATGCCAGGCTCATAACTAATCAGCAGGGTTTACCTGCTTATTTTTTCAATGAGAGTCGGAATTAAGCCAAATTCTTTGCTTTTATCAAGAAAATGAT